>NZ_FOLE01000001.1:0-600000 GCF_900112255.1 Flexibacter flexilis DSM 6793
TTAAAGCATCTCTATTGAAACGCTTTGTAATAAGGTGCAATACACACTTTTAGGGGAAAATATTGTTTTGACCTAAGAAAATCATGCTATTTTTGATACACCATTTGCTACATGGTGTATCAAAATAGTGTCAAAACATGATAATATATAAAAAGCAAAAACTTTTTATAGTTATGAAAATCAACACTTTACGATACCACCACAAAACAACGAAAACATAATGAATATTTATTCTTTAGCAGAATTTTATAAAAACAAACTCGATTATGTGCCTGATAATGTGCGCAAAAACATCGGGCATTTCAATGTTTTTAACATAGAAGATTTTATACAAAATCCGAGCAAACCCATTCCGTACCGCCGCAAAGATTACTACAAAATATCTCTGAATTTGGGCAATTGCCAATATCATTACGCCGACAAAAGCATTGAGATTAAGAACGCGGGCATCGTGTTTGCCAATCCCATGATTCCGTATAAAATTGAACGTATCGGGCAACATCATGCGGGTTATTTTTGCGTGTTTACGGAAGCGTTTATGAGCCAGATTCCCAATATCAAGGAATATCCAGTGTTCAAGTTGGGAGCGTTCCCGATTTATGAACTGACCGAAACGCAAGTAGCTGATTTTAAAGCTATTTTTGAGCAAATGACGCTACAAATCGGGTCGGAATACGCCTACAAATATGACTTGCTTCGCACGTTGGTTTTGCAAATGATTCACAAAACCATGATGCTCAACCCCAATAACGCTTTACCGCAGGCCAACCATTCGGCTAATCAGCGTATTACTTCGTTGTTTGCCGAGCTACTCGAAAGGCAATTTCCGATAGAATACGCCCAACAACGTATGCGCTTGCGGATTCCTGCGGATTTTGCGGCACACCTGTCCGTACACATCAACCACCTGAACCGCGCCCTAAAAACGGTAACAGGCAAGACTACGTCTATGCTCATTGCCGAACGGATTTTGCAGGAAGCCTGTTCGCTGCTGCGACATACGGACTGGAATATTTCGGAAATTGGCTACTGTTTGGGTTTTGAAGAACCTTCGCATTTTATCGCCTTTTTCAAACGCAGCATGGACGTAACGCCCAAAGTATATCGCCATTAAACACAATTGTTTGATTTTTGCTATTTTCTGTTTGCCGCAAGCTACCCGCCAGCCTTCGGAATCGTGCATCTTTGCAGTGTCAATATCAATTTGTTGTATCACTAAAAAATCAAAGAAAATGAAATACAACTATGTGGGCGAAACTGGCCTGATGGTTTCGGAATTATGCTTAGGCACAATGACTTTTGGCGGCCAAGATGCGGGAATGTGGAGCAGTATCGGCAATTTGCAACAAAAGGAAGTAAACAATTTGGTTGGGGCGGCATGGCAAGCGGGTATCAATTTCATAGACACAGCCAATGTTTATTCTTTCGGACAATCTGAAACGCTTTTGGGGCAGTCGCTCAAAGATCTACAAATTGCCAGAGATGAGGTCGTAATCGCCTCCAAAGTTTTGGGCAAAATGAACGACAAACCCAACAGTGCGGGACTTTCGCGTTATCATATTTTCAACTCCGTAGAAGCCAGCCTCAAGCGTTTGAAACTCGACTACCTCGACATTTTGTACGTGCATGGCACAGACCCAAAAACTTCCGTTGAGCAAATCGTACAGAGTCTAAACGACATCGTGCTGTCGGGTAAAGTGCGTTACATTGCCATTTGCAACTGGCCTGCGTGGTTGGTAGCCAAGGCGCAAGCATTCGCCAAATACAATGGTTTACAGCAATTTATCGGGCTGCAATACTATTATTCGGCAGTAAGTCGCGACATCGAACACGAAGTAGTACCGATGGCACAAGACCACCGTTTGGCGATTTTCCCTTGGAGTCCGTTGTCGGGTGGTTTTTTGAGTGGAAAATTTACACGCCAACAAGCAGCCGCAAGCGGTTCAAGACGCGAAACCTTTGATTTTCCGCCCATTAACAAAGAAAAAGCCTACGATTTGGTGGACGTGATGCAAGAAATTGCCGCGCAACACAACGCCACCGTGGCGCAAGTGGCCTTGGCGTGGGTGCGCCAACAGCCAGCCGTAACCAGTACCATTATTGGCGCAAAAACTGTCGCGCAACTAAACGACAACATTGCGTCGGTAAACGTGCAACTTTCGGCAGAGGATTTGAAAAAAATAGACGAAATCAGTCCGTTGCCATTGCAATACCCTGGTTGGATGGTAGCCCGCCAAAGCGAAGCCAGAAAATAATCTTTTGTTAAAACAAGAAAAAGCCCGTACAGTAAAAAGTATGGGCTTTTTATATTTCATTGATTTTGCAATCTATTGTACTTATCGCTACATTTAGCAAGGCTTATAAACACAACCATTTCAATATCAAAACAATACAACTTATCACATGAAAAAAGTAACTGGTATCGGCGGCATTTTCTTTAAATGTAAAGACCCGCAAAAAGTAACAGAATGGTATCAAAAACATTTAGGATTAGACACGAATCCATACGGAGCTACTTTTGAATGGTTTGAGAGTGCCGACAGCACCAAAAAAGCGCAAACACAATGGTCGCCATTCGCTGACGATACCAAATATTTTGAGCCGTCCACCAAAGATTTTATGATTAACTATAGAGTCGAAAATTTGGAAGCATTGGTCGAGGAATTGACCAAAGAAGGCGTTACAATTTTAGATAAAATTGAAGTATATGAATACGGAAAATTTGTGCATATACTTGACGCAGAGGGCAATAAAATACAACTTTGGCAACCAATAGATTAAACAAGAGAGGTCTATCATATCAATAAACATCGTTTTGCCACAAACGAAAATACACAGAAGTTAATTGATCACTCAACATCAACGAAGAAGCCACACTGTTATAACACAATGTGGCTTCTTCGTTGATGTTGAATTGATTAATAAGAAAAACAAATTAATCTCTTTTGCGAAAATCCGAAGGAATCACGAAATCGGCACTATTGAGTTTTTCGCGTACCAGCTCGGTTACTTCCATGCCTACGCCCAGTTCTGGGATAGCTACTTTCAGGGGTACACCTTTCATCCCTTCAAAGAAAATAGAGGCTTTTTCTTGGCCTGCATTCATTTGTTTGATAATGTCTTTGTCAATGTCCTTAATGTCGGTTGTTGTCCAGATGTGTTGGGCGAATTTCGTACCTTCCACGCTGGTTTCTACCACGTATTTCGTGCATTTGTGGCCTGCAATCGTGGCGGTTTCGGAGGTTTTGGATACTTTGGCTTTCGCGCCTGCCGCATCGTCCTCGTCTTTAATTTCTTTGTACATTTTTTGGGCGTAATCCACCACATACGACTGTTTTTTGTCTTTGCGGTACAGCACATCACCGCCGCCCATCATGGCCTGCATTCCGCCTTTTACTTTCAGCAGCGTATTGCCTTCCTTGATTTTCATGTCAAAACCCTGCGGCAACATGCCCTGAATCATTTGCACCATTTGCGGATTGTTCATATCCGCACCGCCAAACATCTGCGAGGCTTGTTGCATGGACTCTTTCATGGCTTCGGATTTGAGGAACGTGGCCATATCGTAATTTAATTTCCAACGAATCGTCCCTTCAAATTTTTGGGCAGCCGCCGACATCACCGACGCAACCACCAACAACGCAGCCAAAACAAAATGATTTTTCTTCATAGTAATTTCTTTGAATGAATAGCTTATTAATGTAACAAACATACAAAAAAGTGTACTAAACGCTAAAACAAGATGCTCATTTTCTTAAAAAAAGACGCGCCTTTAATACAAGTTACGGCAAAACCTCATCTTTCTTCGGCGGTACGGGGTCTAACAACCGCCCCGAAAGGCTATCGCGCGCGTACAAGTCCGAAGACAAACCATTGCAGCGCATCAGCCTATCGGAGGCCATCAACAAACCTTTTGAGCCGTAGGCGCGTACGGCCTGCATGGCAAATTCCGAGCAAGTGGGCTTAAAACTACAAGAGTTGCCGTCCTGCGACGAGATATAATATTTGTAAAAAACGAACAAATACGCCGCCATTTTCTTGATGCCTTTGGTTTGCCGAAGCACTGCCGCATGATGCGCATGCGGCTTGGGCACTGGCGGCATGGCCTTGCGCAACTGCTGCCATTCCGTAGGCGGCGGCGTGTGTGTGGTCGTTTGGCCGTAGCCGCACAAGCTAACGAACAAGCCTAAAATTATACAAATCCTGATGCGCATTTTCATTGATTACCAGATGCTTGAAAGTACTAATCTTATAAAATTCCTGCCCTTTGCCGTCAATCGTTACTTGCCTGATGTAGCACGGGAAAAATGAAGTGTTCGGCGTGTTACCGTATTGCTCAAACTGCTGTTTCTGAAGCACTTGCCCTTTCGTATCGAACATGACCACACCCGTAAGCCTTTTGTTTTGTTGGCGCGTCAGGATTTTGCCCAACTTGTCCCGCAACGAAGTTCTGGGCTGCCACGTGGTAACGGCCATGCCTTGTGCGCTGAGTTCTGTTTTTTCGATGGCGTACACCGTCCCGTCGAGGCCGTAGTTCGGCAACTGCCCCGTAAGAGCCAAATGAAACACCGAAAACCGCGAAAGCGGCGGAATCGGGTAACGCGATTTGAGTTGGCCTTGCTTGTCGAATTTGTACAGTAGCGTGTCGTAAGTTACCCAAATTTCGGGTTGCGGAAACGAAATGTCGTACACCACTTTCAGATACCTTTTATCATAATACACCCGCCCCAGAATCAGGACGTTCTGGCCGTCGGGTTGTTTTTCTTTGATAGAAAAATCTGCCGCCAAACGATAGGCTTGCGCCTGCCCCGAAACGCATCCAAGCCCACAAACCAACAGCACAAGCCAACCATAAAATATTTTGCTCATAATTTCGTAACTTAGCTTTTAGCTGGTCAATCCCACAAACGATTTTACAATTCTAAAAAAGTTTTTGTTGCTTTGCGGGCTATTTTTGCAAATCTACAACCGTTTTAAAGTTGTATCGGTTTTCAGAACAAAAGTAAAGCATATTCCCTTTCACCAAATATCCAATAAAAAAATGTCCTTATTATTTGATAATTTTCAACAATGGTCTGCGCACTGTTTGGCCGAAAACAAAGCCTTATACGTGCCCGTGCTCGAATACGAAATGCAGCAAAAAGGCCGCGCCGAATCCGAGATTTGGGACGGAATGACACGCGCCTACACGGTCATGCGCGAAGCCGTCCAGACGGGCCTCACCGACGACATGACTTCTCGTTCGGGCATGATAAATAACGGTGCTAAACGTGTTCTCAACTCGCCCATCACCGTACTTTCACCCGAATTTAAAATGCTCATAGCAAGAGCTTTGGCCGCCAAAGAGGTAAACTCCTGCATGGGACGCATCGTGGCCGCCCCGACGGCTGGTGCGTCGGGCATTTTGCCCAGTACTTTGGTTACGCTGGAGCAGTTGCACGGCTTGCCCGAACGCAAAATATTAGAAGGCTTGCTCGTGGCCGCAGGCATTGCCCTGATTATCGAACAAAACGCCTCGCTTGCGGGTGCGGTGGGCGGTTGCCAAGCCGAAACAGGCAGCGCGGCAGCCATGGCCGCTGGTGCGATGGTCTATTGCTTGGGCGGCAGCGTGGAAATGGTACTCAATGCCGTGGGCATCACGATACAATGTATGTTGGGGCTGGTATGCGACCCCGTAGCAGGACTCGTGGAAGTGCCGTGTGTGGTGCGCAACGCCAGTGCGGCAGCCATTGCCTATTCGTCGGCACAAATTGCGTTGGCGGGTGTGAGCGGTGTTATTCCTGTGGACGAATGCGTTGCGGCGATGGGCGAAATCGGGCAAAGCATGGAAACGCGCTACAAAGAAACTGCGTTGGGCGGGTTGGCGGCCACCCTTACGGGCAAGGCCATTGCCAAAAAAGTATTGATTCAGGATATAGAAATGCTCGACCAACAAGCCCCCGAAGACGGCGGAAATGTATAAAATTTCAACGTATAGATACGTGCCAAACAGTGCGTATCTATACGTTAAAATTTAAAGGTGTGAAGAATATTGTTTTGTTATGCTTGAATACAACAACTATAATTAAAACACAGCAATAAATCAACAACAGTTAGGCATTACAAATTTTGTTTATTTTTGTATTACCTTAATTGGCACTGCTTTAGCAACCATTTGCACTAATTTATTCTTATTTACAGTCTCTCTATTTACAGGAGAAATAAGAACACCAAAAAATATAAATCCATCATATTCAATTGCGCAAGCATATTCTACGGCTAAATAGTTTTCAGAGATTGTCTTTCTTAGCATTAAACTCTTATTACCATATTCAATTTTTTTAATTTCAGATTCCTTGATTTTTAACCTTTCTCGTATCTGATATTCTTGATTAAGTAACAGGTTCTCTGGTAAAATGGGGTCTTTTTTTGTATCCCAAATTTGAAAATAAATAAACTCTCTTTCTTTAAATGCTTCTTCAAAACCAAATCCTTTTCTATAACTTGAAGCTATCATTTCAAATCTTTGTGTTATGTCAATAATCCATCCAAATGCAGGAAATAGAAGTAATCCATTTTCTCCAGCGTATGGAATTGCACAATAGCATTGAAATTGTTTTAAATCTTCTAAAGTTAATATATCCAATAATACGGGTAAAGGGTCATTTTCGGCTCTATTATAAGCTAACTCTGAATATCCTTTGGGTGAAACAAGAATTCCATAATTAGCATTAATATCATTTGCCATAGAAATAAATGTCTCTACATCTTTGACATCTATTTTATCTGAATAATACTTTGCATCAACTAAAGTTACATATTCAATGTCACCAATTATTTGTCTTATTACAACATCACATTGTCTTAGACCATTAGAATATTTTCCAAATAATTTACTATTAAACTCTAACTTTGCGTCTGGATAAATTACAGACAAGTGTTCAAAGACTTGTTTTTCGTATTCTTGCCAATTCATATTCCTTTTTGTATCAACAAAATATAATCAAGTAATTTTTATTTGCCAAAATTTGCAACTGTTTTGTATTTTACTTAGCCGCAGGCGTAGCAAAAAGCTGTTCCAAACGTTTCAAACTTTCCTGATTGACGGGCTGCTGAATCGTATTATACAAACTTTTTTTCTCTAAGGCCGTCAAGTGCCAACTCAACGAAGCGCGTTCTTCCTGCAAATGCCGATGTCCCGACGTATCGGCTTTAGCTTGTGCCGTAGCCGAAGAATCGCTGTAATTGCGCGGCACATACTGAAAATTGAGCACCTGCATTTTTTGCGGGAAAAGCCCTTGCACAAACTCAATTTGTACATCATTGTTATTGTCTTGCAGCGTCGCCCAATTGCTATACACAGTCCCAATTGGGTTGAAAAGCCTATCAAAACCCGACCGTTTCGCACTCATATCCATTTCCACTTCCTTGCCCGAATCGCGAATAATAAGCAGCACCACGCCGCCCGTGTGTTTTTTTATCCAACCCCGAAACGTATAAATAAACCGCAACGCATCGCTTACGCCGTAGTTGTCGGTGAGTCCCGCGTCCATGATTTCGATGGCTGGCCGCGATGGCATCGTGATATTGGGTGTAATGTACGGGAACGTGGCACTCATGCGCAACGCACTCACAAACTGTAAGTTATCGGCATTTTGTTGTGCGAAAAGTCTGCGAAAATCTACGCCTTTTTGTCGCTGTGTTACCAGTTCGTTGGAATAGTGCATGCGGATTTTGCTCAAATACGACACGTATTGCGCCGAGATATAGAGTTTGCGTCCGTCGTTGATGATGGTCGGCGAAAGCACTATCATCGGAATTTTGGCCGTGCGTTCTGGCTCGATATAGTCCCGAAGGCGTTTGTTTAGCACATAATCCGTATTGCGGTGAAATTGTTGTTCAAAGGCATAACCTCTGTCTTTTTCATAAAAATACCTGCCATCGCGGAAGCGTTGCAACCGCAAAAACATATCGTTCACCACCAAACTAAAAATCACGGGATTGAGCATATCCTTCGTAATATTCTGAAAATAAGCAGGATTTTGTAGGTTAATGCTCGTATCGGTTTGGCTTCTCTGGAAAAGTTCGCGCATATACGCCGCCCCAATCATGCCGCCCGACGCGCCCGTAATCAGCATGGCATTTTTGAACACTTGGCCATTGGTAACGCTGTCGGCGCATTGCAACACGCGCACCGTCCAAGCTGCCGCCCTTTGCCCGCCGCCACTGGTACAGATAAACACCATTTTGGGGCGGCTACTCGTATCAAATTTGGTGCGCCAACGGTTCATAATCATTTGCGTAGAATCCAAATCCGCGCGATACAAACTATCCGTTGCAAGCTCGCGAATGCGTGCCAAGCTGTATTCGGTTTGGGTGCTATAATCCAACCCAAAAGCTTTATAATCAGGGCTTAACAAACCATTACTAACCAACAAATTAAGCAAAACAATGAGCACCAGAAAAGCCGTTGCCGCCCATTGTCGCAACCAATAAGCCAACGCACCCGCAAACATCATCATCAGCGAAAGCAACAAAAACGTACTGGCCGCCGCAGGAATTTGCACCAGCGTATTGTCGCGTAAAGCTCCCAACGCCAGCAGCAACGAAATCGCTATTAGCTCCAAAATAAAGGCTTTCAGGTGGTTTTGGCTAAAAACTTTCCCAATCAATAGGCGTTCGTGATGGCTAATATCTTGCGGGGCAACAATGCTAAAAGGCGTTTCAAAATACCAATCCACGCGATAATCCGAAGGCTGCGCATTTTCCAAACGCTTAATCACATTCACTCTGTAAATTTTGTTTTTGCGCAATTGCTTGTCCACGCGCTGCGCCACAAACTGAAAAATATCGGTATAGGTAAACGAAAAATAAAGCAGCGTAACCAAATGCACCAAGCCATAACCGAGCAGAAAACCGCCCACTTCCTTGAATATTTGGGCGGAAGGCTGCAAACCGTTATTTATCTGAAAATCAATGAATCTATAGAGATAATAAAACAAAAATCCAAAGGGAATTAGGCTATTGTTCAGGTAATATTTGACCAATGGCCGCCGCACCGAGGCCAAAAAAATGAAGTTTTGGCCGTGCAAAATATAGCCCGAAATATGGAACGCCATCGTAAACATCGCCACCGACAAACCCATCACAAACAAACTACTGTAAGAAATGTGATTGCAATATTCGGGGTCGAGCATCAAATACGACGCGCCTACCGTTCGGCCTACTTGTTCGGACACAAACCCAAACATTATCAGCCACATAAGCAAAAAAAACTGATTCTGTCGCAGCTGATGCAACAGCAGTTGGAGGGGAAAAGAATATCGTATAGTTTGGTAGATTGTTCGTAACATTTGGTGTAAATCTTTTGGGACAATATCCATATTTGCCCAATCAAAAACAATCGTTTGGGGCAGCAATTCGCCAAAATTTCGGGCGTTCAACTGCTTTTTTTCGTTAATTTTGCCGACCCAAGCAACAGAAGAACTTTTCATAACAAAATACAACCCATGAAGATTTTACTAATAGGCTACGGCAAAATGGGCAAATTCATTGAGCAAATAGCCTTGCAACGCGGCCACGAAATTGTAGGCCGTATCAGCAGCAGCAGCCCCGACAAACTCAATCAGTTCAACGGCCAAAATACCGATGTGGCCATTGAGTTTACGCAGCCCGAAGCCGCTTTTGAGCACGTGAGCTATTGCGCCAAAAATAACATTGCGGTTGTCTGTGGTACTACGGGTTGGTACGCGCGTCGTCCAGAAGCAGAAGCAATTGTAAATCAACACAATGGCGCGTTTTTTCATGCGTCAAATTTTAGTATCGGAGTCAATTTATTTTTTCACCTGAACAAATTGGCGGCACAGGTTTTTGAAAAATATCCCGTGTACGATGTGCGCATGGAAGAAATCCATCACACCGAGAAAAAAGACGCGCCAAGCGGCACAGCCATTACCTTAGCGGAAGGGATTTTGCAAAATTTTTCACGCAAAAACCAATGGACTTTGAACGAAGGTGCACAAGATACAGACCTCATTATCAAAGCATTGCGCGAACCTCACGTACCAGGTACGCACACGGTTAGTTACGAGTCGGCCATCGACACCATCACACTGACACACACGGCACACAGCCGCGAGGGTTTCGCGACGGGTGCGGTATTGGCTGCCGAATGGCTCAAAGGGCGTGAAGGCGTGTTCGGAATGGCGGAAATGTTAGGGTTCTAATCCAATGAAAATCAACCACATAAGCCACAAACTAAACCTGATACTCATGGGTTTTGGTTTGTGGCTTATTTATGTGCAGCCGCTCCCCGACTTGGGTTTGCCGACGTTCGATGCTACTTACAACGCACACATTATCAAGCAAATAACCGATGGCAATTGGGCAAACCTTTACAATCATGCCTCCCCTACTTTTTTTGTGCTGTTTGCGCCGCTTTATTGGCTGTGGCCAAAATTTGTATTTTTACAAGCCTTCAACGCTGGCATTATGGTCGCTGCCGTCGTGGCGTGGGCAATATTTTGGACGCATTGGAGCAAGTGGCAGGCGTGGCAAATAGGGGCTTTTGTGGGCGCGGTGGGCTTAAGTCCTGTACTGGTACATAATGCGCGTGGTTTTTCCATCGAAGCACTTAGTTTGGTGTGTGTGGCGGTAGTTTTGCATTATTTTTTAGTAAGTATTCGCCAAGCATCGGGCTACTGGAAAGCTGCATTTTGGGCAAGTGTCGGGCTGACAATTAACTACAAACTCCTGCTTGTTTGGGGTATTTTTCTTTTTATTTTTTTTATTCAAAAAGAAAAACAAATTACTGTAAAACAAATACTTAGCATTCTGATTGCAGCAAGTTTTCCGATTTTGGCCGCGATGTGTTTGGGCTACGCTGTGGGGCTAAAATTTTGGTTGTATCCTGCCGTGCTGTACCACGTACTTTTGCGTCCCGAAGCCAATGCGGCGGGCGTTTCGCTGGCCTTGGGGCACGACTGGATTTTCTATTTCAAATACTTTTGGCAGTTCGACAACCTCATAACATTGCTTTTTATTTTGGCGGGAATCTTTACCTTTTTCTTTCACAAAAACCGCTGGGCAAAACTCCGTAACGCTGATGTTGAAAGCATTGTACTACTAATCATTGTTTTGTATTTTACAGAGATTTGTCTTTTGCCCAAAGCTCCCCGCATTCTCTTGCCACTGTGCACCTTGTCGGTGGGATTTGGTCTTTCCAAAATACAAAATTTATTTTCTAAGAAACTCGTTTTAAAATATGCAACTGGGCTTTTGTGCGTGAGTTGGTCGGCAGTGGCTACGTGGCAAAACATTCGCCCTTACACGCATAGCAATTACGCCAAAGCAGCCGACATTTTACCAAAAAACACTAAAAATGAATTAGTTAGTACGGTTGGAATTAATGCGTTTCAATATTTACCCGAAGCCAACATTCATTTTGCGTTCGAGGATTCGGCGGCACAACATTACGAATATCTGCTACTGGACGATTATCGTTTTTTAGCCAATATCCCGACGGCACAACGTTTTAATACAAAACAATACACACTTTTGGGGCAATGGCCAGAACCCAGTTTAGGCTCTGCTATTTTGTGGCTGGAACATTGCGAGTTTTCGGGCTTAAATTTTCAACAAACATTGCACTTGCGCGACAGTATTTGCAGCAAGCCTTTTCAGGTGCAACTATGGAAAAAGAAAAAAATATGAACTGAAAAATAATGTTACGAGCGTTTTTTGTGTGTTTTATTGGCAATAGCGTTTTTTTTTCGCGTTATTTGAGTTTTGGGCATCCAAACCACAAAAATATAATAATGCAATTGAGATTAGTATTTTGTTGTTGGCTAAGTATCGTAACCTTGTGGGCGGCTACAACGGACGTACTTGGGCAAAATCTAACACCACAAAGTAATTTACCACATGGTCGCTTTCTGAAAGACACGGCACAAGTGGGGCAACCCGTGCAATATTCCTTGAGTTTTAAGCACGACAAAAATATACAAGTTGTTTTTCCTGATTCTTCGCACGATTTCGCGCCTTTTGAATTTGTGCGCAAAGCATTTTTTACTACTCGCTCAGATAGTTTGCAAAGTATGGACAGTGCAGTTTATACTGTTACAACTTTTGAATTAGATAGTTTACAGAATTTGAGTTTGCCGATATACGTGCTGTTGCCGTCTGGCGATTCGTTAGCGGAGTGGACAGATGAGGACACACTTATTATTCGTAACAGTGTTAAAATACAAGAGAACCTTATTGCTGACACGATTTTCTGGCAGATAAAAACAGAATTTAATTATATTTACTGGGGGATTGGTGCTACTTTTTTACTTATTTTGCTCCTACTGGCCAACAGTTTTTTGGGTAAACCATTGAACAGGGCATTCAAATTATTGATTATGTATCAAAGGCATAAAGCGTTTCATGGTTCATTTGATAAGCTAACGAATCAAATTTTGAAAAACCCGTCGGCACTTGGTTTGGAAAAAGCCCAAACTATTTGGAAAAAATACATAGAAAAAGTAGATAACATTCCGTATAGCACTTATACCACCCGCGAAATAAACCAGCATTTGCCCGATACAAAACTAAAAGAGACGCTACAAGCCATAGACCGTTATGTTTATGGTGGCATTCAGCCCAACAATATAGATGAGCATTTGCAACGTTTATTGAAACAAGCCAACGCCATTTACGAGCTTAAGCGTTCGGAAATACGAAAATCTTAGAATAATTACAATCGAGCCCCCCTCTCCTTTTGGCTGCAATCACCTTTAACATGAAATAGTAAGTGATCGTTTTATCTCTCAAGTAATACAAATGAAGTATTGGTTTTACTTTCTGATTTTGCTCTTTAGTCTGACGATTCAGGCGAGGCAGACTCACGCGCAAAACCCTGCTATTGAGATATTTGGAATAAAAGAAGGATTGCCAACGAACACCGTCTATGACATTTTGCAAGACAAAAAAGGCTTCATTTGGCTGGCAACTGAAAAAGGGCTTTTTAGGTATGATGGGAAAACATTTAAAAGCTATCAGACCACCCAGCAGAAAAGTAAAGCAGGTAGTCAATTGGCCATGGATGGCTATGACCGTATTTGGTATCAGGCTTTTAACGGGCAGCTATTTTATGCAGACCAAGATTCCTTGCAACTATTCGAACCATATCAGGCGAGTGAATTTTATTTTTATAGCTTTGATAATACAGGGACAAAATTATGGTGCCAGAACAACGAAAATTTGATGTGTTTTGACCTCAAAAGTGGTAACAAAATACATTCGTATCAAAAAGATTCTGAGCTATATTCTTGGGCACTTTTCCGCAATAATGAATACTTAATGTGGAGCACTGCAGGCAACATGCAAAACTTAAGTAAAAAGCAAAAAACAAATTACAAAGACGGATACTTAGTATTTTATATATATAATTATTTTGATAAAATATTAGGGATTGGCAAAAGTGTTCCTCCACTTTATTTATCCAAATTAACAAAAGATAAAACAGAAATTATTTATCAGTTTAATGATAATTTAATTTTTCATACGGTAAAAACTTTGCCTGATTCATCGGTTTGGGTTTGTACCAACAAAGGGGCTTATATTTTTGATAAAACGCTCAATCCCAAGACTGTAAAACTCTATTTTCAAGAATATAGCATCTGCTCTGTCATGCAAGACAATGAAAATAATTATTGGATTGCTACTAAAGAAAATGGCATTTTATTAGTTAAAAATCTTAATGTAATAGAAGCACCCATTGAAGATAATATTATTTCGTTGTCTCATATTGACAATACGTTATATATGGGAACGTCTGACAATAGTATTACTACCTACAAAAATGGTCGATTTAAGAAGCTAATTCAATACAATAAAAGACATAATATTCGCAAAATATATCCTGTTTATAACGAAAAAAATTCTTTTTTGGTAGCTTCCGATGTTATGCGAATATACAACATAAAGGCTGCATTTGATATTGCTCTTAAAGACGTAGTCTATATAGAAAAAAATATGTACGCAGTAGCCTCTACAGGCAACGAAAAAGTATATTTTCATGGCGGATACAATCCCAAAGAGTCGTATTTATTCAAAAAATATATGCACGATATTCAGGCGAATATGAACTTAATGAAAAATTTTAAGGATATTGATTTTATGGCAAAGCGCGTGTATTCGGTTGCCTATAGCCCCGCTGACACTAGCCTTTATTTTGCTAATTCACTGGGTATCATGTATATAACTCCTAAAGAAAAACAATATCTTAAATATAAGGGACAAGATGTCATTGCCAGCCACATTTGTATAACACCTAGAAATTTATTGATAATTTCTTCAACTATGAAAGGATTATTCATAGCCAAAGAGAAAAAAATATTTAAAAATATTACGACAAAAGATGGTCTTTACTCTAACGAAACACGTAAATCTATTTACTATAAAAATCACCTATGGATACTGTTCGATAATGTAATTCAAAAGTTTAATTTGGTTAGCGATAAAATTGAAACTTATAATATAAATGACGGTATTAATAGCGAAGAAATACGAGACATTGCCGTATATAATGATACCGTTTATTTAGCATCTAATAAACTTATTAAATTCCCCGTAAATTTAGTTTCTCATAATAATCAAAAACCATCTCTTATTGTAGAAAAAATAGAAGCAGACAGTCTAAAAAATATAGAACCAAACACTGAAATAGATTTACCTTATTACACCAAAAATATCAAAATAAACTTCTCTTTAATCAATTATAGAGGTTACAATTCCTCTACTGTTCTGTATAAAATCAACAATGGAGAATGGTTGACATTAGAAAAAAACTTAAACGTATTAAGTTTGCTATCATTAGCTCCCAATAGATACCAAATAGAACTCAAAGCACGCAACGAAGACGGAGTAGAAGGAAACTCGGTTTTTTATCGTTTTCGTATCAATCCTCCATTTTGGCAAACATGGTGGTTTGTATTGATTTCGATTCTTGGGTTGATTGGCGTTACCATACTCATTTATCAGCAAAGACTAAAAGAAATACAAGAGAAAAACAAAATAATTGAAGACAATTTACAATTAGAATTAGATTTACAAAAGTCGATGCTTTCGTCCATTAAATCGCAAATGAATCCTCATTTTTTATTTAATGCACTCAATACAATTCAGTCGTACATTTACCTGAACGACCGCCGAAATGCATCGGAATATCTGAATCGGTTTGCGCAGCTTACACGCATGATTTTGGATATGTCCAACAAAGAAAATATTAGCTTGCAGGAAGAGATTACGGCACTTAATTTATATTTAGAATTAGAATCGGCTCGTTTTGAAACAGATTTTGAATATGAAATCATCGCACCAGAAAAAATAAATCTAAATTCCACGTGCCTACCAACCATGCTGATCCAGCCATACGTAGAAAATGCCATTCGACATGGGCTTTTGCATAGGCAGGGAGTTAAAAAATTATCCATTAAAATGGAATTACTTTCCGATATTAGACTGCAAGTGGTTGTAGAGGACAATGGCATAGGCCGACAAAAAGCAGCGGAGTTGCGTAAACACCGCGCCAATACTCATCAGTCATTTTCGAGCGAGGCCAACCAACGGCGTTTACAAATCTTGAACAGCCAAGGGACAGACAACGTCGGAGTAGAAATTGAAGATTTGTATGACACACAACAACAAGCAACAGGAACACGCGTAACTATTATTATTCCAATTATTCAACTATAAAAAATACAGAATGAGTAACAACCTAAACGCCATTATCATAGACGATGAGCCCAAAGCAAGGCTATTGTTACGCGCTATGCTTGAGGACTATTGTCCTGAAATAACCGTAGTGGCAGACGCGCCCGAATTGGTATCAGGCATTAAGGCCATCAACAAATATAAACCAGACCTTATTTTCTTAGATATTGAAATGCCAGGTTATAGCGGTTTGGATTTGGGGCAATTTTTTGATGTAGAATCCGTCGAATTTGGTATTATTTTCACGACAGCCTATAACAATCATGCCATTGATGCCTTCAAGCTCATGGCCATTGATTATTTGCTCAAACCCATCGCTCCAAACTTGTTGCAAGCGGCGGTAAATCGTTTTCAAATACAACGTAACCGCTTTTCAAAAACGCAAGTACAGGCACTACAAACCCATTTTGGCCAACGCCCAGCCGTTAAATTAGGCTTACCAATCGGCCAATCAGTACGCTATATAGACCACAGCGACATCTTGTTATTCAAAGGCTCAGGAGCTTATACAGAAGTGCTATTAGCCGACGGGGAAAAGGTATTGGTCAGTAAGAATTTAGGCTATTTTGAAGATACACTCCAGAATGTACAAACATTCCTGAGAGTACATAAGTCTTTCATTATCAATGTAGAACACATTACAGAATACAAAAAAAGCGACGGAGGCGTAGTCTATCTCAAACACGGAACAGAAGTTCCCGTTTCGCCCGACAAACTGCCACAATTGTTGAATCTTCTGCAGCAAAATAGCTTATAACTACCATAAAAAAACGCACTTCAAATAAGTCTTGAAGTGCGTTTTTTTATTATTAACTACCAAATAATGACTATATCAAAATACCCATAGCCATCAAACTATTCGACAACTTTACATTGGCTTTTTGGGCCGCTATGGGATTTACTTCAAATTTCATTTTCCCATTCACAATCACAAAATTAATGATGCTGCCTTTTTTCCCCCAACCTTCGTGTTCTGTAATCAACATTATATTGTTTTTTTCGATGATTGGTGCTAATTTTTCAATCGAAACTCTCGCCATCGCAGGCACAAAAAGAATATGGCAACCTGCAATGTCGGAAGCGTCTTCAAACAAAGATACCTTTATATCCTGATTGCCGATTTTTTTATCTAACAATGCTCTAGACATTGTTTCGGCAATTTGCTTGTCGCCCCACACCCCTACTTTAAAATCACCTACTTCTCGTTCGGGTGTCCACTTTGATAACTTTCCAATATTATATAAAAACAATGATTGGAATTTATAATCAGCCGCCTGTCCAAATGTTACAAACACCGACCAAAAATACAAAATACAGAGTACTAACGTTTTTTTCATAATGTTACAGCTTGTTTGATAAGATTATAAAATCATGAATTTAAGCGAGCAAACACTTATTTTCATGGTAATTAATAAAAGAATACGATGGATTAAGATTATAATTCATATGCTAATTTTAGCCCCACAAAACGAGGTTCTTGCGTGTATCGCAACTTGCTCGGATTGCTTGCATTAAAACCAGAATCGTAGAAATATCTACGCGCTTTATTGGTATAAAACAAATTATTGCAATAGGCACTGATTTGGAGGTTGTTATATATTTTATATGCCACCGAAGCATTGCAACGCAAATCTGTTTTATAGATATTATTGGCTCGAGTGCTACTTACAAAATCCCTCACTTGCTGCCCAAAACCACTAGGAACATCGCTCACAGCGTTTTGATAAGCAGACAAACCATCATCAGAACCTGCAAAATTCCACAGAATACGTGTATCTAGATGCAAAGTCAATTTCTGGTCTAACAACGTATAGGTTGCAAATAATTTCGTGATATTTTGGGCATAATTACTCAACTTTTTGCCTGTACCTTTGATATATACGGTATCTCTCACACCATTATTGGTAAATGCAATCGGCTGATTATAATCCGAATAACTAATACCACTACCCACTTGGTCTGCATTTAATTTCCAGTCCACAAGCCCTACAATGGCATGGTTAAATCCCACCGAAAGGTTATTCGCTTTATAAGTAACAGCTATTTCTGCGCCAGCGGTTTGAGACTTTCCTAATGCTACTACGCCCAAAGTGCTAGTTGACCAATCCAAAATTTCGGTTGAATTGTAATACACATTTGCTTCTGTAATCAGTTTTGGGCTATGCACGTAGGTGTACAACACTTCCAATGCTCGCAATTTTTCGGTAGGCGAAACACGCCCCGCACGATGTTCAACTAACATCTGAGAGGCCGTATTCATACGAGTAGATTGTAGCCCAACCACACGGAACGTATGTTTATAAAAATCAAATAATACCGCCAAGCGAGGTGAAAATAACCACTTTGAATAAGTATCTTTATCTGTTCTGGCCGATGCCAACAAACTAATTTTATCAGTCAGTACATAGCTTCCTTCACCATAAAAAGAAATGGTATTCGTTTGCCAACCATTGCCTACATATACGCCTTGGTTCGCAGTAATTTGGTTCGCACTAGCTCCCACCCCTGTATTTGATACAGCTAATACCGTTGAATCGCTTACAATTTCGCGTTGGTCACCCAAACGAATGGCCGAAGCCGATTTAAACCAAGGTGCAGCCCAATGATTATTCGTCAATTCCGTACCAAAAGCTCCTTGAAATTTATTATTAGCACTTTTGTAAGTAAGAACGGCTTTGCCTGTTATTTGTCTTTCCGAATACTGATAAATGGCGTGTCGTAAGCTCGACAAATTCATAATGCTAGTCAGCTCACGAAGTTTGAGGCTGTCCAGATTCGTATTAGTAAGCGTTGATAAGGTTTGATAACGAATACTATAATTATTTTCATTATCATATACAATATTAGTACTCAACTCAAGTCGATCATTCAACGTAAATTTCTTTTCTGCTATCGCCAAAAATTGCTGATTTCTGCTGTACATACTAGGAATCGCATCCCCTTTGTAAACAGGCTTATTGCTTGTAACATTAAAAGAAGACAATGGTCTGTATCTTTCAAATGGATTACCAAAAGCCCCTGCTTGGTTATAGCGCGTAAAAAATTTATAGCCTTTTCCAAAATCAAAATCTGCCATTAATTTCAACTGAGGAATGTTTAAAGCATCTCTCATGTATGGATTAATAGGAACAGGTGTTTTCATTTGATCTGGCAAACCGTAATCAGTAAATGACTTAGCAGTAAATACTTCAGGGTGATTAATTCCGTCAGTAGATTGAATACTGCCATAAAACAAACTTTTCACTCCAGATGTCGATTTGCCTCCTGCATACAAATTCAAGCCGCGCGACTGATATTCAGACTTATAATTCACCGAAGCCCCAACAACACTTTCCTCCATTGCCCTCTTGGTCGTAATGCTAATAACGCCAGCAATTGCCCCTGGTCCATACGTTACCGACCCAGGACCGCGTACTACTTCTATTTTTTCAATATCATCCAAATCCCAATTAGAAATCTCGGATACCATCCCCTTGTGCGCTCTGTTATTTACTACTACACCGTTAACAAGCAACAGAAATTTCAGATTTCGGTTAGAGGAAATACCCCTCATAGCCGCAGCCATTCCTTCCGATTGGTGATCAAGCCAGAAAAAACCAGGGACATACGTTTCCAGCAAATCAAGCATATTACGGCTTGCACTCACACGAATGTCATCTTTGGTAATCACAGTAATAGCCACAGGTTTTGAGTACTGCTTCAAATTCACTAAAGAGCCAATTGGTACTTCCACTTCCAGAAGTTCTTCCAAGCTCATTTCCATCAAATCTTTCTCTTTTTTGGGTGCCTCAGATTCGTTTTGTGCAAAAACGCTTTGAGAAAAAAGTAACACAAAAGCCGCCATTTTATAGAAATTTTGGGGCTTTACCACTGTATGGTAATTTCTTGTCATAGGTAGATAAATTAAAATAAAACAAAATTATTCAGCAGGAAATATCCTTGTTGAATTATATGTAGAGAAATCTAATAACGTAGGAATATGATTAAATAATAACACCATTATTTAGACATATTCTGACTAGGTAAATTGGTGATGATTTTGAATAATAAATAACACAAAATCAATGAGACAAAGGTAAACTTTAATACTATTTTCAAAAAATAATTCCAAAAATTATACCATATACCATGTAATAACACTGATGCATTTTCTTGCAATACATTAAAATTAAATAATAACAAAGCAGAATATTTAAAAACAGAGCATAAAACAAGAAATATAAAATCTCATAAACATCTCATAATCAATAATAAATAATGAAAACATTCGATTTTCTAATTATATGACATTCAGAAAGCTACATATACAGACAGTGTATTATTTTCATACAATATTCACAAAAACAATATTTCGCTTTTTAAGGCAAAAAAAGAATAATTACATCGGGCAAATACCGCATATTTTTTTCTTAAAAAAGACATACAATACAGTAAAAAAAATAACATTTTTCAGTATTTTAAAATCTAAAAACTACAATAATTAAAATAATTTATTTGGCTTTTTGTACGTCCAAAACATTTTTTTTATTTCAATTATTTAGAACTTTTCTAACAAAAAACACTTATTACAGGCGCATTGTTATAACTTTTACAATAACCGTGGACAATAAAAAAGCAAGCACCTCATAATGTAAGATGCTTGCTTTTAGGTAGTACCAATTATGCTATTTTATAAACTCATAGGTGAATTGCAGCGTAATTTGGCGGTCGTTGGCTGGGCTTGGCGCATGGCCTGCATAATACGGCTGAATCAGTATGTATTTGGCATTAAACAAGTTACTTCCAGTCAGGCGCATATTTAGGTTTTTGGCAATCTCCTTTACGCCCACACTCAAATTAGCCATAAACAACTGCGGATAGCTCGTAGATTGATGATTATGATAATGGTGTGTAGCTAATGCCTCTCTTGCAAACTCCGCCGAAGGGCCATAACGTTTGCTAAAATACGTTCCCGTAAGACCAAAAGTTACTTTACCAACGCGATAATGCGCCCCAACATTCACTTTGAGCGGCGGCAAACCCAAGGTATATTCTTTATCTGCGGTCAAATATTCGTCTGTACTGCCTTTGGCGGGTCTGTTGTACGAGAAATTCATAAAACCACCCCATTTGGTATATGCTACATTAAGCGTGCCTTCTACGCCCATAGATTTTACTTCGCCAGCATTCACATACGACTTTTCACCACCATTCCACAATATAGAATGCTTAATGTCTATGTAGTAAAGATTGGTTTTCAGGTTAATATTATCCGTAAAACGGTAGCCCATTTCTATTTCATAATTATCTGATTCTTCTGGCTTTAATTGGTCATTATAGGCAATCCAACTATTATAAGCTTGCCCAGGTGTCGGGATACGATACGCATGACTATACAACACTTTTACATTAAAAGGCTCTTGAAAGAAAATCAAACCCACACGCGGAGCAGTGGCATCGCCAAAAGTATTATGCTCGAAGCGGTCGGCGACAAAGACTTGCCAATTGGTATTAAATTGATATTTATATTGAGCAAAGCCAAAAACCGAACGCGTGAAACGAGAATATTCGCTGGTGTCCGTAATGCCTCCCGAACCGTACATGGCAGGAGCACCCGATGCGGTTCTGTTTTGGGCAATATCGTGTGTATAGCCACCACCCGCAATTAGTTCGCTGTGATGCGCGAGCTTGAACGTACCAATTACCTGACCTCTAAAATGGTGGTTAATGGCCGCTGGCCCCAACAAATTGCCGTTGAGTTGCGAAAAAGAATTTGTCGCGCCAAACATCGGGTTGCCGCGCGAATACTCTGCTTGTGGCTCTATCTTTATTTTTTTACTAAAATCACTTTCGTATTTGATGCGCACAGCGTCCGAATAATTCTCGAAATATTCAGTGTTTTTGCCATAGCTGTTACGCGCCACCACCGTATCAAAACCATCTTGACCCGTAAACGCAAATTTGAAATGATGATATTTTATCTGAAGGCCTTTGTATTCCAATTGCAAGGTTTGGTAATAGCTTTGGCGCGGCGTGTTGGCGTTGCCGAACTGCACTTCATTGCCCCAAAAATCGGTGTATTTGCGTGTAGAAGTTGGGTGAAGACTATAACCCGCCGAACCATTGATTTGCAACTCCCCTACTTTGGTGTTGAAAGACAAATTATTAGTTGTGCCAAAGGCTTTGCCGTCGAGCGTGAGGCCGTTGGTAGTCAGGCGCAAACCTTCTGGCGTAGTGTTCGAACGTGTAATCACATTGACCACCGTAACCAACGAAAAGCCCCCATACAACACACTGCCCGGCCCACGGATGATCTCTACGCGCTCAATCATTGAGGCAGGAAACTGATTGATAATATTGGTATTACCGTAAAAATAGTCATTGACAGGCAAGCCGTTAAGCAAAATCGTACCTTTGCCCTCGTACATCCATACGCCCCGAAAGCCTTGCCCCGCCGAAGCGATGCCATCTATGCCATACTCAAAACCTGGTACAAATCGCAAGATTTCGGACAAGTCGCGGTAGCCATACAGCAAAATATCTTTGCGCGTAATCACCGACACAATCGACGGGATTTCTTCTTCTGCTTGGCTGCTGGTAGAAGCCACCGTCAGGTTTTCTTGTTTCACGTAAGCACGCACTTGGTCTTCGTTAAACTTCATGTCCATTAGGTTCTGCAAGTCTGTTTCTGAAGAGTCTGTTTGCGCCCAAACTGGCAAGCTAGTAAGCCACAACAAAGAGACGAGTAGTATTTTTTTCATCTAAAAAAATATGATTATAAAGTTAATATTTCATCTAAAATTTCACGGCAAAAGTAAAGTAAAAAGCCCTACCACCACGCAACGGCAACGAATTGATATTGCGGCGCGAAAACTCAGGCGTATAGATTTTTTCGTTCAACAAATTGTCGGCATAACAGGCCAAATTAAGCGCAGGGATTTTCTTGGTATCAAAAAGTTGTTGAAAATCTACCGAAACGTTAGCCGAAAGCAAATGAAACGCTTGGGCAGTAGGATTAGGCGTAGTAACGTCCGCGCCTGTATCGGCGTTGCGCAACGTGGCGGGCTTTGAAAACCACGAATCAAATACACTCACTGCCAGTCCGTTAGTGGTACGATACGAAACCCCACCTTTTACGGTTGCGTTCGGTGTCGTGTTCATGTTGTACCAACCTTTGTCGTTTTTATTTTCTTGGTAGGACGAAGAAAGCGTAAGGGTTAGTTGCTGCGTTGGCATTATTTTGGCCTCCACTTCTACGCCTTGCGAGTTGAGCGTACCTTCATTAAAATAATAGGCAATGCCATTAATTGTCTTACGAACAAGCGTATTTTTTTGATGGCTGTTAAAATATCCTACGGCCAATTGATAATTCAAATCCTGATAAAACCATTGTGCATCAAACGTTCCGACCGTTTCGGGGACAAGATTCGGATTGCCGACATTAGACGAAATATTGGAGTAACGTTCTGATTGTGAAGCAGATTTAAAAGCATTTCCGTACAGCACTTTTATACCTGTGGCTTCATTGAGGTTGGCGATTAGCCCCCAGCGTGGCGCAAAATCCGCCTGAAAACTCGGAACTTTGTTGGCCTGCGCTCCCGCAATCAGTTTCAAATGTGCACTTGGGCGATAGTCGGCTTGCACGTACGCCGCGCCGCGCCATTCGTCATAAGCTTTTACAAATTCGGTGGGTTGATTCGTATTTTTATCTACGGCATCTCCCCTACCCGTCAGGCGCGTGGCCAGCAGCCCCGCCACAATATTTACTTTTTCGGTGGGGCGAATAAAATGCGTTACCTCCAACAGCCCATCATTTGAGAAAAAATGTACGGGACGGTCAGAACGCACAGAACGTTGCGAAAAGCCATTAAGCGTAAAATTATGTGTAGCATACCATTTCGACGAAAAATCATGTCTGTACCCAATATCAGCAAAAGCCCTGTAAGTATTGAGTTTGTTAGTCGTTCCATCACTTGGCCATTCGGGTTTTTCGCCTATCACGTCGCGCAACGAATTTCCATAAAACCCTCTGAATGAGATTTTTTTGTAACTACCTAACATACTGACCGAAAGGTTTTGTTGGCCGTAATTAACGGTTTTGGTTACGCCTTTCGCGTCGGTGGCCGTCAAATCCCAACCCTGTTGGTTGAAATAACGCACCGCAGACGTAAGTTTAAAATCTTCTTTCTGTTGGCTTTGCAAAAGCGACGCGCCGACCGTCCCGAACGAACCCACTTGCGTGCTAACTTTCGTTACGTTTTTGTGCTCTTGCTTCATTATCAAATTAATAACGCCCGTAAAAGCATTCGTACCATATAGCACACTGCCCGGCCCGCGTATAATTTCGATGCGTTCCAAGGCCTCCAGCGGAAACGTATTGAAAATGGCCAAGTCCACGCCACCATAAAAACTTTCTCTGCAAGGGCGGCCATCTATCAAAATAAGTACGTGGCTTGCCGTATGCGTTTGCAAATCGCCGCGAATCGTGGCCATGTTATTGGGGAAATAATACGAACCCGCCATGTACATTCCCACCACGCGGTTAAGTACGTCGCTCAGGTCGTTGCCGCCAAACGCCGCCATTTCTTGACGGTCTATCACGGTGAGCAAACCCGCCGCATCGGCCAGATTTTCTTTGCTCTTGGAGGCTGACTCTACTTTGGTAGCGTCCAAACTTTTACGGACTTGCGTGTCCTCAAAATCAATATTTAGTAGTTTTTGCAAATCTGCTTGGGTCGTGTCTGTCTGAGCATACGCCGTCATTTGTCCTAAAAATGTGGCGTATGCTACCAATAAAAAGTATTTTTTTTTCATATAAAATAAATAGAGAAAAGAGCTATTGAAATTTCAATGGCCTAATTTGTTTGGTTAGAAGAATAAAACAACCGATTATAAAACAATGCCCATTGCCGTAAGGCTATTGGATAGCTTTACGTTGGCTTTTTGGGCAGCTTCTTGGTTTACTTCAAATTTCATTTTACCGTCCACCATAATAAAATTAATGGCACTGCCTTTTCTGCCCCAGCCGTCGCGCTCGGTTACCAGCATAATATTATTTTTTTCTACGACTTTGGTCAGTTTCTCAATCGGCACTTTGGTTGTGGCAGGCACAAACAAAATATGACAAGACGAAACATCATTTATATCGTTAAACACTTCTACTTTAATATTTTGTGCGCCAACTTTTTTGTTGGTCAATGCTTGCGACATTGTTTCGGCCACTTGCTTATTGCCCAAAATGGCAATTTTAAAATCGCCTGCCTCATGATCAGGTGTCCATTTTGCTAATTTAGCAATATTATAGACAAATAAAGATTGAAATTTATAATCAGTCGTTTGCGCAAAAGTCGAAAACGACGTAAAAAGAGAAAGTACAAAAATCAAACGTAACTTTTTCATAGAATTGAAATCAAAATATGTATTAGTAAGCACAAATTTAATGTATTTAAATATTATTTATTAAGATTTATGATAAAAATCATAGAAAAGTATAGCTACATCAAAATAAAACAGTTGTCTCATTTTGATTTTTGTATTATACACAATCCCAAAATATCAACCACAAGACGTAATTTTTAGCAACAAATCGTCGATAGTGCTTTGTTGAGTTTCTATACAAAGTAACATATTTCTTTCGCTATTTTTTTTTAAAACTCGGCCAAACTCCCCAATAACTCGGCCAAATAACACAAACAACTCCTTTCGCAACATAGCTTTTCGGAAATACTACATAATTGTACGGAAAGCGAACTATTATAATAAGATTTTGTTGTAGGAGATTGTATCTATCTATCGAACAATTCAGCTATGAAAAAAACAATACTTCAGCCGCTAACAGCCTTAGGCACAGTGATTTTGTCAGGGGGATTGTGGGCTTGCCATTCGGACACGAAAGCGGGCGCACCTGCGGCTGGTGCAATGCCAAACGTGCAGGCCAATTTGCAAGGCTACATCGTAAAACCGATGGCCATTAGCGAAAAAATCACGGTCTCTGGCACGCTTATTCCCGCCGAAGAAACAACACTTTTCTCGGAAGTTTCGGGCAGAGTCGTAAAACTTCATTTGCCTGAAGGACAAACAGTTAAGAAAGGAACATTGCTTGTAAAAATATTTGATGGCGATTTGGTGGCGCAATTGCACAAGCTCCAAACCCAACTCAAAATCGCCGAAAACACGCTCAAACGCCAACAAGAACTTTTGGCTATCAATGGCGTAAGTCAACAGGATTTTGACACAGCCGAGTTGCAAGTAAACAACATCAAGGCCGACATGGAATTGATTCGTGTACAAGTTTCTAAAACAGAAATGCGTGCACCATTTACGGGCGTAATTGGCTTGCGCAACATCAGCGATGGCGCGTACCTTACGCCTGCCACGGCGGTTGCGACTATTCGCCAAACCTCGCCACTAAAACTGGATTTTAGCGTTCCCGAAAAATATAGTCATTTGCTCAAAACTGGCCAAAAACTGAATTTTAAAGTAGCCGCCATCGCCGATACTTTCTCGGCGAAAGTGTTGGCCAGCGAAGATAATATCAACGCCGACACACGCAACCTGAAACTTCGTGCCGTAGTGCAAGAAAACGACAAACGTCTCGTTTCGGGTACTTTCGTGGAAATAGGCCTGACCGTTGATGCCAATAACAATGCATTAGTAGTGCCGACACAAGCCATTATTCCGCAGGCAAGAGACAAAAAAATAGTAGTGGTAAAAAATGGCAAAGCTGAAATGCGCGTGGTAAAAACAGGCGTGCGCCAACCACAAATGGTTGAGATTGTGGAAGGTATCGCTGCTGGGGATACGGTCGCCACAACGGGGATTATGTTCATTAAGCCTGATATGCAACTGAAATTCAACAAAGTCCAATAAAACTACTTTTTCAATATTCTTCTTATAAAAAAACGCGATGCCCTACATAAGAGGTGTCGCGTTTTTTATGTTATAGTATTTTTTTTATTTATTTGCACCCTAAAACTAACAACTTTATATGAAAAAACATCTCCCCTTTTTTCTATTGCTTTTCGTTTCAGCGTTAGCCATCCAAAGTGCTAAAGCTCAATACATCACCATTCCTAACGCCTCGTTTAGGAATTTTCTAAAACAGCAATATCCAAGCTGCTTTAATAGTGCAAATCAATTAGACACGTTATGCGCCGCCGCCGCCCCGCTAGAAGGGTTAATAATGCAAACCCCTACCGATACCATGAGCAGCATAGAAGGCATCCGTTATTTCAAACGGCTTAAATCCTTGAATTGTGAACATATTGGCCTAATTTCATTGCCGCAATTGCCAGATTCTCTAACGAGTTTAGATATTCTTTCTAATGATATTACTTCTATTCATTCATTCCCTCCAAATTTAGAATTGCTTTATGGGCCAGACAATCTAAATTTAAGCACGCTCCCTCCGCTACCAAGTACACTTCAAGTATTGGATATGTCCACCTGTAACTTACAAAGTTTGCCGCCACTTCCGCCATCGCTAACACTACTTGACCTTAGCAATAACCCAATTAGTGCATTCCCTGCCTTGCCATCGTCTTTAACTAGCCTTAGCTGTGAGTTTTGCAGTGCTCTTACCGCATTACCAGAACTTCCCCCGAACATAGAATGGTTAGATATTCCAGAAACAGCGATTACATGTTTGCCGCATTTGCCAGAATCTTTGTATTTATTTATTATAGATGACCTTGGGACTATAAAATGTCTGCCCAATAGACCACCTGGTGTATATTCAGAGCTTCCGCTTTGCAATGTAACAGTAGAGAATGGAAGTTATTGTTATGCGTTTCCGTCATTTAAAGGACAAGTATTTGTAGATGAGAACAATAACGGACAAAAAGACGAAACCGAGCGTGTTGTTTCTCTCGCCAAACTTACATTGGGCAACAATATTAGTTTTACGGATGAAAATGGATTTTATCAAATTTATGGCGATTCGATTGGAAGCAGTACTTTGTACTTAGACGTTCCCGCTTACTATACTTGTGCGCAACCTAGCTATGCCAGTACATTTGCAAAATATAGCGATGTCGTTACCAAAGATTTTCCACTAACTCCTATCAATCAAAATATTAGCGACCTTAATGTCAGTTTGAATAATATTACAAATGCACAAATTGGTCAAGCAATGGCCTTCCAAATTAAAGTGGCCAATGCAGGCACAAAAAGCAAAATAACCCATCTACAATTCACGAAATCGCCATTATTTAACGTAGATTCCGCGTCAGTGGCTGGTTATGTAATTGATGCCGATACTATCCGCTGGGATTTGGGAACACTCAATATTTTTGATACAAAAACCATCACACTATACGGAACGATTTCCGCGACAGCCTCCACAGCAGAACTCTTAGTATCTTCCGCAAACGTATATGCCAATGATTTGGAAGAAAATACACCCACCGACAACTACCAGCAACTTATTTTAGCGATTTCGGATACGCTTCTATACAACTATAACGCTGCCACCAAAACCATTGCAAACAGTAATTTAGCCAATGAATACATTGATTATTCTGTTCATTTTCAGAATATTAGCGCAGAGACTGTTTCTTCCGTAGTCATTGCAGATACGCTGGACACTCGATTGTTGGCCAATACGCTGGTTGTAACAGGCTCTTCAGGAAATATGACTGTAACTGTACGCGATAACATTCTGTACTTTGAGTTATTAAATCATTCGTTCCCCAGCTATTTGACCAATCAATTGCAAAGTCAAGGACTTGTTTCGTTCAAAATAAAAGCCAACCCAACACTTAGCAGTGGCGATACTATCCGCAATAAAGCGTTTATTTATTTGGATTATGACACCATGTTGCTCACCAACCAAACGCAGACAATCATTACAAGCCCAACAAGTATTGCCACAAGCCCAAAGGCCAATTGGACGGTTTATCCCAACCCCGCCAAGGGCAATGAAACATTGCACATTACTGCGCCACAAAATACAGATGTGCGTATTCTGTCAATGGAAGGTCGCGTGATTCAAACAGGAAAAATCAATGATAATAAACTACTAATCAATAATTTGCCAAAAGGTTTATACCTCATAGAAAGCAGCAATGCGGGGCAAGTAATGCGCACCAAACTCGTCGTACAATAATTACACGGCCTATTTATCACTAAAATACTGCGATAAATAGGCCGTTTTGTTTACTTTTGGCTTTATGAAAACAAAACTTCTTTTTTTCTTCTGGACGACTTTGGCGGCCTGCGGATACGCCCAAAATGCCAAATTGGAGATTAAACCCCTCACCAAAGACTTTTATATTTTCACGACTTACCAACGATTCGGGCAAACATTGTTCCCGTCCAATGGCATGTATGTAGTGAGCAATGAGGGCGTAATAATGATCGATGCTCCTTGGGACACTACGCAATTTCAACCGCTACTCGACAGCATTGCGGCGCGTCATCACCAAAAAGTAGTGTTGGCCATCGCCACGCATTCACACGAAGACCGCAGCGCAGGCCTTGAATTTCTGAAAGCACAAGGCGCGAAAACCTTTACCAGTTGCCGCACCGATTCGCTCAGCCGCGCACGACATGAAAAACGAGCAGAATTTGTATTTAGCCAAGATACGAGCTTTCGGGTTGGCAATCATGTTTTTGAAACGTATTTTGCAGGCGAAGGGCACACTTCCGACAACATCGTGGTTTGGTTTGGGAAAGAAAAAATCTTGTATGGCGGCTGCCTCATCAAAAGCACAGAAGCCACCAATTTAGGCAATTTGGCAGATGCGAACGTAAAGGCTTGGCCACAGACTATCAGCAACTTACAAAAGCGTTATCGCAAACCAAAATACATTGTTACGGGGCATCAGGATTGGCGCAGCACCAAATCGTTGGAGCATACGCGCCGACTACTCGAACAAAAAAGCAAAAGCCATGCGCATCAATAGCCGCGCATGGCTTTTGCTTTTTTGTTAATGAAGACGTTTATTTTTTGCCTATTTCCACAAATAATTCGCGGCCTTGTCGGGCTGTATGGCTGTTGGCACAAAGTTCCATTTTATAAATATTCATATATTCCCCCAAAAGAGATCGATACTCATCAGCAAAGCCACCAAACGGTGGTTCTGTAGTGTTTAGGCTATCATTAAACATCACACCCACCAAGCGAGAATCCTCATTGGCCAACAATTGCGGCATTTTTTGGGCGTATTTTTCGCGCAAAACGGGCGGCAGCGCACAAAAAAACGTCTGTTCTACGATTAAATCAAAAGTCTGGTTCAGTTCAAAAAAATCGCCTTCGATGAGTTGTAATTCTTTTCCCACATACGGCGCGAGCGTTTGGGTAAGTCGGGCGATGGGTTCGGGCGCAATATCTAGCATCGTAACATTAGTAAACCCTTGCGAAAGCAAATAATCTGCCTCATAGCCGTTGCCGCAACCTGGTATCAAAATCCGAATATCTTTTTGCGTAATTGAGTCAAAATAAGCCTTGAGTGGTGGCGAAACCTCGCCCATATCCCAGCCTGTTTGGGCACATTGGTAGCGTTGTTGCCAATATTGGCGGGGATTTTCAAGTAACTGAGCAATAGTATCCATGGTGTACAGTAAAAAGTGAAATGTTATTTTTGTGTAAATTTTTTTTAGAATGTAGGAATTTAATCTTAATTTACGGCAAAATGCAGAAGATTATATGGTGTTAAAAATACTTTTAGCAAGCGAGGGAAAAGTCAATTTACTAAAAGTCAATCGTTTAAAACATATAGTATTCGGCATCATAACAAAAAAACTATCTGCATTGGTTCGGCTAATAATGTGCGTTTGTGGCACAACTTTTAGTGTTTGAAATATAATTAAATAGATTGGTTTCAATATAATACATTTACTGTCAGACAAAAAACAACAGAAAATAGGCGTTATGAGTAAAAAATATCTGTTTCTAACTTTTTTTCTTAGTCTAAGTCTTTTCGGAGCAGTGTATGCCCAAAATGACAAAATCAAAGAAGCGGAAGATCTAATCCTTGATGGGGAAGAAATTTTCAAATTCGGTGCGAAACGTCAGGCCTTAGATATGTATAAGTCCGCGGCCACTTTAAACCCCAACAGTCTGAAAGCCAACTATATGACAGGGATTTGTTATCTACAAACCCTCAACAAAAACTTAGCACTAACCTATTTGCTGAAAGCCTATGAGCTCAATCCAAAATACGTTAGCGAATTAAGTTTGGGTAGTGAACTATATCCTGACCAGATTTTTTTGATTGCCAGAGCCTACCACTACGGCGAAAATTTCGATAAAGCCATCGAATATTATGAGCTTTTTAGACAAAATCTCGAAACCAACCAGATCAGTGCCGTAGCGCGTGCAGAGAAAAAAGAAGCCATGCGCAGCATCGAACGCAAAATAGAAGAGTGTAAAGTCGGCAAAGAAATGATCAAACACGTAGCCAACGTGAGCATTACGAGCATTGCCGAACTAAATAGTGAGTTTCCTGACTATTCTCCTACCATCAACGCGGCAGAAGACATGATGGTTTTCACCTCAAAACGCCAATTCGGTATGAGCCCCTTGGTGGACAATGACTTGTATTTCTACGAAGATATTTATGTTTCGTACAAAAAAGACGGCGTGTGGGGCACTCCCGAGCTTATTCCAGGCATTAACACGGTTTTCAATGAGTCAAATGTGGGTCTTTCGCCAGACGGCAAAACCATGTTCCTTTACAAAGACGACAACAACGGCGATATTTTTATTACCAAACGCCAAAATGATGGCTCATGGTCGCGCCCTCAATCTATTAGCGAAAACATCAATACTTCCGACTACAAAGAAAGTTCTGCTTCTATTTCGCCTGATGGTAAGTTTTTGTACTTTGTCAGTAACCGCGAAGGCGGCTTTGGAGGCAGCGACATTTATGTATCACGTGCACTTTCCAATGGCAAATGGGGTTCGCCTCAAAACTTAGGCAACATCATTAACTCGCCATTCGATGAAGAGTCACCTGTAGTTAGTTTTGACAGTAAACACTTGTATTTCAGTTCTCGCGGGCATCATGGTATGGGTGGTAGCGATATTTATAAAGCTGATTTTGACCCAGAAAAAGCTGAGTGGATTAACCCTACCAACTTAGGTTATCCGATTAACACAGCCGACGACGACGGTTATTATATCCAAAGTAGCGATTCGGTTCGTGCTTATTATGCGTCAGTTCGTGAGCGTGGCGGGCAAGGTGATTTGGATATTTTTGTGATTGCACCAGCCGTAGAAGATACGCTTTTGGCGAAAAAAACGGAGATAGTACCCGAAACAGCTAAAGCTGTAGAGCCTACCCCAATTCAAACCATCGCCGAAGATACTGCGATGGCAGCCAACGACCCAGATCCTACCAAAGCCACTAAGCGCAAAACCACCGAAGAACCTACGGATTCGGTGCCTAAAAATGGAGAAAGTCCTGTTATTACACTTAATGTGATCGTCCGAAATAAAAATACAGGCGAACTAATGGATGCAGAAGTGGCCATTACGGAAGGTGCTAACGCCGAAGGGGGCGAAACAAAACGCACAGCCAAAGGCAAATATGCCCGTGATGTAACCGAAGAAGAAGGCCGCCATTTCAAAATTACAATCCAAAAACCTGATTTTAATTTTGAAGATATAGACGTAGAATTACCTGAATTTGTAAGCGGTAAAAAACTAACCTTTACCAAAGAAATTGAGCTTACACCAGCCGCCGTGAACGTAGCCGTTCGTTTGCGTAACGTGTATTTTGATTTTGCCAAAAACCAATTGAACGTCAAAAAATCTGAACGCGAATTGGGCTTATTGGTAAATTTCATGAAAGATAACCCTTCGGTTATTTTGGAAATTGCGGGTCACACCGATAGTAAAGGTAAAGCCGACTATAATTTGATTCTTTCACAACGCCGTGCCGAAAGTATCGTGGGTTATTTGCGTAAACAAGGCATAGACCCAAGCCGTTTGCGTCCGAAAGGTTACGGAGAGCGTCGCCCATTGGCTAGCAATGACGACGAAGCCGAAGGCCGCGAACTCAACCGCCGTACAGAATTTATCATTATCAGTAAAAAAGTAAACCGTACACGATAAGCAAAACGGTTTTTCTTATACAACCAAAAACGCCCGACTAAAAGTTATTTAGTCGGGCGTTTTTGGTTGTTAAATTACTTTATCTTTCATTCAATAAACTGCTCAATATCAGCTTCTTGCGAAGAATTATACAGCAGCAAACAAGATTTATTTTTGAGTTGGTCAAGCATCGGTTTTACTAATTCTTGCGGAATGGCTGGGCAACCATAACTCCGACCCAACCGACCATATTTTTGTATAAAATCCTCCGACACATAATCCGCGCCGTGCATCACGATAGCCCGTGACAGCGCATTGTCGTTCAAGCCTTTTTGCAAACCATACAGGTACAACGACAAGCCATGCACGCCTTCATACAAACCGCCTGTAATGTAAAAACCCAAGCTACTTTGGTGCGATTTATTTTCATTGGAAAAATGAGTAGCAAACTCCTGCCCCGAACCGCGTCCATGTGCTACCAACGAATGAAACAATACCTTTTGCTGAGCCATGTCAATCACCCAAAGCCGTTTGCTATTGGCCGAAAGCGTAAAATCTGCAATAGAAAGCACCTGATTTTTAATTTTCCCTGTCGCTTTCAATTTTTTATACCCCTTAAAAGCCAACTCAAAAACCTGATAACGTGGCATTTCGTGCTTTTGTTTGAGTGCCAGATAAAGCGCGTCGGCCTCCTGCGCCTGCGCCATTATACACCAAAATATCATCAGGGCTAAAGCACCCGCCATTTTCCCCATACGATTCATGATAAATTAGGGTTGCGTATAACGTTTGTTTTTCACCAAATCCGAATCGTCAAGGGTTTTAAGAAATGCCGTAATCTTCGTTTTTTCGTCGTCGGTGAGCGGTATGCCCAGCACGCCTTTTTGTTGCAAAAGCGGGTCTAAAGTAGCGGATGCCAGCACACCAGCGGCGTAATGATCAAGCACTTCCGAAATTTTATTAAAACGCCCGTCGTGCATATACGGCTTAGTATAACTCAAATTGCGCAAGGACGGCACTCTGAATTTACCCAAATCATTGTTATCCAACGAAATACGTTGGCGGCCAACATCCGTGAAAGTGGCATCTAATCCATTGTTACGATAGCTTTGATCGGTAAAAAGTTCTGTGTTATGGCAGCCGCCACATTTGTTTTTTACCAAAGTTAAACCCGCCAATTCTGTATCGGTAAGTTGCTCACCTTCTTTGCGTACATATTTGTCGTAGCGCGAATTGCCCGACACGATCGCTCCCATAAATTGCGCGAAAGCGTACAAAATCTGCTGGCTGTCCACCGTGTCTTTTTTGAAAACAGCCTGAAATTTTGGTTTATAAAAACTACTTTGGTTCAAACGGCGCACCACTTCAGCCAACTGAATATCCATTTCTACGGGATTGGTCAGCGGCGCAACGGGCAAGGTTTCCAAATGAGCTACGCCACCATCCCAAAACAATGTTTTTTGCCAAATCGCATTAAAAATAGGCGGGGCATTACGTGTGCCCGACAAATGGTCTATGCCGTGCGCCACAGGGTGCGTAGGGTCAGTAAATGCCGCATAAGACTTATGACATGTGGCGCATGAAATGGTACTATCACGGGAAAGTATCGGTTCGTAAAAAAGCATTCGCCCCAACTGAAAACCTTCTTCCGAATACCGATTATTCGTAAAGCGATAAACGGGTTCTGGAAAGTTAGACGGCACTGCAAACGGCAGTGTATCAGGAACTACTACATCCGTTGAATTTGAGTTATCGTCTGGATTACAAGCCGAAATAACCAACGCCACCGCACTACAAAACAACAAAATTTGAGACCAATTCCTTTTTTTCATTCTCCAAAAAAATTATGGGTTTTTGACTGTTATGAGGCTAAACATCGTGGCGTAATTGTCTGCGCATTTCATGGCCACCGCACCAGGCATCATGCCAGGGTTTGCCCAAATAGAAATTTGATGCGGACCGCCGTTGAGCACTTTTTGCACATTCGTACGAATATCAATTTCGGACACTGCACCATTTTTGATGGTGAGCGGCTGCGCCGAAAGGTCAAGATTTACGCGGCGAATCGTGTTGTATTGACCTCTAAAACCGCCTACGTGTAGCGTGTATCTGGCCGTTGTATCGGGTGTATTTCCTTCCAATTTGAAGAACACATAACCCGTATTCCAATCCCAAAACATTTCGTTCAGGGGGTCTAATGCACCTAATTGCGCACCCGAAACATTATAAACACTGTCCACGCCCACCAAAAAACTTAAATTCTTATACGTTCCGTCGGGCAGCCCTTGCACTGGCCAAGTCAGGGACGTTTGTTCCGAAGCATCTATCAGCGCATAACTTCCAGCAGCTTGTTTCCAAACCGTGCCGTCGGTGCGTGTAAATTGAGCCTCGCCCACATAATATTTGAGCGTGCTCACCGAAAAAGTTTCGCCCAATGTATCGTTATAATTGGCAGTTTTGAGCGTAAGAGCTTGCGTGCCAACCGTATTACTAAAAACAATTTTTGCTTTTACGGTTGTCGCCTCGTTGCAATCGTCGCAAGAAGAGTCGTTGCAGGAAGCAATAAAAGTGCTCATTAGCAACAAAATAGCTACAGAAAGAAAGTTTTTTTTCATGTTCAATTATCACATAAGTTAGGTAAGAAATCAAGGATTTGTATTATAACGAAAAAGGAGACAGAATCGCATAATTTCTATCTCCTTTTTATTATTCAACTGCTCGATGTCAATATTTTAACGGCGCGGCTCAGACCATTGCCAAGCATTTACATCAAATTTTGACTCTAATTTTTTCTCTACGTCGTCGGGCAAAAGTGGGTAAAAATCCAGTCCAGTTTTTTCTTCCACCTCGTCTATACTTACGGCAAAAGTTTGCAAATTTTCATCAGAACCCGCATTTTTCATCAAAAAAGCAATGGCTTTTGGTTCGTCGCCCAATTTGAGAATCACTTTATAGTAATATTCTGGTACGCTGATTTTGGTACTGCGGCCAATGGTTTTCAGGCCATCGCGCAACACTGGGCCTGTGGTGATAAACAAAAATTGTTCGTCTTTAGCCCAATCGCGTACTTGCTCTTCGAGTATGCGCCAAATTCCTCTGTTGCATTGCGGCTTTTGAGGACTCATATTGCTCATAAAAAAGGATTCTTCCATGGCCGTTTCGCTGCGCTTCATGTCGGCGGCTGGGGCAAGGTGGCCTCTGTCGTAGCCCGTTCCCAAATAATCTTGGGGCGTAGCCGAACCGCCTTCTACTTGGTCGTCTGCCTTAAAAGATTCTTTTTCGCGTTCTGCTTTTCCGCGTAAATCTTTGGCTGACAGCGTATAAGCAACCCATTCGGCTTGCTCATGCTTTTCATAATAACTCAACGTGTAGGCAGTGTGATGAATAATTTGGCGGCCTTTCGTCGCGTTCGGGTATGGCTTCGGATACGGGAAAGCCTCGTCTTCTGCATAGTTTGGCAAATCAGCGTTGCTGGAGTTGCGCGGCGTGCTGGTATTCGTGTTGCTTTTGGGCTTGACAGGCGTGCTGTTGTTCTCGCGCGTTTCCGCTACTTCTTGCTTGGGTTTGCGCGGCTTATCGTCTTTTTTGGAAGAAGAGGTTTTATCGCTTTTGTTATAAAACCACATACCAGCCACTACCGCCACAATCGTCGCGATGAGCTTTACGTAAGAAGTCGAAGAACCTGTTTGTTTGGCCATAAAATCCTGATTTTTAGTTAGTATGATGAGCTGGACGATTTTCACAATTTTGTTTTTGGCACTGTCCGTACAAAATAAGCGAATGATGCAATACTTGGAATTGTAATAATTCCCCTACCGTCTTCTGAATGTTATGAATGCGCGGATCGCAAAACTCAATCACTTTGTGGCATTCCGTACAAATCAGGTGGTCGTGTTGGCGATAGCCATACGATTTTTCATATTGCGCCAAATTTTGCCCAAACTGGTGTTTGCTCACCAAATCGCATTCTACCAAAATATCCAACGTGTTGTAAACCGTGGCGCGGCTGACACGATAGTTTTTGTTTTTCATGCTGATATACAGCGATTCTACATCAAAGTGGCCTTCACGCGTATAAATTTCTTCCAAGATAGCAAAGCGTTCTGGCGTTTTGCGTAAAGCTTTATTTTCTAAATAAGCAGTAAAAATTTTCTTTACTTCTTCAAATATATTTGGATTTAATGCCATAGAAAATTCTTATAAAAATACAAAAAGCCTTCTACAAGGCTTCATAATAACACCTAAACAAATATAGCTAATTTTTTAACTTAGCTATCGACTTTATAACTTTTTAAACTTCGAGAACGTTCCCCGCGCCACGACTTTGCAGCGCAGGGAACGATTATTTTATGAAAGTTTGGGCAACAAATCCAATAACGCGGCCACTTCCGCAGGTTGCAAAGCTGGAAAATTGGCAATACGGAACGACGTTTCTTTCCAAGAACCATAGCCCGCGCCCAACAAAATCCCCGCTTGTTTGGCTTGCGTTTTCCATGCGGCTACCTGCTCTTTTGTGCCTTTTACGGCCACGACAGTATCCGAGCGAACCGCCTCATTTTCAACCAATAAACTAAGATTTTGGGCAGCTTGTACGGCCTCATAATAAGCACACGCACGCGCTTTGGTTTGGGCATCAATTTCCGAAATATGCGGCATGGTTTCCAGCACGCGCATGAGCAAATAAATCCCCAACACGTTTGGCGTACAAGAGGTTTGCCATTTTTTGATATTGTCCAGCATTACCAAAAAGCTATTGTAATGACCACGTTCGCCGATGCTTTGGGCGCGTTCGATGGCGCGAGGCGAGCAAATAAGCAAGCCCAAACCCGCAGGCAAACCGAAGCATTTTTGCACGGAGCCGTACCAAATATCTGCCGCCGCAAAAGGCAAGGCAATTCCTGCCAGCGAAGAAGTTACATCTACGGCAATGAGTTTTTCGGGGTGCAATTCGCGTAGCTTTTCGATGCTTGCGGCTGGGATTTGCGTACCGTTGGAGGTTTCGTTTTGGGTAATACAAATCACCTCCGATTCGGGCGCGACTTGCCAAGAGGCCACATCCGCATGATCGTTGGTATCAAAACGGAAACCTTCGGCCTGTGAATGAATTTTGCGGGCGTACTCGTGCCATTTTTCCCCAAAAGCCCCCGAATAAAAATGCGTACTTTGCTGTGTAGTAAGCGATTGGGCGATGATTTCCCAGTTTTCCGTAGCCGAAGACGTATAAAATACCGTGTAGTCGGCGGGTACATTGAGTTTGGATTTTACCAAACCAATCGTCTTTTCCGACATTTGGTTAAACGTTTCGCTGCGGTGACTAATGCTCAAAAGGCCTTGTTCAAAGGCTTCTTGCATAAAAGTAGCCACTTGCGGATACACCCGCGAAGGGCCGGGAAAAAAGGTTATCATGGCTTTGATTTTCTATTTTTTAATTCAAAAAGAATAACGCGGCAAACATACAAATTTGCGTGTGTTTATGCGGTTTTTTCTTTGTTTGGGTGCAACATTTCTTCCGTCAAATCCAGCAAGCCTTTGACACGTTTGCTAATCGGGAAATTTTGCTCAATACGATTGCGTACGGCCTTACTCAAAAACACTTTGTCTTGGCGCACAGCATCTTCCAACAACACTTTGAGCATACTCACATTGCGTTGCGTAAGCACAAAGCCCGCATCGCCCACAATGAACGACATAGAAGCCACTTCCGACACAATCGGGATACAACCACACAACATCGCCTCACTGAGTGCATTGGGAAAACCCTCAGAAATAGAGAGTTGCAAGTAAAATTCGTGTTCGCCAAACAACCGCGCCAACTCGTCGGCGGGCGTAAATGGCAATACCGTAACATTGGCAGGCCAGTCGGGTTTGCGATTTCCCATAAACCCAATCACCGTAAAAGAATAGTCGGGCAACAATCTGGCCACATCAAACACCATATCCGCGCCTTTGAGTATCATGCGCACGGGATTGTCCAGCGTGGCGGCCACCGTAATAAAGCTGTTAGGCTTACGATTTTGGTGCGGTTTTGGCCATGCGGCAGCGTCGTAACCGTTGTAAATAGTCTTGATTTGGGCGCGAATATTGGGGCAATAATGCAAGATGCCTTGTTTAAAATTGTCGTCGCCGTAATACGTGTCGTTGCGCTTGAGCAAGCTCTCGTGTACGGGCGAAATGTGCGTACACAAATAAAAAGACATTCGGGTAAATGCACCCAACAGTTGTTTGTGAAAATTGCCGTAACGCAAGGACGGAAACGAAACACAATCCATGCCACCCGCCACAATCAAAGACGGAATATTAAAAAGTCGGGCTACCAGCGTAGGCATAAACGAATGATAACCAGCAAATTGACAAACAACAATTTTTGTTCCCCAAATATTGACCAGCAAAAACCAGAATTGCTTTAAGAAAAGAATCGGCGTGTATTTTTTATTTGTATGATAAAAGTCGCAAACTTTTACATCGTACTTTTGTGCAAAAATAGCCACATCTTTTTTCACAAATGAGGCCTGATTTACGCAAAAATACAGCATTTTAGGTTTCTTCATTATCTAATATTTGAAAAAGCAAACAAACAATTTTGGGTAAGATTAAACCACAATAATACACCTTTTTCGGATTAGTTGATAGTTTTTTGTAGCGTTTCCCACAAGGAAGCCGCCGCTTTCTCTACCAAAAACTCTTCGGCTATGATTTTGCGTGCATTTTCGCCCAATCGCTGTAACTCAACTTTGTCTTTTGATAATTTTTCTACTGCTTCAGCCATCGCCGCAACGTCCAGATACGGCACTACTACGCCACAATCGCGGCTCACCAGTTCGGGCATTCCTCCCGCCTTTTCAAAGCAAATAATCGGTTTGCCCAACGCTGCATTTTCCAAACAAACCAACGGAAACGGATCTTCGCGCGACGACAACAGAAACACATCAAACAAGGCGTAATAGTCCGCTGGGTTTGGCTGATTGCCTGTCCAAAAAACGCGTTGCGCAATGCCTTTTTCTTGGCAAAGCTGCTGCACTTCGGCCAACTCTGCAGCCGAACCGCCACCGACCCACACAAAATACATTTCGGGATGTTGGGCTAAGAGTTGCGCGGCCATTTGCACAAACAAATCTGAGCCTTTACGCCAACCAATTGCCCCAGAAGCACCCACCACAAACGCACCTTGCGGCAAACCCAAACGTTGTCTTATTTTTTCTTTTTCTTGCTGATTAACAATAGGTTGAGGAATAAATCCATAACGTAGCGTCATTTGCGATGCCGACAAATCCAAGCGTTTTTGCAGAAATTCTTGGGTGGCCTCCGACACACAAACGTAATGGCTTACATATTGCTTAAAGCCTTGATAATCTTTCTTTTGCAGAAAAGTTTCGAGCACGCCCGCAAGTTCGTGTATGTGCAAAAGCACAGGGCTTGTTGGCGACAAAGCGGCCACAATATCGGCGGAAGCAATCGTGTTGGCATAAATGGCATCGGCGCGGCGACTCTTGCGGCGCAACGATTGTTGCATCCAGAAATTACGCACCTGAAACCACGCCAATTGCGCCAACTTGAGCGGCGATTTGGGCATTTGGTCGAAAGCTCGTTTCCAAACATACGTCGGATAAATGACCTCAAATTCGGGTTCTAACACACCGCCTCTCCGCAAAATAATCAGTCCGTCGGTGTCGGTGTGCTGCTTTATCCATCGCAAAAAATGAAGCATCAGAATCGGCGCACCTGTGCGTTTGGCCTCGTTGCCAATAAAAACTATTTTCTTTGCCGCCATAAAAGTTGCCTAATGAGCGTTTTAAATTATTGAATGCTGAAGTTGTTTGGTGTTTCAATCAAGATTTCACACCTAACGGCGTTAGAAATCTATCAAATCGCTTTCTACAAAAATATCAATCCTAACGGATTTAAAAGTCTGATTCAAAAGCCTTGCGGCTCGAAATTTTTGTAGTAATTTATTGTGGAAATAGAATATCAAGTCAGCCAACGCGCCAGCATTCGCTTTATTCCAAACAAAAAAACCTGCTTCCTTGTGAAAAGAAACAGGTTCAACAGAGAATTTCAGGCCAAAGCCCACAATCAACAACTAAATTAAGCTAATTTAGCCACGTATTTAGCCAACTTCGATTTGTGGTTAGCGGCTTTGTTTTTATGAATTACATTCTTCTTAGCCAAACGATCTAGCATAGAAGAAACTTTTTTCAATAATTCTTGAGCCTCAGCTTTAGATTCGGCTGTACGAACTCTTTTCTCGAATGTACGAGCTGTTTTTGCTTGGTATTTGTTGCGCAAACGTTTGGCGTTGTTCGCACGGATTCTTTTTAATGCGGATTTGTGATTTGCCATCTTAGTATTAAATCAGAAATAATTTTAGTTTCATTCAAAGGACTGCAAAGGTAGGAAAAGCAAAACTAAAACACAAGTATTTTTTTTAAATAAAACTTATAAATGTGTTTAAAGTTCGTTTCGTTGGGTTAATTATTTTAATCTAACAAGTGCTTTATTTCTTCGTAACTCCCTTGTGCTGTGATAGTTCCATTCTTAAAAAAGACTACTTTATCTGCCGAAGCCAACCAAAGCGGATTGTCCGTTACGACGATAAGCGTCCAGCCATTATACGGCTCTTGCAGGCGCGACAGAATACGAATGCGCTCTTCTTTGGCTATCAAATGTACAAAATCTTCCATTAGAAGCAACTGAGGTTTAGAGGCAATACAACGTGCTAACAAGATTTTGTGCAAAACACTACCCGAAATGCGACGACCTTCGGCCATGAGTTGTGTGTTTAGGCCGTCGGGCAAATTATTTATCGTATCAGAAAGGCCAACCATTTCAATGGTTTCCATTACGTCGGGCAAAGAAATATCCAAACGCCCCATCGTAATATTATCCAAAATAGTTCCGTCAAAAATCTCATCTCTGGACACGTGTTTGGCTACATAATGGCGCAACGACGGCAATTTAATATCCCGAACCGAAAGGCCATTGACCGTTACAACCCCTTCAAAATCGCTCAACGTACCCGAAAGTACCTGCAACATGGAGTTTTTGCCCGAACCGTTTTCGCCAACCAAACACACCGTTTGGCCCGCCTCTACTTTCAAATTAATATCATGCAGGGCGTATTTTTTGGCATCAGGATATTTGTAACTCATGGTTTTTACTTCCACGCTTGCACCTTTCGGGCTTACTTTCATGAATTTAAGACCGTTTTCGCGCTCCAACGGCAAATCCGTTACCTGTCCAATTTTCTCCACTGCCGTCAGCACATCGTACACCGTTTCCATACTGGCAATGATTTTTTCTACGGCATTGACAATGGTAATAATCACGATTTCGGAAGCCACGAACTGACCCAACGTAATTTGGCGGTCAATCACTAACAACGCGCCCATCACCAACAAGCCGCCAGTTATAATCGTCTTAAAACCAATGATATAACCAAACTGCGAGGCCAACACATTAAAGTGGCTTTTGCGATAATACAAATAATTGCTCACGTATTCGTCCGTGCGCTGCATGGGCATATTGGTATGTCCTGCCATTTTGAACGACGAAATAGTACGCGCCATTTCCTCCAACCAATGCACCGTTTTGTATTTGTATTTGGATTCTAACAAACTTGTTTCCAAGCCTTTAGAGCTTGTGAAACGAAACATAAAATACATCAGAAACAGCAACGTAATGCCAAAAAACACGAAAAACGGGTGATAAAACGACAATAGCAAAATACCAAAAATGATTTGCAGAGCTGCCGCCGTCATGTCTATGAGCATTTTGGGCAAACCTTTTTGTACGGTCAGAATATCAAAAAAGCGATTGATAAGCTCTGGCGGATAATATTTGGAGATAACCTCCGACTTGAGTCGCGGAATCCTGTAGGCAAATTCAAACGCGGCTTTGGCAAACACGCGCTGTTGCAGCACTTCCACCAACGTAATTTGCATGATTTGCAGCGCACCGCTAATAAGAATCCCCAGCACCACCATACAAATCAACAAAATTACGGCATTGAACATCAGGCCGCCCGAAATACGGCTAATAATCGCCTGAATACCCAAGGGCAAAGACAAGTTAATCAGGCCAATAATAATGGCATACACATAGATATAGCCAATGTCCTGTTTTTCGTTTCTCAACAACCTAAAAAGCCGCTGCATAGGCGAAAGCGTTTCCGCCTTGCCGTCGGCACGCCCCAAGGTGCTAAACAGCGACTCAGACGGAAAAGCCGTCATCACGAGCATTTTGTCGCGCTTTTTGGGGTCGGGCGAATCGTGATGCGAATAAATATTATCAAAATTGTTGGCCGACCAAGCCGCGTGCACCAATCCTTTATCAGTGATGCGTATAGGCCTCAAAACCACGTTCGCCAAATGGCTGAATCAGAAGCGGATAATACTCATATTCGGAATGATACTCAAATATCATGAGCGGATACTCCAATTTTTTGAGCATATCCTGAAACGTTTCCTTGTCGATGGCGTTAGAAATAAGCACCATTTTGTTGTGATGACTTTGCTCAATGAATGTGTCCACGAAATCGAGAAAACTCAAGTTGGCGGGCGGAATCGTAAAATAGGTCTGAATCTTCTCGGCCTGAATCGGGTAGCTGGCTTTGGCTATCTGCGTCAGGGCGTTTTCGACTAATTGATAAGTCATAAATTGTAGGTATGAAAGTAAGTTTGTATATAGCTGGAATTAAAATCCTTTTACGAATAACGCAAAAAATCCGTTTCTGTTTCGTTTTTTGCTATAAAAAACCTTACGCAAGGCACCATTTTCACAAAAAAAGCGTGTTAGCTTTCTCCCCTAACACGCTCTTTAATTATTTGGTATTAAACTGATTCATGGTTCTTTCGATGCCTGCCATGCAAAACGAAACAATCGCTTCGGAGCAGCGGTCGAGATGTATCGGAAGCTCAGCCATTTCGTTTTGGTCAAAGTTACTGAGCACATAATCCACTTGTTTTCCTTTGGAAAAATTGCTGCCCACGCCAAAGCGCAAACGCGGATAATCTTGCGAACCAAGCACTTCTTGTATGTTGCCCAGTCCGTTGTGGCCGCCATTCGAGCCTTTGGATTTGATGCGCAATTTGCCGTAAGGCAAGGCCAAATCGTCGGTAATGACCATCATGTTTTCTTTCGGAATTTTCAGCGTGTTGAGCCAATGACTTACCGCCTTACCGCTCAGGTTCATAAACGTAGTGGGTTTTATCAAATGCAAAACAGCATTTTTATAGCGAAATTCGGTCGTAAAGGCCAAACGGTCGGAGCTAAATGCGGGTGCTTTGTGCAACTCGGCCAAACGGTCAAGCACCAAAAAGCCAATGTTATGGCGTGTGAGTTCGTATTGAGGCCCAATGTTGCCAAGCCCCACAATCAAATATTTCACGGTATTTTTGGATTAATAAAAAATTATTCCGCAAAAAAACAAAAAACAAACAACAAGACCTACAAGGCATTTGAAATCCTCGTAGGTCTTGTGCATGAACATTCAAAAAATAATTAATTTTTCTTTACCAAAGTGTATTCGATTACAGGTTTGCCACGTTCGCCGCCATCGCTGGCCAAGCCCATGCTTACAAATTTTAGTTTATAAACATTGCCCGCAGGGTCTTTTACCACATAAAAACGGTCGTGTTTAATACCTGTCGTTGCGCCGCTTGTCGCACGCCATTTGCTACCGATAGCATCTCTTGCACCAGAGAAAGTAGTAGTAGCAATGTTAGATTCTGTGTAATTCGCATACGTTACGGTGCTTTCTAACACTTCGGCTGCTTGTGCGCCTGCCGCATAATTCAACAAAATAAAATCTTGGAACCAGTAAGGCGTTGGCGGCGTAGTACCTGCGTTAGAAGTGCTATACGACCACTGAATATCCCAACTCGCTTTGCGTGGCTCGGCACTCACTACCGCCGCCGTTTCCAACGATGCAAACGTGAAGTTATAGTCTGATTGGCTTGGAATCTCTAACGTTTGGATAGTAGTCGAGCCAATACGCGCAAATTGCACTTTGTAGCCTGCACCACTGCGCGAAACTTTTACTTTAAACCATTGATCTTTGTTTTTGCTACCTTCAAAAGCAACCAAATATACTTTGTTTTCTGCATCGTTAGCCGAAACTTCCGCGAAAGCAGTTTTGGTCAAATCGCCATCCCAATAATCCACCAAAGCCAATGAACCTTCTGCACCTGGTGAGAAATTAAGATTAGCAACAGCACTTGTGTCAGCCAACGTAACCGCCGAAATGTCGGTTTTGCTAGTAGCCGCCGCTGTAGATTGGTAAGCTGGGTTCAAAATTACGCGATACTGGCCGCCGTTGTAAAAACCTAAGTTCCATGACTTACGCGCTACGGCTGTGGATTGATTCGCACTCAAATCCACGTACACGCCGTTGGTATAGTTCGACTCTGCCGTTTTGCCTTGCAACGTTTGGGTGCTGCCTGTCGAAGTAATCGCGGCAAAGCTCAATTTTAATTGATTGTCAGTTCCCACCAACACAGGCGAAGTAGCCGACTTAATTTTGAAAGTAACATACTCGTCGCCATTCAAAAACAAGCCATCTTTTTTCTTTACTTTGAACGAAGCCGTACTTTGTCCAGCGGCCACACTTACCGCCAAAACGCCATTTGCAGCGGCGGGATCGGTGGTGTATTCGTTTCCGTAAGTAAGTACATTTGAGTTAAGTTCGATGTTTAGCGTAGTGGCTGCGTCTGCGGCACGCGACAAAGTGAGTTGAACGGTCGCTTCATTACTCTCAATGCCTTGTGTGGTGGTGGTAAAACTGGCCAAATTGTCTGGCAATTCAGTATCATCATCTTTACAAGCAGCCACCGAAACGGCCAAAGCACATACAATAAACAGTCGGTTAAAGAATTTTTTCATGAGATTTTTAATATTAATTTAGAATAAGTAGAATTGATTTTTCTAATGAATCTGGAACAAAATGCCCAGTGTGTACGACCTGCCATAAGCCACAGGTACAGCCCCGGCCGAGCTATGCGCCGCCCCCGTGTCGGTGGTCGTGTTATTGATGCTCGTTACATCAAAGATGTTTTTTACCCCAGCCGTAAGCGTATAATATTTATAAAATAACTTATTGACAGTCAGGTCTGCGGTATGAAAATCCAGCGTTTTGGTAAGATGTACCGCCTCGCCGCCGTTGCTGTCCGTACCCAACTGATAGCGCGGCAATTGCCCCGTATATTTGTAATAAAAACTAATGCTGGCATTGGCTTTGGGGAAGTTGTAATGAAGCGTTGCGTTTAGCTCATCTGCCCACACAAATTCGGGCAAATCTTCGCTACTGGCCAGCTGATTGTACCGACCGATACGCGAGTAGCCCACTTCGGCCTGAAGGTTTTGCCACTGAAGCGTATTGTTCCACACCAAACCCAACGTTTTGTTTTTATCAACATTTAAGTACGTGTAAATCTGTGCGTTGGTGGGGTCTGAGCCAATCGAAATCAAGTTTTTGAAAGTATTGTAAAACCCTCCTACCGACACGTTCAGGCTCAAACGCGATTTAGAAACCGCCTGCCAAGCAAAGTACGTATTGAAGCTATTGGAATATTCGGCCTTCAGATTCGTGTTGCCTTTGATGGAATGGTTGCTATCAAAAAAAGTAAAGTAAAGTTCGCTCAGCGAAGGTGAACGAAAACCACGTGCATACGCCATGCGCAAATCCAGCGTTGGCCAAAGTTTGAACTTGGTGTTTAGCGACGGAATAGCAGGCGGCGCATCGTACACCGAGTTTTTAACAAAACGCAAACCTGGTCGCAAATTCATCCAATCCGTTGGTTTTAGCTCTGCCGAAATGAAATAAGCCAAATCCGTAATTTTGGGCGTTCCTGCGATGCGTTGGCCTGTGGCTGCGTTGTGGTTAAGTTCCAAGCCATGCTGCACCGAAAACAACTCAGAACAAGCATGTTGCGCCGTTACGCGCCCAAACACCGTCTGAAAAGTGGCTTTGTCTTGTGCGCCTTGCTCCAAAGAAAGCGTGCGTTTGTTGGTTTGTAAATCTATGTCGGTAGTCTGCGTTTCGCGCGAATAATCCGTGTAAGCCAAAGCCGCCGTAAGGCTGTGTTTTTCGTTCCAAGTATAATCGCCTTGTGCCTGATGAAACCAACGATTTGTTACATAGTGCTTGTCTGTGGCGGCCAAATGTTTGGTGGCCGTATTGATATAAGTATTTCCCAAACTTTTCAGGGTTTCGTTGGTTTGATTCAGCCTGTACCACACGTTCCAGCGGCTTTTGCCATAGCCCAACATGGCCGTAGTCAAATACTGTTCTTTGGGCATCCATTCTTTGGCTCTGCCCGTATAAGAGCCTTGCCAACCGCCAAAAGTATTGCGCGTCAAATTGCCCGAAACCTGCAAGCCTTTGTGTTGCCAACCCAATCCAATCATTTGGTTATGAGCACCTTCACCATCAAGAGGTTCATATTCTTTGCTGGCAGTTTCTTCTTGTAGGCGGGCGGAAACCGTCCAAGCCGAAGGTGTATTTTTTTTCTTGGTAATAATATTGATTACTCCTGCCAGCGCGTCTGTTCCGTAGCTCACCGACATGGGGCCTTCTACGATTTCAATTCTTTCGATGGTGTTAATATCAATTTGTCCCAAACTCTCGCGGGTTGTACCTCTGTCCACGAGTGGCACGCCGTCCAAAAGCACTTTTACGTTTTGCCCCGACATTCCCATGAGTTGCACGTCGGTTGTGCCCAGCGTGAGGTCATTGGAAAAACGCATTCCAAGTTCCGTACTCAACACCGCCGTTACCGATGTGGCCGCACGTCTTTTTATTTGTTCTTGGGAAATAGTACGAACTTTATAGACCGAATTTTTGACCGACTGCGGCGTAAACTGCCCCGTTACGACTACATCATTGAGTAAACTTTGCTTTTCGGACAAAATTACCGCGCCCAAATCTTGCGCTGCGGCGGCTTCTATTTCTTTTTCAAAAACCTCATAACCAACGCATTGAACCGTAATCGTATGTTTCCCCGCAGGCAATTGAAGCAAAAATGTACCGTCTGGCTCTGTGCTTTGCCCGATGCGCAGATTTTTGACCCACACGGAAGCAAGCACGATTTCACCCTTATGGTTTTGTACCTTTCCCCGAATGCTTACTTGTTGGGCGTTTTGCGCCACTGCATTGAGCCAAGCAAACAATCCCAAAAAGAAACAGATAGATTTTGTCTTCATTATTTTTAATTAGATTTATTCTAAATAATAAGACAAAAGTAGGTTTATAGATTTTAACTTGCAAGAAATTATTTAGAATTTTTCTAAATAACAAAATTACTATATTCATAAGTAACTGAAAAATAAGATATAACAGAATGGTTCTTGTTGGAAATTAGCCGCCCATCAATAATAATGTTGGTTATTTCTTGGGGAAGAAATCTATTGACTCTGGCACAAAAAAGTGGGTAGTATTATTCTTTTTAGAAAATAACACTACCCACTTTTTCAATATAAATAAACTCTTACAGCAGCTTTTTTCTGCATCTAGCCGTATCTGGCTAAGTTTATTTTATTATTTAACGATTATCAATTTAGTAGTCTCGTATATGTTATCGCCCAACAGTGTTACGTGATATGTGCCCGTTTTCAAGTGTTTTGTTGGCAATTCTAAGATATGGAAACCTCCCGCCAACTCATATCCATGGCGATAAATTGGGCGACCCAAAACATCCGTAACAGTTACTTCTACTTTATCAGATTGTGGCAATAACAACTCTAACTTACAGTTTTGAGCAGAAGACATTGGATTCGGATACAATGTCAATCCTCCTTCTTCCAACATACCCAACGACGCATGAACTTTATGACTTAGACTAAAACCGCCGTCTCTGTCCACCTGACGCAACGAGTAGTAATAAACAACCCCAGATTCTACGTTCTTGTCTTCATAATAATAGTTGTGAACTTCGCGACTATCTCCAAAGCTCGACACTTTGCTTATTACAACAGTCTCTCCTGAGTTGCTTGTGCTACGCAATACCTCAAAGTATGCATTGTTTTGTTCTTGCGCTGTTGCCCAATAAACGCCGATGCTATGCCCTTTGCTCGATGCTCGCAAAGACAACAAGGTTACAGGCAAGGTTCCATCCGCTGCTTGCACTATATCAAATTCAGAGAAACCACTCAAGCCACTGCGAGACACCGTTACACTACCCGAACTTGGATCTGAACAGCCTACGCGAGTACCAGACAAGGCTCCATTCTTGGCTATCGTCGCATATTTGCCGCCATTTGTAAACCCATTGGCAGTAATACTAATCGTATAAGTACCGTCGCCAGTAATTTGGGTCAATGCCGAGTTGAAAGCACTTACCTCCCATGTGCCCGTATTGATGCGACCGCCATCTTGGTTATAAGTTGGCTGATTACAACCCGCAACGGTACTTGCTTCCGCAATTACTGCTGCAAATGGAACGGTATAGCTTGGTGTTATACCAAAACGACCACGCAAATTATCGATCGTTGTCGATCCTGTGAAATTTACTGTTACAGGGTTTGCTTGCGCTACACCCAACGGAAACGTATAACTTCCTGTACTATTCACAAAACGGCGCAAATAGCCCCACACATAACTACCTGCAGCACTACTTACTGCACCTACTGCTCTATTTTTCACGCGCACCTCATAACTAGTGGTCGTCTTAATACTGCCCAATGTAAACATAAGTGTTGCTGTGTTAGAAAGTATCATATTACTTCCAAGATTCACATAAACCCCTACGCCGCCGCCATTATTGATAACTACATTCTCCAAATCGATTATTCCAGCATTCGTATAAGTCTGATCAGCAGTACCATCAAACTCTAATATACCTCCAGTGCCAGGGCTAAATGTAGCATTATTAGTAAAGTTACCCCCGACGGTCAAACGTTTACTATTAGCATTATAAACACCATTGGCAATAGTAAAAGTACTATTCAACTCCATATCTTGTTGTTGCGTTACGCTACCTGCTGTTTTATTGATGGTTACATTTGGCAAGGCACTTTCATTGATTAGATTACCTATCAAAGTTTGAGCGGCAGTACCCAAAAATCGCATTGTAGTCGTAGGCAATGCCGTCAGAATACCTGCATTATTATAATCACCATAAATATCTACACGTCCACCTAAGCCTATTGTTACTTTAGCGTCTAGATTGATTATCAAACTTTTACACGTAGCATTACCCGTTATAATGGGCTGATTGGCGGCGGAGGGCGAAATCTGTGCATCTATATTCGCGTTTGGTATTTCGCAACCACCCCAGTTCTCCTTCTTAAACCAATCTGTATCAATAGAACCAGTCCAAGTAACAGACGACACGGACGCTGCCGTTGGATAGGCAACTGGAGATACATCGTCAAACGTAATCGTAAAACCAGAGGTACTGTTCGTATAATTACTGATAACCAACAAGTACTCTTCTCCTGACACTACATTAATCGGCAGCTCATAAGCAGCGTCATAGCCTGGATATGCACTTGGTGCATTACCCGACACATCAACCCCTGTTACACCCAAATAACTATAATTACAACGCAAGGGTGTTGGAGGATCTAAGGGATCAGAAATAGACGAACACGCCACAGCTGTATCATTATTCAGCGGACTAAGCACCGAACTTTTCACTTTCCATATGGCAAAGTCATAATCCGTTTCATCTCCTACCACCCCATCATAATCATTCGGAATGATGCTAAATATCAATTGACCTGCTGCATTCACAGGGATTTTGTACCAAACAGAACCACGTTCGCCAGAAGACAAACAGCCAGCCGAAGCAAAATCACATTCGTAACCAATCCCCTGATAACCAGGATTGCCAATCGTCATACTGGAGTTACAAACAGGCACACTGGCCGAACAAGCCTGCCCCGCTGAAGTAGGAAAGCTGCCGCTACCATCCACGGCCATTATATTAAACGTACCAACCTGATTGCTATAACCGTCCACACGGATATAATACGTCGCGCCAGCGGTAAGGCCTGTAGCTGTGATTTCAGAATTGGTATAAGAAGAAGAACCACACGTTGGCGCATCATCATTAGCCGCAATAGAAGTAAACGTCCCACTACAACTTGTAGCAGAAAACAATTGAATTTGTGTATTAGCCAATGTACCTAATGTTGTACGAATTTTCAAACGGCCTGAGGCTGGGGCTGTAACCTTGTACCATACCGTATTCAAATTGCCTGCCGTCCAAGCACCTGGAGCAGCAGGCTCACCAGTGCCATTGGCGCAACTATTATCGCCTCCCAAATTCACACCCAATGGCAGATTAATAGCCGTACAAGCCACATCATTATCAGCAGTACCCGCGCCTACACTAAACGACCAAACAGGGCAAGAAGCAATGGGATACGCTCCTGCGCTGTTGCGTGGTACTATTTTCCAGTAATAAGTGCCTATCGGTAATGCTGAAGCTGAAATATAATTAGTGGCAGTTTGATTCGTTGATACAGGTGTCGTAAATGTAGTGCTGTTCGTTTGCAAATAAACATCATAGCCAGTAGTTGCATTACAACCCGTGTTAGACGGAGCCGTCCAAGCAAGCGTTGGCACACTACAAAGATTGGCCGCACCATTGGCAGGGGAAGAAATAGTCGCCGCCGCCACTGGTACAGACGGCAAAGATGCCGTAATAGCAATGTCGTCTATCGAAATAGGGGGCTGCGTTCCTAATGATGCATCATTCCTCCAACTAAATACCAATCGTTGGGTAGTTCCAGCTATAGCCGCATTATCCAAATTCAAAGACACTTGAGAATAAGCATCTTGCACATTATAGGTTGTACCAATTTGACCCGAAGCCAATTGCGTTCCCGCCGTAATAGTAGTCGTTACAGGCACTAAATAAACTCTTAAATAGTCATAAGAACCTTCACCCTGCCCTTTGTAATAAAAGCTCAAATTATAACATTGATTAACAGGAAAAGTTATATCTCTATAAAAATGTACTACTGAAGTTGCATTTACATCATAAGCATTAGAACTTCCGTCATTAGAAATATAAATAGATTTTGCTCCTGCATTTTTTGTGGCCGTACCCACCACCCATTTATTAGTCTGCGAGCCGTTTACAATCGTCCAAGGAAAGCAAGTGCTTTCAAAATTTTCTGTAATATTAGGAGTATTCGATACTACTGTAGCACTTGTCGTAAAACTCCATACGGGGCAAGAGGCTTTGGCATACGCACCATAAGAGTTACGAGGCACTATTTGCCAATAATAAGTAGTGCTGGAGCTCAAGCCAGAAGGTGAATAACTCGTTAGACCTTGATTAGAAGAAACTAATGTAGTGGGCGTAGCTGCCGTACCAAAGTACACATCATAACCCGTAGCAGCCTTACATCCTGTAAGTGCTGGAGCCGTCCAAGAAAGTGTTGGTGCAGCACATCCCGTCAGGGTAGAGCCTGATGCTGGCGACGGAGCAGATGCCGATGCAGTCGGAGCTGTACAAGCCGATGCCACAACCGTCAAAGAACTTACACTCATATTATTATCTTTGCCCACATTAACAACCCGCACATGATAAGTTCCTGCTGCTAATGATAGCGTAAGCGTTTCTGTTACACCAGACCCTCCATTGTTAGCGCAAGACACTTCTGTAAGGCTAGCACAAGTACCACTCAGCAACTGAATGGCTGGATTACGATTGGCAGCTAATGTTATAGTTACGTCAGAAAACGAGGCAAGGGTAAAAGAATACCAGCCTTCCCTCGTTACGGTTCTTCCACACACTGTTGCAGTTCCATTAATTGTTGCGTCATTTATCGTGGCCGTTACACCAGCTCCATTTACCGTCAGAGACGTGGATCCTCCGCAAGTAGTTCCTTGCCCAAAACTCACTAGTGGAGCCAGCAGAAGAAGTATTAATAACCAATAATTTTTGTTCTTGTAAGCGTTTCTCATAAGCATCTTGATTAAGTAATAGTAATTTTATTTTAATAACAATTCGACTTAAAATTTAAGCAAAACACACTAATCATGGCCTTTTTTTAGACTTTTTTCAAATCTACCAAACAAAGCAAATCTAAATTATATTTTATACAAAAACAAAAAAAGCAAATCAAATAAGCTGAAATAAAAACAAAAACAAAATATAATTTTAAAAATAAAGCAAAAATCAAAATTAAATAGCAAACACCTGTTGTATATACCAATATAAACAAAATAATATTTCTATTTTTTTTAATAAAAAATATTGGCATCCACTTTACCAGAATTATTTATATACAAAAAAAGCAACTATAAATTATAGTTGCTTTTTTTGTAATGGTAGTATGTAATAATAATTTAGCTATTGCACGACTATAAGTTTGACATTTTCAGACAAATTATCTCCTGCGATATTGATATGGTAAGTCCCACTCAGAAGCGTGCTGGTTGGCAACTCCACCAAATGATAGCCAGCATCTAAGTAACTGTTTTTATGCCACAAGACTCTACCCAAAATATCGAGTATTTGTACGTCCACATTCCCTGATATTGGGGCTAAAAATTCTACCGTGCTGTTTTGGTGTTTTGAAACAGGATTAGGATACAATCGCACACTAGTGGAGACTAGTGAGCCCAACGAAGCATACACCTTATGTGTGAAACTAAAGCCCCCATCTCTATCCACCTGACGTAACGAATAATAGTAAACTACCCCAGATTCTACGTCTCTGTCTTCATAGTAATACTGATGAAGCACTTTGCTATCACCCCAACTATTGACAATGCCAATAACTTTAGGTTCGTGCATCTTATCCGAGCTACGCAACACCTCAAAATACGCGTTGTTGTGCTCTTGTGCAGTGCTCCAATATACACCAATGTTATTTTTCTGAGCAACAGCACGCAACGAAACCAATGTAATTGGCAAACTACCTTCGGCAGCTTGCACCACATCAAATTCTGAAAAGCCCGTCAGGCCAGCACGAGACACCGTAACAGTACCCGAACTTGGATCTGAACAGCCTACACGAGTACCAGACAAGGCTCCATTTTTCGCAATAGTGGCATATTTCCCTCCATTGGTAAAACCATTCGCCGAAAGGCTAACCGTATATACACCATCTCCTGTGATTTGGTTCAATGCAGAATTAAAGGCACTTATTTCCCAACTTCCTGTATTGACACGTCCGCCGTCTTGGTTATAAGTAGGTTGGTTACAACCTGCTACCGTACTAGCTTCAGCAATCACCGCCGCAAAAGGCACAGTATAGCTTGGCGTGATGCCAAATCTGCCGCGCAAGTTATCTATGGTAGTAGCCGACGTAAAATTGACAGTAGCAGGGTTGGCTTGCGCAATACCCAGCGGGAAAGTATAACTACCTGTGCTATTCACATAACGGCGCAAATAACCCCACACATAGCTACTGGCGGCGGCACTAATGGCACTGACACTACGATTTTTAACTCTCACTTCATAACTAGGTGTTGTCTTGATGTTACCTAAAGTAAACGTCAGTGTACCCGTACTCGAAAGTACCATATTACTATTCAGGTTCACATACACACTTGCACCTCCACCATTATTAACGACAACGCTTTCCACTTCTCCTGCGTTAGTATAATTTTGGTCTGTAATACCATCAAATACTAACACACCTCCGCTTCCTGCAGTAAACGTACCATTATTAACAAAATCACCTGCCAACGTTAAACGCTTGCCACTGGCATTATAAACACCCGTTGCATTGGTCGTAAACGTACCAGTGAGTTGCATATCTTGCTGCTGCACAACACTTCCCAACGTTTTGTTCACTGTTACATTCGGCAATGCACTCTCATTCACCAAATTGCCTATCAGATTTTGCGTAGCTACTCCCAAAAAACGCATTGTTGAGGAAGATAGTGCTGACAACGCTCCCGCATTATTATAATCCCCATAAATATCAATTCGGCCACCCAAACTAATGGTCAGCTTCGCATCTAGGTTAATAATAAGGTTTTTGCAAGAAGCATTACCCGTCAGAATCGGTTGATTGGCTGCCGCAGGCGAGATTTGAGCGTCAATATTTTGGTCAGGAATTGTACATCCACCCCAGTTTTCAGCCTTAAACCAATCGGTATCAATAGCTCCCGTCCATGTAACCGACGACACAGAGGCGGAGGTAGGATATGCCACAGGACTATCGTCATCAAAAGTAATCGTAAAGCCAGATGTACTATTCGCATAATTACTAATAACCAATACATACTCCTCGCCAGCTAGCACATTGATCGGATCTTCATAAGCATCGTCATAATTAGGGTATTCTACAGGTGAAGCCCCAGACGGAGCCAAACCCGTAACCCCTAAAGCACTATAATTACAACGTAACGGAGTTGGAGCTTCCCCACCTGTACTAATAGCACTACAAGCTATCGCTGCCCCATTATTATTTGGGGTCAATAGCGAGCTAGTTACTTTCCATACAGCAAAGTCATAATCTGTTTCATCATCAACAACTCCATTATAATCGTTTGGAATAATATTAAATATCAATTGACCAGACGCATTTACAGGGATTTTATACCAAACAACTCCACGTTCACCTGCTCCCAAACAACCAGCAACAGAGAAATCACATTCAAAGCCAATCCCTTGATAACCAGGATTACCAACATTCATAGTCGCATTACATACAGGCACTGTAGCCGAACAAGCTTGCCCTGCTGAAGTAGGGAAATTGCCATTGCCGTCAACGGCCATAATATTAAAGGTACCTACCAAATCATCACCGCCATCTACACGAATATAGTAGGTAGCTCCCGCCGTCAGGCCTGTAACCGACAATTGAGAGTTTTTGTACGACGACAAACCACACGATGGCGCATCATCATTTACTGCAATAGACATGAACGTTCCGCTACAGCTCGTTGCCGAAAGCAATTGTATTTGAGTATCTGTGAGTGTTCCTAATGTAGTGCGTATTTTCAATCGCCCAGAAGCTGGAGCTGTTACTTTATACCAAACGGTATTGAGCGTTCCTGTAGTCCAGCCTGTAGGAGCGGCAGGCTCACCCGTGCCCGTTGCGCACTTATTATCTCCCCCCAAATTTACGCCCAAAGGCAGATTATAAGCCGTACAAGCCATTTCATTTGCGGCGACACCAGCCCCTATGTTAAACGACCACACAGGACAAGAGGCTACGGGATATGCTCCCGAAATATTGCGAGGCACTATTTTCCAATAATATGTCCCCATAGACAGGCCAGAAGGCGTATAAGTAGTGGTCGTAATATTGGTAGCTACTGGAGTAGTAAAAGTTGTGTTATTGGTTTGCACATAAACATCATATCCAGTGGCCGCATTACAATCTGTATTGGTTGGTGCAAGCCACGAAAGCGTTGGAGCACTACACAAGTTCATCACACCACTGGTGGGCGAGACAAGCGAAGCCGCCCCCGAAGGAACAGTAGGATCTTCTACCACAACTTCGATGTCATCAATGGAAGCCGGCGGCTGGTTTCTATTGTTATTATTATTTCTCCAACTAAAAACCAAACGTTGTGTCGTACCTGCAATCGTAGCACTATTCAACTTAATAGATGCTTGTGTATAAGCATTTTGCCCAGAATAAGTATTACCAATCTGGCCAGCGGTAAGCTGCGTGCCTGCCGTAACAGTAGTAGAGGTGGGCACTAAAAATACGCGCAAGTAATCATTGGCCTCTCCGTTGCTTTTATAATAAAACTTTAAGGTATAGCACTTGTTGGCAGGGAAAACAATGTCTCTGTAAAAGTGTGTTACAGAAGAATTATTAGTATAGTCATTATTTGTACCTCCATTACTAGAAATATAGATCGATTTAGTGCCCGCTCGTTTAGTAGCTGTACCAATATACCACTTATTGGTTTGCGAGCCATTCACTAAAGTCCAGAAAGAACAAGCCGTTTCAAAACCATCTACAACGTTTACAGAGTTCGACGCAGGACAACTTGTCGTGAAAGATGCCACAGACGAAACTGCACTATTACAAGAAGTTCCCAATGCAGTTACCCTAAAATCATACGATACCGCATAATCCAAACCTGTCAGGCTGTAAGTTGTTGCAGTAATGCCTGTTACGGCTGTATAAGTAGCCGAAGAAGATAGTTTCCATTCCAACGTATAAGAAGCTGCTCCCGCAACAGTTCCCCAGCCCACAGTCGCAGAGTTGTACGTAATACTACTGCTCGTCAGGGCTGTAGGAGCCGACAGGCAAGTAATGGCATCATCAGACAAGGGAGAAGCTGTGCGATATTTTGGGCCATTGATACACGATGTGTTATTGTAAGCGAATACAAAAAAATAATACCTTGTATTGGCCACAAGCCCTGTAGTGCTAAAAGTAGTTCCTGACGTAACAGCTACCACAGTTCCACCGCCAAGCGTACCACCTACTGTATAAGTAGTGCCGTCAGTCGGTGATACAGAAAGCGTACTACTTGTACTACGCACCACCAAATAACCCGAAGGCGAACCAGTAGCAGCCGTAAACGAGCCATTAATGGCCGAAGCTGAAGCAGGCGTAAGCGAAAGTGCGGTTGGTTGAGCGGTTGGCGCAACGCAAGGATAAGCAGCATCTACAGACAACTCCGTTACAGACATATTGTTGGTTGTAAGGTTCACGACACGAACCAGATACGTTCCTGCCGCCAATGAAGTGCGCGTCAGGGTTTCGGTACTTGAGCCTCCAGCCCCAGCACTTCCATTCGCATTTTGGCAAGCAACCTGCGTTCCATTACAGGCTCCACTAAGCAGCTGAATGGCGGGATTGTAATTGCCCGTAAGCGTAATAGTTACATCGGCCACATCCGTCGTCGTAAACACATACCAACCTTCACGACGTACGTTAGTTCCGCAAACTGCTGCCGTCCCACTACTTGTTGCGTCATTTATCGTGGCTGTTATGCCAGGCCCATTTACCACCAGATTATTTGCTCCCCCACAAGTTGTTCCTTGAGCCCAACTCCAAGTAGGGAAAAACAGTAAAGCACAAAAAAATAAATGCCACTTCCATGAATAGCAGTTGTCAAATTTTTCCATAAGTGTAGGTAATTGAAGTAAATTAGCTAAAATAAATTACATTTTTTTAAAATATTATTCAAAAATAAAATTAGAGTATATTATGAAGTCTAAATGATCATACAATGATACACAATCACTACAAATAATACAATTTACCAATTCGTTAAAAATGTATTATACGCAACAGAAGCACCAATGTTTCTTGAATAAAAGAGTAGTATAACACAGACCTTACACAAGCTCCTTTAAGCCAGAAAAACTACTATCTCGGCAGCCGAAAAGCCCGGCACACTGCCATTATTTCGCAAAAAACATTTTTATCAGGACAATATGACAGCTTTTGTATTTACGGAAAGGCTTTTGTAGTGCATTTTGAGCTTATAGAAAAAAAAGTTATACATTTGCACCGCCGCAAACGCCCTATTGCGCGGCACGCATACCTTCTCAACAATACTTGTCATTATGTTAAATCTCATTACAAAAGGAATTACCAAGCTGTTTGGCACAAAATCAGAGCAAGACATCAAAAAATTGCTCCCGTATGTGCACGAGGTGAACAGTCAATGGCTTCTGCTCAAAAACCTGACTGACGACCAATTACGCGCCAAAACGCAAGAAGTAAGAAACACCATTGATACTTTTTTGGCCGATATTGACAGCCAAATCGCTGCGCTACACACCCAAATCGCCGAAAATCCGCAATTGGATATTCGCAGCAAAGACGGTATTTTCAAACAAATAGATAAACTTGAACTCGAACGCAACAAGCAATTGGAAGTAGTGCTCATGGAAGTACTACCTGTGGCTTTTGCTATCGTAAAAGATACAGCACGCCGCTACAAAGAAAATGGTAGTTTGCGCGTAACAGCCACCGACTTCGACCGCGAAATCGCTGGCCTCAAATCCAATGTTGTGATTGAAGGCGACTCCGCCGTTTGGCACAAAACATGGTATGCGGCAGGTGCCGAAATGACATGGGAAATGCAGCACTACGACGTACAAATTATTGGTGGTATCGTATTGCATCAGGGCAAAATCTCGGAAATGGCCACAGGTGAAGGTAAAACACTCGTTGCTACCCTCCCAGCCTTCCTTAACGCATTAGCAAAACGCGGTGTACACATCGTAACCGTGAACGACTACCTCGCCAAACGTGACTCGGAATGGATGGCTCCATTGTTTGAGTTTCATGGCTTGCGCGTGGATTGCATCGACAAACACGAACCAAACTCCCCTGCCCGTCGCAAGGCTTACGCCGCAGATATTACTTACGGTACCAACAACGAATTTGGCTTTGATTATCTGCGCGATAACATGGCCAACAGCCCCGAAGAACTCGTTCAACGCAAATTGCATTACGCAATGGTGGACGAAGTGGATTCCGTGTTGATTGACGATGCTCGTACGCCTTTGATTATTTCTGGCCCAATGGCACGCGGCGACCAACACGAATTTGATGCCCTCAAACCACGCGTAGCACGCCTCGTAGAAGCGCAAAAACAATTGGTAAATCAATATTTGATTGATGCCAAAAAGAAAATAGCGGCTGGCGACGAGAAAGAAGGCGGCATCGCATTGTTCAGAGCGTACAGAGGTTTACCTAAAAACAAACCTTTGATTAAATATTTGAGTGAAACTGGTAACAAAGCGATTTTGAACAAAACAGAATCGTTTTACCTACAAGATAACTCTAAAATGATGCCTGAGGCTGACCGTCCATTGTATTTTGTGATTGACGAAAAGCACAACAGCATTGACCTGACCGAAAAAGGCATTGACTTTATTACGGCAGGCGGCGAAGACCCACATTTCTTTATCCTACCGGATTTGGGGGTAGAATTGGGGGCTATCGAAAAAGACAAAGGATTGCCTGAAGAAGACCGTTTGGCACTGAAAGACAGAGTAATCAACGAATATTCAGAGAAAACACAGCGTATCCATACCATCCAACAGTTGCTCAAAGCTTACACGCTTTTTGAAAAAGATACCGAATATGTGATCATGGACGGTAAAATCAAAATCGTAGATGAGCAAACAGGTCGTATCATGGAAGGCCGCCGTTATTCGGATGGTTTGCACCAAGCACTCGAAGCGAAAGAAAACGTTAAAATCGAAGACGCAACGCAAACTTACGCAACGGTTACGCTTCAAAATTATTTCCGTATGTACCACAAACTTGCTGGTATGACGGGTACTGCCGAAACGGAAGCAGGCGAATTTTACCAAATCTACAAGTTGGATGTGGTTGTAATCCCGACCAACAAGCAAATTTCCCGCAAAGACGAACAAGACAAGGTGTACAAAACCATGCGTGAGAAATTCAATGCGGTAGTAGAAGAAATCGTAACTTTGACCAAGCAAGGCCGCCCAGTGTTGGTGGGTACTACTTCGGTCGAAATTTCGGAGATTTTGAGTCGTTTGCTCAAAATGCGTGGCATTCAGCACCAAGTTTTGAACGCAAAATACCACCAAAAAGAAGCCGAAATCGTTGCGGAAGCAGGTAAATCAAGTACCGTAACCATTGCTACCAACATGGCGGGTCGTGGTACGGATATTAAACTAACACCAGAATCTAAAGCGGCAGGCGGTTTGGCCATTATCGGTACGGAACGCCACGAGTCGCGCCGTGTGGACAGACAGTTACGCGGACGTTCTGGCCGTCAGGGTGACCCAGGTTCTTCGCAATTCTTCGTGAGTTTGGAAGATAACTTGATGCGTTTGTTCGGTTCGGAAAGAATCGCGAATTGGATGGACAAAATGGGCTTGGAAGAAGGCGAAGTAATTCAACATTCGATGATTACCAGCTCTATCGAACGCGCTCAGAAGAAAGTAGAAGAAAATAACTTCGGCATTCGTAAGCGTTTGTTGGAATATGATGACGTGATGAACTCGCAACGCGAAGTAATTTACAAACGTCGTCGTAATGCCTTGTTCGGAGAGCGTTTGCAACTTGATGTAATGAGCATTATTTATTCGTCTTGTGATAATATTTTGGAAAACAACAAGCCAAGCGGCGACTACGACAACTTCAAGTTGCAGTGTATGCACCTGTACGGCTTCAATCCAGCCATTAGCAAAGATGAATTTGGCCGTTTGAAACAACCTGAATTGCTACAAAAACTCTACAAAGAGGTTCAGAGCTATTACAACGAACGTTGCCGCCAAATCGCGGAAATGACTTTGCCTGTGTTCCAGCAGTTGCACCAAGAGCGCGGCGAACTAATCGAAAACATTGTAGTTCCGTTCACGGATGGCAAATTCCACATGCAAATTTATGTTCCATTGAAAAAAGCTATCGAAAATAGCGGTATGGAAGTGAATAAAGCATTGGAAAAATATGTTTCGTTGGGCTTCATCGACAACGCTTGGAAAGAGCATTTGCGCGAAATGGACGATTTGAAACAATCGGTACAAAACGCAGTATTTGAACAAAAAGACCCATTGTTAGTCTATAAATTTGAGTCTTTCAACTTATTCAAAGCCTTTATCAACCACGTAAACGAAGAGATAATCGGGTTCTTGTTCAAATCGGGCATTCCGCAAGAAGAATCTGCACCAGTGCAACAAATCATTCAAGAGCCTGTACCAGTGCGCCAAGAGCCACCGCAACGCCTCCAATTGCAAAAAGAAGAGGCTGACAGTCTTGTACGCACACGCGTGGCATTGGAAGACGAACCAGAGGCACCAGCTCCGAAGCAAGCCCCTGTTCGCTCGGACAAAACTGACCGCAACGAACGCGTAACCGTGCGCTACGCCAACGGCGAAATTCGCAGAGACGTAAAGTACAAAACCGTAGAAGATGACATTCTCAACAACCGTTGTGTAGTCATTAACTTGGCTTAATAGTTTATATTTCATCAATAAAAAAGGCTTCTGCGCATCATGCACGGAAGCCTTTTTTATTGGTTAGCGGTTAATATTTATTTGATTAATTGCTACAAAGATTTCAATCCTAACGGATTTGTAAGAAACAGTCAAAAGCCTTTAGGCTTGGTATCTTGGTAGAAAATATTAGCACAATACACCCCAACAAACCCAAAACGGCCAAGAACTATCGTAATGCACGAATCATTCTTGGCCGTTTTGGGCACTTTTTCAATTATCTAAAATTATGAAGGCTGATTGTTAGATTCAGAATCTGGGCGCATACTGCGTTTGATGGCCTTTTTGATAGTTGTTTTTTGGCCGCCGTGTCGTGCTTTGCTCGGAATCGTGTAAGTAACCACGTGTTCGTATTTGCATTGCATACACACTTGTTTGCGTTCGGCCTTGCCTGTTCCCGCATACGTGGCCGACTCTACGACATTGTCATAAACTTCGTAATACGTGCGGAATCCGCAATTCGGACATTTTGTATATCTCGAAAAACGCGTTTTGTACGAGAGAATCATTATATCGTTTGGCTCACCCGAAACCCATACGTCATAATCAACGGCTTTCACGCTTTCTTCGGCTATTTGACCCGCTTGCAAATACACATCTTCTTCCTCTTCCGTGAGTTTGTGCATTGGCTTGCCTGTGGTTGGGCTGTTGCGCGGAGCATCGCGCCATTTTTTCATCAGGTATTTGGTAAAGAAAAACAGCCCCACAAATGGCACTGGGAACAGCACCCACCAAACGTACATGGAAAAGAACTTGAGGGTTTGGTATTTTTTATAAAAATCATGCGTAATCATAGCCCTAAACAACACGACAATATAAGCAAGCAACGTCAAGACGGTCAGGCCAATATAAATCTCTAAAGCCTTACTGCGCAATCGTATAAAGCCGTGTCGTTTCACATACGCAAAACTCAACTCTTGGTCGGTATCCAAGAGCAAATCTTTATTTTCGTTTACAATATCCGACATTTTTTCTACGCCTTTGATAAGCCCTTGTCCGTACTCTTTTTTGCGAATAGCAGGCATCATTTTTTCCTGCTGAATCTGCACGCAAAGGTCTTCGGGCAATACATAGCGTAGCCGCGCCCCTACTTCAAATTCCATGCGTTGCAAATCGCGCACAAACAGAATAAGCATGGTATTATCCTCGCGCCCCATTCCCCAATAATCAAACAATTGGTTGGCAAAAACTTTGGGCACTTCGTCGTTAATGGACATCACCACTGCCACCGTAATTTTAGACGATGTATTTTGTTCAATATCAGATAGAAGTGTGTTGAGTTTGGCTACTTCCTCCGCTGACAAAAGACTGTCGGGGTTAGACACTGCCCACAAATTCCCATCTGGCGGCTTGGGCAACGTATTCACGCGCCAATCCCGCGCCCAAAGACTTGAATGACAGAGCAGCAGTAGCGCAATAATGTATTTTAGAATTATTTTCATAATACTTTTACGGTAAGAATAGTTGTTGAATAAATATCATGTATCAATTAACAATCTGGTCAATATTAGTGCATAAAATCAAATCTAACATTAAAAGGGGATTAACCTTGTTATTTTATCAAAAAAATAAGCATAATTCGTCGCACATCGTACAAAATACATTGTCTGGCGGCAAACAAAAATAATACTTATTCAAGATCTAGCATACTCCAAAAGTGCATTGGGCAAAATTGTTTTTAGCGCAAGTATTTGTAATTTATATACCCGAAAAACAAAGCACAAAAACATATTTATTCTTTGATAAACCCCACTACATTAGCTCTCCATTATTTCTGAAATGATAACGATACAACGCATATAACGTACTGGTATAGAAGCAATAACGTATCAAATGCGAAAGCGCAATTCCTTCGATACCCCACGAAGGTGCAAGCGTAAAAATACAAGATAAATACACGCTGACCGACAACAATTCCATGACCAACATCAAGCGCACACGCGCCTGCGCCACCACGATACTGGCAAAAAAATAACTGATGACTTTCATAAAATCGCCTGCCATTTGGTATTTCATCAGGAAGGCGGCTTGCTCAAAACCCGCCGCATTGACCCACACCAACGCGTATTCTTTCACCAAAAACATTGCCCCAAAACCCAAAGCCGCCGCAGGCACAACCCAGCGCATCACCTCGCGCACATAGCTGCGTACCAAGGCTTTATCAGGTAAACTATTGGTTATTTTGGGATAAAAAATGCTGTTAATAATGGCCGTCGTGGGCAAAATATACAAGTCGCCGAGCCTGACCACCGCTTGCCACCAACCCGTTTGTTCCATGCCAAACCGATGTATCACGTACTCTCGCACATGGAAATCCACCATGCGCCCAAACGTAACCACCGCCAAAGCCGTCAGTACGTAGCCCCCAATCGCCCGAAAAGGAGAATTGCGCCAAAAAAATTGATAAAATTTAGTAGAAAAAAGCCAGCGAATAGGCAACGAAAAACGCACCGTGCGCCACACGTACACCCACGAAAACAAGCCCACCAAGGTTGTTCCTATCCAGAAATAAATCAAAGCCCAACCCAACGAAGTATGCCATTGCCACACCAAAACGCCACAAATCAGCACTACGGCCACGCTGCCGCCAATATTGATGAACGTGTAAGGCAAAAGTTTTTGCTCAGAAAGCAGCACGCCCAAAAAGAAAAAATGTAAGGCGTAAAGCCAAAGCCCTCCGAAAAAGACAATCAGCCACGCCGACGTATTACTATATTCAAATTCTGCTAAAAAATAATCGCCAAAAAACCACAGCAGCAGCGTAATAACAATCATCACCAACGCTTGCCAACCCAAACCCGCCAGCCATGCCCTGCGCCGCACGGAAGCCTTGGGCGAAGAAGCGTATTTTATCATGCCGCGATTGATGCCATCGTTGGGTAAGGCTATCAAAATTCCCGTAAGATTCTGGAAATGAGAAAGCAAAGCTACGCCAGTTGCTCCAAAGTATAACGCAAAAAGTTTGTTGATGCTCAAAGCGGCCAACGCACGCGCCACCACCGAAAGCATGGTTATCATAGAAGATTTAAGAAAATTCATGCGGCAAAGATGCTCAAAAAAGCCAAATATCAGCGACATAGCACGCACACGAACCGCTCGGCGGCGGCGTTAGCATATTGGATAAAAACCAAATCTATCTTACCTTTGGTAAGGGAATATCTTTTGCTCAAAAACAGTGTAATTATGCTTAGTAAAATCCTATTCATTTTTGTAATCGCAGTATTTGCTTTTGGTTTAAGTGCCATTTGCGGCGGCGGTGCGAGCCTTATTCTTATTCCCATGATTGGCCTTTTGTTGCCTGTGGCAGCCATTCCGTTTACGCTTACGCTGGGCACGTTTAGTAGTTCGGTTTCGCGCATTGTTATTTTTCGTAAAAATATCAACTGGCGACTTTTTTGGCTTTTTGTGCCCGCCTCCATTCCTGCGGTGATGGCTGGCGTTTGGCTGATTCGGTTTATTAACCCACTGTATTTGCAATTGGCGATTGCCTTGTTTCTGCTATCCAACCTTTATGAATTTTTCAAACCCAAAAAAATAGCAACCAATTCATTATCAAGCAATAACAAAAAGCAAAGCCCAATATCTGTGGTATTGATTGGCATACTGACGGGCTTGGTTTCGGGGATTACGGGTGCGGCGGGGCTGCTGTTCAATCGGTTTTATTTGAATTATGGCCTCAAAAAAGAAGAAATTATCGCCACACGTGCCGCCAATGAAGTGTTATTGCATTTCGTTAAAATAGCTTCTTATCTGTACGTCGGGGCTTATACGACCGACTCGTTTTATTTGGGTGTAGGCATTGCCTTGGCTTCTGTTCTGTCTTCGTGGGTGCTTAAATATTTGTTGCCTGTGATAAGCGAACGTACTTTCAGGGTGATTGGCTATGCGGCTATGTCGGCTTCGGGCGTTTTTTTATTGCTCAAAACCTCACAAAATATTATTGTTCAGGATAATATCTTGGTGGAAAGTAAAGGCAATGAATCAGAAATTATGATGAATTGGCGCGACAAAAACGTAATTGTCGAATACGATTGGAACGAAGGGCTCGAAATCGAAAAAGACATTACGCAACAACAATTGCCCAATCACTTACAAGAAAAATATAAAAAACTACTAACGCAATACGACAAGATTGCCCTCGAACAAGTTTTTATCCTGAATTATTCGCGAGGTTATGAGTTTTATTGCTACAAAAATAACACACTGACCAAGTTTGAATTTGATGAAAACTAAGATAGTTCACTACAAAATCCTTAACTTCTGTTTTATGAAACTCCGTAGCCTTACTGCAATTTTCATATTGGCAACCATTCTGTTTTGTACCACAGCCCACGCCCAAAGCTATGGGAATGAGTGGATTAATTATGCACAATCGTATTACAAAATTCCGATTACAACCGAAGGTATTTACAGAATAGACCGCGCCACGCTCCAACAAGCAGGTGTACCTGTCGGCAGCTTTTCGCCGCGCAACTTGCAACTTTGGCACAGAGGCGTGGAGCAAGCCATTACGGTAGAAGGCGAAACAGACGGCATTTTCAATGACGGAGACTATATTTTGTTTTATGCCAAAGGTAATGACGGAAAATCAGATTTGCCGCTTTACAAGCCCGCGCATCCTCCCCAATCCTTCAAAAATATTTATTCGGACACGGCGGCCTATTTCCTGACTTGGACGTTTAGCCAAATGGGCAAGCGTATCAGCTATTACGGAACTATTCCCACCAACCTCACACCGCTGTCGTATCAGCTCACTGAATCGATGCAAGTATTCCAAAATCAGTACAGTTTGGGTCAAGGACATTTAGATAATTATGGCAAAGTACACACCTCTTGGAACGGAAATGGCGAAGGTTGGACAGGTGCTTTATTAGAAAATAATCAAGCTGTAACCTATACCCTACCACTCAAAAATGTAGTATTTACAGCCACTACCAAACCCATACTCAACGTATTTTTGGCAGGACAAAATGGCCTGACACACCGCGTACAAATCTCGGTCTCCGCCAACAATGGGATAAGTTTTACACCCTTAGATACGGTTAGTTTTGCACAATATTACTGGGCGACTAGTTCGGTTACTGTTCCCAATGACCTAATGACAGGCAACACGTTACAAGTACGTATTACGGTACTAGGTTATGGCACTGGAGCAACCGACGCAGCGTCTGTGTCTGCCATTCAATTCACGTATGCCCAGAACTACAACCTCAATGGCCTACAGTCCCAAGCCATGATTATAGAACCGACCAATACAGGCAATGCGCTGTTGGCATGGCAAAATATTCCGACGGGAACAACATTTTGGGACGTAACAACCGAGGGATATACACGCCGACTCCTACCCGACGCACTGAGTCGCACGGGCTTGGACTCGCTGCAAAGCACACGCCGTCTGTGGGTTACAACAAGCACTTCCAATATTACAGCCACTCAAATTCAGCCCATTACGTTCCGCAATATCAATCCATCAGCCCATAATTATATTATCGTTAGCCACCCAAAACTAATGAAACCTGCAGGAGCTACTACCAATGCGGTAAAAGAATATGCCAGCTATCGGGCTTCGGCGGCAGGTGGTAGTTTTGATACGCTAATAGTAGATGTATCCCAAATATTTAACCAATTTGGATACGGCGAGCCTACGCCTTGGGCTATTCGCAAATTCGCCAGCTATATGCTTTCGGGTACACGTAAACCTGATTATCTGTTACTTATCGGCAAAGGGCAGGAAATTACAACCCGCTTTTCGAGTACCTACGCCCCCAACAACCTAATTCCTCCATTTGGATTGCCTGCCAGCGATGCCCTTTTTACATTTGGTTTAGACAACAATCTAACCAGCGTGGCCATTCCCGTTGGACGCATCGCAGCCACTACACCGCAGATGGTTTTGGATTATTTGGACAAAGTAAAATCCCAAGCGCAACTTGGCTATACTGACTTTTGGCGCAAAAACATGATACACATTAGCGGCGGTATTTCTACTGGTGAAATCAATCTTTTGCATAGCCTCATCGACCAACACAAAACCATTGCGGAAGGTGACTATTTTGGCGGCAACGTAACATTGATTAGCAAAAGCACTAGTGCCATCGTACAAACTATCAATATAGCCGAAGAAGCCAACAAAGGACTTTCCATGATTAATGTATTTGGCCATGCCTCCGTAGATGGCCCCGATATGGATATGGGACGCGTTTCTAATGCGCAAGAAGGCTACAACAACAAAGACAAATATCCTTTCGTGCTTATCAATGGTTGTTTTGCAGGAAATATATTTACAGAGCGTATGTCCCTCAACGAAGATTGGGTACTCGCCAAAGAAAAAGGTGCAGTAGCTTTTATGGCCAACACCGACGAAGGCATTATCAGCGTTTTGGATAAATTCGCCAAAGGCCTATACACCAATATGTTTGCAGACAACACGCTTTTTGGTTCTTCTTTAGGAAAAATACAAAAAATCACCACCAAAAATGCAATAACAGGTTCTTTTAGCATTTTGGATACCATTTCGGCCACCCAAACACTGCTGCACGGCGACCCCGCTATTGTGGTTTTTGGGGCAACCAAACCCGACTACAAAACCTCCGACGCTGAAGTTTCGCTACTCACCAACAACATTTCGGCAGCTACCAATGTCATTGAGCTACAAGTAATTGTCAGCAATTTTGGTAAAATAAGCAAAAAAAACATGCAAATTGGCGTACGCCGTACTACAGGCAACGGCAGCGTATTAAATTTTGCTCCCCAAACATTTAATCCTGTATTAAGCAAAGATACCTTAACGCTTAAGATTGAGGATTATCGCCCGAACCTTAGCGGCCTGAATACGTTTGAAATAAGAGTAGATGTAAATGACTCTATCAGTGAACTAAACGAAAACAACAATATTGGAATAGTTAAATATTTTGTACCAGAAACGGGGCTTGCAGCAATTTTTCCAAAACGATATTCAATTGTAAATCATGCCCCCGTAGAGCTAATCGCGCAGTCCACTAACTTGCTTTCAGCCAACAATAATTATATTTTTGAAATAGATACTTCGGCTCAATTTACCAGTTCGTTGCACCGAATCCAGCCCATTGCGGCAGGCAATATTGCCCGTTGGCAGGTCAATAACTTTCCTTTTTCGGACAGCACTGTTTACTATTGGCGTGTAAAATTCCAAAATGATACGGTATGGCAAAACAGTTCGTTTATCTACATTTCGGGAAGTATGTCGGGCTGGTCGCAAAGTCATTTCTACCAATTCACTGAGAGCCAAGATATTGGCGTAGAAAAAATCACCTACCCATATCGCTACTGGACAATGCCTGTGATTAGCAAGCGATTACAAATCACTTCGGCGGGTATTGCCATCAACAATCCTAATTATGTTTTTAAATTTGATGGACTTGATTTGTTCCATAGTGCCGAACCCAATCGCCTTTGTTCTATTACGGACGCTCGTTGGGTAGGTCTCACACTCAACGGCAACGACTTTTCTACAGAATTATATAACTATGCCAATACACCCAACTATTGGGAATATTCTTGTGGCCGTCAGCCCTCCGTACTTAATTTCTTTTATGGGCAAGATGCAAACTATCTGTCACCTTTAGTTTCTTATTATAAAGACTTTATGACTGCGCCGCAAAGAAAAGGATATTATACTATCCTGATGAAAGCAGGCAAAATCAACCATAACATTTGGCCAGATCAATTACTTGATACTTTAGAAGCAAGCTACGGCCTGAACAGAGCTCAGTTTTCGAGTATTCCAAACGGCGCACCAATTATCCTGATTACACGGCGTGGAGCTGCTCCCAATTCGGCTCGTATTGTTACTTACGACCACACAAGCCCGAACCCTCCAGACACACAATACTCAAGTATAGATACTATTTTGAATGCACAACCCGCCTTCGGAACTATTACTTCCAGCAGTATCGGACCTGCTACTTCGTGGGGAAAAATGTATTACAAAGTTGATAATCAAGGATTTGACAAAAGTATTATTCAAGTAATTGGCGTAACCACCAGCGGCGCGGATACTGTACTCATCAGCAATGTACCTCATTCAGACTATGACCTTTCTGCCATCAATGCCAGCATTTACCCGTACCTCAAATTGCGTGCTATCATGCGAGACACCGTAAATTTCACGCCGCCAACCCTCAAAAAATGGCAAGTGATTTACAATGGCGTACCAGAAGGAACTATTAACACTGATTACATTGGCGTACAAAAATATAGTATCCCGACGCAGCAAGAAGGCGCAACATTCAACTTGCCGTTTATGTTTGAGAATATCTCCAACCGCGATTTCACAGACTCGCTCAAGGTAGAATATACGCTTTTGTCGGGCAGTAATCCTGTGGTTAAATCATTTAATATCAAGCCATTGGTAGCCAATGATACGGTACGTTTCACCCTAAAAAATATCCCGACACTTGGCCACGTGGGTACTAATAACTTGCAGATTTTTGTCAATCCGAGACTTTTGCCCGAAGAGTCGTATGCCAACAATTTTCTGTCGGTTACTTACGAGGTAGTGGCCGACCAAACAAACCCATTATTGGACGTGGCTTTTGACGGTGTGCGCATCATGAACGGCGACATTGTCTCTCCTACGCCGCTAATTTCCATCAACTTACGCGACGAAAACCAATATTTATTGCTCAACGATACCGCTTCCATGTCTGTTACGTTGTCCAAATGCGATGGCACAGCGGTCAAAACAATTAGCTCGGCACAAGCCGACGTACGCGTATATCCTGCCACCGCTTCCAACAACAACCAATACCGTTTGGAATACCAACCTGCTACGGCTTTGACCGACGGCTGCTATACCCTGACGGTTCGGGCGCGTGATATTTCGGAAAATGGCGTAGGCGTGCCGTACAAACTCAACTTTGAAGTAATTTCGGCCTCGTCTGTTACGCATTTTTACCCCTACCCTAACCCGTTTTCGACCTCGACGCGCTTTGTGTTTACGCTGACGGGCAGCGAAATCCCTGAAGACATCAAAATTCAGATTATGACCGTTTCGGGAAAAGTGGTGCGCGAAATCACCAGACAAGAGTTAGGAAATATCCGAATTGGCAATAACATTACTAATTTTGCATGGGACGGCACCGACGAGTACGGCGACAAACTCGCCAACGGCGTGTATCTGTATCGCGTGCAAATGCAGCACAACGGCCAAGCACTTGACCACCGCCAGACTGCCGCCGACAACAATTTCAAACACGGTTTTGGCAAAATGTACATCATGCGCTAAAACCTTATTATTCAGCCATTAAACTATTTAATTCAAGACAATATTTATGCAAAAAATTGAACATCTCGGCATTGCCGTAAAGAGCTTGGAAGTTTCCAATCCGATTTTTGCCAGCCTTTTGGGCGTGGCACCGTACAAAGCCGAATCCGTTGCCTCTGAAGGTGTTACAACCTCTTTTTTCCAAATCGGAGAAAGTAAAATTGAGCTGTTGGAAGCCACCAACCCCGACAGCCCTATCGCCAAATTCATTGAGAAAAAAGGAGAAGGAATACATCACATTGCTTTTGCGGTAACAGATATTTTGGCCGAAATGAAACGCCTACAAGCCGAAGGCTTCGTACTCCTCAATGAAACCCCAAAGCGTGGCGCAGACAATAAAATCGTTTGTTTTCTTCACCCAAAATCTACTAACGGCGTGCTCGTAGAACTTTGTCAAGAAGCACCCGCCGACAACCAATAATTTGCCCGAAGACAAAAACGAATGATTGAAGCGATTATCAAAGGGGTCATTCTGGGACTGGGTTTAGCCCTCATGATTGGCCCCGTTTTTTTTATGATGCTCGAAACGAGTATCCAAAAAGGGGTGCGTGCTGCCTCTTTTGTTGCTTTGGGCGTGGCGTGCAGCGATACGATGTATATCGCCATGAACTACAACCTAATCAAGTATTTAAGTAATAATGTAGGCAATGATACGCGCGGATTTAACATTGCGCTGGGCGTGTTGGGCGGTGCACTCATGCTCATTTTTGGGATTGGGAGTTTGCTCAAAAAAGCCTCACGCGCTGCCGCCGATGCCGACCAAAGCATTTCCAAAAAAGAAATTTTCAGGTACTTTTTGCGCGGCTTTTTGCTCAACACCATCAACCCGTTTGTGTTTATTTTCTGGATTGCACCTGTGTCCGCTGCCGTGCGTGCGCAAGAAGGTTTCTCGCGCGACGTGATGTTTTTTGCAAGTATCATCGCCACTGTGCTCAGCACCGATTTGCTCAAAGTTTATTTAGCCCAACGCCTCAACCGCTTTTTGTCGGACACGGTGTTGCTTTGGTTCAATCGTGTGTCAGGAGTCGTACTGATAGGCTTTGGAATCAGGCTTTTATACTTTGCTTTTACCGAGTGGCAACAATAAATTTCTATGGCTATTGTTCTAAAAAAATCTATCGGCGAGCAAATACAGTGGGCTTTGTGGGAAATAACAGAGTCCGAACAGACACTTTGTCAGGAGTTTACCAGTCATTGCGACGTAACCGACAAGTTAGCCCACATTACGCACCCGCTCAAACGTCGCGAATATTTGGCCAGTCGTGCCTTGCTCCGCCAACTTTTGGTAGAGCAAGGCGTTGACCTGTGCAGCATTGCCAAAGACCAAAACGGCAAACCTTATTTTCCTGATTGTCAATGCAAATTTTCGCTTTCGCACAGTGCCCAATATGCCGCCGCAGTGCTTTCACAAGATGCAATTGGCATTGATTTAGAACCAATTACACCCAAAATTCTGCATCTTGCGCCGCGTTTTTTGTCCGAAAAAGAATTGCCTTACGCCTTGACTTCAGCCACGCACGCCACTGTATATTGGTGTGCCAAAGAAGCCATGTACAAGCTGTTCAACCAGACGGCCAGTTCACTACGCGACCATTTTTGGGTAGAAAATTTTGAGTTAGTCGGCAATACAGACGCTCCAAATTTCACTATAGGCCGCCTCCAAACACCTGATTTTGAGGGCAAAGCCCAACTTCAATTTCAAATTTGGGATAATCACGTAGTGGCCTTGGCTTGGCCAATCTGATTTATTCGCCGTCCTCTTCGGCGGCAGGCTGCACCAACTGCACGCCGTCTATTTTTTCAAAGCGCGTTTGCGCCGTTTCGTATTGTTTTTGCCGAATTTCGAGCAATATTTCGCATTGATTATCAAATGTTTGCCCCAAAATCTGCAAATCTAATTCTTTGATAATGCGCATTACCTCGTTCATTTGCCCATAATCAAAATGCACTTGCAAATGCTGTGTTACGATTTTTTCAATCACTTGCGCCACGTCTAAGGCTTCGGCAGTCGCCACTTTGTAGGCATGAATCAGGCCACTAACACCCAATTTTGTCCCGCCAAAATAACGCACCACCACCACCAACGTATCCGACAAATTTCGGGATTTGATTTGCCCCAAAATCGGGTCACCCGCCGAATGATTGGGTTCTCCGTCGTCGTTGGCGCGAAAGCGTTCGCCCTTTGCCCCCAACCGATACGCGTAACAGTGATGTCGGGCATCAAAATAAGTTTTATGCAATTCCGCCAAACGTTGTTTTACATCCTCTTCCGTGCGCACAGGATAAGCAAAGGCCAGAAATTTGCTGCCTTTTTCTTTGTAAATGCCTTCTGCTGGGGCTTCTATGCTCAAATAAGTATCTTCTGACATGAATTTGCTTTCTTCAAAAGCCGTCGTTTAGTTTTTGTTAAAAATGCTTTTTTCTAAAAAAAGTTCAAAACCTTCTTTGTCAAAAAAAGCCGTCCGAATAGGCCAATACGCCAACGGCACACCCGCAAAAAGTTGCTGCGTTTCTGCCGAAAGCAATTTTACCATGTCCTTTTCCGTACAAAGAATGACGGTTTGCGCGTCGGCCACTTGCCTGTATTTTTCCAAAATATTTTGCAAATCCGCGGGGCTATAACGGTGATGGTCGGCAAAGTCAAAATGATGTAAAAGCTCGTATTTTTCGCTTACGGCTTTGGCCAAAGGGGCAGCATTGGCAAGCCCCGAAAACAACACAACTTTCTGAAAATCAGCAGGAAACAACACATCAAAAACGGGCGTAGGCGCAGCGTAAGTAATGTAACTGAAAAAAACGGGCGTGTCGGGGCTGGCCGTATAAGCACGCACCCGCGCCGCGATTTGCTGCTGAGCAGCCACCGAAAGCGAGGGCGGACATTTGGTAACAATGACGGCATGTGCGCGGCGTGCGCCTTTGCGTGCTTCGCGAAGGCGGCCCATCGGCAACAAAAAATCGTCGTAAAATGGCCTTGCAAAATCGGTCAGCAACAAATTTACAGACGGACTAACGTAACGGTGCTGGAAAGCATCGTCCAGTACAATCGCCTGAACTTCAGGATTTTCTAAAAGAATGGAAGGAATAGCCAACACCCTATCTTCGCCGACAGCCACAGGCATTTGCGCCCCAAACGCCCTATAAAATTGCATCGGTTCGTCGCCCAGCGTCTCGGCGGTGTCGGCGGAAGTGGCCAGTCGGTAGCCTTTGGTTTTGCGGCCATAACCCCGACTCAGCAACGCAGGTTGGCAGTTTTTGGACAAAAGCCATTGCGCCAAATACGCAGCGTGCGGCGTTTTGCCCGTGCCGCCCACCGCCAAATTTCCGACATTGATAACGGGCAAGTCGAATGTTACAGATTTTTTTGTCCCAATATCAAACAAATGATTTCGAAAACGCGTAACGGCATCGTAAAGCACAGCAAACGGAAAAAGTAAGTATTGAAATACAGACATATTCTTCAAAATAAAGCTAATTTTATGGGCGATTTGGCTGATTTTTTTGATATAATTTTTCTTGCTGAAGCACCCATTCTGCCACTTTTTGAGAAACCATTCTACCCGAATTTTTCCATAAATGATTACCATCTGTATAAATGCAATCATTACTATTTAGCTCAAAACTCAAGTAATTTACTCTATATTTTTGGCAAAGTGTATTGATTTTTTTATTAAAATCAGGCATTAATTTATTATCAATTTCCAGCATTTTTTCATGCACAGGCAGCCGCACCAAATATACGTGTCCGTGCTTACTTAAGTACGAAATTATACGCGCTAAATACCTATACCGAACTTCTGAGTATTTGAATTTTGGTAGGTTTTGCGTTTCATATTCTTCAATTTTAGAGTCTAATCTATTTTTTTGAGACCCCTTGCCCATTGCTACATTTACTTCCAACCAACCATCTTGATGCAATAACATATTGGTAGGTTCTTGATAAAATAAATCAACTAAAGGCCTATTATAATATTGTAATAAATAAAAAATATTAGGATTTAAGTTTACAAATTTACATGCTAAAGCTAAATTTATTTCCTGAAAATTCGCCGAATCATTTGGATTTTTCAAGTCGCTAGAAATACTCCAAGGATCGATGCAAACAATAAAAATTCCGTCTTTTGTATCTGATTTTAACTTCCGTTTAATGCTTTCATAATAGGTTTGTCCAAATGGACTTTGACCTAAAGTAAAAGCATAATTAAACATATCTTCTCGGCCTAATATTTTATTAAATTCGGCTGGCTGTAATCCTTGTGCTGCCCGTGACGTGCCGATAATTAAAGACGTTTGGGAAGGTGTCGTAAATCGCAAATAAAATGGGTCTGTAAAGCCATTGGCTTGCAAGCTAATGACGTACAGAGATATAATAATTAATAGCGCAAATACACCACTAAAAAGCAATAATTTTTTCATTTTTTAGAACTGAAAATAAATAAATTTTTGTTCTTTTCCTGTAAAAAGAAAAATAACCATGACGATACAATAATACAAGAATAAACGAAGCGGTTTTGGCCACGAAATTGCAAATTTGGCCAACGGATGATTTTGTTCTCGGCCTATCCATTCCACCACAAAAAACAATACCGTAAATAAAGGTAGCGCAAAGCCAATCGTTTTAGTTACGAAAGTAGCAGCCTCTACTAATGAATTAACATTCAGAATATTAGTAAACATAGCGTCCAAATACTGAATGGCGTGGTGCAGGTCATTGGCCCTGAAAAATATCCAAGCAAGAACGGCCAAAATAAACGTAACACTCATATTAAATAACTCGCTCAGCGTCGGAAATAATCGGCCTTTCGCCACAATTTCAATATTATTTCGGTTGGTATTAAAAAGCAATGAAGGCAAGAAATAAAACGCATTTATCGCACCCCAAGCAATGAAAGTCCAGTTGGCACCATGCCAAAAACCACTGACCAAAAATATAATAAATGTATTGCGAATTTTCATTAATAATCCGCCCTTACTTCCGCCCAACGGAATATACAAATAATCTTTAAACCACGAAGACAAAGAAATATGCCAACGTCGCCAAAATTCGGCTATATCTCTGGAAAAATATGGGTAAGCAAAATTGCGTAATAGCTCTATTCCGAACAAGCGCGAACAGCCCAACGCAATATCTGAATAGCCCGAAAAATCGCCGTAAATTTGGATAGTAAATAGCAATGCACCCAAAAATAAAGTCCAGCCGTTGTGCTGATCAGAATGATTAAAAATTTGGTTGGCGTATTCGGCGCAATTATCCGCAATAACTACTTTTTTGAAAAAACCCCAAAGCATTTGGCGCAAGCCATCTACGGATTTTTGATAATTAAAAATACGCGGCTTTTGAAGTTGTGGCAAAAGGTGTGTAGCCCGTTCTATTGGCCCTGCCACCAGCAACGGAAAATAGCTCACAAATAGTGAATAATTTACAAAATTACGTTCGGGTTTGATGCGGTCTTTGTAAATATCAATTACATACGAAAGCCCATGAAACGTATAAAAAGAAATCCCGACAGGCAATATAATTTGCAGCGTAGTGAGGTGTCCATTTACACCAAAATTAGATAATAATTCCGCGAAAGAATTTGCAAAAAAATTATAATATTTAAAAACACCTAAAAAGCCTAAATTAACGGAGACGCTCAACCAAAACCAAAAATTTTTCTGTGCTTTTGTGGTGGATTCTGTTACTTTTATGCCCGTATAATAGTCTAAAAGTGTTGAAAATATTAATAGAAATAAAAAACGAAAATCCCAGCAAGCATAAAAATAATAACTTGCGGCCATAAGCAAAATATTTTGCCATTTCAAGTGCTTATTCGTTACAAACCAATACAGCAAAAAAACAATTGGCAAAAATATTGCGAAAGAAAGAGAATTAAATAACATTTTTGAATAATAAAAATATTTTGGGGGGGAGCGTTCCTCGGGGCGAAGATAGAGAAAAAGCCGCATACTCGCGTATTCTGCCACAATTTGTAAAAGACACGGCTAATATTTTTTATCTTTGCAGCCCTAATTTTTGACATTGCTCATGTACCAGACCATAGATTTAGTATTGCCGCCCGAAATCGCCTTAGAAAACGATGCGCTGGAGCAATACATTTTCCGCAAATTGGGTATTTCGGCCACCGAACCCAGTGCCGTTGTGCGCGTAACCAAACGCTCCATTGATGCCCGTAGCCGACAACTCAAAGTAAATATTTCGGCAGAAGTATTTGTAAACGAGAAAGTTACGCCACGCATCAGTTACCGCCTCGAAGATTTGCCGTTTGTGGGCAATCGTCCGCAAGCCATTGTGGTCGGGGCTGGCCCTGCGGGACTTTTTGCGGCGTTGCGGCTGGTGGAACTGGGCATCAAACCCATCGTGTTGGAGCGCGGCAAGGACGTGCGCAGCCGTCGGCGCGATTTGGCGGCCATCAATCAGGCGCAAATCGTGAATCCTGAGTCCAATTATTGCTTTGGTGAGGGCGGCGCAGGCACGTACTCGGACGGAAAATTGTACACTCGTTCCAAGAAACGCGGTGATATTCGGCGCGTGCTGGAAATTTTTGTGGCGCACGGCGCGAGCGAAAACATTTTGATAGAAGCACACCCGCACATCGGTACAAACAAGCTGCCTAACATCGTGGCGGCCTTGCGCGAGAGCATTATTAAGGCAGGCGGCGAAGTGCATTTTGATACAAAAGTTACTGATTTTGAGGTAGATAACAACCAATTGCGCGGCGTGGCCACTGCCGACGGAAAGCGTTTTGAGGGCATCGGGGTCATCTTGGCCACAGGCCATTCGGCGCGTGATATTTTTGAATTATTAGACCAAAAGTCTATTCTAATAGAGGCCAAACCCTACGCGATGGGCGTGCGCATTGAGCACCAACAATCGCTTATCGACACGCTGCAATACCATAGGCCAGAGCGCGGCAAATACCTGCCTGCGGCCTCGTACAGCCTCGTAACACAGGTAAAGTACAAAGGTGAAGATAAAGGAGTTTTCTCGTTTTGTATGTGCCCTGGGGGGTTTATCGTGCCTGCGGCCACGGCACAAGGCGAAGTAGTCGTGAACGGAATGTCGCCATCGCGCCGCGATTCTAAGTACGCCAACTCAGGAATTGTGGTGTCTGTGGACGAAAAAGACTGGGCTAAGTATCTGGATTTGGGAGCATTAGCGGGTTTGGAACTACAAAAAGAAATGGAACAACGCGCCTGCCGCATCGCGGGCAACACGCAACAAGCTCCCGCCCAACTCATGCAGGATTTTGTGAGCGGAAAGGTTTCTAAAAGCCTCTTGGAAACGTCCTATCAACCGGGGTTGGTATCGGTGGATATGCGCGAGGTGCTTACCGAACCCATCGGCTACCGTTTGCAACACGGCTTTAAGGCTTTTGGGGAAAAAATGCGCGGCTACCTGACCAATAACGCGCAAATTGTGGGCGTGGAAAGTCGTACCTCCTCCCCTGTCAGGATTCCGCGCGACCGCGACAGCCTCGAACACCCCGAAACCAAACGCCTCTACCCTTGCGGCGAAGGCGCAGGCTACGCGGGCGGCATTATGTCGGCGGCCATGGACGGCGAAAGATGCGCCGAACAATTGGCCTTGCGTTATGGCGGAAGCAATGCGTAAGTCTTTGGTTTAGAAAAAAAAAGCGAAGCTAAACATAATAGCTTCGCTTTTTTTGGGCTTATAAAACCTATTTTACTTAACTTTTGGTTCATATTCTACACTTTCGACATATTGTCCAACCTTAGTATTACTTTTAGATGCGCAGGGGAAAAAAGATAACATATTTAAATACAAACCTGTTTCAAATTGTCCGTCAAAAGATGCTATGTTATGGCGTCCAAGTTCTAATATTTCTTTTTTATTTAAGATTCGCCCCAAAGCATTTGCACCATTCTCGGCGCAAAAAAGGGTGACATGCTTTCCAAAAAAAGTTTTATAAATCTAATAACACACTGATTATCAAACAAAAAAAATAACAACAAAGTCTATTTCAAAGCCAATTCCATCTGAATATTGACCCGTTTGTAAGGCGACGAACGTTCTTTTATCTCCCGAAATCCGAGTTTATAATACAAATTAATGGAGGCCTTCAGCAGCGTATTTCCTTCCAAATAAAGCCACGAAGCACCCAGTTCTTTGGCCGTCCTGACGGCTTGCTGCCCCAACAACCAACCTATTTTTTTGCCTTGCGCTTTGGGCGAAACAGCCATTTTCGCCAATTCAAAATCATACACAGAATCGTTCATTTTGATAAGCGCACAAACGCCAACGGGTTCGCCTTCGTAGAGTGCCACAAAAACTTTTCCGCCTTTGTTGAGAATATGTTCTTCGGTGTTGTCTAAGGCTTTGTAATCGGCTTCTTCCATCTCAAAATATTGCGAAATCCATTCCACATTCAGCGATTTGAAGGCCGATTGATACTTGGCCTCATACGCTACAATTTGTATGTCTTTGGTTTCCTGAAATTCGTCTTGTTCTTGCATTGTCGTAGTCTTTTATCCAAATAATCCGCCATTGTTCGGCCAGCAGTTTGCCCGCCATTCTGCTGCAAATTCCCAAAAGCACCGGCAAGTTGCAAACATTTTTTGCGTTTAGTGGGTCGCAACATATTACCAAAACACTGCTTACTAAGTTTATTTTCTGGTTAAAACAAAATTTAAGTAATTGATTTTGAGTAAAAAGCAAATTTTATTTAGAAAAAAGTTACTTTTCATTTGGAATTTAAAATCCAAATCCTCACTTTTGTGACGGCAAATCGGTACGACCAGCTCCTGTTGAATGCCCCAGGGTCGGAAGACAGCAAGGATGTGCGGTTGTAGCGGTGCGATACAGGTTTGCCTTTTTTCTTTTTAAAGAAACCACAATTTAATATATACAAAGCGATTTTGGACAACCAAAGTCGCTTTTTTGTTTTTGTCCCGAACCAAACCTCCCAGACTTTTGTAGTACAATAGATATAAAATTTTCTATCTAAATAAAAACAGCCATGAATAAATACTTCATCATTGGGCTTGGCGTTGGGTTGGGACTGCTCGGCGGCTATGCGTATTGGAATTTTGTAGGCTGTGCATCAGGCACTTGCCCTATTACTTCCAAACCCCTGAACAGCACGTTGTACGGCGGTTTGCTCGGTTATTTGTTCGTAAACGCCTTTGTGAGTTTCAAACAAAAATAAGTCTAACTGACTTCATTTATGCACCCCAAAAATGGCACAAAACCATATTTTGGGTGTTTTTTATTGTAATTCACACATTGCAAACCAGTAAATTTATAATTATGTTTGAACTCAGTACTAAAAAACAAATAATTATAAATAAATAATGTAACATATATTAATCAGAAACAATGAAAATCTATATTTTATCTTTTGCTTTTCTTTTATCTTTTCTATCAGAAAATACGCACGCACAACAGGCCAAAAAACCAAAAGAAGTGCTGCTTATTGGCACATTTCATTTTAATAATCCTGGGGCAGATTTGGCCAAAACCGACAAATTTGACGTAATGTCCGAAAAGTCGCAAAAGGAATTGGAGGCCATTACTTCCAAAATAAAAGCCTTTGCGCCAGACAAAGTTTTTGTAGAATGGGATTATAACGAAGCTGCCGAATTGGATAGTTTATATGCGTTGTACATGGCAAATCAATACTTCGATTATGTGGCCAAGAAATATCCTAAAAACGCGTTTTTTAAGGAAAATGAAATATTTCAATTGGCTTTCCGAATCGCCAAATCGCGCCAACTTCCGAAAGTGTACGGCATTGACATCAAAACGGATTTTGCCTTTGATAGTCTATTAGTTGCCCTCGAAAAAGCACAACAAACGACACTCAAAGACAAAATATTTGAACGCATAAAAGAGTTTGAGCAGCGCGACAATACGAACCGCAAAAAATACACGCTCACGCAACTTATTTTGGAAAGTAATAAGCAGAGCAACCGAAATTTTGACCTTGGCTCTTATATTACACTATTCAATCCTGCGGGGAAATTTACGGATTTGACGGGCGCGGATTTGGTGGCCAGTTGGTACAGACGCAATCTACTCATGTATTCCTTTGTACAGAAAATCACCGAACAAAAAGATGATAAAATTGTAGTGCTGTTGGGCGCAAGTCATATTGCTTTATTCAAACAATTTATTGATTTGGATGAAAATTATAAAGTAGTCGAACTCAAAGACATTTTAGCGAAATAAACAGATAAAAATGAAAAATATTTATTTGCTGCTGGCCGCCATCGGGACGCTATTGCCTCTCTCTCAATTTTATCAATTTTTGGCTGTAAATGGTTTAGATATTCCGCTGTTTTTTGAACAATTATTTGCCAATAAAATATCCTCTTTTTTCGCAATGGACGTATTGGTTTCGGCGGCGGTTACTGTGTCTTTAATTGTCGTTGAAACCAAAAGAATCGGCATTAAAAATACTTGGATTTGTTATGTTGGCTTGTTTTTGGCGGGCGTGTCTTGTGGGCTGCCGTTATTTTTATTTCTGCGAGAAAAAAGTCTCGAAAAGCGAGCCAATTAATTGATAAGCCTTTGTGTATGTATGTACATTTTTTCAAACCGTTGCTTGATAAAATAGCGACCTTGTTGGGGCTGTTATTGCTGGGTTGGTTGCTGGTGATAGTGGCCGTAATTGTTTGGCTTAGAATGGGTAAACCTGTTTTTTTCTTACAAAAACGCACCGCCCAACACGGACGTATTTTTGTATTGTATAAATTCCGAACCATGCTGCCCGACGGGCAAAGCATTACGGCATTAGGCCACTTTTTGCGCCGCACCAATTTAGACGAGCTGCCGCAATTGCTCAACGTCCTGAAAGGCGATATTAGTTTGGTCGGGCCGCGTCCGTTGCTGCCCGAATACACGGCACACTACACGCCCAAGCAAGCCCAACGCCTTCGCGTGGCGCAGGGACTTACGGGACTTGCTCAACTCAAAGGCTACACGCAGCCGCTCACGTGGGCGCAAAAACTCGAATACGACGCGCAGTATGCCAACACCCAAACATTTTTGCTGGATTTGCGGATTTTGGTGCTTACGGCGTGGGCGGTTTTCTTTAAAAAACGCTTAAATCATAGCGACCTTTCGCGATTTGATGCACAAAATCCGCAGCCATAACACTTGTTTTGCTACCTTTGCGCACCAGCCAAGTACCCCGACGACCCAATGAAAAAACTTTTTTTATGGTGGCTTAATGCCCTGATTTTGAGCACTGTTTTTTTTCAGAGTAAAGCCCAAACCCTTCCCGCCGACACGCTACTAATGCCTTTGCCAAATGCGCAATTTTCGCACAAAAAGCTACTGTACGGCGGCGGCGCGGCTTATACCTTGGGCATGGTGGGGCTGGACAGACTTTGGTACGCGAAAGAGCCTCGTAGCAATTTTCATTTTTTCGACGACAGCGGCGAATGGCTACAAATCGACAAAGCAGGACATTTTTATACGAGCTACCAGATTAGCCGCGCAGCCACAGGGCTATTGCTCCAAACCAATATGCCGCGCCGTCGCGCCTTGTGGGTGGGTGGTGTTACGGGCTTGGTACTGATGACACCCATTGAGATTTTGGACGGATTTTCGTCGGCTTATGGCGCGTCGCTTTCCGATGAGTTGGCCAATGCGTCGGGGGCGGCTCTGCTGCTTTCCCAAACGCTGCTTTGGGGCGAGTTGCGCATACAACCGCGCTGGTCATACACGCCGACGGGTTGGGCAAAATACAGGCCTAATGTATTGGGTAGCAATGGAGTAGAACGCGCATTGAAAGATTATAACGGTCAAACTTATTGGCTTTCGGTGAATGTGCGTAGTTTTGTGCCGCAGGCGCAATGGTGGCCAAAATGGTTGTGCTTGGCGGCGGGATACGGTGGAAATGGAATGTTAGGAGGCCACGATAACCACTGGACAGACGCGCAAAACCAAACGTTCAATTATGACCACGTGCGCCGCTACCGACAATATTACCTTTCGTTGGACGTGGATTTTACTAAAATCCGTACGCGAAAAGCATGGGTGCGCACGCTGCTGTACAGCTTAGGGCATTTTCATGTGCCTGCGCCTGCGCTCTCTTTTAGCAAGCCGCAAGGCCTGCGAGGGCATTGGCTTTATTTCTAACAATGAGCGTTAGAAGATTGTACCAATGGTTACGAAACGGGTATTAGTAGGGTGGGATTTAGTCGTACTAAACTTTCTATAAGTACAAAAAATCAAATTAGCACTTCTGCCCGCCTGAAATAAAACCCGTGTTAGCAGTAGTTGTTCTTCTTTAGTTAGTCATAATCCGTCTTCTCGTTCTGAAAGCCATTGTTTATATTTCTCCTTATAGTTATCTCTCGTTTGATTGTCTTTCAATATAAAGTCCACGCCTCCGTCATAAGGAGCAACAATTATGTTCTTGTCAAATGAAACGAAAAATGCTCTTGTATTGTCATTTGCAATTTCTCTTAAAAGCTTGTCGTGATAGTTTGGTTTCCAAATAGTCTGTGCAAATGCTGGGCTATAAATGTTGGGCTCATCATATTGTTCAGCGTCAATTTTATTCAGTTGAATTTTGTCGAGCCGTACAAATGAAAAAGACTTGAATATTTCTTCTTCGTCTGTTACGTGAATTTGTCGGTTGTCACCCCAATTATATTCACCTGTCACAGTTACAATTGGTGTTTCAAGTCCCAACAAGTCAGTAATTATTTCGTTTTGTCTTGAAAGAAGAATTTCCCATTCGTTTTCATTCTCTGCATAACGTTTTGATGCTGGCAAACTATGAATTCTAAACCACCTGTCAGAATAGTCGTGTTTAAATAGATGCGAAATCGGCACTGTATTCGGGTAATTCAAATTCCATAAGTTTTGAAAATCTTCTTTTGTCATCATTTCGTGTTACAATTACAGCTAACGGATAGGGCTTTGCGTTCGGGTGGGTTTCGGAGCACAAAGCTTTAATTTATTACTAAAGTTCAATAAAAATACAAAGCTCCAAGTTTACACGTCCGCCCGCCTTGCCACCAATGCAATGTTAGGCACAGCTTTTAGTCTTTTTTGTTACGCAATGCCTCTATCTGTTCCACTGTTAAGCCTGTCAAATCTGCAATGATTTCATTGCTGTAGCCTTTTGAAATGCCATTTTTCGCAATTTCAAGTTTTGTGTGTTGTTCTGTTTTAGCCAAAACAACTTTTGCAGCCTCTTTGTCTTTAGCCTTTGCCCGTTCTTCTGGGGTCAAATTATCAAAACTTATCAATTCAACTGCCTTTCTAATGCCTTCGTTTTTTGTATTCAAAACAGGCCTTTCAGGACTGTGAATAGACTGATAAATTAAGTCTAACCAATCTCTAATCTGCTGTGGTGTTTCATTGTTTGGGTGATTTGGATTTAAGCAAACAAATTGATGTCCATACAAATCCCTGATTTCGCCTTGTAGGGTTTGCGGATTGAGGTTAAGCAACAAAACCTCATCAAGAATGGGTTTGCCATTTTTCTCGCTAATCTTGTAAGGTGCAGTCAAAACCACAATCACATAAACGGTTCTTTCAATGTTATACTCTTTGCTATTTCTTTGCTGTTCGGCAATGAGCATCAAAAAATAGTGTAGAAATCTGTCAAAATGGTGGTCATATTCTATTCGCTGAATTTCAATACATATTCGTTTGTCTATGCTTTCGGCGAAAATGTCTAATTCAAAATCAACATAACCAATTTTAGGCTCAAACTTCTTTTCGGTTTCTATTTTTTCCACTTCTACTTCAATGCCTAAAATATCGCGGACAAAAGCCTTAAATACGGTTTTATCCGTAAAGGCTTTTTTGAAAATTACTTCGTTGTCTAAGTTGCCAAGCATATTTCATTGGATTAAAGTTCTCTCTAAAGATACAAAATTAGTCCAAAAGTCCTTTGATTGCATTTTGTTGTACAACTTCAATCTGATTTTTATGGTATCTTTGCTATTGCCTCAGATTTTACGCTGTCTTAGGCATACCATTTGTTAAAAATACATTTTGAGCCTGTTTATTTTTACTTTTGTGCCTAACGGAAAAGCATTTGTGCAGGGCGGGGTTTCGGAGTACAAAAGTTCAATCGAAGAACCAAAGTTGAACCTTGCACAAATGTTTCATAGAAGCACTTCAGCCGCCATATTGCCAATACGATGTTAGCGGCTGCTGTTATTGTTATTCGTTTGTTTTAATTCCGTCATAAAAATATTCTAAGATGTACTTATCAAAGTCTGTAAGAGGAACTTTATCAAATACTAAATTTATTCCTATTTCATTAAATAAATTTAATGCACCGTGGATGTCCAACTCTTTGTCATAGAAGTTGATTAGTTTATATTCATGCATTTTTTTTGAAATCATTCTTGGCATTCCAAATTCTTCAAGTTGATAAACAACAGAAGGTAAAAATGCATGTGATGCTAATGATACAAAACTTGAAATATCATAGTTTTTGTCTTTTAATAACTCTTTTTGAAGAATATTTACATCACTTAAAAGTGATGCAAGTTTAAATGTTACTTTCCTTTCAAGTTTGAAAAAATCATCTACACCAATTTCATATTGTTCTAGTTCTTTTAGCATTTGAGGTATAGATTTAAACCAATTGTTTCGCAATATTTTTACAAATTCAACAAAAGGCTTATACTCCGATTCCCAACCACTTGGTTGTAGTTTTATTATTTTATACAACATTCTATCCCAATTTGATGGGTACATAGAGTTTAAATAACCTAAACCATTCCATTCATTGGGATTGAATTTCATATCATAAGCTATCTTTTTTATAAGTTCTGCATCGCTAGATTGGAAAATATTTTCGGCTTGTAGTCTTTCAAGTGTTCCTTGTCCGACAATTTCTGCCATTTCTTCTTTGTATAAAATAATTTTAGCTACTTGTTCTTTAGTTAAATCGTTCACAAATGTCTTTTCATCTAGGTCTCCTAAAATTTGTTCTGGAAAAGGAATGTCAAGTTGTGTTTTTTCTTCTGTTGGTGGTTTGTCAAGAATGTAAATTTTGCCAATGAAATGACGAAACATTCTACCCCCACGCCCCATAATATTTCTGTAAGTAAAATCATTAAGTCTTGCTCGACCTTTTCCACTTCTATTAGCCCAAATAATTACATTTTCGGCAGATGTGTTAACTCCTTCAATAATTGAAGAAGTCGAAACTATTGTGTCAAGCCCTTGTTTTTCCTCAAATAATTTTACTTGTATTTGACTCAATGAACGATGTAGTCTTCCGTTGTGTATTCCTGCACCTCTTTTAACTAGTTTTGTTAAAGACCAATTGAAATCATAATTTTCACTTAGCCAACCTGAAAAATCATTTAATAATTTTCTATCTTTTTCTTGAATACTTGAAAGAAGCAATGTAGAAACGCTTTCAATATTTGTGTACGTTCCTGCATAAACAAGCGTTTTCGTTTGTTTGCTTTCAAGAATTTCTAAAAGGAATTTACTTTTAATACTATCATCATTGTTTATTTGATTGAAATACTCAAATTTCTCAAGATACACTGTATTGAAGTCTAGTGGAAAAAACTCCATCCCTTCTGTAAATGGATTCTGTCCTAGATTGCTAATGTTCGGTGCTAAAAAATATCTTTGCTTTGCGACTTTCCCAAGTTTAAGAATAGCTTTTATTAAAGTAGGTGAACGGTCTGAATCAAATTTTGAACTTGCTTTGTAAAATTCATCAATGATTAAAATGTCAAGTTCTTTTATTTTATCTACATAATTGATGGCTCTTTCTTGTGGAAATATAAAAATGTTTTTTTCGGCAGGTTCTACTTCTGTTGTTGTTATAATCTTGTATTCAGAAGCAAATTTTTTATACAATCTTCTTCTTGTTTCGTCAGTCAATGCAATAGTTGGAACGATAATCAAAACATTTTTAGGCTTTTTGATTTTGATGAAAGCATCAATTACAAAACTTTTTCCAAAACTTGTTGGTGCACTTACCGCTATGTTGTTTCCCTCTAAAAGACGTTTGAGTAGAAAGGATTGTTCACGATGAAGAGTTAGAGGAATTTCTTCTCCTACATCAACCTTAAATGCTTCATAAATAAATCTTTCTTCCCAATTAGAAGTTTCGGGTTCAAGGTATGGGAAAAGACCTGTTTCACGGATTAAGTGATTTACAAGTGGTGTGTATTCAATTTTATGCTCCTCGTGGAAGTCAAGTAATTTTATAAGCTCTTGCCTTGCATCGTTTTCTTTATTCGCAATCAACAAGCCGTTTATGGTTTGACAATGTTCAAATACTGTATTTTCCATATTATTCACGGTGGGCTTTAGCTTTTAAAATAAAAGTATCTACAATTTTCTTTTTGTCAGCAACGGGAAATAAAATGATATGAAAGTTTATTTTCTCATATAGATGAATGCCTTTACATTTTTCAATTTGCTTTTTAAAATATGCAGTTGCTCTGTCTTTGTATGTGTTGATTATATCATTTTTGTATTCATCTGTTAATGTTGTTTGGCTTTTGGTTTGTTTACATTCGTATAAAAGTAAAATTGGGATATTTAAAATTGGTTTTAGATTATCAATACTCTCCTCTTGGGATAAACTTACCTTAATTTTTGCTCTTAATTCAGGTGAAACCTTGTCAAAGTCATTGATGTCGCTAAGATTAGTGATAATGCTGTTTTCCTTTTTTATTTTGTCTAAACTAATAGAGTCATTAACTGATTCTACAATTTTATCAAGTCGTGCATCCTCGATACTGCTGTAAAATTTTGATTCGCCAAACCACAATGAAAATTTGTCATCAGACTCAACAACTATATGAACGCTGTCTGAACCTTTTGCTTCGTCTTTTACGTTTTGCTTGTAAAAAATCTTAGGGACAATAGGCAAGGCTGAATAATAATCTTTCATTATTCCATAAAGAACAATTTCGGCTATTTCACTACCACGTCCGAAAGCTTTTTCGCCTTCAACCAATCTTAATTTTTTAGCTGCTTGGGTTAAAACAGAACCTTCTCCTTTGTCAATTAGAGCTTTTCTTTCACTATGACTTAAAGCTGTTTCTTTTATGTTATCCCAAATGTAGTTTTGAAATTTGTCAAACCTCCAACTGCCATTTTCAAAGTCGTTCAATAACCCAAGAACAAATTTATTGTCCGTTGGTGTTAGGGTATTGTCTAATTTTGCGTTATCAAATATGTCTTTAACTAAAATTTCAAATGTCATTTGTTTGCTTGTTATTTCGGGGTGTTTGCTTACAGTTGCCGCTAACATCTGCATAAACGAACCTCATTGCGTTTATACATTTCTCCCGCAAAATCCTAAACACTGCGAATATTTGCAAATGTTTTTATATTTTATTTTCAAGATGTAATGCAAAAATGCAAAATCACCCTTACCCAAAATTTTCGGCCTTGGTGGGCTATTTTCGGTTTAAACAAATCAGTACAAACACAAGACGTTTCTCGAAGCCAAAAAGGGTGACAAGCCTCCCAACAAAAGTTTTCCACAGAACGACATGCTATTCAGACTTGCCAAGCAAGGTTGTTTTCCTATCAACGGAATTTTTCTTTTTTGTACTTTTGTGCAGTCTTGATGACGTACCGCTAAAATTTGCAGTATGTGATATTTAGATGCAAAGTGTGGCAGAGGGTGTGGTAAATGTATTTAACTTGCCGCCTTCTAATAAGAACACCCGCCAAAGGGTTTGGAATTTTGATAAAATGAGTAATACTTTTTTTGATTATATCATTGTAGGGCAAGGACTTGCAGGGACGACACTTGCGCATTTGTTGCTGGACGAAGGCAAAAAAATACTGGTGTTGGATGATGCGCCCGAACAGTCCTCGTCGTTGGTGGCGGGCGGCCTATACAATCCGCTGACTGGCCAACGCATTACCAAAACGTGGTTTGCCGATGAGATGTTTCCGCTCATTGAGCCATTTTATCAGGATTTGGAGCAAAAACTTCAGGCCAAATTACTGCATCAGTTGCCCATTTATAGGCCGTTTTTGAGCGAGGCGGCCAGCCAATTGGCTTACACACGTCTGCAACCCGCCGACATCGCTCAATACATTGCCCCCGAACCTGACCACGCGCATTTTGGCCAATGGATTAGCAACGAATGGGGCGGCTTTGTTACCAAACATTGCGGCTACGTGGACATGGCTACGCTGATACTGGAAAGCAGACGTTATTTTGAGCAAAAACAATGTTTTCAGCAAGAATTTTTTGATTTTGAAAAATTAGAACTCACTGACAACCAAGTTCAATACAAAGATTGGCGAGCGGAGAAAATTATTTTTTGCGAAGGCTACCACACCCAACAGAACAACCCATTTTTTAAGGATTTGCCCTTTTTGCCCGTGAAAGGCGAGCTGTTGTACATCGAAGCGGATTTGCCCCAAAATATCATTTGGAACAACGGCGAAGTGTTCATTGCGCCACTAAGCAACGGAACTTTTCGGGTAGGAGCTACTTACGAATGGAATTTTCCGCACACACAACCCACAGCCGCCGCCCGCGAAAAGTTGGAAACAGGCTTGAATAATTTGCTGAAAGTACCTTATAAAGTGGTGGCGCATAAGGCAGGTATTCGGCCAGCTATCAAAGGCCGCCGCCCCGTGATGGGCTGCCACCGCGAGCAATCCAATGTACTTATTTTTAATGCGTTAGGCACAAAAGGCATTTCGCATGCGCCTTATTGGGGCAAACATTTTTGTCAATATTTATCCGAAAACACACCGCTACACCCCGAAGTAAACGTACAGCGTTTCTAAAGGTCGGGTAGCACTCAATACAATTTTCATATACAATTAACCTATTTTAATATCTGCTTCACAGTTAAATGTTTGATGGAATATTTGAATTAAGTAATGAAAAAAGTAAAATGTCTGTGGCTTGTTATTGTATTGATAATAAGTCAGTTGCAAGTACAAGCACAAGTTTCTGGTATTTTTAAAGAAATCGTGTTGGAGTCCGACACTAACACCTTCACCAAAAGCCGCAATAGCATCGAGTGGCAAGACGAAAACTATTTGGCTTTTGCCTACACCGACCGCGACCAAACCGTAACCGTGCGGCTTATTCCGTTCAACAATGAAAGTATTGCGTATGTAAAGCTGTTGCCTTCGGCTGATTTTCAGGTAATTGACTCGCTGCGCCATTGGCCAGACGGCTACAAAGCCCGTATCCGATTCGTGGATTTGGCTCGCGCGAACACAACGGCACTCAATTGGGCGTACAAGTTGCATAGCAACGAAAACGAAAATCTGGAAGAAACGAAATTGTTGCCCTATTGCCCAACGTTTTTAGTTTTTCAGCCCCGCGACGAGGATTTGTATGTAGGGGAAGAAAAAATATTTGAGTTGGCCTGCAACCATGCCTACAATGTCCGCGCCGATAACGTTTGGGCAAGTACAGAATATTTTGATTACAAATTGCGCGAAAGCAACAATAACATTTACTTGCATCTTGTGCCAAAAGAGGCTGGTTATAAGCCATTTAAAATAAAAGTGCACACGCAACGCCCCTATGTAACGCGTGGCGGCAAGGTTTCTTACGATTTGCCGAGCTTGGACAAACGTTTTACCATCAAAACTGGCCGACTCACGTACCTAAACGCCGACCGCAAGGAAGTGAGCATGGAAAATCCGTTAGGTAAAGGCATTGAAATACAGTTGGATAATAACCGAAATTTGCAGATTCGCAAAACCTACCGCATCGAAGACCAACAAGAAAGCGGCGGTTCGTTTGTAGGCGAGTTGTACACGCGTAGCGTGCTGAGCAACGACCGTGTTTTGTGCTGGATTCGGCCTTACGCGCTGCACCGATTTTCGGACGGTTATTTGTACATCAAAGACGGCGACGACCCCAAATTTATTACCAACCTCAACATTCGGGACAAAACCCAAATCTCGAAAATAAGTGTGTTGCACGAAGGGGGCGACTGGACGGAAAACCTAAACGTAAATCCCACTGAAACCATTGACGTGAGACTGGAAGGCAAAGGCATGACGGCGGCGTATTTTCAGTTTGGGGAATTGGAAGCCAAGCAAAATTCTTCGTTTGTGGCTGATAATATGCAGGTGTATCGCCTCAAAATTCCGTTGGGGTTGCTGCAACGCCGTATCCCGATTTTACTCAACAAAAAACCGACAGGTTTTGAGTTGCAAGTGCGTGAATTTCAGCGTCCTCACCCTTTGAGTTTTATTAAATTAAACTATGGAGGGCAACAGCCTGTGGCTATCAATACATTGGACAAACCCATTATGCACGACAAAACTTTGCGCGACATGATTTTTTCGTTTAGCCCCGAAAAGCTCGACGACGACGGCAAGATTTACGGCAAACAATATGTTACGCTGGAGGTGAATATTTACAACGTCAAAAAAGATTTGATAGAAACAAAACGCATTGATAATGTGGTAGTTTGCCCCGACGAAACCTCGCCGCGTTTTGCCTTTTACGACACAAAAGACTGCCGTAAAGAACCCCTCAACCTGAATAATTATTTGGCACACAAAACCTACGATTTGCCCGACTGGAGTACGGTAGAAGTAATCGTAAAACACAATACGGGCAAGTACGGACAAGAAGGTTATAACCAAAACATTAGCTTGATTCTACAAAAGCATTATACTTTTGATGTGGAAGTTTCGTTTCCTGCGGGCTTGCTGGTGAAGCGGTTTGACGAGGGCGGCGTAGGCGGTTTGAGTGGCATTAGTACCGCGATTTTGGCGCAATTTAGCTTTTTCAAACCCGACAAAATTCAGAAACCTAAGCCCTTCAAGATTGGGGCGGGTGCGTTGGCCATCAACGCTTTTAACTTCAACGACAATGCCTCTATCAAACGCGATGTAGGATTGGTGGTGCTCGGGTCGGTGTTCCCCACACGCACGGGTTCTAAATTTTCCTTTCCGCTATACGCAGGTTTTGGGTATTTGCTCAATGCCGAACGTTGGTTTACGGTGGTCGGACCTGGTATCCAGATTTCATTTTAGTATTTGCTATCAATACAAAAACGCGCCATTTCACAACCTGAAAAATTGTGAAATGGCGCGTTTATTTTTATAAAATTTAATTGAGTGGGCTAAAATTTCATCGCCGTAATGCAGGCAAATAGTGCTGAATTTGAAAAGGATTGTGGTTTTTACTATTTTCAAATTTATTAAAATAAACCCCAAAAGAATACTTTTTTAGGAGCAAGAAATAAAAAAGCGTAGGCATATATACTAATAATATTTATGCCTGCGTTGTTTAATCGGATTGGGCGCAAACGCTAGCAACTGCATTCAATACAACACTTAAACCTTTATAAATATTCTATCCTCAGATGCCAAAATTTGGCATACAATATTCTTACTTATATCCACAACAACTGCATCAATGTCAGCTACTTATCTTTTATTTTATTTCGGTGTAGCACACCAAAATAAAACATAACAAAAGCAAACAAACATTCCCCCACCCTTATCGAGTAAGCATTGCATTACAGCGTATTAAACCAAAAAAGATTGGGAAAATATCGCGTGATTGGCTATGGCTTTACTGTTCAAAAAGAAAAACAATTTAGTCCATTTAACGTAATTATTGACGGCTTTTATCTTGTTAATCCCTAAAAAATTAACAGAAAATAAAAGCGGTGCACGCTGCGTATTGCCTAAAAAATGGCTCTTATTTTATGATTTTTAAACATTAAAATAACAACAAAATGTTCGTTTTAGGTAGTGCGTTTTTGACTATTTTTACGGTAATCACTGCGCTTTATGTCATTCTTCAATTCCTCAAAAAACCTTATTTATTAAATCACTTCACAATGGAACCCATCAAAGGAAAATTTCAACAATCCCTTAGTTTTAAAGGTGTTACGATTGTTTTGTTAACACTCTGTTTGCTTGTCCCAAGCACCATGATTCAGAATTTAATAGAGGAACGCCAGCAGCGTAGCCACGAAACCATTGAAAAAATTAGCGACAAGTGGAGCCAGTCCCAAACGCTATGCGCACCGCTGCTGATTGTGCCATACACCACCACTCAACTGGACACAAAAAATAATCCTTATAAAGAAGAGCACGTTCTTTATGTTACACCCAAAAATCTGAAAATCACGGCGGCTTTAACCCCCGAAGAACGTCATTATGGCATTTTCAAAGCCATTTTATATAAAAGCAACCTTCATTTTTCGGGCAATTTTGGGGATTTAGATAAACTCAAAATAGAAAAAAGTCAGTTGCATTTTGATAAGGCATACATAGCCGTTGGCCTGACGGATTTGAGAGGCGTAACCCAAAACCCAAGCTTTACCGTAGGCAACAAAACACTGGAAACCACCGTCGGGAAAGGTTCGTTATTTTCGGTGGAAGGGAAAGATGAACGATTAACACCAACCAAAACATTGATTGTGGAGTTAAAAAATGCGTTGTTAGCCGATAGCCTCGCCCCTTCATTTAATTTCGATTATAATATGAAGCTGAACGGCAGTAGCTCGCTCAATTTTATTCCCATTGGCCAACAAACGAGCGTAGTAATTGATGGGCAATGGCAATCACCTTCATTTATTGGTAGTTTTTCGCCTGAATCCACGATTGAAAACGGGCATTTTAAAGCCACTTGGAATATATTAAGTTTCAATCGTGACATTCCGAATACTTGGTCAGACGATACGCCTTCTCTGAGAAATACCTCTTTCGGAGTGAATCTCATCGAAACTGTGAACCATTATCAGCAAAATATGCGTTCGGCCAAATATTCGCTCATGTTTATCATTCTTACATTTATTGTTTTCTTTTTTGTAGAACTTTTTACCTCCAAACCAATTCATTTTTTCCAATATGTGTTGGTCGGAATTGCTTTGGTGCTGTTTTATAGTTTGTTGCTTTCTTTTTCCGAACAAGTCGGATTTAGTTGGGCATATTTGGTAGCAAGTGCGGCTACTATTTCGCTTATTACGGTGTATTTATATTCTTTAATACATCAAAAAGTAGCGACTTTAATTCTGGCAGGCACCATGATTTTGTTGTATTCATTCCTATACATCATTTTACAATTAGAAGATTTTGCTTTATTATTCGGAAGTATTTTCTTATTTGTCATTTTGGGAGTAATTATGTTTGTTTCCAACAAAATAAAGTTGAACCAAACGACAGCAAATCCCGAAACTGAAGCATAATTTAATTGAAATAAACCTTGAGTTTTGCAAGTAGATAATTAATTCAAAAACGCGCCATTTTTCAGAATTTGAACTGAAAAATGGCGCGTTTGGCTACATAACTTCGTAGGAGGATGTCTTTTTAGTATTAGTTGATGATATAGTTTTATTCATTTCTTGATAAATCAAGATGAGCAAATTTTAAAGTTTTGCAGACTTCTTTAGTAAAATAAATCAGCGCACCAAAATTGATTTTATCATGCTGATAATCAGTATTTTTGCATTTCAGATAAATTTACTTTTCGGAGAGAATATCGCCCCAAAAGTACGACGGTTCAAAATTTTGCGTTCCTTTGTATGTCAAATTTGGCAAGTTTCGCGATACCCAACACAATGGGAAGTAGCGGAAATTATTTTTTTATTAAAATAAATTAAACCTTATCAATCAGTATTTTATACCCAATATGAGAAAAATATTTGTAGCTTCTGTCTTGGTGTTTTTGGCGGCTTGTACCCTGACGGAAAAGCAACCAGCAGACCCACGCCAAAAAGCCTTGCAACGCATTGACAGTCTTGAAAATCAGATAAAAAAAGCCATTCAGGCCAAACCCACCGAAACCGATGTTACATTGGCCATGTACATGATAGACGCGTATCAGGTCTATGCCGAAACTTATACGCAAGACACGCTTGCGCCTATTTTTTTGTTCAAAGGGGCACAAATCTACGAAGGTGCTTTGCACGATGTCCCCAAAGCGATGACGTGGTATCAGCAGGTATTTGCACAATACCCCAAAAGCTCGATTCGCCCGATGGCGTTGTTTCATAAGGCCAATGCAATGCAAACATTAGGCGATACAACCAATGCGATCAAAAATTATGAGCGATTTATAAAAATGTATCCGAAGCATGCGTTTGCAGACGATGCGCAAGGGCTTATAACGCTGATCAGACACCCCAATCCTGTGCTAAAAGACATCATGTCCGAAGAGCCTAAGAAAGCAACGAAATAAGTTTGACCTGCAACTATTCTACTATAAATCAATCAATTAAAAAATGAATTTGGACTTTATTCTCTGGACTCCATCGCCCGAAATGTTTTCGCTTGGAGCTATTACAGTTCGCTGGTACGGGCTGTTATTTGCCTCTGGTTTTCTGATTGGTCAGTACATTTTGGCGCATATTTTTGCCAAAGAAGGCAAGCCTGAAGAAGACATTAACGCCGTAACAATGTACATGGTGATTGCCACAGTATTGGGCGCACGTTTGGGACATTGCTTTTTTTACGAACCAGATTATTTTTTGGCGCACCCCATCGAGATTTTCAAAGTATGGAATGGCGGTTTGGCCAGTCATGGCGCGACGGTTGGTATTATTACGGCCTTGTATTTTTATTCGCGTAATCGCAAGGGACAGAGTTTTTTGTGGATTCTTGATCGGATCGTGATTGTGGTGGCTTTGGGTGGCGCATTGATTCGTATGGGCAACCTGATGAACTCTGAAATTGTAGGCCGTCCCAGCAACTCGCCAGTGGCGTTTGTATTCGGTTATGGCGGAAAAGATGTGCTAGAACAACATTTTGGGCAAGTAGTAGAGAAGGTTTCTATCCAAAAAAGCGGCATTTCGCAGGCGCACGCCAACGCGCAAGGCATTGAGCTAAAACCCTTGACCTTGAGTGTACAGTTTAAAGAGGGTGTGTCGCAAGCCCAAGCGCAAGAAGTGGTGAGTCAGATACCGCAGGTGTTAGCGGCTTATGAGGCTTCGCGCGAAGATATAGAAGTAGAAAGCTCCCCAAAAGTTCAGTTTACGCAGGCAGGTACGGCCACGATTGCCAACGTAGAAGCCTACGGCGTGCCTCGTTTGCCTTCGCAGTTGTTTGAGGCGATTTCTACATTTTTGTTGTTTGCGTTTCTGTATTTGATGTGGAACAAGAAAAAAGGCAATACGCCAGAAGGTAGTATTTTTGGATTGTTTGTCGTAATTCTCTTCTCATTACGCTTTATTTATGAATTTTATAAAGAAAATCAAGTCGCATTTGAAGATAAGATGCCATTAAATATGGGACAAATTTTAAGTATTCCAATGGTGGCCATTGGTCTGATCGTATTGTACATGGCTTATACGGGCAAAACAAAGGTAAAAGTCCAATAACATTCTGAACAATCTATATTTAATTCCCCCGATAATGTTTCTATTTTTTTGAATATAATAGAAAAACATTGTCGGGGGTTTTGTGTTTTATGGCAGAAAAAGTTTGTGGGTCTTTATTGAAGAATAATAACAATACAATTATTGTATCCACTGCAAACAAGTGTAACTTTTTTATATAAAAAAAATATTTTATTTGTACTATAAACTTATATCTTGCACATAGTTAGTCATATGACAATATCATTCAGTATTTTTTTGAGTGATAGATGCCCCTTGCCTCAAAACTATTTCTACCAAAGAACACAAATCAAGTAAAACCAAACACACCTCCATCTACTATGAAATTACCTGTTACCTTCATTACACGTAAGCAATTAGTTGCATTTCAAGAAATCCTACAAGAGCGCGACCGTTTACAAGCTGAAACGGAAAAGGCCTCTGAGTTTATACAAAACATCAAGCAAGGAAAATTAGATGGGTCTTTTGACATAGAAGACCAGCAGCTAGATAGTGGCTTGGCTGCTGCGCTCATCAGCATGCAAGAGCAGATGCGCGATATTGCGCAATCAGAAAAAGAACGTAACTGGGCTACGGAGGGTCTGGCTAAGTTCGTGGATATTCTGCGCTCCAACAACGAGAATATCGAAATGCTCTACGACAATATCTTGGATAGCCTTGTCAATTATATTGGGGCAAATCAAGGTGCCTTGTTTTTGGCATTGCACGAATCCAAAAGAGCAAAAACTGCCGAAAGAAAAAACGAGGCGGCTGACTCAGACGAGGAACTAACCGAAATCGAAGACGATATTTATTTGGAGTTGGTGGCGTGCTATGCCTACAGCAAAAAGAAGTTTTTACACAAACGTTTTGATATAGGCGAGGGATTGGCTGGTCAATGTTATTTGGAAAAAGATGCCATTTTCTTGACCGACGTGCCGCCAAGCTACGTGAATATTACCTCTGGTTTGGGCGAGGCTACACCGCGTTGCGTGTTAATTGTGCCGCTCAAGCTCAACGAAAAAATCTTTGGGGTACTGGAACTGGCCAGTTTCGAGATATTACCAAAATTCAAACGAGAGTTTGTAGAAAAATTGGGCGAAAGTATCGCCTCTACGATTTCTAATGCGCAGACCAACGAACGCACACGCCAATTGCTGCATATATCGCAGAAGCAGGCCGCAGATATGCGTGCTTCCGAAGAGGAAATGCGCCAAAACATGGAGGAACTAACTACCACTCAAGAAGATATGCGCCGCAAAGAAATGGAATTGGCGGGCATGTTATCAGCCGTAAATTCTACACTCTGCACCGCAGAATTTAATATGCAAGGCTATGTGCTGGAGAGTAATCGGGCTTTTATGGATTTGCTGGATTATTCTTTGGAAGAAATAAAAGGCAAACATCATCGAATCTTCTTATCTAAAAGCGAGGCGGCTTCCGCAGATTATGCGCATTTCTGGAAAGAATTAGCCGCAGGCCACCAACAACATGGCGACTTTGTAAGGGTAAGCAAATACGGGGAAACTCGTTGGCTAAAAGCTTCTTATACGCCCGTTCCAGATACAAATGGGCACTATTATAAGGTAATTAAACTCGCACAAGACATTACAGAACGTAAACTGGCCGAAATCGAAAGCAAACGTCTTTCGCTGGTGGCCAATAACACGGACAACTCTGTTGTCATTAGCGATGCCGATGGCCGTATTGAATATGTTAATTCGGGTTTTGAGAAAATGACGGGCTATAAATTGGCCGACGTGATTGGTAAAAAACCTGGTGCTTTTTTGCAAGGCGAACTCACGGACAAGAGTACAGTGGCGCGTATTCGTCAGAAAATTACAGCACGTGAGTCTTTTTATGAAGAAATATTAAACTACGATAAAAACGGTCAAACGTACTGGATTTCACTTTCGGTAAACCCTATTTTTGATGAAGAAGACAAGCTCGTTAATTTTGTAGCGGTACAGACCAATATCAACAAAACCAAACAACAAGCCTTAGATTATCGCGGAAAATTACAGGCCATAGACCGTGCTTATGGCGTAATGGAATTTGACCCAGAAGGCTATATTCTGGATGCAAACGAATTGGTTTTGCAGTTGCTGGGCTACGACATTGTTGACCTGAAAGGCCGACACCACCGTATGCTTGTCAAAGAAAAAGAAGCCCGTTCGGAAGCCTATAAAATCTTTTGGGACGCATTAGGCAATCGGGGCGAATATATATCGGGGGAATATTGCCGCCTTACCAAAAATGGTGAAGAAGTTTGGTTTAAGGCCACTTATAGTGCCATATTGGGCTTAGACGGCAAGCCTGCCAAAATTGTTAATTATGTGCAAGATATTACGGAAGCTAAGAAATTAGCCATTGATATTCAGCTCCAAAACGAGCAAATGAAGGCGCAAGAAGAAGAACTTCTCCAGAATATGGAAGAAGTAAAAGCCATTAATGATGAGGTGAAACGCCAAAGTACGGAGCTTCGTGGTATCAATAACGCGCTTAACAAAAACTTGTGCATTATTGAACTGGACTCTAATGGTATGATCATTAATGCCAACCCTAATTTCCTAATGCTATTTGGCTATTCTTTGGAGGAACTTAAAGGCAAGCACCACCGCACTATTGTGTTTCCTGATTATGCCAAAAGCGAAGAATACATTCAGTTTTGGGCAGATTTGGCACGCGGACAAGCACGCGTTGGCGAAATGAAACGCATGGCGCGTGATGGCTCTGAAATTTGGGTGAGTGCTTCTTACAATGCCATTCTGGACGACAATGGCCGCGTAGTCAAAATCGTTAAGTTTGCGCAAGACATCACGCAACGCAAGCGCATGGATTTGGATACCTCCTGCAAACTGGATGCCGTACAACGTGCGTATTGTGTTATTGAATTTGACACAAAAGGGAATGTCCTGACAGCTAATGAGAATTTCCTGAATGCGATGGGGTACATGTTACACGAGATTCAAGGCAGACATCATAGTATGTTCCTCACCGAAAACGAGCGTAACGATGACCGTTATTTATCTTTTTGGGAAAGATTAGGAGAAAAAGGACAGTTTGTAATAGGAGAGTTTCAGCGTGTAACCAAAAGCGGCGAACACGTTTGGCTCAAAGCTACTTACAGCCCCATTCTTGACCTTGACAAAAAGCCTTATAAGGTCGTAAAATATGCGCAAGACATCACCGCCGCCAAGCTACTGGAGTTTGCCAATCATCAGCAGGTAGAAGAGATTCGGGCTCAAGAAGAAGAGTTGCGCCAGAACATGGAAGAGTTGCAGGCCATCAACGAAGACGTAGAACGTCAAACCCTAGAGCTACGTGCCTTATCTCAAGCACTGAATACAACCGTAGCTACGATAGAATTTACGCCAGAAGGAAAAGTACTGACAGCCAACGAAAACTTTCTACAACTCATGGGCTATCGCCTCGAAGAGATACAAGGCAAGCCACATAAACTTTTTGTAGATGGAGATTATGCGCGTAGTGGCGAATATGCTAAATTTTGGGATGATTTGGGATTAGGAAAAGCTCAAATTGGGGAAATGCGACGCATCACAAAAAGTGGTGCGGAAGTTTGGCTCAGTGCTTCTTATACGCCCGTAACCAATGACGAAGGCCAGACATTAAAGGTTATTAAATTTGCTCAAAATATCACAGACAAGAAAAAAGAAGCCCTTGATGTAAGTTGCCAACTCTCGGCCATAGACCGCGCCTATGCCATTATCGAATTTGATACGGATGGTAACATCCTGAAAGCCAACGAAAACTTCTTGGAGGTAATGGAATATAGCCCTGTGGAAATTCAAGGTCGCCACCACCGTATGTTTATCAGCGAAGCAGAACGTAACTCAGAAGAATATCGTGCGTTTTGGGAGCGTTTGGGCAAACGTGGAGAATTTATAGAAGGAGAATTTAAGCGAATCAAAAAAGCGGGAGAAGTAGTTTGGCTCAAAGCCACCTATAACCCGATTCTGGATTTAAAGGGACACCCCTACAAAGTGGTAAAATATGCACAAGATATCACTGCTTCTAAGCAATTAGAAATACAAGCCCAACAGCAATTTGAGGAGCTACAAGCCCAAGAAGAAGAATTGCGCCAAAATCTCGAAGAATTGGAGGCGATTCAGGAATCAGTGTTGGAAAAGCAACGTGAAGTTGAAAGCATTGCACGCAAGTACGAACAGATTTTGGAGGGTTGTGCCGATGCAGTGGTAATGATAGACCAAATCGGCACTATATTGTTCTTCAACGCCTCCGCCGAAAGTCTGTGGGGCTACCAAAGACAAGAGGTGATAGGACAAAACGTGCGTATGCTGATGGGAACAGAACATTCTATCAAGCACGATAGCTATTTGCAAAACTACCACCGCACAGGTCAAGCCAAAGTAATCGGCAAAGGTCGCAAGGTAGATGCTTTGCGCAAAGATGGTAGCAGCGTTCCAATTTTACTTACATTGAGTGAAGCTAAAATATCTGATAATGAGTCTATATTTACATCATTTATCAAAGATTTACGCGAGTAATGACGCACCGTTTTAGTATTTTCTTGCCAAGAGCATACTTAAAAAAATAAAATTTTTCTTGAATTTTATGAGATTGCTCATTACTTTTGTAGCATTAGTGTTTGTTTAGTTGTTTTAAGTATTAGTAGTTAATTGTTTAACGAATAACAATCCATCTTCCATGAAGGTGGATTGTTTTTTTGTATAGCTCCCCAAATGCCTTGCTACCAGTAAAGAATATAATAGGCTTGGCAATTCAATTAACAATCCCTACCTTTCGCGGCATTCTGGTTATTTTTTGATGGTCTGATGGCTCAAAAACCTACATTTTCAATCTTACAGACCTTGCGTCAACGTTGGGGCGTATCTTCTGTCGGGCAAGTGCTTGTCATTTTGCTAGTGTTTGCGTGTACAGGCTTTTCGGTAATGTATTTGAAACGATGGGCTTTTGCTCAGTTGGCATTTAATGAGAATACCTTTTGGCTTTGGCGCGTGATAGCCTTTTTCGCAGTGCTAATGGCCTACCAAATTATTTTGTTAGCCTATGGCACATTATTTGGGCAATTTCAATTTTTTTGGAATTTTGAAAAGCGAATGGTGCGGCGTATTGCCTCATGGTTTGGCATAAAAAAATAACCCAAACAACTTCTTTTATTTCAGCAACTTACGGCATATTTCACCAATACAATTCACCTAGAAATAACACTTTTGTATTAGTTTTCTATGTGGCTATACCGCATTCGGCATATCCCAAAAATATTTTTTTGAGGCTCTCCCCTACCCAACGATATCACAACATTAGGAAGAATCTTTATTTTGTTTAAATTTTCAAACTAAAGTAATATTTTCGTCAAAAAACAAATTTCATTACAAGACCGCACCAAACAAACATTATAAATTGTAGTTTAGTGGGCTGCTTCAAGCTATTTTTTAACAAAATCAATACTAATAATAAATTTACAGTGCAAGTTTTAAATAAAATCCCGTTGTGGCTCTTGGCAGTGCTGGGAGCAGTGTTATTGTGGGCTGGTTGGCCTATGTCGCCTTTGCCTATTTTTTTGGCCGTAGGCTGGATTCCATTACTCATGGCCGAACAGCGCATAGCCGAAAACGACTATCAAGGCCGCAAAGGTTGGCGATTTTGGCGCATTACTTATTTGTTTTTGTTGGTCTGGAACGCCCTTACTACGTGGTGGATTTGGCACGCTTCGGAGGCTGGCGGCGTGTTTGCGATTTTAGCGAATGCCGCTTTGCAAAGTATTCCCGTGGCGGCGGCGCGTTGGAGCAAGAACCGTTTGGGCAATCCTGATTGGGCGATTTGGTTGCTGCCAGCCTACTGGATTGCCTTTGAATATTTGCACTTGAATTGGGATTTGTCGTGGTCGTGGCTTACGCTCGGCAACGGTTTGGCCTATTGGCCAGTGTTGGCACAATGGTACGAATATACGGGAGCATTGGGCGGTTCGTTATGGATTTTGAGCCTTAATATCCTGATTTTCAAAATATTTTTTGCTAAAGAAAAACCCAAAACAAGCCATTGGCTGACGACGACGGCAGTATTAATCGTGCCTGTACTATTTTCTGCGTTTTTGTATTATTCTTACAAAACTCCTGAACAGCAAGCCGAAGTAGTGGTAATTCAACCAAACATTGACCCATACACCGAAAAGTTTGCAGACAGCCCTAATTTCATTCCGTTGGAAGAACAAATCGCGCGTTTTATTCAGCTTTCAGAAGAAAAAATAACGCTCCAAACGCAATGGGTACTTTGGCCCGAAACGGCAGTAGATGCATTGGTGGGAGAAGAAAATATTGAAAATGAGGCGATTATTCAGCAAATACAGGAACAATTTTTAAAGCGTTACCCACACGTACATTTACTTACGGGCATCACCAGTTACAAGTTGTATGAAGATGCATCGACCTCACCCACAGCGCGTTATAAAGCTGGTATCGGCCACTATGACGTATTCAATACGGCACTGCATTTGCAATACGGCAAACCGACACAGATTTACCATAAATCCAAACTCGTGCCTGGGGTGGAACAAATGCCATATCCTGCGGTTTTTAAGTTTCTGATGAGTTTTGTAATAGATTTGGGTGGCACGTCGGGCGGCATGGGCAGCCAAAGTACACGCACGGCCTTTGCTACGCCCGCTTCTGTGGTCGCGCCTGTGATTTGTTATGAATCCATTTACGGCGATTTTACGACGGGTTTTATGCGTGATGGGGCTAATTTTATTGGCATTATTACCAATGATGGTTGGTGGAAAAACTCACCAGGCCATCGCCAGCATTGGGCTTATGCTTCGCTGCGAGCCATCGAAAACCGCCGCGATATTGCGCGTTGTGCCAATACTGGTATTTCGGGGTTTGTAACGGGCAGAGGCGACCGCCAACAAGCAACAGCCTACTGGACGCAAGCCGTACTTTCTAAGCAAATAAAATTAAACAACGATAAAACATTGTACACGCGTTTTGGAGACTACATTGGTATTCTGGCGGCAGTGGCTACATTCGGATTATTTTTATTTTCTTTGGTCAAAACCAAACACTAACCAACCCAACTAAACCTTCTCTCCTTACAATGAAAAAAGATACTTTGATTTTTGTAGCCGACGATGACAGGATCATACTTACAGCGATTACGCGTTATTTACACAAAAAAGGCTTCACGAATATCAAATCGTTTACAAATAAGCAAGATAGCCTTCTTTCTTTAGTGCAAGAGCAACCCCAATTATGTATTATTGATTATCTGCTAGGGGAAGAAAATGGCTGGGAGCTTTGCAAAGAAATACAACATATCGTCCCGACGGCAACCATGGTACTGCTTAGTGGCCAAGACGATGTGAGGCTGACGTTTCAGTTTATCCGTGAAGGACTTCGGCACTACATTGCCAAAGATGAAACAATGTTTGATACGTTAGATGAGATTTTGCAACAACTCTGTTTTTACAATACACACAATTAACTAACCAATGATCGAAGAACAACAATATTCACCGTCGAGCCGCATAACCAGAGCGTATATTTTGAGCTTTCTGTTGATCGCTTTCTTTGCGCTATGTGGTTGGTGGTTGGTGGAGTATTTGTTGAGCAATACGGCACACGATAGCACTGTTATCAATATTGCGGGGCGGCAACGAATGTTAAGCCAAAGCATTACTAAAAATATTGTTTTATTAAGCCAAAATGCAGAAAATAATTTCCTCATAACCAACGAACTAGCAACAAACACAAAGCAGTTTAGGAAAGCACATCAATTATTAACTCAAGATATGCCTCATTCCTCTGCAGAAATCCGTGATTTATTCAGGCAACTTGAGTCAAATTATCAGGTCATTAGTAAATGTGCCGAGCAATCAATACAAAATCCCAAGCAGGCAGGACAGGTTTTACAAAAAATATCGCAAGCCGAAAAACCTTTTTTGCGAACAATGGACTTGATTACGAACCAATTCGAGCGGGACAACAAAATAAAGTTAGAAAAGCTCGAACGTATCGAATTACTGTTATTGGTCATTACATTGGTTACTATTGCCTTTGAGGTGGGCTATGTTTTTTATCCATTAACCAAAAAATTAGATATATATTGGAGAGAAATAATCTTATCCAACCACAAACTCAACAGCATCAATACGGAGTTGGAGGAAATGACCAACGCCCAAAAAGAAATGGAAGTGTATATCGAAAATACACTTTTACAACTTCAGGCCGTGTTGGATTCGGCTACCGAAACGCTGATTATCAGCACTAATTTGCGTGGGGAAATTATTTTTTTTAATAAAGGGGCTGAAAAAATATTGGGCTATGAGGCAGAGGAAATTATACGGAAACAAACGCCTCTTTTTTTCCATGACACCAAAGAAGTTGCCATTTATCGGCGTGAACTGGAAACTGAATTTGACAAAACCCTAACAGCCCTAGATACACTTACTTTTAAAGCCAAACAAGGCGTACCCGAAAGCCGTACATGGACATACAAAGCCAAAGGAGGACGCAACGTTTTGGTGAGGGCTAATATTACCTGTATTTATAACGCCCAAGGCAGACTGACGGGATTTTTGTGGAGTGGCTCGGACATCACCGACGACCACAAAACCAATATTGCTTTAGAAGCACAACAAAAACTTATTTCGGCCATTACCGAAACAATGCCCGACATTTTGTATGTATTTGACATTCAAACGAAATCAGCCATTTACATTAACCAAGAAGTAAAAAATATTTTGGGCTATGAGCCGAAGGATATTTTGGAAATGGGTTCTGCCATGACCGAAACCATTATCTATTCGCAGGACTTGTACCTGATGCTCAAGCATTACAGACTTTTGGGAAAAAACAGGCATATCAATACCAGAGGCTTTAATGTGCGAGCTGTCCATAAAAAAGGCGATGTAATTTGGTTGCATTTGCGCAGCGCGGTGTTTTCTAAAGATGTCAACGGCAACGTAACCCAAATTATTTGCATTGCCCAAGACATCAGCGAAATGCAATGGGCCGCCGAACGCCTCGCCGAGCGCGAACAACAATATCGTTTGGCTCTGTCTGCGGCAAATGATGGCATTTGGGATTATAACCTCAAAACCAGAGAGTTATATTTTTCTCCGCGTTGGAAAGAAATGTTGGGCTACACAGAATCCGAATTTCCGAATACTTATGAGGCTTGTTTTGCTGCGCTTTTGCCCGAAGATGCTGAATTTGCAATACAAACACTCACCGACTTTTTGAAAGGCAATAGCCCCGACTTTAAAATTATTACACGATTCAGACACAAAGACGGCTCTGTGCTGCATATTTTGGCGCGTGCCATTGCTATCCGCGACGAGAGTGGCCGCACGATTCGCGCCATCGGTGCTAACACAGATATTACGGAAGTAAAACGCACAGAAGAAGCACTCATTAAGGCCAAAGAAGAAGCTTTGCAACTAGCCAAAGCCAAACAAATGTTCCTCTCGACCATGAGCCACGAGATGCGAACGCCGATGAACGCCGTCATTGGGATTACGCATTTGCTCCAACAAGAAAACCCGCAACCCAACCAGATTGAAAATCTCAAAACATTACGTTTTGCGGCTGAAAATCTGCTGGTTATCATCAACGATATTTTGGATTTTAGTAAAATTGAGGCAGGCAAAATCACCTTTGATTCTTCGCCATTCAATATTCACGAACTTATTTTGGGAATTAAAAAATCATTTGATTATCAGGCCAACGCCAAAGGAATTGAGCTTAATTATTTGATTGACCCAATGATTCCGCCAATGCTATTGGGCGACTCCGTTCGGCTGGGACAAGTGATTACCAATTTAGTAGGTAACGCCATTAAGTTTACGCAAGAAGGAGCTGTAAACATGTTGCTTACCTGCCAAAACAAAACAGACGATACAATTAACATTGAATTTGCGATAAGCGATACAGGTATTGGCATTGCCGCAGACCAACTCGACCATATTTTTGATAGCTTTACACAGGCCAGTTCGGACACAACCCGTAAATTTGGCGGTACGGGTTTGGGCTTGGCCATTACGCGCCGCCTTTTACAACTTCAACACAGCGATATTCTGGTAACCAGTGAATTAGGTGCTGGTTCTGTTTTTTCATTCAAACTAACATTTAGCGTGCATCATCAAAAAGAAAACGAAGCCAACACCCCAAATACAGAAATAGAAATTCCGTTGGAGGGATTACAAATTTTGTTGGTAGAAGACAACGAAGTAAACCGTATGATTGCCATTAAGTTTCTCTCGCGCTGGGGCGTACAAACCGACTCCGCCGAAAATGGCATGATTGGCGTAGAAAAAGCCCAACAAAAGAAATACGACATTATTCTGATGGATTTGCAAATGCCCGAAATGGACGGAATCGAAGCCACACAACACATTCGGCAAGACGCTAATTGCCCCAATCAACAAACGCCCATTATTGCGCTGTCTGCTGCATCCATTGACGAGATAGCCGAACAAGTACAATCTTCGGCCATGAACGATTATATCAGTAAGCCTTTCAACCCTAAGGATTTGCGTAGCAAAATAACCCTCTACGCCCAAATAGCCATGACCAAAAACGTAATAAATACCGAACGCCTCACCGAATTTTCGGTCGGAAATCCGCAGTTTGTGAAGCAGTTGCAGAAATTATATTTTGATACTTTCTCCGAATTTGAACAAAAACTTTCCGCCGTTGTGGCCGAAAAAGATGCCAAACAAATTCGATTTATGGCACACAAAATAAAACCTTCGGTCAAAATGCTTCAGATAGAAGGCTTTGAAGAGTTGGAAGAAGCCTTAGCCAATGCCATCGAACAAAACCCAGATTCAGAATTGGTAGAGCAGAAACACAAAGAACTCTGCACGCTTTGCCAAAAAGTAGTACAAGAACTGAAAGAAAGTTTATAAAAAATTGCCTTAACCAACGCTTGTGAAAATTCACAGGCGTTTTTTTATTTTGTAAATAATCCGTGCGGCAGTTCTTTCTACTCCACATAATTCGGAAAAACCGCTAAATTGCCGCCCAATTTATACACCACATTTTCAAAAACATCTCATTATTAAGACTTTAATTGCTATATGGAAACAGTAGCCGTAACGCCAGCCATGGCTTTTGATAGAAAAAATTATAGCGACGAAACGCTCTTGCACTTGTACAAAGAGTTGTTGTTGCCGCGCATGATAGAAGAAAAAATGCTCATTTTGCTGCGTCAAGGCAAAGTAAGCAAATGGTTTTCGGGCATCGGGCAAGAAGCCATCGCCGTAGGCCTTACCTGCGCTTTGCATTCAGACGAATATATTTTGCCATTGCACCGCAATTTGGGCGTGTTTACAGCTCGCCAAATGCCTTTGGCGCGTTTGTTTACGCAATGGCAAGGCAAACTTTCGGGATTCACCAAAGGCCGCGACCGTTCTTTTCACTTTGGGGCAAACGAATTTCATATCGTAGGCATGATTTCGCACTTAGGCCCGCAAATGTCGGTAGCTGATGGCATCGCTTTAGCCAACGTGTTGCGCAAAGAACCTAAAGTAACGGCCGTTTTCAGTGGCGACGGCGGCAGCAGCGAAGGCGAATTTCACGAGGCCATCAACGTGGCGGCGGTTTGGGATTTGCCTGTTATCTTTTTGGTAGAAAACAATGGTTACGGACTTTCTACGCCAAGCAGCGAGCAATTCCGTTGCAAACAATTCATTGATAAAGGCATCGGCTACGGCATTGAAGCCGTGCAAGTGGACGGCAACAACATTTTGGAAGTTTACGACACTATTTCCAAACTGGCCGAAAGTATGCGCGAAAATCCGCGTCCGATTCTGCTCGAAGCCATGACATTCCGTATGCGCGGCCACGAAGAAGCCTCTGGTACTAAATACGTTCCGAAAGAATTGTTTGAGATTTGGGAGAAAAAAGACCCCGTAAACAACTACGAACAATATCTTTTGCAAGAAAAAGTGTTGGATGCGGCCAAAATCGAAGCCTTCCGCGCCGAAATCAAACACGCCATTGAAGCTGGTTTGGAAACGGCTGCCGCCGAATCTATGCCGACGGCCAGTGCCGACACCGAACTAACGGACATGTACCGCCCTTTTACGCCCGAAATCGTCGCACCCAAATCGGAAGCTAAAAGCGAACGCCGTTTCATTGATGCCATTTCCGACGGCCTACGCCAAAGCATGGAACGTTACCCAGAAATGGTGATTATGGGGCAAGACGTGGCCGAATACGGCGGCGTTTTCAAAATCACAGAAGGTTTTGTGAGCCAGTTCGGAAAAGCGCGTGTACGCAACACGCCACTTTGCGAGTCGGCCATCGTGGGTGCAGGCTTGGGTCTTTCTATCAAAGGTTATAAATCGGTGGTAGAAATGCAGTTTGCAGATTTCGTTACGTGCGGATTTAATCAGATAGTCAACAACTTAGCCAAAACACATTACCGTTGGGGACAAAATGCTGACGTGGTGGTTCGTATGCCTACGGGTGCGGGCACAGCCGCAGGGCCGTTTCACTCACAATCCAACGAAGCATGGTTTTTCCATACGCCAGGCCTCAAGATTGTGTATCCGTCCAACCCCTACGACGCGAAAGGCTTACTTTGTGCGGCCATCGAAGACCCGAACCCAGTCATGTATTTTGAGCATAAATTACTGTACCGTTCCATTGCCGACCAAATCCCAGCCGACTATTACACGTTGCCAATCGGCAAGGCAGCTTTGGTGTCGGAAGGCTCGGACATTTCGATTATTACCTACGGAATGGGCGTGCATTGGGCAAAAGAAATCATGAGTCAAATGCCTGACGTAAGTGCCGATATTTTGGATTTGCGCAGCCTTTTGCCTTGGGACAAAGAAGCCGTAGCGGCAACAGTTCGCAAAACAGGCCGCGTATTGGTAGCACACGAAGACACGCTTACGGGCGGCATCGGTGGCGAAATCGCCGCATGGATTGCCGAAAACTGTTTCCAGATGCTTGATGCGCCAGTCTTGCGCGAAGGCGGTTTGGATACAGCCGTGCCATTTGCGCCGCCATTGGAAGCAGTATTCTTGCCAAAACAACGCATTCGCGAAAAAATAGAACAGCTTTTAGCCTACTAATAAAAGGTTAAAGCAAAACCAAACCCCCAGTCTGTCAAGTTTTCTTGCAGGCTGGGGGTTTGGCTTTTTAGCATACAACTATTACAAATAGCACTTTACATATATTATTTTCAGAGTTGGGCTCTAACAACAAATATTATTTGAATATATTTTTTAATTATAATTAAGCTCACTCTCCTACCTTATTTATTTTCTCAAAATTCTTATATCCTATTGTAATTGCCACCAAAACAGGAATATGTAAGATATTCATAACAACCATTTCTGATATTTCAAATCTTCCATATCCAGACAAACGTATTAAGCTTTCCCACAGATAAGTACATATAGGTAGGCCATAAAATGACAAAAATCTAAGAAATTTACGATCTCGGACAAACTTAAAACAATTAAAAAAAATAGTTAAAATTTGAAGATTATACAATAGTGCAAAGAGTATAAAAAGAGTTATTGCCAGTGCTCTATATTCATCTTGGTTATCGTTATTTGATTTACACGAAATAATTACAATTAATATTGCAATAAAAACAAAACAAATAGTTGTGGCAAGAATAAACATTTTTAAAAATAACCTTAAAATCTGTCTAAACATTTTTTATATTAAATTAAAGTTTTGACATGAAATATATTATATTACTCACAAAAAAGCAAAAACACAAAATCCCACCCCTCAAACCCTTTTTGGGTATTTTCGTTTGATTTCATGATATTTGTATTCCAGTAACACAAGAAAAAATGAACGAAGCGAATAGCTATTTTGCGCACCCAACCGCCATTATCGACGAGGGTTGCAGCATTGGCGCAGGTACCAAAATTTGGCATTTTGCACACATTATGCCACACTGCCAGATTGGCGAAAACTGTAATTTGGGTCAAAACGTAGTGATTTCGCCACAAGTAACATTGGGCAAAAACGTAAAAGTCCAAAACAATGTATCCATTTATACGGGTGTCATCTGCGAAGACGATGTTTTTCTTGGCCCTTCGATGGTTTTTACCAACGTCATTAACCCACGCAGTGCCGTAGTTCGCAAAAACGAATATCGCCCCACGTGGGTACGGCAAGGCGCAAGCATCGGCGCGAATGCCACCATTGTTTGCGGCCACGAAATCGGCGCGTATGCCATGATTGGCGCGGGTGCTGTCGTTACGCACGATGTACCAGCCTACGCGCTGTTGGTCGGCAATCCTGCCCGCCAAATCGGCTGGGTAAGTGAGTACGGACATCGTCTGCATTTCGACACCGACGGCGCAGCCATTTGCCCCGAAACAGCCCAACAATACCGCCTGCAAGACGGAGCCGTGCGCCGCATTGCCTAACTTTATTTTTCCCAAAACGAACAAAACACTGTGAATAGTTATCCTTCCAAGCTCATCGAAAACGCCGTAAACGAAATTGCCAAACTGCCCGGCATTGGCCGCAAAACGGCCTTACGTTTGGCCTTGCATTTGCTCAAAAGCAAAGAAGAAAATACGTTTTCGCTTACCAATGCCCTGACCGATTTGCGCACCCAAACGCGCTATTGCAAGCAATGCCACAACATTTCGGACGAAGAAATATGCGGCATTTGCCAAAGTGCACGCCGCGACCGCACGCTTTTGTGTGTGGTAGAAAATATCCCCGACGTAATGGCCATTGAGAATACAGGGCAATATTTCGGGCAATACCATGTGTTAGGCGGCATTATTTCGCCAATGGCGGGCATTTCGCCTTCCGACTTGCATATTGACTCGCTCATTGAGCGCGTGCAGCACAATGAAATTAAAGAAGTGATTCTGGCACTTAGCTCCACGATGGAAGCCGACACCACGAGTTTTTATATTCAGAAAAAACTAAAGCCTTTGAATGTAAAAATTAGTGTGATTGCACGCGGCATCCCCGTAGGCGGCGAGCTGGAATACGCCGACGAAATCACGTTGGGGCGTAGCATACAAGGGCGCATCAGTGCCGAGTAAAGACAAAAATAAAAGCGATACTTGGTTAGGTATCGCTTTAGATTATAAGTGGAGCGTGATAGAAATAAGTTGTTTTTTTGTGCAAGTAAAAAGGTTATTGTTACAATTCCTAAGAATTAACAAAGTTTTTTTTACTTAACAGCAATTTTCTTTACAACTCGCTGCGAACCCGCCATCAATTCGAGCAAATAAATGCCGTGTTGTAAGTTTTCTACCGAGAAATCAAGGCGATGACTACCCGCACCAAAACGAACTGGGCTTTCGTGACGAACCACACCACCCAACAAGTTATATATTTTCAATTGCACATCCGAAGATTGTGACAGCGCAAATTCTACTGTACCCGCAGTTGTAACAGGGCTTGGATAAACCGAAAAATTAGCCAAAGAAGCCATTTTTTCCGAAACGCCAGTCGTGGCATTTACAACAACTTTGCCTTTCATAGCCATACCCGCATGTGGCTTACATACATAATAAAAAGTGCCTGCTTCCGTAAATTTCACTTTGTTCGTACCTGCCGAAAAATCAAAACCACCTTGCAAAACAGTACTCCCATTAGCATTCCAAGTAGCTTCACTCACTTGAGAAGCAGTGTGATTACCTCCTACCACAAATTTAATAGTGTCACCAACATTAATGGTAGCAGTAGCAGGCGAAAAAGTAAACCCGCTTGTCGAAACTGTAACAGTTGTTTGGGCAATCAATCCCGAAATGCCCAAGCAAAAAAAGATAATAAGTAGTTGTAGTCGCTTCATAAAACAATGTTTTTAATTGAATATCAAGCGAATATAAAAGCATAAAAATTAAAATACAATTTTTACAAAAAATATTTTAATAAAAAATCCTTTCCGAGTGCCAAAACACCCAGAAAGGATTGTATTTATAATGCTAAAACGGCGACTTAGTAACGGTACATTTCTGCTTTGAATGGGCCTTGTACGGCTACGCCAATGTATTCGGCTTGTTCCGTAGAAAGTTCGTCCAATTCTACACCGATTTTGCCCAAGTGCAAACGAGCTACTTTCTCATCAAGGTGCTTAGGCAATGTATAAACTTGGTTTTCGTACTTGTCAGTATTTGTCCAAAGTTCTAATTGCGCCAACGTTTGGTTACAGAACGAGTTAGACATTACAAACGAAGGGTGGCCAGTTGCGCAGCCCAAGTTTACCAAACGGCCTTCAGCCAATACGATTACTTCTTTGCCATCAACGTTGTAGATATCAACTTGTGGTTTTACTTCCACTTTCGTGCTACCGTAGTTGTTGTTCAACCAAGCCATATCAATTTCTGTATCGAAGTGGCCGATATTACAAACAATCGCTTTGTCACGCATTTTGCGGAAATGACGCTCTGTAATAATGTTCATGTTGCCAGTCGCTGTTACGAAAATATCGCCAAGCTCAGCCGCTTTGTCCATTTTCATTACTTGATAACCTTCCATTGCTGCTTGAAGTGCGCAAATTGGATCGATTTCTGTTACAATTACGCGTGCGCCTGCGCCTCTCAACGATTTTGCAGAACCTTTGCCCACGTCGCCGAAGCCAGCCACAACAGCCACTTTACCCGCCATCATTACGTCTGTAGCACGACGAATCGCGTCCACACAAGACTCTTTACAGCCGTACAAGTTATCGAACTTAGACTTTGTAACTGAGTCATTTACGTTGATTGCTGGCAAATAAAGCGTACCTTTTTTCATACGCTCATACAAACGATGTACGCCTGTTGTAGTTTCTTCCGATAAACCTTTGATAGCAGGGATAAGCTCTTTGTATTTGTCGAAAACCATGTTTGTAAGGTCTCCGCCGTCATCGAGAATCATGTTAAGTGGCTTGCGGTCTTCACCGAAGAACAATGTTTGCTCAATGCACCAGTCAAACTCTTCTGCGTTCATGCCTTTCCAAGCATAAACCGAAATACCAGCAGCAGCGATAGCAGCAGCGGCATGGTCTTGAGTCGAGAATATATTACAAGACGACCAAGTTACTTCCGCACCCAATTCGATAAGGGTTTCGATAAGTACCGCCGTCTGGATAGTCATGTGCAAACAACCCGCAATACGTGCACCTTTCAAAGGTTTCGATGGGCCATACTCTGTACGCAAAGCCATCAAACCTGGCATTTCTGCTTCCGCCAAACGGATTTCTTTACGACCCCACTCGGCCAACGAAATATCTTTTACTTTGTACTTTTGATAGGTCTGAACCATAATCCTTAGAATAAATATGATAAGTGTTTAATTTTGCAAAATTAAATAAAATATCGTATCTAAAAACTAAAACACGTAGTTTTGAGTGCTAAGCGTAAGTTTTGATAGAAATTTCTTAAGTTTTTGAGAATGAATATTGTTTTTAAAGAATTGTTCCCCAACGGGGTATATCTGATAGATGAAAATGTACACTTTCATCCGCCATTAGCGCAAGAACCTGCGCCGCTGCCAGAGGCTGCACCCACACAACCCGAAGTACAACCCAAAAGTTTAGTATTGGAAGGAAATTTTGGTAGAAAAATTTTGGTACTATTTCAATCGGCAACACCTTCGTTGCCCGAAGCGGATTTAGCCGTCCTGACCAAAATGTTTTCGGCACTTACACCCGCAGTAAGTTTGGCGGAAATGGCTTTGCTCAACTTGTCCCAAAACCCAGATTTTAGTTGGGCAGATGTCCAAAACGAACTTGCGCCGCAATACGTGTTGGTGATGGGACAAGAAGCCGCCGAGTTTTCAGCAACAACCCAACATACAGTTTATCAGCATTTTAAGCAAAAAGAAGTAAGCTACATTCGGGCGGCGATGCCTTCGGAATGGTCGGGCAATACCGTAGAAATTCGTCGGCAATTTTGGGAACAGCTCAAGCAAATTTTTAACTAAAAAATTAGCGTAAAGCCTGCACGATAGTCCGCACATTGGCTTGCACCATGCCAATATACGTGCCTTCGGGCGTGCCTGCTGCGCCCATCGCGTCCGAAAACAATGTACCTCCTACCCTTACTTCATGGCCTTTGTCGCGGCAACCTTCTATCACGGCCTCAATGGCGCGTGGTGGCACGGACGACTCCACGAAAACGGCTTTTATTTTTCTTTCACAAATAAAATTCACTAAATCGGCCACATCACGCAAGCCAAATTCCGAAACCGTCGAAATGCCTTGCAAGCCTTTCACTTCCACGCGATAGGCGCGACCAAAATAACCGAAAGCATCGTGCGCCGTAATCAAAACACGCGCCTGCGGCGGAATCCTGTTCATTTCTTGTTTTACCCAAGTGTCGAGGCTGTCGAGTTGGGCGAGATATTGAGCAGCATTGGCAGCATAAAAAGCGGCGTGCACGGTGTCGGTGCTTTGCAGTTTGCGGCTCATTTCCTGCACGGTCATGCGCCAAAGTTGCACGTCAAACCAAATATGCGGGTCGGGGTGGTCGCCGAAAGCCTCCGAATAGTTGAGCATTGGACGCGGAATGCCGTCGGAAACCGCTACCACCGTTTTTTGTCGGGCTAATTTTTCCAACACTTCGGCCATTTTTCCTTCCAAATGCAACCCGTTGTAAAGTACCACATCGGCGCGGGTGAGTTTGAGCAAATCGCTTTGCGTGGCCTTGTACAAATGCGGATCAACGCCTGCGCCCATCAAGGCCGCTACTTCGGCACTGTCGCGCACGATGTTTTTGGCCGCATCGGCAATCATGCCCGTAGTGGCCAAAACGCGTAGTTTTCCGTCGTGGGATTTGTGGCCAGACACATGGCAAGCCGCCAGCATGGACAATAATACAACCCAAAGTATATTTGATTTCCGCATTTTTATATTCAATCTTCCTACCAATATTTAAACCTTGCTGCTTCCCAGCGGCCAAGCAATCGTAAAAGTACTGCCTTTTTCTAAGCGGCTTTGTACGCCGATAATTGCGCCGTATGCCTGCGCGATAGTTCGTACATAGCTAAGCCCCAAACCAAAGCCTTTGACGTTGTGCAAATTGCCTGTTGGCACGCGATAGAATTTATCAAAAATCCGCTTTTGCGCCTCAGTACTCATGCCAATTCCATTATCGGAAACCTGCAAAACCCACGTTCCTTGCTCATTGTAAGTACGCACGACAATGTGCGGATTGCTCGGCGAATATTTGTTGGCATTATCCAAAAGATTTTGCAACACACTGACAAAGTGCATTTTATCTACATTTATCAAATAATCAGTGGCTTGCAAATCGCTTTCTATTTGTCCATCGGCGGCCTGTACTTGCACGTTCATGTTCTGAATCACTTCGCGCAAAAGTTCGTGTGCGTCTATGAGTTCGGAACTAACAGGCCATTGGTCGCGGTCGAGACGAGCCGCTTGCAACACTTTTTCTATTTGCTGACTCATACGCTTGTTCTCATCGCTGATAATGTGTAAATAGCGTTGGCGAATCTGCAAATTGGCAACCATGTCGGGGTCTTGCAGTGCCTCGCAAGCCAACGAAATAGTAGCAACAGGCGTTTTAAACTCGTGCGTCATGTTATTGATGAAATCGTCTTTCATCTCCGAGAGTTTTTTCTGCTTAAGAATCGTATGAACCGACACACCAAAACCCGCAATCACTACGCCCACCAACACCAACGACGACCAAAAAACATAAGCCGTCTTTTTCCAAATAATCGTGTTTTGTTCGGGAAAATAAACCAACAAAAAATGTAACGTTCCTGTCAAATCATTGGGGAACAGTGCCGCACGCAATTTGGTTTGACGCAAAGCTTGTTCGTCATAATGCGGCTGCGTTACGAGCAAACCACCCGACGAAGGGTCTGTAATGGCAAATTCAAAAGGTTGGTCTATGCCCGCTTTACGCATTTCGATATGCAAAAGCGAATCCAATGCTTGCGGGTGTATGCGTTGCGAAATTTCGGGGGAAGAAAACACCATTTTGCGCAACAGATTCGTAACCACTTCTGTGCGACGAATTACTTTTTGGTCATCCACGCATTTGTCAGGAAAAACCGTATCCTTATACACCAACTGCGTATCCTTGTCGTGAATATTGAGTTGTAATACTTGTCGGTGGTGCTTGTGTCTGCGGCGGCCTTTGAACGGAAATTTTTTACGGCCACCCATGCGCGGTTTTTCACCTTCAAAAAATGGCTGAAAAAACATGGAGTCTGGCGGCATCGGCGGCGGCATAAATAACATATTATTTTCCTGAAAATCAATTTCTTGTGCAGCCAGTTTCTTCATCTCGTCTTGTTCGAGTTTCTGCGAAACTTTATGTATGGCCGTCAGGGCTTCGCGCTCAAATTGCTGTTGGTTCAGGCTGAGGGCATCTTTTACCCAAAGTACCTGAAAAATCAGCAAGCCCAGTGTGGCCAAGCTCATCAGTACAACAATATATTTGAGATTGTTTTTCATAGTCAATAAGTAACGAACATATTCTACCCAAATTGCACTTAGGCAAGTGGTAAGGTGAAGGCAATAACAAAGCCGCCATCGGGGGCATTTTGTGCAGAAATTGTGCCACCATTTGTCTGGGCAAAATCTTTGCACAAAATCAACCCCAAACCTGAAACTGTTTTTTGCCCTAATCTGGTTTGCTGTGCGTAATATTCTTTATCAAAAAGTTTATCTATCTGATTTTCAAGCAATCCTTCACCCGAATCTTGTATCAACACCTGACAGAAATTACCTTGTTTCTCGTGCCTAATTTTCACACGCTGCCCCGCTGGCGTATGCTTGAGCGCATTATAAATCAAATTTTGCAAAAGTAATACTGTCAGTTCTTCGTTGGCAACAACGGTAGTAGGCGACAAATTACTGTACAAAATTTCAACATTTTTCTTAGCAGCCTGCGGCTCTACGTTGGCAACAGCATCAGCAATCAACTTATTGATTTCCAATCGTATATACATTTTATATTCTGCCTGTTGCTGGCCTTTTGCCCACGCCAACATATTTTTGATGGAATAAGCCGTGTGATTGACGTGCAAATACATTCGTCCTATCAGTTCGCCACGCTCCTCATCCGTCATGTTACTTTTGCAGGAATCAAGTATTTTTATCATGGTCTGAACGGGCGTATTCAAATCATGGGCAATCAGATAGAAAAGTCTGTCTTTTATATTATTCGTCTGGGTTAATTCTTTGGTTTTTTGGGCTAACAGTTCTTTCTGCTGAATCATTTGCTCATTTTGCAACGAAAGTGTTTTGTGCAACAAATTGTATTTTCGGCTCGATCGATACAACCAATACAACAAACCCGACACCAAAATCAGGGAAGGAATCGTCAACCACAATATCAATTCTCGTTTATTTAGTTGGTGTTGAATGGCCTGATTTTGGGTCGCATGCTCCTGTACCAACTTCTTTTCTTTGAGACGATACTGAAAATCAGCATCAATAAATAGACTTTGTTTGTGAATTTGCTCGTTGAGCAGCGAATCAGAAAATTGCTTGTGCAACACCGAAAAATAATAAGCACGCTTATAGTCTTTCATTGCCTCATAAATCAATTGCAAGGTATGTGCCGCCATATTCATTTCACTAGTAGCATTTATTTCTTTGACCAACTCCCATGCTTTTTGGCCGTAACTTGCCGCCTGCACATATTGTTTTTGTGCCAACTTCACTTTGGCCATCCCCTGCCAAGCGAATGAAATAGCACGTTTATCATCTACGATAGTTGCCTCTTTTTCAGCACTTTGAAAACTAGCAAATGCCTTCTCTAAATGATGTTGGGTCAAATAAATTTCAGCTACATTGTTATAGCCATAGGCCAACCCGCCATGGTCTTGTGTTGAGTCTATAAATAAAACAATGGCATCTTGCTGCACTTTTAGCGCATTATCGTACTGCTTTAGCCCGTGCCACACATTGGCCAAACCGTTCAGTGTTCGGGCTATGTTACTACTACTGTGGGGTATTTTTTTATAATGCTCCAAAGCCAATTCATAATAATTTCTGGCCTTGTCGTAATTTTGTTGAATATAGTAAATGTTGGCTACATTGCTTAGTACTACGCCTTGTCCGCGCTCGTCGGCAGCCTTTTCAAAAGCTTTGCTGGCTAACTGAAACGTGTGCATGGCTTTCGGATAATTTCCTGTATTAGAAGCAATTAAGGCTTTTATATTCAGGGCGTTTCCTTGCCACTGCGGTTTGTTTTTTTGCTGCGCCAATCGCGCCAATCGTTCGGCATACACTCCTGCACTATCATAATTATTGCCCATAAACGAAATAGCAATACTTCTCAACGTTTGGGCTTTTACAGAATCAGGGATGTTGGGTTGGCGGAGTTGGGCTTGCCATTGGGCTAGGTCTTGCCCCCATGCAGATGGCTGTATTACACAGAAAATAATTAAAAAATAGAATCGGATAGACAAACTTTGTCTGGTACCTAAAATCATTGTGTTATTGTTTGTTATGTAAGTTAGTAGTCATTCGCGCAAATTACGCAAAAAACACACTAAACCCTACACCCCAAAAGCAATTACTTCGCAACAGATTTTGAAACCCAAACGTTGGTACATCGAAAGAGCAGCATCAGTGGCTTGCAAAACGCCTATTTTATAGCCTAATCCCTTTGCATAATGCAAGGCATGGCAAGTAAGCAGAGTAGCAAAACCCTTATTTCGGAACGCAGGCAACGTGGAAACAGAGTAAATTCCCGCTGTTTGGCTGTATTTGTCCAGATACAAATACAAAGCCGATACGGGCTTTTCGTCTTGATACCCCACCATCAAATTTATCTCCGTTTGGTTGGGGTGCAAAATAACTTGTGCCGCATTTTGGTAATATATTTGGGTCGCTTGGGGCTGATGAAAGGCACTCACGACCGTTATAAAATCTGTCAATTGTAGTGCATTACTTACGCGCTGAATTTGCAAAGTCGGCGCATTTTCATGCCAAAGCGAAAGATTTTCTAAAGAAATACTCATGCCTAAAGTAATGTCTGTGCAGCGTAACCCATAATGGGTTAGTTGTTGGGGCAAATGTGCGGGCGTATCAGAAGGGCTTATCCACCAACCAAAAGGCCATTGATTTTCGGAAAAAACAGCAAGAGCTTTTTCGATGCTTGGAGGAGTAATATTGCGCGTATGCGTAACGAAGTTATAGGCAGCGTCGGCAACACGGGCATTCATCAACCAAAATTCTTGGTTCTGAAGCAATTGTACTGTTTCTATTTGAGAGGGAATACAGGCCATGTAAGCCCACATATTAGCTTCCATTAACCTAGTTTCAGAATTCATGAGTAACGGAGAGGTAGGTAGTAACATACACTTTTATGGGGACTGAAGATACAACAGAAAAAGCAGTCACAAAAATTTATGACTGCTTTTTTAATAACAAAATAATTAAGCTAACTTCTGTGCCGTGTTTTCTAATTCTACGTGAGAATTTACTTTAGCCAGCACAACTACAGACACTACATTGTCTTGCTCATCAAATACAGGATTGTACTGAGTCAGATAAGAAAGTCCAAATGCTTGTTTTTCTACCTGGAATTTTTCGCCAGCAAAACACCTTTCATAATAGCGTTTTTGTTCTTCTACAACATCTGACGAAAACACCGATAAAATATTCATTCCTTTTTCAATAGATTTGCGACGTTGCGCCAAAAAGATTTCAGTGTATTGGTTATAAACCTGCACTTTAAAATCTTTGTCAATGGCATAAATCACCTCGTCAATCACATTTACAATGCTATTTGTATAATGTACTTGACGATGCATTTCTTCTTGTGTGGCGTGCAACTCTTCCATATTCTGGCGCAACTCTTCCTCTTGTGCGAGCATTTCTTCATTTTTTTGCTGCACATCTTGAAGTAACTCCTGCGTTTGACGTTCCAACGCAGCCATTTGCGTAATATCTTTAGTCATAATCACGACATATTCCACTTTTTTGTTTCTACCAAAAATCGGATTGTATTGCACCAAAAATGTGCTATCAAACCCTTCTTCTTTTTGCTGAAACGCCTCGCCTTCAAAAGCACGCACGTACAACTGACGATAACTGTCGTGCACTTCGGGCGGAAAACAATCAAAAATACTCATACCATTGGTGAGCGTAAGTCCCAAACCCATAAAAAAGTCAGAAGCCAATTGATTAAAGCGTTTTAACTGCAAATTAGGGTCAATCACAAAGATGCCATCGTTGAGCGCATTAAGTACACTATTCAAATATTTCGCTTGTTCAGTAGCTTCGTCTTGCGCTTTTTGCAAGTCATTGAACGTGTCGAGCATAGCTTCTTCTTGGGCTTTCATCATGGCGTTTTGCTCTTGCGATTCTACATAAAGTTTCTCTGCATTGGCCTTGGCTTTTACAATTTCTGTTACATTTTTGGCCAAAACCACCGCAGAAATAACTTGTCCATTTTTATTCAGAATCGGGTTGTATTGCACCTGATAATTATTACCAAAAATAGACTGAGCCATTTCATATTTTTCCCCCAAAAAACAACGCGTATAATATTGTCTATATTCGTTTTTATTTTCGGCAGGAAAGCAATCAATTACATCAGATCCTTTTTCAATATTTACACCCAAATTTTGAAAGAAATGCTTTGTATATTGGTTAAATATATCAATTTTAAGATCAGTATTTACCGTAAAAAGCACTTCGTCTATGGCATTAATAAGGTCTTCCATATAACGGCTTTGTCGGAACATTTCGTCTTGTGTAGCCTGCAATTCTTCCATATTTTGGCGCAATTCTTCCTCTTGCGCTTTCATTTCTTCGGACTGTTGTTGAGAAGTTTTTAGTAATTTTTGCGTTTGTACTGCTATTTTTGTAGAAGCAATCGAAGAAGCTATATTTTCAGCTACTTTTTCAATAAAAGCAATCTGATATGACTCAAATTTTTGAAATGCCGCTAACTCCAAAATGCCAATTACATTTTTGTCCATTTTGAGTGGCACCAATATCAAACAAGTAGGCGTAGCCTGCCCCAAACCTGACGTAATGCGAACATAATCCGTGGGAATATCTGTCATCAAGATGGTGTCTTGTTCCAAAAAACATTGCCCTACCAAGCCTTCACCAATTCCAATTTGCTTGCTAATGTACTTTTTTCGTTCATAAGCGTAGCAAGCCGTTAACTCTAAATATTTTTGTGAAATGTTATCATCGTTTAATATAAATAAAGCTCCTTGATTGGCTTTTACATATCGCACCAAATTCTGGATAATTGCGTCATTGAAAGCGGCAAAGTCTGTATAATGAGCACGCAAAATATCTGCAAATTTGGCCAAACCCTCTGTCGTCCAGTTTCTTTTGCGATCTTCTTCGGCCACTAGCATCAGTCTTTCGCGCATAAGCAAAAGTGCGTTTCCAAGTGTATCGGCTTGGCTACTAGGTTGGTATTGTGTTTGTAGTTGTCCTTGTCCAATAGCCGTAGCAAAATGGCTTGCATTGGCAATATTTTGGCCTAATTGGTTAGAAGCAGCGACAATTTCTACAAACTCATCTTGCTGTAATGGCAAGGGTTGGGTAACCGTTCCTTGTGCAAGTGTATTAAGATTATTGCTGATACGCTGTATTGGTTGCCAATACTGACGGCTGCTCCAAATTAGTAACAAAAGAAGAGATGGGATGACAATAATTGTTAGTATAATCAAATAATTGTTAGTATATTCGATATTACTTTTTGCCGTTTCCGAAAGGCCTAATTCTTGTTGTAATAAATCTGTATTTCTTATGTAAAAGAACGTAAGTAATACAAGCCAAATAAAAATAAAAGCAAACGCTAGTAAATTAAATCTACCTATTGAAGAACGTACATTAAAAAAATTAAACCACGATTTATTAGACATCGTATTTTCAATTTTTAGTACATCTACTATCATAGTAGTATTGTTATAATCAGATTGCATATTTCAAGAAATAATATTTGATAGATTAAAATAAAAATTTAACAAAATGTCAATTAAAATAACAAGCGGAATCATTTTTTTTAATTCAGTACCCTTTGATTTATGACCATCGGAAAACGCATACAAGAGCAGCGTAAAATTATAGGCTTATCGCAACAAGAACTAGCACAAAAAACAGGTACATCGCGCAGTCTCGTTGCTCAAATTGAAACGGACAAAACTAATCCAAATTTAGAATTTCTAACAGAGATTGTTAAAATATTTAACACAACATTTGAATATCTTATCACAGGCCAGCAACAACGTCCCGTAAACGTTCATTTAACTAACAACACGATAAGCAGAATTGACGCGCCCCAGCAAATAGAACAGTTGATCGGTACTAATCACTCCGAACATCTCATTCCTTTCTATAACATTGATGCGCTGGAGGTATCGGTAGATGAGCTTGAACCCAATAATATCATCCCTGATTTTTATTGGTCTATGCCTGGTTATAGAGGGTGTAAATCGTTGCCCGCTTGGGGAGAATCCATGACGAAGCTCATTTATCCTGGAGACATCATTGTATTTCGAGAAATACAAGACAAATCCATTATTAATTATGGCGATATCTATGTAATTATCACCCAAGACTACCGATTTATCAAATATATCCGAAAACACACTGATAAAAGTTATGTAATACTAGAAGCGGAAAACCGAGAATCGTATGAACCCTTCGAGCTTGAGCGCGATAAAATTATACACTTATTTCATATTAAGGCTTGGTTTAAAAGACACTCCATGTAAGCATAACATCCAAAACGCGTCAAAGAATGTTTCTTTGACGCGTTTTGGATGTATGGCAAACTCCTATATTTACTCTTTTTACAATACAAAAAAAATGATAAATACAACAAAACAATGTTATATAACCAACCTTATATTGCATTCTGCCCTATTCCAACAAAGTAATACAAACGTATGATTTTTCTAATAAATCATACAAAAAACGAATACGATACAAGAGGTAATCTTTCTCCAGCACAATATTTTGTTATTACCAATTACCTTGCATTGGTAGCTCCATCAAAAGCACTTGGCTGTCTTCTTGCGCCTCTATACTTACCTGTGCTGGCAACTGCGTAAGGCCTGCGGCATCACGATTGGCCAACACGTTATCAGCTATCGTTACTTTACCAGCCATCACGAAAGCGTAAATTCCATGTGAACGGTCGCGCACAGCACAGTCAATGGTTTTTCCTGCCGAAATCTTGGCAATCGAAAAATAGGCATCTTGATTTATCCAAAGAGCGTCTTTATCTTTTTCTATATCTGCCGAAACAACGGTGGTTATCGTGTCAGGTTTAATTTGCTCCACAAAACTTTTTTGCTCGTAGCGTGGCTTAATATTCAGCTTTTTAGGAAACAACCAAATCTGTAAAGTGTTGGCAATGGTCGTTTTAGAAGCATTAAATTCAGAATGGTGCACGCCAGTTCCCGCCGACATTACTTGCACCTCGCCAGCCATTACGGCCTCCTCGTTGCCCATGCTGTCGCGGTGCGCCAAGCCCCCAGCAATCGGAATCGTGATAATCTCCATGTTGTCGTGGCCGTGTGCTCCGAAGCCCTGACCACCCGCAATAATATCGTCATTCAATACCCGCAAAGCCCCAAAATGAATAGATTCAGGATTATAATAAGAAGAAAAACTGAAAGAATAATTAGCTTTGAGCCAGCCATAATCCGCGTGTCCACGCGCAGAGGCCTTAAATATTTTTATATTCATAACGATTGAATTTTGTTGTTAATACATTTATTGTATAGACACTTTTTGTAATAAAAAAGTTTTCAAACGCTCGCTTCATTTCCGACTATTTGGTGTTTGCGTTGAAAAGCATTGAGCATCACAAAGCCCATCAATGTTACGAGGCTAAAGACTATCAGCACATTCCAGAGCATCGCGAAGCCCACCCACTCCACCAACTGTGTACCCAAAATCGGGGAAATAATATGTGCCACCGAATACGCTACCGTATAAAGTGCCATATACTGGCCGCGTGTACTAGGACGCGACCGCTCTACCACAAAAGAGCTCATAAATGGCATGGCGAGTATTTCGGAAAATGAAATGATCAATACATACGCCACAATCGCCCACAAGGCCTGCGCTTCCACCGCCAAAATCAGGTACGACAACAACATTAGCCCCACTCCTACCATGATGATGCGCGTAGGCTCTGATTTATGTTGAAGTTTGTAAACCACCACCATCTCCACCAACACAATTACCACACCGTTCAGGGACATGAGCAAGCCGATCGAAAATTCGTCTAAGCCACAATTGAGTTTGTAATGAAGCGGCAGCGTAGAAAAAAACTGAAAAAAGCCCGTCGCATACAAACTCACCAGCACCACAAAAACCACAAAAAACGTGTCTCTATACGGAGAATTTTTGCGCTTAAACTCCTTTTGATCAGCTACATGCAATGTATCATGCGCATGCGTAGGAGGCACTTTTGGTAAAAATATTTGCAACAGAATACCTGCCGAAATGCAAGTAAGTCCATCGGCCACAAAAAGCCATTCGTAACTATAATGTGCCATAATGCCGCCCAACGTAGGCCCTAGAGCAAACCCCAAATTATTGGACAATCTACTCAGCGAATAGGCTCTTGTACGCGTTTCGGGCGTACAAAAATTAGCAACAGAGGCTGCATTAGCAGGGCGCAAAGCCTCAGAAGCAATCGCAGTAATGACCACCATCACGGCAACGGCTTCAAAGGTTTTGGCTAACACTAGCACCAGAAATAACATGCCACCCAAAACCAAACTACCCAATTGCACTTGCTTACAACCCCACGAGTCGGAAAGTTTGCCGCCAATGAGTGCGCCCACCACCGAACCCGCGCCAAACAAACTCAAAATAATACCTGATTGCACTACCGAAAAATGCAAATGGTGAGTCAGGTACACACTCATGAACGGCAATACCATCGTTCCACTTCGGTTGATGAGCATAATAAAAGCCAGCAGCCAAATGTTGCGCGGCAAACCACTAAAAGCATTTTTGTAGAGCGTATATATAGATTTCATGTTAATACAGTGTACAATGTTAAAAATAAAAAAGGTGTTGGTTTGTCTGTACAAACCAACACCCAAAATATAAAATATCCTACGTTACAAGCGTTTTATTTTTTACCCTTCAAAATGTTTTGATATTCCGTTGGGCTTTGTAAAACCTTTAGAGCTGCTTGCAAATCTACGTCATTATCAAAAGAGGCTTCTTTTACACCTTTCTCATAATAATAACGCGAAACGATTTCTTGTTCGAGGTATTCTTTAATTTCCTCTTTGTTTTTTACCAAATCAAGTTCTTTGTTATGAGAAACACGTTTTTTGAGTTGGTCTATTTGCTCTTTGATATCGTCGTAATATTTTTCCTTTTTGGCGTTGGCCGTCAAGTCGTTGAGGTCTGTTTCTACTTTCGTGATGTAGTCGTATTCCTTACCGCTGAGCCATTTCATAAAATGCTCGTATTCAGCGTCAGAGACTTTAAATTTCTTAGCCGAAACAATACTCTGATGCGCTGCTGCATATTCGGTGGCATAGTCAAACAACAAGCCTTTATTAAGCAAACTTATCGTAATTGGAGCAGTGTTAGGACGCTCTACATCAACGTCTGGTGTTACGCCACCGCCATCATACACCACGCGGCCATTGCTTGTTTTGAATGCCACGCGCAAAGAATCCGCAATGCGGCTTGCCGCGCCATCTTCATTTTTATGCGAATAATCAATGGCCTGAATGCAACGACCACTCGGAATATAATACTTCGCCGTCGTGATTTTGAGTTGCGAGTTATATGAAAGTGGGCGCGTAGCCTGCACCAACCCTTTACCAAAAGTACGTTGGCCAACCAAAACACCTCTATCGTAGTCTTGCATTACGCCCGCCACGATTTCGGAAGCCGACGCACTGCGGCCACTGGTCAGAATCGCCACAGGAATATCTACGTCCAAAGGTGGGTTCAGGGCTGTATAGTTTTTGTTCCAGTCCGTCATTTTGCCTTTGGTACTTACCACTAACTTATCTTTTGGCACAAAAAGGTTAGCAATGTTTACGGCCTCGTTGAGCAAACCGCCTGGATTATCGCGCAAATCAAACACGATTTTTTTCGCGCCTTTTTCCTTGAGTTCCGTTACGGCTTTGCGCACTTCTTTGGAAGCGTCGGACGTAAAATCCGTCAGATGCAAATAGCCGACCTCATCGTTTACCATACCATAATACGGCACGTTGTCGATCTTGATGCGTTGGCGCGTAATTTCGATGTTCATCGTCTCTTTTTGCCCAAAACGCTTTACTTTCAGCTTCACGGCTGTTCCCGCTTGGCCTTTGAGCAACTTGCTCACATCGTTAGAATTTTTCTTGGCCGCGTCCACGCCATCTATTTCCAAGATTTCGTCGCCGATTCTAAGGCCTGCCTTTTGCGCTGGGAAATTTTCGTAAGGCATGAGCACCAACGTTTTATTATTGCGTTTGCCAATGATTGCGCCGATGCCGCCATACTGACCAGTGGTCATGGTGCGGTAGTCCTCGATTTCGTCTTCGGGAATGTAATTGGTGTATGGGTCAAGTGAATTGAGCATGGCATCAATTCCCGTTTTCATCAATTTGTTAGGGCTCACTTCGTCCACATAATAAGTATTGACTTCCTTAAAAAGTGTGGCGAAAATGTCCATGTTTTTGGCTATCTCAAAGTATTTTTCGGTGGGATTGCCAGCAGCAATAGTCAGCGCAGCCGCGCCAATAATTGTACTGGGAATGAGCCATTTTTTAAGTCTTGTATTCATGGTATTTTACTTTGAAAGGGTTTGTAAATAAAACAAATTTGTTGGCCTAATATTTTAACCAACCCCAAAAAATTAGGTGTTTGGCGTTTGTGCCAAAGCCGTTTTTAATTTCTCTACTGCCCAAATTAGTTTTTTTTCGATAATTTGAAAAGGCAATATTTCTTTAGCGGTATAAATAAAAGCAATATGCAGTTGTTTTTCGGGATAAATGGGCGGCCAATTCACCAAATGTTTTTGCAGGCGATAAGCCTCACGGATGCGGCGTTTGAGCAAGTTACGCACGACGGCACGCTTGAAATTACGGCGTGGCACACTGATAAGTATTTGTAAATCATCACCTTTTGCTTCGCCTTGGGGTTGATACTTGGCCAAGATGCGCAGCGGATACGCCGAAGCCGAGGCATCGTGTTGCCTGAAAAGTTCGTCTATACTTTTGCGACTACACAAACGCTCATTTTTACCAAATCCAAACGACAAAGAAGCCTTATTTTTATCCATAATCACCAAAAACGAAAGGGCAATTATACACAAATGCCCCGACTTTTGCGCAGTCGGGGCATTGTTTCAAATTCCGATTCTAAGCTAACACATTGAGCAAATTGATACTAAATATTTTAACCAACCATAATGGCCAAGCGACTCAACTCGCCCGAAACCTTTAGTTTGGCCTTACCTGTGGCATGTTCATTGATTTCAAAACGCCATTTGCCGTCTCGTACCACAAAGTTAATACAACTTCCTTTTTGTGCAAGCCCATCTTTAGCCGTAACAATAAGCGTTCCTGCGCCAACTTGTTTAATCGCCTCTGCCAGCTCATTACTTTTGGGTGTCGGGATATAAAGCAACTGACAATCAGATACTTTACTTACATCAGAAAAACGTTTAACGATTATTTTTTTGCCGTTTACGTAACGAGTAGAGGCGATACGCTCCAAATCAGGCATCACTGTTTCATTACCCAATACACCTATTACAAATTCTGGTTGTGCACTGCTCTCTGGCCACTGTATGTATTTGAGAAAATTCATCACAAACATACTATGAAATTTATAATCATCTTGGGCATACGAAATAGACACAACCCCGTGAAATAGTATCAGAATTGAAAGTATTATTTTTTTCATAAACACAATATTTTGCAATACAAAAATAATGCGCTTTATACCATGAATATGTTACGACAAAATAATATTTTGATTACTAAAATATATACATTTAAAAATAATCAAATCAAAAATAATAATAAGAACAAACCAGCTAATTAAAATAAAAATAAACGTATTTAAGCAAAAAATAAATAAAATTATATTTTTGTTAATATTTTCTAATTGTTATCTAAAAACAACCTGAATATAAAAAACCCAACCTTGTAAGATTGGGTCTTATTAGTTAATTTATTTTAAGAAACTGCACTGGTTACAGGTACAAGATTGTCTAGCTCGTCTTCCGTAAAAATTCTTGAGCGAATCAGGAAACGAACGCCGTGCGGGATTTCGATAGAAAAACTCGCGCCCCTACCCTCCACTACGTCCAAGGTGAGTTGCGTATGCTTCCAATACTCGAACTGAAAGCCGCTCATATAAAATTTTGCGCCATGTACTTCGCCCAAACAAACGTCGCTTTCGCCCAAGCGAAATTCGCCTTCCTCGAAACACATCGGGGCAGAACCATCGCAGCAGCCGCCGCTCTGATGAAAAATAATGTTGCAGCCATGCTCAGTGCGTAACTTATCCATGAGGGCGCAAGCCGCTGGCGTGGCCAAAATTCGTGCTACTGGTGTCATTTGGTTTTGGAGTTTGAGTTATAAATTTTTAAATCAATTATTTAACCTATTTGCTTGATTTTTAGTTTACACAATAGCCCAAACGTAAAACGCTTGGGCTATAGAACAACAAACAAACACACATAAATAATATTCTTAAAAACAGGATTACAAGCTACTTTTATCGAGTAACTCGCAACACTTTTGAGACTCTCGGCAGAGAAAAAATCACGCAAAAAGTATCAAAACTTAATATATACTTCAATAATAGAATTAGTCATAAAAAACTTTTTCTATCAAAAAAAAGCCTTCTATTTCGTATTCCAAACCATGATTTGTAGTAGCGTAAACAGAGGCTTTTTAATATCTTATCGTACCAAAATATACGACATTGTTTATTCTACATCATTTGCCCAAAAATAACCTACATATTAGCTGATATTAACCAAAGGCAAACATCTGGGTACTAAAGTATCGCCTCCATTTAGAGCGCAACGCAATCACTTATGCAGTCCAATCGGAGATACAGTTGCACACAAGGCTACTTGCATACCATAGAAGCATTTTTAAAAAGGATTTTTCTTCAGTATTAACAACCCAATCAGTTCCCTACTTTTAGGTTAAGTTTAATGCTTATTCGGATATAAAACTGACTTGTTTTTATTCAAAATAAATCTTCATAATCCAAAAAATGTTGGTCGCTCGAACAACGATGTCGAAATGGAATTTGAAACAGGCATTAAACAAATGCCAACACCTGTTTCAACCCCAAAAAATAAACTATTTAATTAACAATGAATTGCAGAATAATTCTAACAACTACTACCGTTGGTATCTATTAAAAGAAACCAAGTTTGTTTTTGTTGTAAGAGATAAGCATGTTTTTGTTTTGGCGGAAGTGGCTCAACATCATTTTATGTGTTTCGCGACCGAAGCCAGACTTCTTGTAACCACCGAATGGCGCGTGAGCAGGGTATGCGTGGTAGCAGTTCACCCAAACTCTACCTGCTTGGATAGCGCGTGGCACTTGGTATAATTCGTGCGCATCGCGAGTCCAAACACCAGCACCTAAGCCGTAAGAGGTATCGTTTGCGATTTCGATAGCTTCTTCAGTTGTTTTGAAAGTTGTAACACAAACTACTGGTCCGAAGATTTCTTCTTGGAACACACGCATTTTGTTGTGGCCTTTCAAAATAGTTGGTTGGATGTAGTAACCGTTTTCCAAACCGCTGTTTTGGTGGAAAGCAGCACCGCCTGTAAGAACTACTGCACCTTCAGACTTACCGATTTCGATATAAGACAAGATTTTTTCGTATTGGTCTTTAGATGCTTGTGCGCCCATCATGGTGTCCATAGACAATGGGTTGCCCATTTTGATCGCTTGTACGCGAGCCACCATTCTTTCCAAGAATTTGTCGGCGATAGACTCATGTACCAAGATACGTGAAGGACAAGTACAAACTTCACCTTGGTTCAAAGCGAACAAAGTTGCACCTTCCAATGCTTTATCGAAGAACTCGTCGTCTGCGTCCATTACGCTTGGGAAGAAAATGTTTGGTGATTTGCCACCCAATTCCATTGTTACAGGAATGATATTTTCTGAAGCGTATTGCATGATAAGACGGCCAGTAGTTGTTTCGCCAGTGAAACCAACTTTAGCGATACGCGTAGAAGTAGCCAAAGGCTTACCAGCTTCCAAACCGAAACCGTTTACTACGTTAAGAACGCCAGCAGGGATAAGGTCGCCGATTAGTTCCATCAATACCATGATACCAGTTGGAGTTTGTTCAGCTGGTTTCAACACGATACAACAACCAGCAGCCAAAGCAGGAGCCAATTTCCAAGCAGCCATCAACAATGGGAAGTTCCAAGGAATGATTTGAGCGATAACACCCAAAGGCTCATGCACATTGATAGACACTGTAAATTCGTCTAATTCAGTAGCAGTACCTTCTTCCGCACGGATAACACCAGCGAAATAACGGAAATGATCTACTACCAATGGCAAGTCAGCGTAAGTAGTTTCACGCAAAGGCTTACCGTTATCTACTGTTTCAACAGCAGCCAAATAATCAAGATTTGCTTCAATACGATCAGCAATTTTCAATAGCATGTTGCTACGGAAAGTTACAGACGATTTAGCGAAAGAATCAAAAGCAGCGTGTGCCGCGTCAAGAGCTAATTCAATATCTTCTTTAGTAGAACGAGCAGCTTTCGTGAAAACTTTGCCGTCCAATGGAGATACGTTGTCGAAATAGTTGCCGTTTGCTGGAGCAACCCATTTGCCACCGATAAAGTTATCGTACTTGTCTTTAAATGCAGGGCGTGCCACTGCTGGACTTGGTGCTGTTAATGTAGCCATGATTGTATGAAATTTTTTTGATTAAGTGAATAGTTTTAGACTTAAGAAGGAAGAACCTCAGTTGTCGTTCAAACCTTTGCAAAGGTAGTATTCTGTATCACGTTTCAACAATCACAATTCTATCAACTGTATTCTTTATTCTATCAAATGCAAAATTTTATAATGTTACTGCACAGGGTGTTTTATATTATGTTTGGCTTTCTGGATTTATTACATACTTTTTTCGGTACACTCGCACAAAGATAATAAAGTAGGAAATCAGCAAAGGCCCCATCACCAAACCCATAATACCCAGAATTGGCACGCCCAAAATAACGCCCACCAACGTAATGAGCGGATGAATATCACCCATCTTGCTGGCAATGAACATTCGTAGTACATTATCAATGTTCAGCACCACGATAGCCCCGTAAAGTAATATCCCGATGCCGCCAAAGTTGTCGCCTTGCGCCAAGGCAATCAGGCCAGCAGGCACCCAAATAAGCGGCGTGCCCAAGACAGGAATAAAAGACATAAAAAAGCCCACCATTCCCCAAAACAATGCGTCGGAAAACCCAAAAACCCAAAAACCTAATGCAAGCATCGTGGCCTGAATCAACGAAATAAGCCCTTGCCCAATGATGTTGGAATGAATGTTATTTTCTAAATCTAAACCCAATTGTTCGAGCGTGTCAGGCTCAAAAGGCAAGTAAACGTACAAGCCTTTGCGGAATCTTTCTTGTTCCACAAACATATAGTACAGCACAAAATACATGAGTCCCAAGCCCACCAGCATATCCGTAGCTTCCGCCAAAAACGACGGAAACAAGCCTCCCGCCCACTTGCCGACGTTCTCGGCAACATTGTTCATCATGGCCTTATCGCGGAGCTTAATACCCGACATGGCCTCAATTTTTTCAACAAAAAGCAAAATATCTTGTATGTGTGATGTATAGTAAATTATTTTATCAGTTAGCATGATACTTAGCAACAAAAAAGGCAAAACTATTATCAAAAAAGACAAAATAATAATACTAAATACTACCAATTGTTTGTGCCAACCTCTGCGTAACAGTTTGTTATATGGTTTGCGAAAAATCACGTATAACACCGTACTTGCTACCAAGTAACTAATGTAAGTACGCATATTCAATACAATAAATAAGCCCAAAAGCACAACCAGAATAACCAAGATATTGCGGCGTTGGGAAGAGGTATAAATACTGTTCATGTTTTTTGTTTTTGATTGATTGGCTGGTTTGGGGTACAAATATAATAGTTGTATCCACAAAGCGGCAGTACAATGGAGGCGCGGACGATTTACGGGATTTTACAATGTTATCAAATCATAACTCTATTAAATTTTTCCCAAAGAAAGTACCTAGACGGAAGGCGGCTTGCATGCACAAAAACACTAAAGGCAAGCAACCAGCGAATCCGCAGACCAAAAAATTACAATAAAAAGACAAAAACACTTGCGAAAGCACCGAATATTTCGAGTTTTGCACAAGAATATACAAAACTTTAATACAATAAGTAAAAGCAAAAATCGAAAAGACTAAAAATACAATAAAAACATATTTTTATACAAATAAGTAAATTAAATACGAAGTAAATTGCCCAACTGGCCATGTTTCAGAAAGTTTTATCCTTGTACAAATTATGAGGATTGGAGTGAAATCATTAAAACTCATTTACAAATAATACATAATAAAATAACAATAATTATGAGTATAATACAATTTAAAGATCGCAATTTTAAGCTTGCAGTTATTCAAGAGTTAATGTACAACAAGAAACTGCTCTCTCCTGAATTTGATATATGGGAATCGGCCAACAATTTTTTTGATAGAAAAATAGACATTAACCAAGAGGGTTACGAAATCATACCTGAAGTACTTGAATATTATTTAAATATAGAAATTACAGAAGAATTGGCTAAGAATATTACCAAAATATATCAGAATGGTGGAGATGATGTCTATATGAATATTATACCGTATTGGGACGGCGAAGATGATGAATTTAATATCAAGTCGGCAGAAGACGCTAAATATTTTCCAAACATGAAAAACGCTGTTGTTTTTTATGATAACGATGATTCAATTTTGGATGCATTTAGAAAACAAGGAATTGATGCTAAATGGCTATAATTCAATGAAATATCGCAAAATTGAAGGAAACATTGAAGGCGTTCCGTTTATCTTGATTCAAAAATCAGATTTAAGGAATTGGAATGGATTTTATTTGCCTGATAACAACAAAAATATCCTGATTTAGAGATTAATCATCAGCCATATAGTATGTACGAGGACAATGATTTCGGAAACCCAAAAACCGATTGGGGTTTTGTTATTGGCAAAATTTTGAAAGAATGCAAATCTCCTTTCAAAATCCATCTTCGGGATTTTGAAGTAATAGTTGTAGATCCCAGTTATTATACCGCTTGGGAAAGTGACAATTTTTGGATTTGCGAAGACTCTGGCAACTTGTATTTTATTCTAAATATCCAGAATGATTTTATTAACCCGATAAGCTTCAAACCTGAACATTTAACAAAAATGCGAAAAGAGTGTAGTTTACAGATTTTATTAACCAGCTGTAACTACCGTATTTTAGCATCTACCGAACATGGATTAGATGATAAAAACTTAATTTTTGCAGACCTAAATATTTGTCCTGGTTTGTACAATATTGATTTGTATGTCGAAAAAAATGATTATCCAGAAGTAGTTATTTATAAATTTGATTTATTGAAAGCATAATCTTATGAGTACATTTATCACAGCAATTCTTTACAAGAAAAACGAAATAAACGAGGATGCGTTATTCAATTATTTTAAACATCTTCCTAATAATTTGCAATTTACAGATTCTGTTGCAAAACAGCATTTTGTACACACAGTAATTAGCCCTGAAGTTTCAGCGATTTTTCATTTTGTGAACGGATATTCAAGCCGTGCGAAATGCTTTGGGCTGCAATGCGAACTATTCCAGCAGGAAAATCTACTATTCCTCATCAAAGATGAATTATTGCAGCATCAATCTGAGCTTTGTATTTATTCGCATCTGTATTGCGATATGGATGGTTTTGAGGAAAATACCAAACTCACCGAAAAGGGTTTTGAGATTAGGCAGGTGATGGATGGAGAGTACATGAAAATTTACAAAGAAGACGAAAAACCAACAGAAACGCTCATGCTGAAAAGCCCAGCCCAACGAAAAAAATATCCAGTAGATTGTATTTTGGAAGAGTTGAGAATTACTGAAAAAGAGATTATTGACGCTTTGTATCGTATTGAAAAAGAAGGAAAATATCTGGTATAATTTGCCTTAAAATAGTATTTTAAATTGAAATGAAGATGAATAAAGACGACAACAAAATATCATTCTCGTTTTACCATCAAAATTATTTTAGGGATAAACAGAATTTGAAGAAATTATGGAATTTGTTAGATACCAAACTTGTAAATCCAACACGTTTTGATACCGTAGAACGTGCAAAAAAGGAATTTACACAAGATTCCGTAGAACAGGCCTATAACGAATACCTCGGCAAAGAGATGCTATTTGTAAAAGGTTCAAAATTAGGTTTTTGTCTTTCTATACACACATTTAGCAATCCTTCAATCACCGTTTCTACTTTCTATTTTAACGAAAAATTGGCAGATCCCAAAAATATGAATTGCTGGTTTGAATGGATTAAAAAATTTTGTGAGCATTTCCCCATTTTTTTTGGTTATGGATGTAGTTTCAAAGAATACAATTTGAAACATAAAGTAATTACAGAACTTGGCGGCGGAAAACAAATAATTGGTGCTGTGGGAGTTTCGGCTTTGGAGTTTCTTAAATACAATTCAGGAATTTATTGGACAACCATTTTAGGTAATGCATTGGTATCAGAAACAAATGTGGACAAATTAGATAAAAATGAGATGGTTACCGTTTCACAAATAAAACACCATCAAGCAATGATTACTTTGAATGAAAATATTTTACAAACGGATTATAGCACACGATTAATGCATGAAAAATCCATTGCAGAAATACTTAATCCAGCGTATTTTTTCGATAGAAATTATCCTAATTTTGAGTATAAACAAGCGAATGAAATTCTAAATAAAATTTCAAATCAGCAGCGATGAACGGTAAAATAAACATATTTTTCTACTATCAGTTTTTTGGTGAAAATAAACAAAAACCGTTGAACGTACTTTTGCGGTGCGCCAAATCATTTGCATCACGGGCAAATCAGGCAGAAGAAGATTGGGCAGACAAGCAAATGGAGCTTTCGCGTGATGTATTGCTTGAGCAGATACTTATGCAGACGGAATGTTCAACATATCTGTTAATTGGTTGCACCGAAATTTCGCCTGAGGGAGACGATTTGTATGCTGAAAATTGTAATGGAAATCCCATAAATTTTTGGTATGCCGAAACAAAATACGGAAACCCTTGGATTGTAATTTCGCAAGCCAATACTGAAAGTGAATTTATGGAAATACTTCGCAACGACGAGGATATGTGGCGAATGGAACCAATTAATCCTCAATATATTTCAGCTATTTTTTATACTAAATAATTAAGAACAATGAGTATTTTTTTTGAAAAAAACTTTCCAATCCATGCGTCATTGCAATTAATTGATGTGAGTAACATTGTTTCCAAGCTGTCATTTTGTTTTGTAAAAGAATTACCAGCTAATGATAAAATGCCACTTCAACATATCTATTCAAGATACGAGAATGGCGACAAACAGGTATTTATTTATTTTAACGACCATTTATTAGGTGTAGAATATTTTTGCATTAGAGGATTAAATGAAGAATCTGTTATTGAAGCAGGTAAGGAATTATGCGAAAGTATCAAAGTTTATACTGTTGAAGAGCTTTGGGAAGAATATCAGTCTTGCGCTGACGAATCAAAATTGGCATCCATTGTTGCTCGTTTTTTTGTGCTTGGGATGAATGGATTCGATAAAGGTTTGTTATTATGCTATTCACAGTTTATAAGAGATAAGCGCGAACCTGTTTGGGAAACTACAAGAATGGGAATTAGTTATCTTGGCTGGATAGAATTTAAACCATTATTGGAGGATGAAGCTAAAGAGTCGTCGTTTAAAGGAAATTCATTTAAAGAATTGATTGATATATTAGAACGTAATATTTGGAGCAAGATATAAAATAAAAGAAAACCATTTTGATAAGGCAATAGCTCAAATGGACTCTGTAATTTAATGGAATAATAACTGTATGAGAAAATCGTAAGTATGGGCAAAATCAAAAGGCGACTAAAAATAGGTGATATATTCGCCATTAATTTACCTGATGGAAGTTGCGTTACAGGACGGATAATGTTCTATACAAAAAAACAACTTCCATTAAATAACGAAGATAGCAAGACTAATCAGGGCACATGGATGATGACAATCGGTGGCGGGGTGTATGTTGATATTTATAAAGACTTGAAACAAAAACCCGATTTATTGATTTCTGAACCATTGTTTCGTGGCATTTTTATTTCTACCGCATTGCTTTCTGACGGTACTTGGGAAATTATTAGCAATGTTCCTGTTAACCCACAAGACGTTGAATTCCCTCAGTACGTTATAAGTATTCCTCCTGGGGTTGGTTCATGGTTCTATGTTCGGGGTGAAGTATGCTTGAGTTTACCAGGCGAAAAAGGTTATAATCAATGGCATGGAATATCGTGCAAGATGATTATGCACACCGATATTACTCGGTTTATTTTAAAATACTTGAATTTACAAGAAACAAAGGATTCGTTGGAAAAAATGGATCTCAGGTATCATCCTGAAAAAAATCTAGTTTATGAAACTTTAGGCTTAAATCCTGACGAATCTTATGACTCTTTTTCAAAAAGAAATGGATACGACATTGGTAGATTCTTCTAAATCTTTCAATAATGACTGAGCAAACAATTCCATATCTGTACATTCTACGAATTGAGACCATTATTCGTCTTGATGATATTGAAATACAAGGTATTGTAAAAGATGGAGAATACGAACTGGAAATAGACCAGCAATGGATTCCTGTGTACGTGTGTATCCCACGAATTAATACATCATCTAAACCTATTTATAGAATGGAAATTTCTTCCGCAAATAAATGGATAAGTAATGTATTAAAGGTTTATAGACGTGTAACAGGAGATAGTAAAATTAAGCTAAAAAACAGTGATGGCAATATTTTCAATGTTCATTATAAAACCTGCGGCAAAAGCAACGGTGTTTATGTTTCGGGTTATTTTGAAAAAGAACCTGAAACGGAAAGTTTCCCCTTTCGTTGCCGCCTGACAGGGCACGAATATATATCAGGAATCGCAACCGAAACCAACAGATTTCCAAAGCGATATTTGCATCTTGATGGACTGACAATCTCGCAAACATTAATGTTGATTGAAAATTTACAATTTAGAGATGTTTTGTTAGAAGAAGTGCTTTAACTTTGATATTTAGTAAATTATGAATTTTACAGAAGAAGGTAGTTTGAACGCACTTATATTAGCACATCAATATTTTACGTTGCTCGAAATTGAAGGTATTGTAGATAACGGTTCTACTTTGCGCTTAGGTCATGTAGAAATTGATAAATATTACGCAGGTTACAGAGTTTTTTCACACGGTTTTTCATCGGAATTAACTCATAATTCGATGTTTAGATTAATGCCATTCGACGTTCCTGTTGTAAATCGTTCGGGAATTGCAGCAATTTTTCAGGCTTCAATTCATAATGAAATTCCAGAGGAGTATTTTGCAGGTTGGGTGAATCAAAATAGAAAATCAGATCTGAAAAAATGGATTTCGCAGATGAATAAGTACATTAAAAAAATGCTTAAAGAAACAAAAACTAGTAAATAGGACAAATGAAACGCGAACAACTTTTTGACTCAGTATGTAATCAAATTAATGAAATTGAAGGCTTTCCTATTAGTTTTGGTTGTGAAAAATTACATGGAGCTTATGCTGATTTTCAGCGGCTTTTTCCTATATATTGGCCTAAGGTCAAGCAATTTGTAAATCTCAATTATAGTTTTATTATCAAAGATTATCAATTCTTTTTAGCTCTTGATAAATTCATAAATCCGTCCATTTTGTTGGCAACATTGGCATGTGCGGCAGGTGCTGAAAAAGGATATTGCAAACAATGGTATTCGATTATTGCCAAATTATCATCATTTCAAAAAAACAATAATGAGCATATACATAATTTAAAAGATATGCTTGTGTTCAACGCATTATCTGGTGAATTTGATATTGAACAGTTTAAGAATTGGCCTCTTTATCCCGAAACAAGAGCGACAGAAGTACGTGTGTTATATGCGTTGATGACAGGAAATTCATTATCAATCGATTCGGATAAATTATATTTCGACAATGCTCTTTGGTTACAATTTTACAATTCATTAAAAAATAATGATATAAAAAATACAAAGGCTGTTTTAATCAACTTTGCTGAATATTTCTGGAATAATTGTGAAGTAAACGAAACGCCAATATATTCTCCAGAACAATATCCTTGTTTTGAACCCGATTACAACGCAGCATTAGCAATTGCCTCTTATCATTTTGACAAAAAAACAGATTTTGTTGAAGAAAAATATGAAAAATTCTACATTGGTGCTTTGTAATAAAAATTTGTTATGAATATGAATAAATTTTTTGAAAGTTTATATGCCTACATAGATTCTGTTTTAGAAGACGGATTGATCTATTATTCAACTCCCATTAATCAAGAACGTGGTATTTTGGGCGGTATGGTTTATTGTATCGTAGATGGTGTTAAGAATTATAATTTAGGGAAGGAAGTAGAGAAAAAATTAGACGATTTTCAAATTGAAATTGAAGACGAATATGTGTCTATGTATGCATTAACTAAGTTATTGCCTGTAAATAGAAGGATAAAATATATTTTTCAGAAAGGGCAGCCAATAAAAGCTGAGGTTTATTCTACTCAAATGATAATTGACGATTTTATCAATGATTTAAAAAATGGGTATTCTTATAAAGGTTTTGTTAGAGTTGAAGCCGAATTTCAATATATTATACAAGATAAAAATTTGAAATTATCTGGAAATATAATCAAAACTAATTCAGATTTAACAACTGTTAATTCTGATAAAATTTATGATGACAATTTAGAACTACTTTATTATTCCTTAGACGGTAAAATCGACAAATTTCATTTTGTATTTGAAAACGATTGTTTGTCAATATTTAGTAAGCCAGCTTTTCCTGAATACAATTTTTTAGATTTGAATGAAACGATTAACATGGAACTTGATGAAAATAATAAAGATGAAGTATTTTCATTTTTAGAATCGTTGAACGAACATAAGATAGCAAAAGCCATAGAAGTTTTAAAAACCAAGCCTGAGTGGTATGCGAGAGCTGAAGCAAGGTATTTGAATTTTATAAAAACTAGATTAAAAAATCCGGAAGCTGGTTTAGAACAATTAGCTGATATAAAAGTAATAACGCAATTAGATGTTTCTCTGATGATGGGTAAAGATATTGATAAAAACTTTATATCGCTTAGCTATTTAGACGATTCACAAACCTGCTTTATTGTCGATTATCTTGGTGCTATGGTACGCAATGCTTTTCATTCAGAAGATTTGATAGCTGAGATGAAAATATTGGTAGAAGATGACGATGATCGTGTAAGAGAAATTCATAAAAAATATTCGGATATTTTGGATAAATGGATTAAAAATGAAATAGAATTCTATAATGGCGGTTGGTTTGGAAAAATTAATAAGAAATTGTTTGATATGTATGTTGAGAAATTATTATTTGACCATACAGACTTTTCTAGTGCGAACAAATCATTGGTAATGAATGAATTTATGTTTTTTTTAGAAAATAAACCAGAATCTAGCCTACTTATTGATATTTTTCAATCAACCTGTCCAAATTTGGGCTGTATGTTCTGGATTCTGCCCAATATTCCTGATACTATTTGGGGTGATGTTAAGCCTTATTTTCCTAAATCGGTATTAAGTTTCCAACGCTCAGCCAGCATTAAAATTGGTGATGATGGCCAATGGAATGACATAACATCTGAACATTAATAATACAATATAAATCAAACTGATTTTATAATATTTCACTAACCAACAATCATGGAATTATCTACAAGTATAACCCAGCAATTAAGCAGATTAGGCATTGAAATTGACAAGGACACACAGCTTGTGAAAATTAGTACCGACGAAACAGCATTTGTTGTGCCAGAGCCAATGAGTTGCTTTCTGAATAGTTGGAATAAATTCAAGAAAAAGCTGTTTTTCGATAAATATGAAGAAGGTATTCCCACGAACCCTATCGAAATAATATATCCAGATGAAGTTGATCGAGAAAATCAAGCAATTAGCGGTCAACCATTTGTATCAATGTTTTGGGACAGCCATTATTCGTACTACATGCTCAGGGCAGACGATCCAAACCCTGACGATCCAGACTATTATTTCCTTGATCATGATGATTATGAGTCTGAAGAGCTAGAGCCACAGGGCAAACTAAGCGATTTGCTTTCATGCCTATACACGCGCGAACAGGCAAACGCGCTTGTAAAAGAAGAAGTGGACGAGGATGAAGTGGAGGAAATTGGCCTTTACCGCTGGATTTGCGATACTTATGGAAATCCTGTTGAAAGAATTAAGGCTGAAGATTGTGAGATTGAATCGCTTAAAGGGTTGGATGTTTATACGGATTTGAAAATTCTAAGTCTTTCCAACAACAATATTTCAGATATTTCTAAGCTTGATGCGCTAAAAAATTTGGAAGAATTGTCATTGAATTATAATCAGATTACGGATATTTCGGCAGTTGCAAACAAAATACGATTAAAGTATTTTTCCATCAAGGAAAATAATGTTATTGATATTTTGGCTCTCGAAACCTGCGAAAATCTTCAAATTTTGGATTTATGCAACAATAAAATTTCCGATATTTCGCCCATTAAAAAGCTACATCAGCTAAAAAATATCTTTTTGAGGAACAATCCGATTAATGATTATTCACCTCTGGCATCATTACCCAAATTAGAACTGGTTACAGTTAGTAAAATCAGTGATGATGAGTTGGCGAAGTTAAAACAATTATTGGGCGAAAAAGTAAAAATTGACAACAACTAGTTAATCTTTATATATTGTGTTATGAGTAAATTACAAGATTTAATTTTCAGTAAAGACTTAGAAGGCATTGCAAACCTCGTGAAGTCAGGCCAAGCTACTGCTAACGATGAAAATGGAGAACGTACTGCGCTTTCCTTAGCCGCAGCCTGCGGTTATACGGATGTAATGAAGTGCCTGATTGAACTTGGAGCTGACATTAACAAATCCAATAGCGGAGATTTGGGTTACACGCCAATTATTGAGGCTGCCCGAGAAGGTAAATTGGAAGCTATTACGTTTTTGATAGAGGCTGGTGCGAATGTCGAATCTGTTGATACACGCAATGGAACCGCCTTGTTGCATGCTTGCATTTCTGCCCACAACGATATTCTTCAGTTATTAATCAAGGCTGGGGCTAACGTAAATGCAACTGATAACGACGGTCAAACGCCTTTACATTACTTATGTCGTTTTGCGGTTTCGTGGGGAAGTGGGATGGTTTCCGAGACAATCAATGGCGTTACAAAAAAGATTGAAAATCAACGATTTAAACAACATACCGAAATATTTTTAACCTTGCTTAAGAATGGAGCAGACGTAAATCTTGTAACCAATTATGGTTTTACAGCCCTTACGCTTGCTGCCGATACTGATGCTTATCAGTTTATTCCGTTGTTGGTTGAGAAAAAAGCGGATGCCAATTTTCAGAATTCCAAAGGTTTTGCGCCAATGCATGCCGCCTGCGAAAAAGGCAATTTGTTGGTGGTGGAAGCCTTGATAAAATGCGGTGCTAATGTCAATGTAATTGATAACGATGGTTTTACACCGCTTTTAGGTGCTTGTATGTCTTCTAACGTGGCCATTGCAAAAATTCTTTTAACCAATGGAGCAAAAAAAGACATTCCTGCGAAAATATCTTACGGAAAAGTGGCCGCAGGTGATATTCCTTTGAATGTAGCCGAAAAAATTGGTAATCAGGAGATGATTAATCTTTTGAAATAATTGACGGTAATCAGTATTAAGTTTTAAGCATTAAATCTTAAGGGTGATGATGAAAAATCGAACTATTTTGTGTATGAATATGCATAATTTATGCAGATTTTGCCACTATTAGTAAGAAATATTTTTTTTAACATCACCCCTATTTACAATAAAATTTCACAAAAAATAAATTCAAAAAAGATGAAAATTTTGACATTTTTAGTGCTGTCTTTTGTGTTTTTTCACAACCTTCAAGCAAATAATATTGAAGCCTTTTCTAGTAATAAAAATTTGATATTATCTTATCAAAATTATCCTGATTCCTCCTCTCTTGACAATCGCTTTGATTTATATATAAGTCTTTTATTTAAATATGATATACAGGTTGATAGTATTTTAGGTGAAGAGTCGGTAAAAGGATATGATAAATATGATGAATTTTTCGATTATCGTAAAAATAAAATAAGAGTTTGGTTAGACAGAGGAGCTGTTTATAAAATTTTGACAAAAGACAAGACAGTTGATTTTTTAGGTACGCATATTGGCAATAATGTTCAATCTTTCAGAAAAGTTTTTGGCAAATCTAGGAGAGAAGAAAAAGGTGCTGTCCATTTTAATTTTGACGGCACATACATCGTTGTAAAATATAACCCAAAAACAAAAATAACCTTGGGTGTTTTTATCATGAATGAAGATTATGAGAAATAAAATACCCAAATTTAATATAGAAATGAGTTTGCAAGGAGATCCATTAAGCGTAAACGACATAGAAAAAGCAGAGGAACAATTAGGACGGCAAATACCTGACGAATACAAAGCATTTTTACTTCAATTCAATGGTGGACACCCTGAACCATGCAATTTTGTACGCCCAATGCATGATACCGCAATAGATAGTGTAAGCCTTTTTTATGGTTTATTTTTAAAATACTCTTATAATTTGATTGGGATATACAATGAGTACGCAATGCGAATGCCTACTGAATTTTTGCCAATAGCAAGTGTTGGAGGTTGTCAAATTTGTATTTGCACAGATGGTGAAAATATTGGAAAGCTTTACTTTTGGGATAGTGATGAAGAAAATCCTGATGAAGAACAACCATGTTACGATAATATTTATTTATTGTCGGATTCTTTTACTGCTTTTATAAACTCTTTATCTTAGTATTGTTATGCTTTTAAGCACTCAAAAACTAATTAAATACCTCAAAATTTCTGATAAAAAGGATATTTCAGTTATTCAGTTTTATATCAATGTGGCATTATTAAGCGGTAACAAATCGGATTCGGATGCTTTATTGAAAATATTTTTATCAGATCCAACCGAATATAGTTATTCAGTTTTTTTTGATTTATTTTTCAAATTTGGAGATAAAAAATATGCTGAAGAAATCTATTCAATAAGTGTCAAAGATGGCATTCTGCAAGAAAATATGCCTTGCGAAATTCTTGAACTTTTCGGAAGATTTCAATTCGAACCTACCAAAAATTTGTTGATTAAGTACGCATTGAATATTGATATTGAAACCGATCACTATTTGAGTTTAAGTGCCATACAAGGCTTATTATACTTCGATTGTACAGATTATCATGATATTATCAAAGAAAAAATTGAAGCATGCTATGATAAAAATATATTTTCAGAATTTGTCCCGACACTTGTATGCAAATTACGGGATAAGAAACCAGTTTTAGAACGATTGTATGAAACAGGCTGTAAATATGCTTCAACCGATTGTAATGCAGGTATTGTATTAGGATTTTCATTATGTGGAGACGAAGGCAAAAAATACTTTTTATCGTTATTGTTCGACAAGCATTGGGAAATGTATTCCACTGGTACAGGGAATACAAAATTTGCCTACAAAGGATTATTAAATTTAAAAATAAGCATATTAGAATTATTTAGAATAATAACGACATTTGAAGATATCGAACAACTCTCTTATGGCGTAAACCTAATTCTTTCGTTTATTGAATGTAAAGCGGATGATTATACAGACGAGCTAAGTGAATCTTTTTTAGACATTTACACCCAACTTTTTTTACATAATAATACCGAAATCAATATACTAAAACTTGCCCGTAAAGTAGCGTCATCTGATAGGACTTATCATGTAAAAAAAATAATTGAACTAAAAATAATGGAAAGTTTTACCAAAAATAATTATCTTTGCGCCATATAAAATATAGCTCGAAAATAACCCAAAAATCTAGGTATTACACTTAAAACAAGCCACACAAACTATACAATAGCTACACATAAACCACTTAAAATATATAAATTCATAAAGTAATTGTATTATTAAAAATAAGCGAAGATAATTTGGGTATTATCTCTAAAATTAACAGTCATAAATAATAAATCTTTTAAAATAAACGCAGATGGAAAAGCAACAATATTTGGTGATTTCTGAAGAAACTAGCCTTGCCGATATCGCTAATAAATTTTATTTTTATAAGTGGGATTGGATGGATGAAGTAGATGAGCAAGAATCCAGTCCTTACACTCGATGGTATCTTGACAAGCAAACCAATACGAGCATCTATTACAGAGAAGAACAGAAAGATGTATTTTCATCAAGGTATTTTTATGTAAAAGGTACTGATATTGATAACACCATCCTGCAATTACGAGATGCGGCAACCATTTTGTCTCAAGAAGATCTGGTAAAAAATTTCAATCAAGAAACCGATAGTTTAAAGCGTGGAAGTGCAATTTATCAGCTTGGCATTATTCTAACTCTTGAGGCGTTTACGCCATCAATCTTGGCAGTTTTTGCGGCAGGCCTGCAAGACAGTATTCCAGGCGTTCGTATTGCATCACTTTGGGGTATGGCGTGGCCGCATTGGGCTGAATTTAAACCGTTAGTTGAGCAAGCTCTACAAGATGAGGATACTGGGGTGCAAAAAACTGCGAAAGCATTGCTTAACGCACTTGAAAAAGCCAATAAGTAAGCATTTGAAAATATGAAAAAATGGCTTGAATACAACGACGAAAATTCCAGCAAATTCTGGGAAATAGAAGTAATTGATAACATTTTTTTTGTGCGATACGGCAAAATCAATTCTGATAGAAAAACGCAAGAAAAGGCATTTGCCAACAACGAAATTGCGTTAAAAGAAGCGAATAAACTAATTGCCGAAAAAATGAAAAAAGGTTATACAGAAAATGGCAATAATACGTTTATTACTAAAAAAAATTCTAAAAATTTATCCCCGTATTTGAACGATATTTATGGGCTTGATCTGAATTGGGATCATAGTCTTGACGACTGTGATATAAATATTTTTCCAAACTTTTGCGTTGAAAGTATTTATTCAATTGGCAGTACGGGGCACAACCATTTGGTTAAATGTATTTTACCTGAAGTCGATCCTCAGCATTATCCTATTGCTATATATAGCGAAGAGGAAGGCACGTCAAAAGTGATTGCAGCTACGATCGAAACGTGGTTTCCTTCTTATTTAATTTATAGGGTAAACAATTTAATGGAATATTATTGGCATTGCGAAAAGAATGGCTATCTGGATAGTGCTGAATTTACCATCAAAGATTTGAATAATATCTTAGAATTTAGGGAAAATATCACTGCAATTTGCAAGGATTTCGACAATGAAAACTTTTTGTATATTCTTCCAAATCTTTTTAAAACTATTGAAACAAAATCAAAAGATCAATGGAATTATAAAGAATATCTCAAAATAGCTGAAAAAGGATCTGTTATTTCTAAATACATTGCGTTAGAACAAAATAGTTCCGAAGTTGAATTGTCTCAATTTTTCATTGAAAATAAAACGTTTAACGCCGCTATTTTTGCTCTTTTTAAACCCAATACTGTTGTAAAGCAAGAGATTGCATTAGAGGTGTTCAAAAGAAGGCTGAATCACGATTTTGGCAATAGCTCCGAAATTATAAACCTAATAATAAACTGTGCAAACAGTTGTAATTCATATATCAGTAAAGATTCTCCCTATAAACCATTGCTGGAAATTATAGTCAGTAAATCAGATAACAACATTATTTTTAGTGATGAATTTTTTGAATTAGGTAAACGATTAAAAAAGGCTGAATTATACAATGAAGCCATTTCTGCATTCGAAAATGCGATGTATTTTAGTACAGGTGAAAATGAAGAATTTCATTTCAATGCCTTCAAAGCTTTAAAAGGAATTGCAAAAAAAATTAATGATAAGGCGTATGAGAAGTACATTTCTAAATATGCAAAAATCGTAAAAGAATACGAGGAATAGAAATCGAAAATACCATGAAAGACAAAGATTATTTAAAGTCAGAAGAAATAATAAATGCTTCTTTGGGAGGGTTTATGGGCAAAACGCTGACGAATGAAACCAAAGGTATTGAATTATTTCATACATTTAAAGGCGCAAAAACATTTGCACCTTTATTGGTAGCACCCAATATTGAATATATTCGGATTCGCACAGATGCAAAAATCCCTGAATTTGATAGCATTGTGGAGTTAAATAAATTACGGAAAATTGTACTTGAAGGTAATTTAACAATCAATTCGCTTACTGCACTTGAAAAATTTCCGAAACTAAAGGAGTTAGAACTTCAAAAAATATTTCCATTGCTGGATGGTTTAAAGCTAAACATCGAGAAATTAGAAATTGCAAGCACGACTTTGGATAAAGTTAGTTATTTGCGCAATATGCCCAACCTCAAACATGTATCTTTGGGCAATAGTGTCATTTATACCAATATCAATGATTCAACAGATTTCTCGGCAATAAAGCAAATAGAATACCTTTATATTCTTTCAAGAAGCTTGACCAAATTAGACAATCTGAAAGTATTAAAAAATCTACGCTCTTTGTGGATTCCTGCTAATAGAAAACTTAAAAGCATCGAAGGTATTCAAGAAATGAATAATCTTGATGTTTTTGCTTTTTACAGAACTGATGTTAAAGATTTATCGCCAGTTTCAGGACTAAATTTAAAATACATTTCTGGTGGAGAAACTAATATTAAAACCCTTAAAGGTGTTCATCTAAAAGATATTATACGGCTTGAATTAAACAGCACACTTCTGAAGAAATTTGATGCTGAATCAATGCCAAATCTTGAATATCTTAGCCTGTTTAATACTCCTTTAAATAGCCTTAATGAGCTTGAAAACTTCTCCTCAATAAAACAATTATCTCTTGAATCTTGTAATGATATTTCGGATTTTTCTATTTTAGGTAAAATGCCTAATTTAGAAATTCTTGATTTGCATAAAATTTCAATACCTGAGGATACACTCATTAAGATATTGGATGCTCCAAAGCTCAAAATTATCAATGTTGAAGGAAATGACGCGATAAAAAACATAGAGCCGAATAGTGCTATAACAAAGGCTCGTGAACGAAATATTCATTTCTGTTATAAAAACAGAGAGTATGCCGAATTTATGCGTAATTATGATAAACGCTTTGGCACTCTGGCATATTATATGCATCTTTTTGAAGGTGATAAAAACAAATGGACTTATCTTTCAGATAAAGGGTTTCATGTATAGATGATTGAAATTTTCATGGATTTATCTTGCATCAAAAGCGAATAAATATTTTTCTAAAACTGTTGTTATAGTTAAGCGTAAGTTTGAAATAAATATAAAACAGAATGGAGAATAAATCAACTTTATTTCATATTGGAGATGAATTTTATTGCCGAATAATTAAAGGTCATCAAGAATCAGATTATGAAGATTTGATTCATAATTTATATTATCCTGAAGAAATATGGAATTGGAATGCAGAAAAAGGAATGCACCTTAATCCTAAAACTGATATTTCGGAAGAAGAATTGGTTCAGTTTGATGGCAATGATATTATACTGGAGATAGCAAAATTTGTGCAAGGGAATAAGGTTTCCTCTTGGTTATTAGCACGTTTATGGTACTTAACAGATGGGTATATTATAAACACAATAAATAGTTTAGATAATAATTTGGTCGGCAGTTCAGATGGTGGCGATTTTTATACTTACATGCTTATCGAAAATACTCGCGAACCTATTGGAGTTCTAGAATTTAGAGGCTCACCCGATTATTCAAGTATTACTATTACAAAGAGATCAGTGGATTTTAAGGTCCAAAATTTAACGCATTTCTATCGTCAATTTGCAGCTAAATTATTGGATGAACAAAGGCAGTTGAGCATTTGTGAAATTACAGTAAAAGACCCAGAATTATTATTATATCCCTACAAATACGGTTGGAATGGACAAGAATTATTAAGATATTCGGAATACGATGTTCTTGAATGGTTTACCAATAATGGAATGCAGGAATTAAGGCTAATTTTAGAAACTGCATTAGAAAATATAAAAAATAATCCTCTACATCATTTAGAAAAAGGAATCAGAAATACCGTAATTTCTCAAATAAAATCGCATAAAATATTTACACAGCATTACAAAACGTCTGACTTTTCGATTATTCAACGTTTAGAAATGCATTGTATTCAATATACTGGAAAAATTTGGAGTGATATTTGGCCAAATAATGAGACATTCAAACGATTACAGCAAGTTTTTTATCAATTAAAATCTTCTAAAATTCAATCCAGTAAAATCGTATTTTCTTTTGAAAAAGAATGGAAATATATGCAACAATGGGTAGAAGAAACATATTTAACAGATACCAATCACAAACGCCATAAATTCGCCGCTTCATTTGTTGGACTCGCTATGGTTTTATCAATTCATAATATACGCAATAATTCAAAAAATGAGGTTGATTCAGCGTCAAATTGGGAAATAGATTCTGAAACAGATTTTTACATAGAAGATATTCATTTTTATGCAGCTTGTGCTTATGCAAATGGGCTTCCGTATAAAAAAGATGGCTTCGAAATTGGCGATTCGCAGAAGTATCTAACATTTTGGCGATGGTGGCTTTTTGAGGCAATACCGCAAGCATATCGTTAAGCCAAACGAGATAATAAAGGAAAAATAACTAACAGAAATACAGGATTGAATCAAAGTCAAAATTAGTTGTATTTTTACTAGAAGTTATATTTAATTTATATGCATCATATGAAAAAAGTAATCATGGCTCTTGTGGGAAATCATCGTTTTTATGACTTAGAGGTTTTAGCTTCGGTTATTAATATTTTTGAACAAGATAATCTATTAAAACCAGAATATTATTCCTCTGATGATCGTATGTATTACGACTATAATCACGATGATATTATTTCATTTGCGACTGGCGATGTATTACCGTTTGACTTGCAGATTCGGCGTAAAAAACGTATCAAATACAACTCAATAATAAAACTTGATGACAGACCTGGAATAAATATAGATTTCGGTCAGAATATTGCCTCGAAAGATTTGGCGTATTCTTTTGCGTTTGCCAATCGTTTAGCAGAAACATATCGTCCCGATTTTGGCTGGATGCATCTATTTTCTGGTAATCAACCACCTTTTGAAGATGAGTTGGCCAGAAATATATATCGAATTGATATTGGCATGAGTGGCATTGCTCCCCGATATGATCGGTACGGTCCAGGTGGGCTTGGACTAAGAACCTTTATCGGGCCACGCTATGTTGAAATTTTTGGGCGTGAGCTACTTCTCTCCACCCCAGCACATATAAAAGAATTATCGTGGGGCGGGATTTGTATTGATCTCGTTCCAAATCCATGGCAGGCTACGCCAGAGGACATAATTCCTGTTTGGCAGCAGTCCATGGAACATCTGCGTTCTGCACAAGTATTTACGCATATCGAACTGAATGATGTTGGGGCTGTATCATTTGAAGTGAATAAACATCCCTTATCTCGTAGAACCCTTTAAACTGAAGAAGTAACATGAATTGGCACAAACAAGTATTGCCCTACGAGCAGGCGATAGGCGATGTTACCTGGGCGCGCACGTTTGGCAGCGAGTAGTAAGATTAGTGAAAAAACATTATGAAAAAAAGTGAATTAAGTACAGCGCAAATTTCTCAAATCGAAATGATTTATTCTCTGATGAAAAAAGCAGGTTGGAATGGAAGAATATCTAACGATTTGTTTTTCAATAAAGAATTTTATTTTCCGCACGAAGCTGTATTTGATTATCACAATAGAGAATCAAATCTCGTTTTTATGTTTTCTTCATCAAAGGCAAAGGTTGATATCACTATCTCTGACAAATTTGGATATCTAAATTTTGTTGTATCCGTTGATGGCTGTTTTGAGAAACTGTATGAAATATTGACAAAGTTTCAGAATGCTCTTTCTTGTACAAATTATATGGATTTTATTCGGGAAGTTATTTTAAATTTCCCAGATAAAACATTCATTTACGAAAATGATGAGCTTAAAATATTAAAGCTAAATAAAAATGGATAAACAAACTATAGAAAACGAATTAATTAATTCGTATTTGGAAGCAGAAAATGCTAAAAAATTGAATTTAGATTTTAAAGAAAAAAAAGCCATTTTCAACAACTATTACGACCAATTAGTTGAAATAGAGCCAAGTCTCACACCAGCAAAAGTGGCTAATTTTATTTCAGATCAACTAAAAGCTGAATACGGTAAAATTTACTTTTTAGTTTTCAATATGCGACTCGAAAGTATAACGTTGCCTTTGAACGAAGTACTTCTTACGGTGGATATTCGAAAAGCAGGCACCTTCCAAAAACCTGATGTCGATAACCTGATGCCCGACGATATGCACATTATCGACCCAAGCGGCAAGGTGGAAGCTGATGTAGAGGTGTATTTTGGTGTTGCCTTCGTCGTTACCAATCTTACTAAACAACCGATCACCATCGAATACCGTTTGGAATATCCGCCCATGACCAACCCCGATACTGGAAAAACCAATACGGGTTCGTCAGAAAAAATCAAATTTGATCCTGGCGCAACCGAAAAAGGCCATTATTACTATTTCCTCGACGAATGGGAAATGGTGGAAGGTGCTTGGGAATTTTCGTACACGGCTCCTAATGGCATGAGACTTTCGAAAATATTTGACGTAAAGAAAAATATTTTGAGCAAAAAAATTGAAGCAAAAACTGACTTGCCAAAGCAAGAACCTCATCAGAGAAAAAGTTTTTACTACTTAGAAATGATTGCCGAACCAGGCGGAATGAGTGAAGTATTTGAAATGGTTTCAGGCTCTGCCGAAAACATAAAAAACATGATAACAAGCAGAATAAAAACGGCTATGGGTTTTTATGCTTTACTCTCATACGGACAGACAATATTGATTCACAAGTACATAGATGGAGTGCGTACAAATTCCATTGATGCTCACCAGTTTTTGAAGGTAAATATACCTAACAAATTATCCGCTTCTTTTTCGGAGGACAACAAACCTGTAATACTGGATATTGACGGGAAACCAATCGACAAATCAAGTCTTGTTGATTTTCTCTTTGATTATGTTGCTTTTGATGAAAGTACAGAAACAGTTTTTTGGGGCGATTGGGAATCCAAATTAGGGGCACTAACAGGCGATATTGCCTCAAGCCAAGAAGAAATATATTTTGATGGAAATATACTCACAGCAGATACGGTCAATGAATTCAATTCGGGCGAGTCTTATTCGATTGAAGAATTTATGGAAATATGTAAAAAACCTGTTTAAGGCAACTCATGATGTTCAGCGTTTGCACCATAGTCAGGCGGCTATAGTGCGAACGCTGAACCTACAAAGAACAATCCTTACAAATTCCTGTCAGCACACAATTAACATTTTCGACGTGATAACCACTCGGAACAGCAAAACGAACCGCTTCGGGCAAACATTCTATGGTCTGGCATTGAGTACAGCGAAAATGAAAATGATTGTTAGTGAAAACTTTTTCGTCACATTTCACACATACCGCAAAATACTGCTTTCCGTCCTCTCTATGATTTTATGTACTAATCCATCTTCACAAAAACGGTTTAGCACTCTGTAAATAGTAGCTCGGTCAATTGCTACGTCTATTTTTTGTTCAATGGCATCACTGCTCATGGCCTTTAATGTACTTGCTTGCGGTCTTGGGAGGAAGTATAAATGCTATTCATGGGTTTTGTTTTTGATTAGGCGATGCGTGCGAAGCACAAATAAGTTGTATTCACTTGGCAGTAGAGGGCGACATACGCTGCACAGACCAACCAAGCACAATAAAAACACAAAAACGCTTGGAAAGGCGCACAGATTTAAGATTTTGCAAAGAGGTATATAAAACTTTGACAGGGCACGCACTCATAAACGTGAAAATTTCACACAAAACAAGAAATAATATTTTTTATTTTTTAAAACACAAACAGATTAAGTATATTTGCGTGAAATAATCACACAAGGCTATGTTAATAAGATTTGTATTAGAAAACATGTTCTCTTTTGGCGAAAGAAAAGAGTTTACTACAATACCCAATACGAGACTAAAAACATTACAGGATCATAAGTATAATGTAAGTGGATTTGAAATACTCAAACTTTCATCCATTTACGGGGCAAATGGCGCGGGAAAATCAAACTTAATTAAATCTCTTTTTCAGCTTCAAAAACTGATTACGAGAGAAGAAATCCCCTTCAAATTAAAAGACACTCAGTACAAATTTGGTCGTCAAAAGGAACAAGTTTTAGCAGTTGAATTTATTCAAGAGAATACGCCTCTATACTATGGAATCGTATTTTCCGAAGATAAAATACTAGCAGAAGAATTGTATATCTCTGGACTGGGCAAAAAAGAAGATAAATTAATTTATGAAAGAAAAACCATTGATGAAAAAACTACAATTAAATTTCTTGATGAATTTGAAAATGACGAAAAAAGTCTGGTTCTCAAGGATGTTTTATTAGAAGAGTTTGTAAAACCCAATGAGCCAGTATTAAAATTATTATCGAATAGAGATAATAAATTTTTAAAAGATGTGAAGAAAGCGTATGGATGGTTTTCTGAAACGCTGCAAATCATAACACCAGATTCAAAACCAAGAGCATTAGCCCATAAAATTGATACTGATATTGATTTTAAAAAATATGCAGAAGATTTAATGCGCTCTTTTAATATTGGGATTAAATCTTTAGGAACCGAAAAAAAGAATATTCGAGAATTTTTCGGAGAAGATAATGAGAATGAGCTTGACAAGCTGATAAAAGAAGTGGAAGATTCGCCTAAAAAAATGCTGGGACTACGAAGCAGACGTGGAGATGAATTAGTCTTAGTGAAGGAGCATGATACGATTTGGGTTAAAACTTTAAAAGTTGAACATTCTTCAAATAACAATTCTGCTTTTTTTGATTTGGATGAAGAGTCTGACGGAACCGTAAGACTATTAGATTTTGTACCAGCTTTCAAAAATGTAATTTCGTCAGAAAAAGTATATGTTGTTGACGAAATAGAAAGAAGCATACATCCACTTTTAATAAAAGAGCTTGTTAAAAAATTCTCGTTAGACAACCAAACTAAAGGGCAATTGCTATTCACAACACACGAATCTAACTTATTAGACCAAGAAATCTTTAGGCAAGATGAAATTTGGTTTGCAGAAAAAGATTTGAATGGCTCTACGGATTTGTACTCGTTGAGCGATTTTAAGGAACACAAAACAATTGATATTAGAAAAGGCTATCTTAATGGTAGATATGGTTCAGTTCCATTCTTGGGAAATTTAGAAGACTTAAAATGGCACAATTATGATTTTAAGCAATAGGCTTTTTGAAAGACAAGCTCCAAGCAGAGAAGCGAAAAGTGTATATATTTTCTGCGAAGGAGCCAGAAGAGAATATCAATATTTCAACTATTTTAGAGAAATTGATTCTCGTATTAAAGTTGAGGTAAATAAATTAAAATCAGATGAAAACAATTCGCCGAAAGGTCTTTACGAATTAGCCGAAAACTCATTTATTGGAGAAAAACCAAAATTTACAATCCAAGAAAATGACGAAATATGGATTGTTTTAGATACTGATCCAGACAAGGCCAATAGCCGAGCAGAACAAATAAAACAAGTGAAAGAAGATTGTCAATCAAAAGGCAATTGGTTTGTTGTAGAAAGCAATCCTTGCTTTGAAGTTTGGTTATTCTTCCATCAAAATGAAAAATTTGAAGCGTTTGACGCTGATGATTTTTGTAAAGGTTGGAAACAAAAAGTAGGTGAGCAAGGCGGATTTGATTCGAGAAAACATCCTATTTTTATAGAAGAGGCCATTCGCAATGCTGAAAGGAATTACCGAACGAATGAAAATAACAGGCCATTAAAAGGTTCGTCCGAAGTTTATTTATTAGCAAAGAGTATATTCGCTGTAATTAAAAACAAAATAAGAGCAGCCAAAAATAAATTATAAAAACACAAAAACGTTTGCAAAAGCCATACTTATTTAGGATTTTGCAAAGGAATGCCAAGCAAGATAACGGTTTGTTTATACGGATGTTAGTAACAATTTAAAAATAAAACAGAATGACGGAAAAAATCATATCACTACATAAGTATTGGATATATGCTGACAAAATGAGATTACTTTTTAGAAATGCTGTAAAAGAAAATGCAGAAGAAATACAAAAAGAGTCTCATAACGAAATAGAAGCATTTGTCAAAACACATTTAATGTTATTAGGTGAATTTGGTATTTTTAAAAGTTTTTGGTATAGTTCATTATATACAGTAATCGAAGGTTATCAAGATTTGAAGTTATCAATTCCTGAAATAGACGAGTTACTTGATGCCGAAAATATTGGCAAGCTGAAACTTTTTAGAAATGGAACATATCATTTTCAAAAAGAAATTTACAATCATAAATTATTAGCAGTAGACCAATCAGACGAATTTGTTGAGTGGATTTATAAAATCCATAAAGAATTGGGAAATCACATTATAAAGGCTGGAATGAGTCAATTTAGCGAGGATGCGCAAAAGAGTATAAAAAACAATATGAACTCTATATTTGGAGTAGATTTATCAAATTTACTTGAATAAAAACTTCCTACAACAAGAGTAATTGTTGCACACGGCTCCCTGCCCCAATCAAAAAGTAGAACATGATTCTAATATTCACCACGGCCTGTGTTTCGCATAGGCCATTTTTATTTTGCCCACCACACACGGGCTGTTTTAGCTAAAATCTTATTTGTATTTGGTGGCATAAGGCTTTTTAGTTAGTTTTGCGCCTCATTTTCAGACAACTGAAAAGGCCTGAAAATCAAGGCCAATGCGTTATAGCACCCATTATTTTATTCAATAAAAACAATATGCATCTTAGCGAACAAGAATTACAACGCCGTCAGAAACGCGAGGAACTGATGCGTATGGGCATCGACCCATATCCTGCTGCGCTTTACGAAGTAAATGCCACAGCCGCCGACATTCACCAAAACTACGAAAGAAATAAGCTTGATTATAAGAATATATCGTTAGCGGGTCGCTTGATGAGCTTCCGTATCATGGGAAGTGCCTCGTTTGCCGAATTGCAGGACAGCACAGGCCGCGTACAGTTGTATTTCCGTCGCGACGACCTCTGCCCTACCGAAGACAAAACTTTATACAATACTGTTTTCAAGAAATTGCTGGACATCGGCGATATTATTGGCATAAAAGGTTTTGTGTTCACGACCCAAACAGGCGAAATCTCGGTACACGTAACCGAATTTACCTTATTGAGCAAATCCCTGAAGCCTTTGCCTATCGTGAAAGAAGCCGACGGCGTGGTACACGATGCCGTTACTGACCCCGAGCTTCGTTACCGTCAGCGTTACATGGATTTGATTGTGAATCCGCACGTAAAACACGTGTTCGTACAACGCGCCAAAATAGTTAGCACGATGCGCCGTATGTTCGACGACAGGGGTTGGTTGGAAGTAGAAACCCCGATTTTGCAACCGATTCACGGCGGCGCGTCGGCACGTCCGTTCAAAACGCACCACAACACGTTGGATATGCCATTGTATATGCGTATCGCTAACGAATTGTATCTCAAACGCTTAATCGTAGGCGGTTTTGAGGGCGTGTATGAGTTCGGGAAAATGTTCCGCAACGAAGGCATGGACAGAACCCACAACCCAGAGTTTACCTCGTTGGAATTTTATGTGGCTTACAAAGATTACAATTGGATGATGGACATCACCGAAGAAATTTTTGAGAAAGTAGCCAACGCCCTTCACGGCGACACAAAAGTAACCGTAGGCAGCAACGTAATAGATTTTGCAGGGCCGTACCCGCGTCTGAGCATCGCGCAAGCCATCGAAAAATACACAGGCGTAAACGTGGAAGGTATGGACGAAGTTACACTTCGCCAATATTGCCGCCAATGGGGCATCGAAGTAGATGAAACCATGGGCGTAGGCAAATTGATAGATGAGATTTTCGGGGAAAAAGTAGAAGGCGAACTCATTCAGCCGACATTTATCACGGATTACCCCGTAGAAATGTCGCCGCTTACCAAAAAACACCGCAGCAAAGCAGGTTTGGTAGAGCGTTTCGAACTTTTCTTGAACGGAAAAGAAGTTGCCAACGCTTATTCGGAACTTAACGACCCTATCGACCAACGCGAACGCTTTGAAGACCAATTGCATTTGGCCGAGCGCGGCGACGAAGAGGCCATGGCCATGGACGAAGACTTTTTGCGTGCCTTGGAATACGGTATGCCACCAACGGCAGGTATCGGCATCGGTATCGACCGCCTCACGATGATGATGACCAACCAACATTCTATCCAAGATGTGTTGTTCTTCCCGCAAATGAAGCCCGAAAAACGCGCCGTGTTGCCAGTAGCCGCCGACTTCGTGGCATTGGGTGTGCCTGCGGAATGGGCGGAAGTATTGGTTCGTTTGAATTTCCCGTCGGTGGACGAGTTCAAGGCGGCCAACGCCAACAAATTGCTCAACGATTTGGGCGGTTTGCGCAAAAAAATGAAATTGGACATTAAAGCCGCTACGATTGACGAAATCAAAGCATGGCAAGGTAATTAATTGATACACAACCCTTATGGGCTTAAAAACTTATAAGGGTTATTTTTTATAAAAGCTAATAAGGCTTCAAAATACACACAAGAAATTCTTGGGTATCTTGAAGCCTTATTGTTTGTTATTACCTAAAAAAAGAACCGTTATACGTTACCGATACACATATACTTGATTTCGGTGTAGTCCTCGATTCCGTATTTAGAACCTTCTCTTCCTTGTCCAGAATATTTAATGCCACCAAATGGCGCAACTTCCGTAGAAATAAGACCTTCGTTGATGCCTACCATGCCGTATTCTAAAGCCTCGCTTACGCGCCAGCTTCGCTTTACGTTGTTGGTGTATAAGTACGAAGCCAAACCAAAAATCGTATCGTTGGCCATCGCAATCGCTTCTTCGTCTGTTTTGAAACGGAACAACGGCGCGATTGGTCCAAAGATTTCGTTTTGCGCAAATTTCATCTCTGGCGTAGCGTCGGCGATAACCGTCGGCTCAAAGAAATAATCGTTCAAGGCTTTGCCGCCTGCCAATACTTTGCCGCCTTTGGCCTGCGCGTCGGCTACAAAATCTTTACAAGAAGCAATGGCTCTTGCGTGAATAAGTGGCCCGATGTTTACGCCTTCTCCCAAACCGTTACCGATTTTTAGGTTTTGTACGGCTTTGGTGAACTTTTCGGCAAACTCGTCATAAACGCTGTCGTGTACCAAGAAACGGTTCACACATACGCAGGTTTGGCCAGCATTGCGGAACTTGGCAGCCACCGCACCTTTTACGGCAAGGTCAATGTCGGCATCTTCAAACACAATAAAAGGCGCGTTGCCGCCCAACTCAAGACTCAATTTTTTGAGCGTGCCCGCACTTTGATTTACCAACAATTGCCCCACTCGCGTAGAACCCGTGAACGAAATTTTGCTCACTTTTTCGCTTTCGCAAAGCAACTTGCCCGAATCGGGCGCATTGTCGTTCACGAACATATTAAACACACCTTTCGGAAAACCTGCTTCGTCGGCAAGTTTGGCCAAAGCCAAAGCCGTGAAAGGTGTCAGTTCGCTGGGACGAATCACCACCGTACAGCCCACCGCCAAAGCGGGAGCAACTTTGCGCGTAATCATGGCCAAAGGGAAATTCCAAGGCGTAAGCGCACCAACCACCCCGACAGGCTGACGAATCACTACAATTCTTCTGTCTGGCGTGTAACCCGGAATCGTGTCGCCATACACGCGTTTGGCCTCTTCGCCGAACCATTGAATAAACGAAGCACCGTAATCCACTTCGCCCAAACTTTCGGTCAATGGCTTGCCAGACTCTAAAGTCATAATCGTGGCAATGGCTTTTTTGTTAGCCACAATCAATTCAAACCATTTATCCAAAATAGCCTGTCTTTCTTTGCCCGTTTTGCTTTTCCATGCAGGAAAGGCAGCGTGCGCGGCATCAACCGCTTTTTGGAGCAATTGCGTTCCGCTATTGTATATGCTACCGATTTTTGAGCCATCGGCAGGATTCGTTACATCAAACGTTTGAGCGTATTCGGCTACCCATTCGCCATTGATATAAGATTTATCGAAAATTAAACTTTGGTATTCAGACATGATAATTTCTTTTTCTATTCAACAAAATATTTAAGAAGAAAGACTAATCAAAAATGATTACTTGTCTGATGGCCTCGCCAGCCGCCAATCGCTCAAAACCTTCGTTGATGTCTTCCAATTTCAGGCGGTGCGTAATGAGTTTTTCCACAGGCAAACGGCCAGTTTGGTAAAGTTTCAGGTACGCAGGAATATCTCTAATCGGCACGCAACTACCCAAATAACAACCTTTTAGGCTCTTTTCGTCGGCTACCAATGCCAACGGCGAAAGGCTCAAACGTGCGTCTGGGTGCGGCAATGCTCCCGTAACCGTCGTACCGCCACGCTTGGTAGCATTGTAGGCAAATTCTAAGGCAGGAACTACGCCCGCAAATTCTACGGAAATATCTACGCCGCCATCGTTGTTGGCTTTCAAGTTCTTCAAAGCGTCTGCGTCGGCAGAATTAACCACTTCGTGCGCACCAAATTCTAAAGCTGAATTTCTTTTGTATTCGCTAATGTCAGCCGCAATCACTTTGGACGCGCCCGCAGCATTAGCCCCAAGAATTGCCGAAAGGCCTACGCCACCGAGTCCGACTACCAAAACGCTGTCGCCTGCTTTCACTTTGGAAGTGTTCACGACTGCGCCCATGCCCGTCATTACGGCACAGCCAAACAAAGCAGCAATTTCAAACGGAATAGTTTTGTCTATTTTCACCAAAGAATCAACAGAAGCAACCGTATAATCAGCAAAACCAGACACGCCAAGGTGATGGAAATAATATTTGCCGTCTTTTTTGATGCGTCGGTGTCCGCCCAACAAAACGCCTTCGCCGTTGGCTTTCGCGCCATTGGCACAAAGCGCAGGACGACCACTTTGGCAGTTCACACAATGACCGCAAGAAGGCAAGAACGAGAAAACCACGTGGTCACCTACGGCGTATTGCGTAACGCCTTCGCCTACTTGTTCTATCACGCCTGCCGCTTCGTGGCCAAGTACCATTGGCAATGGTCTTGGGCGATTGCCATCAATCACCGAAAGGTCAGAGTGGCACAAACCCGCCGCCTTTACCTTGATGAGTACTTCTCTTGAGCCTGGAGGGTCGAGTTCTACTTCTTCAATTTTCAACGGAAGTGATTGCGTATAAGGTCTTTGCAAGTGCATTTCGTGTAATACCGCAGCTCTTGTTTTCATATATGTTTTATTTTTGAAATGGTTAAAAAAATATAAAGGCAGCGGCTAAGAATGGTGTTCCATTCAGCCACCGCCTTCATTAATAAAATTGTATTAATGTTTAAGAGTAAAACTCTGGTGCTTTTTTGAACGATGGCCACGCGTCTGGGTCGTGTCCTGTTACCACCAAAGCGTCGTATCTTTCGGCAATGTAGCGCAACTTGGCTACCGAACGTACCGAGTCTATCGCCGAAGCCAAGAAACCTGGCAAGGCCTTATCGTTCCAGTGGTCTAATGTATAAGACGCATCAACCGCCAATACCAAAGAGCCTGTTTCTGGCAATGTAATAAGGAAACTTGTGTGGCCTGGTGAGTGGCCTGGTGTGAATATCATTTTGATAACGCCGTCGCCATAAAGGTCAAACTCATCGTTTACTTCGCCATTCAAGAAGTGCCATTTTAGCCCTGGCTTGTCAAAATCTTTTTTGATATAACCGCCCGCCGCAAACCAATCTGCTGTATAAGCGTAGTCATATTCTGCACGTTGTACGATATGTGTAGCGTTCGGGAAACGACCAATCGCGCCTGTATGGTCGAGGTGTAAGTGGCTTTGCAACACGTATCGGATACTTTCTTTACTGATTCCAAGCGAAGCAAGTGCATTTTCGCAACCTTCGGCTTCGGTCATCTCTGGCCAATAGATTTGCGTGATGCCGCCCCAGTGACCTACTGGGTCCGTGGCACATTCTACGGCATTGCCGCCATCTATAATTACGTTGCCTTTCGGGTGCGTGATGAGATACCAAGGTACTGGAATTTCGTACGGCTCCAAAGAAGCATTCATTTTGATGTTGTTTTCCTTGCACTTCAATACGCCCGTTTGGAACATATAAAGTCTAATTGGTTGTTCTGACATAATTGGTTGGATTTATTGGTAGTTTAATTAAAAATACTGTGCAATAAAGTTGTACAAATTATTTTAAAATACAAAACATTACTAAAAAATATTGATTAAAATTACATTAAAGGCATTATCAAGCATTGTTAAATATTTCTTATTGAGGACTTAACAAAATACAGGACTCCCCTACTAAAATACTAACCTATGCGCAAATGAGCAATATTTAACCTTAATAATTTCTCCTACAAAAAGCCTAAGACTAAAATAATTCAACTATAATTATGATTTTAAAAAGTCAATGTTATTAAAATTAAAGGCATAATTAAAACTTTTTTGTTCAAAAAAATTGGCGGCAGACGCAGAGATAATCGTAAAATGAGCACCCGTTTTCCCAAAAATCAATACGCAAAAAAACCAAACAGCTAATTATTGTTTTCTTTGATAACAAAGACAATGTATGTAATGTTCTAAAAATAAACTTACGTTTGTTGTGTAAATGACAAAATAAATTATGATTTCACACAAAAGCATTTTTAAATCCTAAACCAAATTGGGTTTGGGAATGAAGCCGCCACATGCGATGCGGGATGTTGATGTACAACGAAGTAAATATAAGACTTATTGCTTCAAATAAAAGCAAAAAATAAAACTATCTTATCAAAAATAAAGCAGCCCATAAGACCGAAATCCTATGAGCTGCTTTTGTTAAAGACTTTTATGTCAAATTAAGGCTTTACAATCAGGCTCTTAGCTGCTGTTTGGCCATCGCGCATCACCATTTGCAAGCAATACACACCCGCAGGTAAATGTTGCAAATTAAGCGTAGCTTGTGCGGCTGTTACACTGAACGTTTCGAGTTGTTGGCCTTGCACGTTTAGTACCGTAATTTGGGCTATTTCGTAACCTTCCGCTTTCACCGAAACAATGCCTTTGGCAGGATTCGGGAAAACATCAATGGCCGCCGCAAGTGCTACCGAATTGCGCACCGACGTAACCGCCAACGCAGGCGATTGCCCCAAACAACCCGCCGAGTTGGTTACACGCACCGCATACGAACCGCTTTGCGTTGGCACATAATACGCAGACATTGCGCCGCTAATCGTGCCATTGTTGCGCAACCATTGGTAAGTAGCATTCGGGTACGCAGGCGCAAACAACGTATCATGGCTTTGCGTAATGGTTGGCGTTGGAGCTTGCACGTATTCCGTAATTACGATAGTGTCTCGCGCCGAACAGCCCGTAATCGTATTTACTTTGGTGGCAATGTACGTGCCTGCCGCAGTTATCTGAATAATATTGCTGCTGGACAGCACATTACCCGACAAATCGAACCATTGATAAGTATAATTTGTCCCCGAAAGTGCATTAATAATATTGCTGTTGCTGCAAATGGCTCTGTCCGCACCCAAGTCGATGGCCGCAGGCGTAAACGAAGGCGCAGCCGCCGTATTTACGACACGCGGCGCAGTGTATGAGGCTTTTAACCAAACTTTTTGGGAAGGATTAGCCGCCGACGCATTACGCACCCTAAACATCAACCAACCCGATTCCATTGGTAAGTATGTTTTAGTCAAATTACCTGTACCCGTTACGCTGTCGATGGCGTTGCCGCATTGGTCAGTAATCAGTGCCGTAATAGGTGTATTGGTTTGCGAAGGATACAAATTGTAAGTAACGGGCTTATTCATTTCCACAAAAATTTTGCCTGCCGTACGCGGTGCAAGCGAACCCGCAGGCAACGCGCCGCTTTGTTGCAAAGAACGTGCGTGTTTGTCGCCCAAATCGTTGGCCATTTCCCATTCTTGCGTCGTGTTCAGGGCTTCGGGCGCAAAATCCGAATCTATATCAATGCCCACAGGTGCCCAAATCGAATAACCTCTACGCAAAGCAGTGCCATCGCAAGGCGGCGTAGTAATGTTTACACGTTTGTCATTTTGCACTACTCTAATTTCGGTGCTGCTGCCCGCGTAGTCTTTTAGTTGCGTACCTGGTGCAAATTGCGTGTCAATCCAATGCGTTTGGGCACTTGACCAACTATCATTGATACCAATTACGGCTTTGCCGCTACGCTCAATAATCAGGTGGTCAGGCGTTTGCATACGCACCAAATACGACGCTTTCTTAAAACCTAATTTCTGATGACAACGAATAATATTGGCTATGTCCGAACGCACAGGCAAATCGGTAGTGCTGGTCGGTAAGTGTGAGTAACGCTTGCCTGTCGTGCCCACATCAAACAAATCTTCAAAGAAAACAACAGGTGTTCCGTCTATGGCCATCATGGCGGCGTAAGCTGCCGCAAAACGCGGTTCGCGTGGGTCGATGTTACGCGCCAACTCGTCACCGCTTGTCCAGCTTGCGGCGTTGCCGCTACCATCTACGGGATAATTGCCGTTGGTTTGCAACGGCGGACGGAATGTATCGTGGTTGTTGATAAACGGCGCGGTACGGCTACGGTTATTTTGTTGTTCGGCAGGCAAATTACTCAAATCATAGTTGCCCATTCCGTACACCAAAGCCGAAAGTCCCGAACTGCCAAAACCTCTGTAAGCAAAATCAAAAGTTCCTGCACGATTTTGTACGGCATCTGCCCACGCATCCAGCTCGCTTTTGCCGCCTACCCATTCGCCTACGGCAAACATCGAATCTGCGCCACTGGCAAAGCCTGCGTTATAACGCATGTTCCACATCATATCTTCGGATACTGCCGACGGGAAATGTTTCACCGCATCAAGGCGATAGCCATCTATACCCGTTTGTTTTTTCATCCAAGTAAGCCACTCACGCGCACCGTTGCGCATATAGGCACTACTTTGAGCAGGATTATAAGTAGAAATAGAACTCAAACCGATAGCATCATCGCGGTAGGCAATATCCGTCCCGAAGCTCACACCGCTCAAGTCGTCGCCCGTGAAACGCGCATCGGTAGGCGTTGGATAAAAGTTTTGCCAGTTTTTCGGCCAACGGCCTTTTCTTGCCAAATAATTGGCTGCCGTCTCGTCGGTGGCTGGGGTTTCGTAACAGGCATAACGATAATTTTTGTAGCCGCTGGTCGGGTCTGTGGGCAAATTGCCGACTTGGTTATAAAACGTAACGGCGGCGGGGTCTTGTCCGCCAGCACCCGATGCGCTGCCAGCATCGTTCATGTGGTTAAGTACCACGTCCTGAATTACTTCTATGCCGTTGGCATGCAAAATCGCCACCATACGCAAAAACTCATCTTTGTCTCCAAACGGCGTTTTGAGGTTGCTTTTTTGGTATTTATCGCCCAAGTCGTAGTGGTCGAATGGCACATAACCCACGCTTTGCGGATTGGCATTTTTTACATTTACGGGCACCCATACGGCATTAATTCCCATTGCGCGTAGGCGTGGCGCAAGCTCGGACAAATAATTGGCCCAACCTTGCGGGTAATTATTGTTTTTAAAATTCCACCAAAAGCCCTGCAAAATAACGCGTTGGCGATTTTGAGCAAATGCGCTGCCTGTTGCGGCCAGCCATAGGGCTAAGGAAAAAATAAAAAGTTGTGAAATACGTCTGGTGTAGTTTTTCATTTGGTTCAAAAAAATTTAACAGTGATTTATTCGGATTGCAAAAATATTGTTTTCATGGTAAAATCCATATCATTCCCAAAAGGTATTCTATAAAAAAGAAGCGGAATCTTTCTACAAACAATTCGCGGCACAATCCGTTTTGAGGGAATAGGACACAAAAAATGCAAATGACCTTATGAAAAACTATTTGATTGTAGGCGCGTCGTCGGGGATTGGGGCGCAACTATGCCAGCAGCTGGCCGCACACACACAAAACCGCGTTTGGGGCACTTATTACCAACACGAAACCGTTAGCTCCGCTCCTAACCTTTCGTATCATTACCTCAACGTGCTGGACGACAACCTTAATTTTGATTTTTTGCCTGATACTTTAGACGGATTGGCTTTTTGTGTGGGTAAAATTTCGCTCAAACCTTTTTCGCGCATTTCGCAAGCCGAGTATATCGCAGACTATCAGGCGCAAGTCTTGGGAGCAGTCAAAACCATTCAGGCCGTATTGCCACGCCTGAAAGCCGCACCCAATGCCTCGATTGTTTTATTTTCGACGGTGGCCGTACAGACGGGGTTTAGTTTTCATGCGCTGGTAGCCGCCTCCAAAGGTGCCATAGAAGGAATTACACGCGCTTTGGCTGCCGAACTTGCCCCAAAAATTCGGGTAAATGCGCTTGCCCCTTCCATCACGGACACGCCATTAGCCCAAAATCTGCTCAATACACCCGAAAAGAAAGAAGCCAACGCCCAACGCCACCCACTCAAAAAAATTGGTTCGGCTGCCGACCTTGCCAACGCCGCCGAATTTCTACTTTCTGAGCAATCGGGCTGGATTACGGGGCAAATCGTGGCCATCGACGGCGGCATTTCGAGTTTAAGGATTTGATTAAATAACATTCCTTACAAAAAAATAATTGGCAGGCCTGTAACCCTTTTTGTGCTCGGCAAACGTCTTAGAGAAAAGTAACAATCTATTCTCTACAAAAGATGAGCAACAATAACACAAAACTTCAAATCGGACTTTGCTTGGCGGGTGCCGTTTCGGCGGGAGCTTACACGGCTGGCGTAATGGATTATTTGCTGGAAGCGTTAGAGGCTTGGCAAAAACGAAAAGACAATAATACGCCCAATACGCCCATGCACGAGGTGGAAATTACGGTGATTGGTGGCGGTTCGGCGGGTGGCATGACGGGCATCATTACGGCGGCAGCCATACAAGAACATTTCGAACCGATTCGCGGCCTCGGTGGCGACCTAAACAAACAGCAACCACAACACAAACTTTATAACGCTTGGGTGGATTTGAGCAGTAACGATATGCTCAGCGTAATGCTCGACGCGCAAGACCTCAAAGGCGGCAAACTTCCCTCCTTGCTCAATTCGAGTTTTATTGACGGCATTGCTAAAAAAATAACTACCGTCAGCACCGACACGCCACCCAAACGCCCCTATTTCAACCCCAATCTTAAAGTTTTTGTATCGCTGACCAACCTACAAGGCCGCAGTTTTAAAGTGCCATTTATGGGAGGAGGCGCAAACGACTATATCGTGAAATATCACAACGATTACGCGTGTTTTATGCTCGCCGACTCCGAAAGCGACTATAAAAAAGATGGTTGGATGCCGCTGAATTTTCAAAAAAAACTCAATACCGTAGTTGCCGAACAAGCCGCTATGGCAACAGGTGCATTTCCTGTGGGACTACAAGCCCGAACGTTGCGCCGAGAGGTAAAATATTTAAAAGATTTACAACTTTCTCGCGTCAATTACAAAGAATCTATAGACTTAGATGACAAATTGTATCACGAAACCCTCAACATCGACGGCGGCATACTGGACAACGAACCTTTTCAGTTGATGGAGGAAATATTGGGTATGGACGAAAAAGACAAAAACACCGAAACTTTCGACAAAACGGTTTTGATGATTGACCCGTTTCCGAGCGTGGGCAAACCCGAGAAAATGCAAGAAAACAGTCTTATTCCCAATGTCTTATCTTTGCTAAATGTACTCGTTACGCAAAGCGGGATTCAGCCGCAAACACTGGCGCAACTTAGCCAACAACAAGGGCAAAAGAATACCCTTGACCCGTTTATGATTTCGCCAGTACGCTACGAGAAGAAAAAAAATATTGAAACAAAAGTAGAAGGCGGCAAGGCTTTGGCTTGCGGCGCGGTAAGCGGATTTAGTGGTTTTTTGCACAAAGAATTTCGGATACACGACTATTTTATGGGCAGGGCCAATTGCGAAAAATTCTTGCGCGATTATTTCACTGTTCCCGCCGACACCACCAACCGCATTTTTACGGAAGGCTACAAACACGTAACCGACAAAACAATGTTTATTACTGAAGATGAAGGTAAAAAACGTTTACCGATTATTCCGCTTTTTACTCCCGAACAATCCGAAGGCTATATGCCCGTGTTCAGCAACGGAGCGCAATGGCCTACGGTTTCGCCCGTGCATTTTGACCGTTACAAAAAACAGCTAAAAGAGCGAATCGGGCTTACGATTTTCAATGTACTACCTAATGCGCCGCTCCAAGTCGGAGCTTGGACTATGGGCAAACTGGGTTTCAATGCTTATTTGGCCGAAAAAAGTCTTACCCAACTCAACGAGTACCTGAAAGAACACGAACTTATCCGATAATAAAACAAAAGAGCCTATAACATTTTCATTGGTGATAGGCTCTTTCTCGTTTTTTACTTCACTTTATTCAAACCGTTCAGGAACATATATTCGGCGGTTTGGTATTGGCAAATTGTTTTACTTTTCAAATAATCAGAAACGGGAATGGGTTTTTCCTCGCCTGTTTTCGGATTGAATTTATATTGCGTAACAGATTTTTGCGTTCCCAAAATCAGCAAAGTATCGTGTTGGATATAGCCTAATTTTTGGTAGTTGCCAATGAAAGCGCGTTCTTCTTCGGGTTTCATGGTCAAGACATTTTTACCATAAAACGTGCTGTTATAATTCCAATTCATCAATGCCAAAAGCGTTGGGGCAAGGTCTATTTGGCTACACAACTTCTTGATATTCTGTGCACCAATCAATTTTGGGCTATAAATCATCATCGGAATTTGGTATTCCAACACTGGCAATTCGGCACGGCCTGCGCTGCCGCCGCAATGGTCGGCCACCACCACAAAAATCGTGCTGTCTGCCCAAGGTTTATTTTGGACGGATTGGAAAAACTCGCGCAAAGCGTAATCCGTGTAGGCCACGCCACCGCGACGGTCTTTAGAAAATTCTTTGCCCACCACATTTGGGAACGTATAAGGTCGGTGGTTAGACGTAGTCATCACGTACATAAAAAACGGCTCTTTGGCTGCGTGCGCCGCGTCCGCTTCCCTGACGGTGCGTTTGTACATATCGCCATCGCACACGCCCCAAACGTTGGCAAAAGTGATTTCTTTTTCAGAAATAACATCTCTGTCCACTATCTCGAAACCATTGTTAGAAAAGAAATAACTCATGTTGTCGAAATAGCCGTAGCCACCATAAATAAACTTGTTGGTGTAGCCTTTTTGCTTAAAAATCGTGCCCAACGAATACAAATTTTCGTTGTTGGGGCGGCGCACAATGCTCGTGCCCGGTGTGGGCGGAATGCTCAAATTGATGGCTTCCAAGCCGCGTACCGTACGCGTGCCATTGGCGTAGAGATTAGAAAAAAACATGGATTTTTCGGCCAACGAATCCAAAAACGGCGTTTTGATGTCGCGGTCATTGCCAATGTACGACATATATTCACCGCTCAAACTTTCTACCGTAATGAGCACGACGTTGTAACGACGTTCCGCGCCTTGTGCCGTCGTGTGGCGCACAGGATTTAAGACGTTTTGTGCGTCGATGTACTGGCTTTCAGGGGTTTGTAAAATGTTACGCAATTCCGTAAAAGCCTGTTTGTTATCTACGGTTTGGTAAAATTCTGCATAATCAATTTTGTTGTTGCGAATGGCCTCAAAAAACGAATAAATCGCATTTTTGGAAAGTTCTTTGTTGTATTTGTTGGTAGAAATTTCTGTCCAATCGAAGTCCACGAAAAACCACGAAAACGCCGTCAGTAGCAGCAACGCGCCACCCGCCACCAAGCGTTTGCCGAAAGGCGTTTGAGCGGCTAAAATATCATCCAAAATCTGCGTTTTGCGCAAAGTCCACAAAATGCCCGACGTAATGAGCACAATCGCCGTAACGAGCAAAGGCATCGGGTAAGATTCCATGATATTGCCGACCACTTCGTTGGTATAAATCAGGTAGTCCACCGCAATAAAGTTGAAGCGCACGCCAAATTCTTCCCAAAACAAAAACTCCGCAAACGACACGTACACGAGCAAAGCCACCACCAACGTATAAAAAACATAGGTCAGCACTTTGTAGGTTTTAGTCTGAACAACTTTTAGGGGCATGAGCACTTCGAACAGCCAAAACGGAAGCATGAAATACGAAAACGTAACCGTATCGAAAAACAAAGCTGTTCCAAACGTTTTGAGCAACTCGCCCAGCGAAGTGGAAATCTCGCTAAACGAATACACCAACAAAACCAAGCGAGAAAAAAAGGCAATACTTACCAAAAGGCAATAAAGGAGAAGCAGGCCGCCGAGGCGGTGGCCAAAAAGACGTTTCATTTGATGAAATATGTTTAGATTGTTATGGGTTTCTTCTTCCACCGTTGCTTTGTTATCACAACGATAGGCTTCAAATATACTTTGGAATACATTTTGTATCCAAACCAAGAAATTAACTTTAACTTGTTTTTAAGCTAACACAAGCATAATATACAGGTTATTAGTTTATTAAAACATGTAACTTTCGTTAATTTATAATTATTACAAACAAAAAAGGCCTGAATGTATCAGACCTTTTGCTTTAAAAAAATAAAGAAAGAAATACGTTTATAGGTTAAATATTTTCGGAATAGTGAATATAAATTTCGAGTTCGGCGCGAACGGCTTCATGGTCGGCATCATCGTCGGCGGCGGTGATCAGAGCTTTGACCAAGCCACTCAAAATATTTTCGGCAAAACCCAGCTTTCGCGCCAATTTAATACAAAGTTCCACTTCCCTTTCGTCGAGTTTATTGTCGGCCAACATCATGCACACCAAATCGAACACTTGCCCGATGCGTTCTTCTTTGCTTTCGGGCATTACGAAAGGCGTATGCGGTTCGTGAAACAGAATTTGGTGCATTTGCTCTCTGGAAATATCGTGGCGTTCGCCAATATCGTACAAATATTGGCGTTCGGCTTGCGCCAAATCATCATCAATCATGGCCAATTCAAAAAGGCATAAAAAATGGCTTTTTAAGATTGCATTATTAGTTGTTCGGGTGAGTTGTAGCATAGTATGTATTGTCAAAATTGATTTCTAAAAATAGAGATTTTTTGGTAAAAAGAAAAGCATACTATCCCCGCCATTGGGTTCCCTTTTTTATTTGGCCAAACGCTTATATAGAAAAACAACATTTGGAATGTATGCGTTGTATTTGTATGTTTACCCAATTTTGAGTAATCCAACTCATAAATTTAATAAAAAATATCATTTCAGTTCCAACTAATCGTTCAAAATTTTAACTCCTTCATTTTCGATGAGTACAACGACGACAACTACAACCAAACAAGGGCATCCGCCTGGGTTATACCTCCTTTTCGCAACCGAAATGTGGGAACGTTTCAGCTACTACGGTATGCGCGCCATTTTTGTTTTATACCTAACGCAGGCCTTACTTTTAGATAAAAATGTAGCCACAGACGACTATTATGGCAGCTATACAGGTTTGGTATATCTTACGCCACTGATTGGCGGCTACGTATCGGATAGATATTGGGGCAACCGCCGTTCTATTTTGGTAGGTGGTTTAATCATGGCTTTAGGACAATTATTAATGTTTATAAGTGCCAGTTTTTACCAAAATTTCAGTGTCTCTCATAATGTTATGCTCCTTGGGCTACTCGCTTTAATTGTTGGTAATGGTTTTTTCAAACCTAATATTTCTACGATGGTAGGCCAGTTGTACCCAGAAGGCGACAGCCGACGCGACAGTGCCTATACTATTTTCTATATGGGTATCAACTTGGGGGCGTTCTTCTCTCCTATTATCTGCGGTTTCTTGGGCGATACTGGTAACCCTGCTGACTTCCGTTGGGGCTTTTTGGCTGCATGCGCTGGCATGGTTGTCAGCATTATTACTTTTGAATTGCTCAAAAATAAATATTTAATAACACCTGAAGGTGGTGCTATTGGTGGCACCCCTGAAAAAGTAGCCCAAATAGAAGACAACACCCCTAAGAGAAGTATTTCTGAAAATATAGGTTGGGCAATCGGTGCATTAGTTTTAGCTGTGGCATTCTTCTATGGTGCTAACATAGACCTTATTGGTTCATTTATTTTCTCTCTTTCTATTATTGCTCCTCTGTACATTATTTTGGACAAAAGCCTGAACAGAGAAGAGAAAGAGCGTATTAGCGTAATTTATATTGCAGCCTTTTTCGTGATTGCCTTCTGGGCGGCTTTTGAACAAGCTGGCACATCACTCACCTTCTTTGCCGACGAACAAACCGACCGCGTCGTATTTGGGAAAGAAATTCCAGCGAGTGCGTTCAATAGTATCAATGCTATATTTATTGTGTTACTTGCACCAATTATCTCTATTATTTGGGTGCAATTGGCCAAGAAAGGTTTAGAGCCTGCTTCTCCAGCCAAGCAAGCCTTTGGTCTTCTATTTTTATCTATTGGTTATCTTGTAATTGCTTTTGGCGTAAAAGATTTAAACCCTAATGTAAAAGTAAGCATCATGTGGCTAACATCCTTGTATTTCTTGCACACTATCGGCGAGTTATGTTTGTCTCCTATCAGCCTTTCGATGGTAAACAAACTTGCACCTCCTCGTTTTGCAGCCTTACTAATGGGTGTTTGGTTTTTGTCGACTGCCGCAGCTAACAAATTGTCTGGAACTTTAGGTGCTTTGTACCCAGACGAAAAACTTATTGCAGCAGGCAAAATCCCATCTATATTTGGTTTCCAAATCACCAATCTATACGAATTTTTTATGGTATTCGTGGTATTTGCTGGCGTGGCTTCATTGTGCTTGTTCCTACTTTCTTTCCGCATGAAGAAAATGATGCACGGCAGAGGTTAATAATTTTGCCTGACAAGAAAATACATTCACATAAAAAAAGTCCCTGCATTCGTTCGTTTGCAGGGACTTTTTTATTTGTATCGAATTAGTTACTTAATCGTTCATAATTTTCGCGACTCGCCTCCATTTCTTCCATCGCCTGCCGCAATTCCTCTTCTCTGGCGCGGAGGTCTTCGGCTTGTTTTTGGGACTGTTCGAGCAGCATTCTGGTTTCTCGGTTAATATTGTCGCTGAACACGTTGGCGGCCAAAATCTCGCCACATTTGAGCAACAAATCTTTATCATAATCCGAGAACAAATAAAAGGAAGCTATTTCGATGACACCTTCGCAATTTTCGTTATAAATCATCGGGACAATGATAAGGTTACGCGGCGGTGCTTCGCCCAAACCTGACGTGATATTGAGGTATTCTTTCGGGATTTCTTTCAGGTAAATAATATCTTTTTCCAAAAAACAAGCTCCCAACAAGCCTTCTCCAGAACGAATTGTTTTTTCTACGTGCTTCTTGCGGTTATAAGCATAGCAGGCTTTCAGAGAAAGTGATTCTGTTTTTTTATTAAAAAGATAAATCCCTCCTTGTGAAGCGTTTACGCTTTTCACCAAAAAGCTAATCATCCAATCAAAAGCTTCTTCTCTGCCTTGGTTTTGACGAATAAGCGCATTAAAATCACTGGTAGTGGTTGCGATTTTGTTACGCATTTCGGCATCCTTACGCGCCAACTCCATTTCTTTGAGTAGTGCGTTCATTTCCTGATTCGTTTTCTCAATCCCTTTATTTTTGAGCTCGCTTTCATCCAAGAGCTTCTGAACTTTGTTATTATTTTTTCCTTCAATCAATTTAAAAATAACCATCGAAAGCGAAACAACACCAACAGCCAGTACCACCGAAATCGTATTGATGACGCTACTACTCAAAATGCTACTGTCCACATCAAACGTAATTAGCTCATTCCAATACGGAAGCCCGATATTGAACACCGCACAAACGCCAATCGTAAACACCAGTTCCCAAGTATCTTCGAGTTCAAAAAACAAGAAGGGGAGCGTAAAAAAGCTGTAAATCATAAGGTAAAAACCCAGAAATACTTCGTTTTCGTTTTGAGAAGCGGCCACATAAAACGTCCCCGCGCACACAGTCGGCATAATCGAAACCAAAATGCGCGGCAAAGTATGAAAGCCAAAATGATTGAGTGCAACAGACCCCGTCAGGATAATAAGGGAGGCAATAGGCAAAAAAGACAACACAGGCATATATATCCACGCAACTGCCAAGAAAACAGGCGGAATCACGCAAAGCGCAATGGCTACTTGGTTGGTTAGGACAATTTTTTCGTTTAGGCTTTCAGAGTAATGCGGCTGTGTGCCTGCATAGAAGAGTTTTTTGAACATATAAAACAGAGTTTTTGATTGGTTATACACAAAGTTAAAAAAACACTCATCAATTTTTATACTTTATTCAAAAATCAAGCTCAAAAAACCTATTTTTTTTACAAAAAAAATGGGTATCCGTTGATTACGAATACCCATTCTGAATTTATCTAATTCTTAATCGTCGGCCTGCCCGTAACACAGAGCGCGGCGAAATACCATTCACACGACACAAATACCGAACCGTAGTGCCGTATTTGCGTGCTATGCCGCCCAACGTATCGCCAGAACGGATGCGATGGTAAGATAATTTTCGCGCCGATTTGGTGATATAGTTAAACGTACCAGGCGTAAGTACAAATTCGTCTGAATATAATTTTTTGTGCCTAAAATCGTACATATCTTCAGGGTTAATCGGGTTGCCCTGATAGCGAACTTCAAAGTGCAAGTGCGGCCCCGATGAGCGGCCTGTACTTCCCCCAAATCCTAAGAAATCCCCCGCTTTCACCAATTGTCCCGGTTCGGCTTCCGCACGGCTCAAATGCCCGTAAAGCGTCTCCAAGCCGTTGTAATGGCGCACAACCAAGTGATTGCCATAGCCTCTGCGGTCGTAGTGTCGCACCCGCACGATGCCATCAAACGCCGCAAAAACGCTGTCGCCAGTATCCAGTTCTAAGTCTGTGCCATAGTGGAAACGGTAGCCTCTACGCCCAAAACGCGACGTAATGTAGGTGTCCTTCAGCGGCATAGCCCAGTTCAGGTTTTTAGCCGTATCGTACAGTAAAATATTGATTGTATCTGCAAATTGCGTGCCGTCTATGCGGTACGGATTCACGCGTTTAGAATCCCAAATGGCATAATATTCGGTAGCTTTTACCCAAGTAGAATCTACGTTTACTTCTTCTTCCTCCTCCACGATGCTCAATTCGCCATCGCCAATGGTGCTGGTATCTTCGGCCATGATTGGCAGTGGTTTTACAGGAATATTAATCGTAGAATCTTCTACAAAATGTTTCTTTGGTGCTGGCGTAAGGTCTGTTACTTGCGGTGTAATTGTTTTCTTTACGCCATTGGTTTTTCTTCGTTTATTACTACTTTTCTTCGCTGCGCCGTATTTTACATTTTTCTTAGAACTAATCTTCGGAGCTTTTACGCGCATCAAATCTTTCTTGATAGGCTTTTTACGTTTCTTTCTGTGTTTGCCTTTTTGCTTGCCATATACATCGGCAAAAAGCGTTGCGATAATGAGCAAACAAGCCAAAATCACGAATCCAACTTTCTTTAACATTCAATCAAAAATAAAAATTCTACTCAATACAATACTGGGAACAATGGTTACCCAAAACAACTATTTAGCCTTACCAGTCCCGAAAGTCTGATAAGGCTAAACGCATATAACACAAACAAGTATTTTGTTTATGAACGAGTTACATTAAGCAATTATTTCTTTCGCAGCCAAAAAACGTTCGGCATCCAGTGCCGCCATACAGCCCGTACCCGCTGCCGTAATGGCTTGGCGGTACACGTGGTCTTGCGCATCGCCGCAAGCAAACACGCCTTCGACGTTGGTACGCGCACTACCTTTTTCGGTAATGATATAGCCGTTTTCGTCCATTGTCAATTGCCCTTTGAAAATGCCCGTGTTCGGCTCATGGCCAATTGCCACAAAAAAGCCAGTTACCGCAATTTCTTTTTGTTCTTTGGTCGCTATGTTTTCTACGCGAATGCCTTCTACGGCGTGTTCGCCCAATACTTCCAACGTTTGGGTATTATACAAAACCTCAATGTTTGGCGTATTTTTTACGCGATTCTGCATGATGGTAGAAGCACGCATTTCGTCGCGGCGCACAAGCATATAGACTTTTTTGCAAAGTTTAGACAAATAAGTTGCCTCTTCGCAAGCAGTATCGCCTGCCCCAACGATGGCCACTTCCTGACCTCTAAAGAAAAATCCGTCGCACACAGCGCAAGCCGAAACGCCCGAACCGTTCAAACGCGATTCTGATTCCAAACCCAACCATTTGGCCGAAGCACCCGTAGCGATAATGACCGCATCCGCCGTAATTTCGTGCGTTTCGTCAATCACTACTTTGTGCGGATAGCCCGAAAAGTCCACCGACGTGGCCAAACCGATGCGAATATCTGCACCAAAACGCTCTGCTTGGCGTTGGAAATCCATCATCATTTCAGGGCCTTGTATGCCATCAGGATAACCTGGAAAATTTTCCACGTCGTTGGTGATAGTCAATTGGCCACCAGGCTGCCCGCCCTGATAAAGTACAGGTTTGAGGCCAGCACGCGAAGCATAAATAGCCGCCGTGTAGCCCGCAGGACCTGAACCGATAATGAGACAGTGTGTTTTCTCTGTTGTCATTTTCTACTAATATTTTAAGAATTCAAAAAAACAAAATAATATGTTGAATGCCAAGAAAGCGTTTGTTTAATTTTCTTTTTGGATAGATAAAAAATTGATAAACAATCAATTAACCTCACAAAAAGACATTCTATCAATAGAACATTCTGTATATTATTAAAGTTTCTGTTTTTAGGGATAAAAGCCAATTTTTAGGCCAAATCAAACAAATCGCGCACGCCAATATGTCTTTCTTTGATGAAACCTTCGGCAAACGTAAAGCCTACGGGGTGCCCCATTTCGCGGCTACGTGCTTCCACAAAATTCAGGAAGTCGGGGCGAGAAATATAGGTCTGAGGTTCGGCACTATTGGGGTCAAAAAACTGCGTTTTGTAGGCGCGAATCGAATTGATTTTGGTGTCCCAAAAGTCGGTGATGTCCACTACAAAATCAGGTTTGAGGTAGCGGTCTTGGATATAATGATACACGGCTTTTGGTCGCCATGCCGTTTGCAATTGCTCTTCTGTATCAACGGTTTGCACTTTGCTCAAGCCCGACAAAAAACACGCTTGCGAAGTAAGTGCAGAGGCTTTTCCGTGGTCGGGGTGTCGGTCGTCTGGGGCGTTGCATATCACAATTTCGGGTTGGTAGCGGCGTATCATCTGCACCACTTGCAACTGATGTTCTATGTTATTTTCAAAGAAAACATCTCTAAATTTCAGGTTTTCGCGCACGGTAAGCCCTAATACTTTGGAGGCTTCTGCCGCTTCCAAATCGCGCTTGTGCGGCGTGCCACGCGTTCCCATCTCGCCTCTGGTAAAGTCCACGATGCCAACTTTTTTACCTTTGGCAATGTGGCTGGCTATTGTGCCACCGCAGCCCAATTCGGCATCGTCGGGGTGCGCCGCGAATACCAAAATATCTAATTTCATCATTGTTACTAAATTATTATTATAAAGAAATACTTAACAGATATATTTTTTACTAACGAAGTAGTTGCCAATTTAGTTGCAAAGGCCGCAATGCATGCACAAATCCGCAAACATATAGAGCAAATAACAGATTTTTCGTTGCAAGTGGTTGATTGTTCGAGACAAATGATAGATTGTTCGTTGCAAGTGGCTGATTGTTCGAGACAAATGATAGATTGTTCGTTGCAAGTGGCTGATTGTTCGAGACAAATGATAGATTGTTCGTTGCAAGTGGCTGATTGTTCGAGACAAATAACAGATTGTTCGTTGCAAGTGGTTGATTGTTCGAGACAAATAACAGATTGTTCGTTGCAAGTGGTTGATTGTTCGAGACAAATAACAGATTTTTCGTTGCAAGTGGTTGATTGTTCGAGACAAATGATAGATTGTTCGTTGCAAGTGGCTGATTGTTCGAGACGAATAGTAAATGATATTCACTACCGTGCGTATTTACTAGTACAAGCGATAAAAGACACACCAATGCGTGTCAATGCCACATTACCGAAAGCCTATAAAATAAAAGTTGGCGTAAACCTTGCGGCTCACACCAACTTTTCCGTACACATTTTTAGTAAAAAACGATTAGCGCAAACGGTCTGCCGAACGCACCAATTCGTCATCGCGACGAATGAAACGACGTGCCACCAAGTTGAGCAACATGGCCACCAACGGAATGTAAACCGCCATGCCGTAGCTTCCCAAACGTTGCGGTTCGAAAAGCAATTCGGCTTCTTTGGTCGTGAACAAAGCCGCAGCCAAAGCCGCCGTCATGAGCAAGGAATTAACCGCACAAACCATCATTTGTTGTTTGCGATTCTTGTACAAAAAGATAGTAGCGATGGCCAAAAGTGCCGACACGAGATAGAGTGCGGCAATGTACCACACGTTTTTTTCTAATAAAATTTGAGGGTTGCCCGACGCCACTACCGTCTGATGGCGAAGCACAAAAGCCGAAACCGTCGCTTCTTGTGTAGTGCTGCCTTTCGTCCAGACATCAAAGCCCACAGCCGCACCCATACAAAGAGCCACGCCCAAAAGCAACAGAGATTGTATTCTTTGAATCATTGTTTTGGTATAAAGAAAATAATTATTGCGGCGCAAAAGTAGTGAATTGCCCGTAAGAGCTAAAACAAAAAGTGCAAATTAACGCGGCAAGATTATTTTCCCCCAAAACAAAAAGCCCCAAGATTTAAGGCTCAGGGCTTTTTGTTATTAATTGACATAGATATTTTAAACACTTCCATTGATAAGATTTTGTTGCTCATCGTCATTAGTATCGTCGATGGAAATAAATTCAAAGGGCAGTTGTAAAATTTCGCTAAAATCTATACCAGCCTGTTTAATATCTTCATCATCAGCGGCATAGCACCAAATAATTTTTAATTTATTCGTTTCGGAACAAACTGCTGACAACTTAGCCATTATCTCGTACACACACTTAGCAGAAGCCGTATTAAAATATTTAAAATAAATTTTTATCTCGGTTTGCACCTGTGGATTTGCTTTGTACTGGTCTATCCAAGCAAAAAGCGGACGATAAAAAGCCACGGCATCTTCGCTATACGAGCAGCCCGAAATACTAAGCATACCTGCCTCCTCGCCAAAATTAACGTGTGGTGTACAATACGTAGGTTCTATTTGTAGCAATTCCATAATTTAAAAAACTTTATAACCGAAACGTAGGGATTTATACCTTAAAAATCAAATTTTAGGCCAAATTAAATAGATTACACACCAAAAAAACAAACAACAACGCAATAAGTCATTTTTATATCAACTTTTCTTTTAGGAATTGAGCTGTAATGTTGGTATCAGCCACCGCAGCCATTTGTTCGGGCGTTCCCTCAAAGCAAAGTTGGCCGCCTTTGTCGCCACCATCTGGCCCCAAATCAATAATCCAGTCCGCACACTTAATTACTTCCGTGTTATGCTCGATTACCAACACCGAATTGCCGTTTTCTACCAACGCATTCATGGCTTTGAGCAATTTACTAATATCGTGGAAATGTAAACCCGTAGTCGGTTCGTCAAAAATAAACAAAATACCGTTGTTATGTTCGGCATTTTTGCCCAAAAACGAAGCCAATTTCACGCGTTGCGCTTCTCCCCCACTTAGCGTACTGGACGATTGCCCCAAACGCACATAACCCAAGCCCACTTCTTGCAAAGGTTTTAGCTTTTCTGTAAGCCGAGGTTTGTCCGCAAAAAATGCCAAACTGTCTTCTATCGTCATTTCAAGAACGTCTGAAATGTCCTTGTCCTTGTATTTCACATCTAAAATTTCTTGCTTGAATCGCTTCCCATGACAGCTCTCACATTTGAGTTTGATGTCTGCCATAAATTGCATTTCTACAACCGTTTCCCCTTCGCCTTGGCACACTTCGCAACGGCCACCGTCCACGTTAAACGAAAAATGAGCAGGTTTATAACCACGCGTTACGGACAATGCTTGCTCTGCAAAAAGGCTACGAATCGCGTCATAAGCCTTGATGTAAGTTACTGGATTTGAGCGAGAAGATTTGCCTATTGGATTTTGGTCAATAAATTCTACTTGCGTAATCATGTCCAGATTTCCCGCCAAGCGGTCAAAAGCCCCCGTTTCGTCGGCTGCATTTCCGTGCATTTTGGCCAAAGCTGGGTATAAGATTTTTTTGATAAGTGTTGATTTGCCCGAGCCACTCACACCCGTAATAACACTAAACACTCTAAGCGGAATTTTAACCGAAATATTTTTCAAGTTATTTTCCCTTGCTCCAATGATTTCGATGTTATCAAACCAACGCCTTCTTTGGGTCGGCACAGGAATTTGCTCTATGCCATTCAGGTATTTATAAGTATAAGATTGTGTCGCGGTATCAGTATTTAATTCCCTAAAATCTCCCTGAAAAACCAACGTTCCGCCACCGCTACCCGCCTCTGGCCCGATGTCAATGATTTGGTCGGCGGCCTGCATTACCTCTTCCTCATGCTCCACCACAATGACGGTATTGCCCAAATCGCGCAAAGATTTAAGCACGCCAATGAGTCGTTGCGTGTCGCGTGGATGCAAACCGATGCTTGGCTCATCGAGAATATACATCGAACCCACCAACGCACTGCCCAACGAGGTTGCTAACTTAATACGCTGAAATTCACCGCCTGAAAGCGTATTAGTAAGTCGATTTAGGGTCAAATAACCTAAGCCAACCTCTTCCATGTAACGTAATCGGCTACGGATTTCGGCCAAAATTTGGCGAGCTACTTGCGCCTCATAATCCGAGAGTTCGAGCGTTTCGAAAAACGTACGTGTTTCTTTGATAGGCAACAACACCAAATCCGTAATGGATTTGCCGCCAATTTTAACATAAGCCGCATCTTTACGCAAGCGTGAGCCTTTGCAGTCAGGACAACTTGTTTTGCCTTTATAACGCGAAAGCATCACACGATACTGAATTTTGATAGTCTGCGACTCCAAGTGCTCAAAAAAGCTATTCAAACCGCCAAAATATTTATTTCCTGTCCATAACACTTCTTTTTCGGCCTCCGTGAGGTCTTCGTAAGCCCTATGAATCGGGAAATCAAAGCGGATTCCGTTGCGCAAAAGTGGCTTAAGCCACTCTTCGCGCATTCCTTCGCCACGCCAAGGTGCAATTGCGCCATCAAAAACCGACAATGTTTTGTCTGGAATAATCAAATCGGGGTCTAAACCCAATACCCTGCCGAAGCCTTCGCACGTTTTGCAAGCCCCGAACGGATTGTTAAAGCTAAAAAGATTAACACTCGGCTCTTCGAAAGCGATGCCGTCCAACTCAAATTTATCGGAAAATGTATAGGCTTTATCGCCAACTACGTCCACCACACACGAGCCCGAACCTTCGTAAAAAGCGGTTTGTACCGAGTCGGAAAGTCGGAAAATATTGTCATCGTCGTTGTGTTTGACGGCAGTTCTGTCAATAAGAATATATACTTTCTCCGAATCGCTTGGCAAAGTTTCGGGTGTAAGCTCTTCGATAAAAAGTGTTTCGCCCTTCACGACAATACGCGTAAAACCTTTTTGCAGCAAAATTTTCAGCTCGTCGGCCATGCTGCGGCCTTCGTGTATCACCAGCGGGGCGAGAATAAGCAAGCGTGTATTTTCGGTTAAATTTTGAATAAAATTCACCACATCACCCACCGAATCACGGCGCACGATTTGCCCACTCACGGGCGAATAGGTTTTGCCAATTCGTGCAAAAAGCAGCTTAAAATAATCGTAAATTTCGGTAGTAGTTCCCACCGTAGAGCGCGGATTGCGGGTATTTACTTTTTGTTCAATGGCAATGGCTGGCGAAACGCCTTTGATGTATTCTACTTCAGGCTTTTCCATTCTGCCCAAAAACTGGCGAGCGTATGAACTAAGACTTTCCACGTACATACGTTGGCCTTCGGCAAAAAGTGTATCAAAAGCCAGCGAGGATTTACCCGAGCCCGAAAGCCCCGTAACCACCACCAATTTATAACGCGGAATTGCTACGCTCAAATTTTTAAGATTATTAACCTTTGCTCCTTTGATTATGATAAAATCTTTGGGGCTTAATGTATCCAGCAAAGCAGCATTTTGGGAAGCAGTTGTCATCGAACAAAAGATTTGAATTGAGAGGTAAAAATATTGTTAAAACACCGAACAGGCAAGTTTTGTTGCAAAAGCCCTTAAAAAGAAAAACCCCCGACGTTTGTCGGAGGTTTTTCGTATAAGTTTAGCGAAAAGCTATACTCAAATTATTTTACGAATTTACCAGCGTAAGATTGGCCGTTTACGTTTACGTTGTAAACATACATACCTGAAGCCAAGCCTGATACATTGATACCTGTAGTGTTAGAACCAGCGTAAAGTGTTACGTTTTTAGTTGCAACAACTTGACCCATTAGGTTGCGTACTACGATTTGAGCAGCAGTTTCTTTTTCTACTGTCATTTGGAAACGAGCAACCTCAGTAGCAGGGTTAGGGAATACAGTCAAAGACTTCGCTTTAGCAGCATTTCCTTTCACAGACCAAGGGTTCAAGTTTTGCTCACCATCTTGTGAATCAGCACCTTTTTGAGTATCAGCACTAGCACGTGCAGTTCCATCAACATCTGTTGAAACCAAAGACAAGCGTGGAGCTCTTAGAGCAGGATTTGTGTAATCAGCAGTAGAAACGTGTAGGTCTCCAGCAGCTTCATCAACAAAAGACACTTCAGTTGAGTCAGAGTAACCAGCACCATCAAGGCCAGCAGCTTTCCAAGCAGCTAATGTTGGATAAATAGTATGCTCATCAGCCACTGCGTCATAATAAACACCTAACGCAACATTTGTAGTATCAAAGCCAAAATAATTGTTAGACTCTACATTAGCAATAGTTGCATCGCCAGCATAACGAACAAGGTAAGACAATGAAGTATCACCTTCTGCATAAGTATTGCGGTTTACCACGATGTTATTTCTTAAAGATACAACATCAGCTTCGTCGTCCTCTGAACCATACAGATATACTCCTGCAAATTTGTGAGCAATATCACCAACTAAATCAGTAGGTCTATTCATCACAATTGTATTGTGATTAATATTTTGAGTTCCACCACTCACCAAAACACCAGACGACGTCCAGCCCATAGAGCGAATACCAAAAGCCAACGGTAATCCACCATCAGTCATGTCTGCACTATAAAGATAAACACCACTAATAAAGTTATTGTAAATATTAACAACCCCCCCTGTATTTGATGCGGTATCTGCTATTATAACAGAAGATGAACGAATACCTATCGCATTAGCTACTACGCCATCGGACACAAAAATATTTGATATTTTATTGCCATAGACATCAAGAGTAAAAGGCAATTGAGCATCAATACCAAGTGCAGTACCGTCTTCAAAAGTTGTGGTCAAGTTCGTAATTGTATTGCCATAAAGTTTAGAAGCACCCATGTCTTTAATAGGCTGGATACCAATACAATCGCCGCCACCAGCTTCTACATTAGAGAATGTATTATTATACACTTCACAATCAGTACAAGTAGAATTGACAAAGCCTACGGCATCATCAGTAACGAAATTAGTGATAGTGTTATTTCTGAATATAGTACCACTTGTTATCTGACTACGAACCATTTCGGATGCACCAGCAACATAGTTTTCAACCCCTGCATCTATGATATTATTCTCAATAATCATTCCCCTTGTAGGAACATTATCTCTATTAGAACCAACTTGCAAAATAGTCATATCAGAAGCCGTAGAAGGCTGGTGAATCACATTCGTAATTTGGTTATTAACAAAATGTAAACTGTCTTGTTCAAGGAAGAAAGCGATATTAGTTGTTCCTCCTGTATTACCACCACCAGCTGAGTCTATTTTACAATTGACTACAATGTTGCCTCTATCATGCAAATTGGCATCCGTAGCAGAGCCAGGATAATCACTAAATAATGAAAATGCACGGTTACCAACGCTTACAATGCGAAGATTATCGAATGTATTATATCGTAATGGACGAGTAGCTGCGCCAAAACTTGTAGCAGAAGCGATACCGCGAGACGCTGTATTCAAAAGCTGACCGCGCGAGTTCATACGGATAGTAAAGTTTTTGAAAGTACAGTGTTCTGCACCACTCAACTGCATACCACGATTGGTACGATTAGCCGCATTGCCACCATCACCATCTTCGAGATTAAGACCATCAAGTGTAACCCAAGATGCCATGTACACGTTAATTACCGTAGCACCAGCAGTAGCAGGACGAACAAATACACCTGCCTCAGCTGCGGCAGCAGGATCTTTTTGGAAAATAACTTGGCTTGAAGCACTTGCACCCACTGTAGCAAGGGAGTCAATCGTAAAACGCTCTGGGTAAACACCTGGCGTTACATTAAAAGTTACTCCACCAGGACCTACGCCAGCAACTTTCAACGCCGCTACTGCCGAAGTAAATGAAGTATAGTTATCCGCGCCTGTTCCAGCAGGATTAATGGTCTTTACGCCAGAAAGCTGACCGTAAGACGAAAATGCTATGGCCATACTAGCCACAGAAAGAGATAAGAATTTTCTCATAGCACTTTAGAATTAGTTAAGAAATTATTAAATTTTGGTTAGCAATTACAAATGTATTGAATTAACACCTAAAATCCAAACATTATAACACATATTTTGGCATTTTAACAATAAAGTATCTTATTTCCCTTATTCTTCCGTAAGCTGTTTTATTGTGTTATTGTTTGCAATGTTAAGACAATGTAAATACAGAAAAAGTTTAGAAAAAATGAATAATTTTTAAATAATGCCCACTTTTTGAGCAATTTTTATCAAATATTCATCATTTTGCCACTGGTTTTCAATATCTTCTTCAGCCATCACTATTTGCATAATTCTGTCCTGCTCCTGCCCCGAAGCCAAAGCCTTGCTATACGGCTCTTTGCTAAAGGTAACTTGCGAATATAACGGAATCCATTTCTCTGGAAACAATGTTTGCAAACGCATTTCTATTTTTTTGCGCAAAATAAAAGCAGGCGAAGACACCAAGTCGCGCATTTCAATAAAATTTTGCAAGGCTAATTCTGCTATCGCATCAGTATTTGGCTTACGGCTACGCTGATACACTTCCAAAGCCTCTTGCCAACTTTCGCTATTATCGATGGCTTCACTCAATACCGTACAATCCTCAAAGCCAGCATTCATTCCCTGACCAAAAAATGGTGTGATGCCGTGCGCCGCATCTCCTATCAAAGAAGTAGCGTTGCGCGTCCAAGGATAGCATTTAATCGTAGGCAGCGAAGCAGTCGGGTTAGCAAAGAAATCTTCCTCTAAATGGTGCATTAATGGCCGCGCATCAGGGAATGTTTTAGAAAAAAAATCGTCCACTTTCTCTGGTGTCGTAAGCGTGGCAAACGACGGGTCTCCCTCATACGGAAAAAACAGCGTACAAGTAAACGTACTATCAATATTTGGCAAAGCAATCATCATATAATGACCGCGTGGCCAAATATGTAACGCATTTTTATCCAACGCAAAACCTCCATCAGGCAAGGCCTCAATATTCAATTCCTTGTAGGCATGGTCAATGTAATGTTGCTGATATTCAAATCTATCCGTTTTTTGCATGGAAGCACGCACCGCCGAAAATGCCCCGTCTGCCCCAAAAATGGCATCGGCTTTTACCGCAAATTGCTCGCCAGTGGGCATGTGCTGGATAGTGGCTGTCGTAGTCGCAAAATCAACTTTTACGCATTTTTGCTCGAAGTGAAACGCTACATTTGGTTCATTTTCAAGCAACTCCAGTAGTTTGGCATTCAGCGTCCCGCGCGAAACTGAATAGATACAAAGCCCATCTTTGCTATACGGCAAAAACGAAACCGTGCCATCTACATTATGAATACTGCGGCCATACATCGGGATACTAATTTCTTTTATCTCGTCGCCAATGCCAATGGACTGCAAAGCCCGCCACCCCCTATCGCTCAACGCCAAATTGATAGAACGGCCATCAAAACGTTGCACTTTACGCATATCCGCTCGGCGTTCGTAAATATCTACTTTACAGCCTTTACGAGCCAAATAAAGCCCCAACAGTGTGCCTACCAGCCCACCGCCAAAAATAATAACATGAGAAGAATTTGTAAATTTCATAGATATTCGATTGGGCTATAAGAGCTTGTGTATGAGATTTTTACATAAAAAACTCATAACCAATCTACGTGTTTAAACAAACAAAAAATCCATTACATCCAACAAGCAGATGCAATGAGCAAATGTAACAGTATTTTGAATTGAGCAAACTTTCCGCACAAAAACTGTGTGTTTTTTTTGAAAAAAACACCTATCTCGCAAGCCAACAGTTACTTTTTTATCAAAAATAAAAGCGATAAAGTATGCCCTTATCGCTTCGTTGGTTGACGTTTAATTGGTTCGCATTTTCAAAAATTCAGCTTCAAATTTCTGTGCCTGCACGTAGCCCAATTCAAATATTTCGTCCATTTTATCAAAATCAAAAATACCGTAATTGCTGATATTGGGTGGCTCGATATACACATCGCACCAATCCATTTTGTGGTCTATGGTATTGTTGAGGGAGAGTTCTAAGGTGCGTTGAATAAGCTGTTTATAACTCAATTGGCCATCAATTCGGCTTACGGCACTTACATTTACACCGATAATTTTGTCGCAGCGGTCGCGCAAAGGCGCAACAGGGAAATTATCCAAAATACCGCCATCCGACAAATAACTATCCTCGTAGCGCACAGGCTGAAACACCAACGGCACGCAACACGAAGCACGCACGGCCAAAGAAAGTTTGCCCGTATCAAAAACACGCGTTCGAGCATTGGTCAAATCCGTCACCGTAATGGCTACAGGAATTTTGAGTTTGCCAATCGTATCGTGTGGAATATAACTTTTCACGATTCGCTCAAACACATTGGATTTGAAAATACCTCCATTGATAATAGATAAATTCGTGAAATTGAAAAAATTCTCGGCTTTGGTAATGGCATGAATTTCTTTGGGGCTATAACCTGCCGCATAAAAAGCCGCCACCAAAGATCCTGCACTTGTCCCCGAAATAAGCGATGGCTTTATTCCGATTTCCTCCAAATACTCCAACACACCTAAGTGCGCAATGCCCCGAATGCCGCCACCAGAAAGAGCTAATCCTATTCTGTTCATAAATTTTTATTTAAATTTTAGAATACCGCTATCAAACAAAAACCTATAAAAAAAACACTTACAATATTTTTATTTTAATTTATTCAAGATAACACCTAACAGAATGCAAAATTATAGAAACATTTATCCAAAACAAAAAGCCCCCAAGCATAGCGGCTCGGAGGCTTTTCTTAATTATAAATTATCAAGCAATATTAGTTGTGTTGGATAACCGTGTAGCCCAAACCTAAACTGCCTGAACCTGTTACGCTACCACGCAAAACAACCGTATAGTTTTTGCCTGCACTAAACGTTTCTACTACGTCAATGGGGCTGTATTTGGTTGTTGTTTTCTTTGTATTTTGTCTAATACGCCAATTTACTTGGCCAGCGTCTATCGCTTTGAATGCCGTGATCGTAGTAGTAGCTGCACGGAAAGCACGAGAGCTAAAAATAACGCTAGCAACTGTAGCCGTATCCACCACTTCGGCGGTGTCGGCAGAAGCCGAAAGTTGCAAGAAACGAACTTGCGCTTTGCCATCTACTGCCGCAGGAAAAGATTCTGTAACAATAAGAGGAGCACTTACATCAGTGGCAAATACTGAATAGTATTTACCCTTCAAAAATGTTGCTTGCGTAGTAGTTGCTGTACGTTTTCCCGTAGAATCAAAGCCGATGGTATGCAAACCTGTTTTTACAGAAGAATAAAGTGCCGTAGAACCCGAATTTGCCCCTAAAGCTAAATTTGTTTGGCCAACAGCGGCATTATCGTACAAGAAATCAAGGCTTTGGTTATTTGCCCAAAAGTTAAAACCAGCCACGTTGGTAGTTGCCGTAGCTGTAGAAGGAACTGGCGTAGGATACTCTGGGTCTTCGCAAGCAAATGAAAAAGCAGCCAAAGCAGCTATCAAAATTTTGTTAGTTATTTTCATTTTCATTAAAATCTTTTGTGAAAAGGAGTGCTGCATTAGGCGCAGCACTCTATGAGTTTAATATTTGATAATCAACTAATTTTAATCTTAGAAGATATAACGCACGCCCACTTGTGCTTGCCAACGTGAGTTAAGTTGGCTCACTTGCCATGCGCGAGTAGGTGAAGAAGCCGTACCGCTACCGAAGCTAAATTGTGGGCGGCCAGTAGCTGCATCCAAACCTTTGTAGTTCAAAAGTTCATAGCTTTGGTTAGTTACGGTATAGTCTCTACCCCAATCTTTATTCAACATATTGCCTGCATTGATTACGTCCAAAGAAAGTTGAAGCGTATGTTTGTTTTTAGCAGTATTGATAAAGAATTCTTGCATTACACGAAGGTCGAAACGATGTGTCCAAGGCGTACGAGCAGCATTGCGTTCTGCGTAGTTACCTTTGCGGTCTTTCAAATAATCATCACCATCAATAAAAGCATTCAATTCAGCCCATTGTTGGTCTAAAGAGCGTTTATCTGAAGCACTAGCAGGCACAAGCAAAATTTCATCGCGAGAGGCAGGCACATAAATCAAGTCGTTGGCTGTAGCACCGTCACCGTTAAGGTCGTTGGTATAAACATACGAGAATGGCTGACCCGATTGGCCGTTATAGAACAAAGAAACAGTTGTTGCAAAATGTTTCGCATATTCTTTGCGGTACGAGAAAGCACCCATCAAACGATGACGAATATCAAACTGCGAGTAAGCCAATGGCAATGTGTTCGGGCCTGCTACTTGTTGGTTAAATTCCCAAACAGAAGCTGCCGTAGAGCTACCACCCGAATATACATCGCGAGATTGGCCATACGTATAAGCTGCCGTAGCGAAGAAACCATGTTCGAATTTCTTTTGCAATTGCGCAGTAAGGCTGTATTGGTAACCTTTGCTTGTGTTATCCAACAAAATTACGCTGTTGAAGTTGGTACTATTGATAAAACGTTGAGAAGGATATACAGGACGGCCATCACCTACAAGCAACGAGTCTCCGCCTTTTTTCGACTGCTCAAATGATTTCAAGTTAATATCTTTTGGCAATACGTCGTTAAGTGTTTTGGTAAACATCGCTTCCACTGTTGCTACTAAGCCCCAAGGCAACGCTCTGTCCACCGCCAAGTTGAAACGCAACAATTGCGGCATTTTGAAATTACGGCTCGTAACCGCGATGCTACCTTTAGAAGCTGCACCACTTTGATATTTAGCTTTAATAGAATCTGGAACAACTGCACCAAGAGCAGGAGCAGCCGTGCCACGCAAATCTACGCTACCAAAATCTACACCAGTACCACCATATTGGTTAGAAATCCAAACATAAGGCACGCGACCAGAGAAAACACCAGCACCGCCGCGTACTTGCGTCATTTTATCACCTTTCACGTCCCAGTTAAAGCCTACACGTGGAGAGAACAACACGCGCGTTTTAGGCAATTTATCGGTGCTAATACCATCATAATTAGCTGCGAAAGTCGAATCCACTTTCTTGTTGTAAGAAGGTTTGTCGAAGAACAAAGGCAAGTCAAAACGAATACCTGCTGTTACTTTCAAGTTATTCAACACACTATATTCGTCTTGTGCATACACGCCCAATTGCGCCGCACCAAATTTCGCAGAAGATTTGCCGTTGGCCAATGCGTAGTTTTGACGGTAACGGAACGTAGTGGCTGAGCTGCTACCCGCTACAAAATCCGCGTAGCTACCAAAATCATAACGACCATAACCATCATTTACGAAGAGGTTATCAAACGAGAAAAATTCGTTGTTTGTACCAAATGTAAACGAGTGTTTGCCTGCGTAATAGTTTACGTTGTCGGTGATTTCCAATACGTTTTGATCAAGTGAGTTGTACACCGAGCTGCGTTGCGAACCCGCAATCACGTTACCGCTACCCATATTGATAGTTACCGATGGGAACAAACCGCCCAATGTATTGCGCTTGTCGCGGATGGCCGAAGCACCGATAATCAAGTTATTAGAAACTTGGTTGCTGAAACGGCTTTTTACTTCAAATACTAAGCTGGTGTTTTTGCTCGTGAATTGGTAGCCATTATTAGAGAAACGGAACTCTGTTTGGCTACGCGTCATTTCGTCTTGCAATGCGTCCACCATGTTGAGGCGCAAAGTAAGTTGGTGTTTGTCGTTTAAGTTATAGTCAAAACGAACAAAGAATTTATTGCTTTCTGTTTTCTTGCTCACATCGCCATACGAACCCGCATCATAACCGTATTTTGTTTTCAAAATATCATAGATAGAAGCTAATTGGTCTTGGTTCACGAAGTTTACAAGGTCAGAACCAGTTTCTCCAGCAGCACCCACTTTGAAAAGAAGCGGTTCGCTACGGCGAGTCATTTCAGCGTTTGCAAAATAGAATAATTTATTCGGGATAATCGCACCGCCTACACGGAAACCAGCCTGATAATCAGAGAATTTATCCAACTTAGTACGTTCGCCTTTGCTGTTTGGCTCAGGGCTAAGGCCTGCTGTATTTTGGTTACGACCAAAGAAAAACGCCGAACCGCTCAACTGGTTTGTACCGCTACGTGTAACGGCATTGATACCACCACCACTGAAACGGCCTTGACGCACGTCGTAAGGAGAAATCACTACTTGAAACTCTTCGATAGCGTCCAAGCTGATAGGCGTAGTTCCTGCCTGACCACCTGGCGCACCAGTGCTACCCAAACCAAACAAGTCGTTGTTTGAAGCACCGTCTATCTGGATGTTGTTGAAACGGCTGTTACGACCTGCCAAGAAAGTAGAACCTGTTTGGCTGTTGGTCGCGGCCTGTGGCGTAAGACGCACAAAATCTTGGAAGCTACGCGAAAGCGTTGGCAAAGCCGCGATTTGTTCTTTACTTACGTTCGTGGCCGTACCCGTACGATTTCCGTTAATAATTTCATCGGAGGTACCTCTAATTACTACTTCGCCCAAAGTTTTGGTTGCTTCTGGCAAAATAAATACCGCGTCAAATGTTTCTCCCAATTTCAAAAAAACATTCTCTTCTTTTTGCTCTTCATAACCAATATAAGTAGCCGTAATGAGATAAGGACCACCTACGCGCACGTTAGGAATATTAAAATGACCGTCAACACGTGTTGCTGTCATGTACTTTGTACCTGTTGGTGTATGCACAGCCACTACCGTCGCACCAATTAGTGGTTCGCTCGACATGCCTGTTACTAAACCATTGATTGCAGCCGACGTTACACCTTGCCCAAAAGCAACGCTAACCGCCAACAATGAGCAGGTCAAGAAACTAAAAAAGATTTGAGGTAAAAATTTTAATTTCATAAAATGAAAATTAAAGGTTTGTGAAATAATTAAACTGCTGCAAGTTATAGCGGCTTCGTGAATGACTTGCTAATCCTATGTAAAGGAATTGTTAAGAATCTTAATACTTTTATATAACTGATTATCAAACACAAAACAAAGTTCAATTCCTATCCCAAAACACTATAATTCAATTTGCCTTTGCGGGAGCATTACACCCCATACCATTTATAATTCCAGTCTCATGCAGTATTTTATATCTGAAAGAAAAAAATAAAGCCAGTTCTTACAAACTTTTATTTTTACCCTATATTTGCCCTCTGAATTAGATTGTTTTTAGTTTCAATTAAATAAATATTGCTGCGTGGCTAATAATCGTTCCTACAAAAAGAAGACATTGGGTAGCTACCCGTATTTTACCGTAGTGTTGAGTATTGTTACGGCTCTGTTCGTAATCGGATTGTTTGGGCTGGTGCTGCTGCACGCCAATCGCCTATCCGAGCTTATCCGCGAAAACATTGAGGTACGCGTTTATTTGCAACGAAATATTGCTGATACAGAACGACTTGCATTGCAAAACGCCTTAGCGGCCACCCCTTACGTGGACACTGAAAGCGGCAAATCCCAAATCAAATTCATTTCCAAAGAAAAAGCCGCCGAGAATTTCATTGCCGAAACGGGCGAGAATTTCATTAAACTTTTGGGTGAAAATCCCCTGCGCGATGCCTTCGTGTTGCGTATCCGTGCCGACTATTCCGACACGGAAAAAATGAAACAAATCAAACGCGAAATCGAAAAAATGAACGGCGTGTTTGAAGTAGAATATGTCGAAAGCCTTGTCAATTCTGTCAATAACAATATCGCCAAAATCGGCTTGGTGTTACTGACGCTTTCTTTTGTGCTTATCCTGACAGTTATCTTGCTGATTAACAACACCATCAAACTGGCCGTCTTCTCCCAACGTTTTCTTATTCGCAGTATGCAATTGGTGGGGGCTACGTCTTGGTTCATTCAACGTCCTTTTGTATTTCGAGCCGCTTTTCAGGGTTTAATTAGCGGTGTTTTGGCAGCCTTGCTGCTTTCTTCGCTGCTGCAATACGCCAACAATCTCATTCCCGAACTCAAACAATTACAAAACTCCACAGAAATAACAGGCTTATTTATTTCGTTGTTGGTGGTGGGCTGTGTGATTGGGGCTTTGAGTACGCTGGCTTCTGTGCGCCGTTTTGTGAGTCTTTCGCTGGACGAATTGTATTAAATTTTACTTGTTTTAAAACTTTCCTCAATATAAAAAACGATGAATTTATCAAAAAATAACAATTTAATTTTTGGTCGTAAAAACTATTTGTTTATGATCGTAGGCATCGCCATTATTTTGGTTGGCTTCCTGATTATGACGTTAGACAAAACTGAATACGGCTTTGGTTTCATGGGCATTACGCTTGGTCCTTTGGTGGTAATGATTGGTTTCATTCTCGAAATTTTCGCGATTTTCTACAAAGAAAAAGAGCAAGAACAAGCATAATTCTTTTACACGATGTCCGCAAGAATCCATTTCTTGTGGGCATTTTTGTTTTTACACACTTAAGTCTTCAACCTTAAATTATACTATTTTTTAGTTTATGTCAATTTTAGAGGCTATCATTTTAGCGATTATCGAAGGTATTACAGAATTTTTGCCGATTTCATCAACGGGTCACATGGTTATTGCCGCTTCGGCGATGGGCATCGGAGCAGACGCGTACACCAAAGTGTTTATGGTTTGCATTCAGCTTGGAGCGATCATGTCGGTAGTGGTGATGTATTTCAAACGTTTTTTCAAAAATTTCGATTTCTATTTCAAGCTGTTAGCGGCATTTATTCCAACAGCAATTTTGGGGCTTTTACTCAAAAAACAAATTGATGCGCTACTGGAAAACGTAACGGTGGTGGCCGTAACGCTGTTGGTCGGTGGCGTTATTTTACTTTTTATAGATAAATGGTTTGCCAAAAATGAAGAAATGCCCGAAAACGAAATGACTTACAAAAAAGCCGCAATTATCGGGACGTTTCAGGCCATTTCCATGATTCCAGGGATGTCGCGCTCGGCGGTGAGTATCATAGGCGGCCTGACGCAGAAGCTCGACCGCAAAACGGCAGCCGAATTTTCGTTTTTCTTGGCCGTGCCGACCATGTTCGGAGCAACCGTCAAAAGTATGTACGACGAACGCGAAATGCTGATGCAAGCCGATTTGTCGCTGTTGGCTATCGGCAACGTAGTGGCTTTTGTGGTGGCCATGATTGCCATCAAATTTTTTATTGGCGTACTGACCAAATACGGCTTCAAAGCCTTTGGTTATTACCGCATCGCGTTGGGTTTGGCCATTCTGATACTCATGGCTTTGGGTTACGATTTGCGCATCGCCGACTAAATCCCCAAAAATTTCTTTATCAAATAAAAATAGCGTGGCTGTGATGGCTACGCTATTTTTATTTCATTTCAGCCGTAAAACATACGCCTTTCATCTCCGAACTCATTTGCACAAAACAAAGTATATACTTCTGTAAACCAACAGATAATACATCAAAATTATACAAATTACAAAAAATAAAATCCTTGATAATAAGCCTAAAAGGAATAATTGGCACAGTATTTGCTCAATAAAATTCAAATATTTACACAACTTTGTATTAACACTTAAACATTCCTTTTTTATGAAATCAAACAAAAAACCCGCAATTCTGCTTTCTACCTTACTTTTGGCAAGTAGCTCCCTTTGGGCAAACAATAGCGGTGCTGACTCTTCGGCTACACCTTCCGCACCGCGCCGCGTTGCTATCACGGCTACACCATTTTGGAACAATATCAATAAAAGCATCTTTGGTATAGCCTCGGTAGAGCTATTCGGTAAAAACTATCAAAAAAATGCTTTGTTTACGGAAAAAGCCACCGTATTGTCAGTTATATACCGACGCGGACAAACATTAGACGATTTGATGCAAAATAAAAAAGCAGCTGCCGCTTATGGCGTAAACATCGCTCGCAAACACTTCGTGAATGCCTCCCCTTCTCGCGTTTTCCGTCCATATTTGGCTTATGGCTTAGGCTTAGACTATACCAAACTAAACGGCTCGCGCGAAAAAGAAATAATTATCTATTCGGGATTTAATCATCGCACTGAAACAGTGTATTATCAGGTAAACCAAGAAATGTTGCGCCAACAAGTATTTGGACATATCGGAACAGAGTTGGTTTTCCGTAATGGTTTTATGCTGGATACTTATTTTGGTTGGGCTTATCAGAATGTTGCTTACCTGAACAACGTGGCCAAAAGTGAACGCATCAATGGCCGCCCTCAAGATGTTGGTTACAAAGGCATCGTACCGACCGTTAACTTTAAATTAGGTTATATGATTGGAGAAAGAGCTCGTCCGAAAAGCGATTTTGCTTTTGACCAAGAAGACGAGACAACCCAAAAAACAAAACACCGCAAAGTAGCCGTAATGGTGAGTTTACCGCATTTGCTTACAAGTCAGTTGCGTGCGGATATAGAAATTTTTAGCAAAAAAATTCGCCCTGAAGCTACTTTCGCTAGACAATCGTTCTGTATTTCTCCTCGTTATTACAATGATTATCAGTGGTTTATTGGAACTATTGATAATAACAAGACTTACGGATACGGCCTTGACCTTGCCCACAAATTATATTTTAGAAATAAAGAAAATCCTAATTCTCAACTATATGTTGGCTATGGCGTAGGTGCTAATTACCTGAATTTGGAAGGTAAACTCACTGAGTTTTGGGGAGCAGATGAAAATATCCACAAGCAATTAATTCGTTATCAGGGCTATACAACGGCTGGCGTGCAACTTGCTTTGGGTCGTAACGTGGTGTTAGATTCGTATGTAGGTGTAGGCTACAAAGGCACTCACCAAATCAGCCAGTCAAATAACACAGAACTTACTTATGAGAATTTCACGAACCCTGTTTACAATGGCTTCTATCCTGTATTGGGTCTGAAAGCTGGCGTACAATTTGGACAATAAAACTTGCGTTAAGGTTCGAAATTAAATTTAATCCTTGCAGTTTGTAACTCTTTTTCAAAAAAATAAATATTTCTATTTTCATTGCTACTTCTATTTTCGGGAAGTAGCTTTTTTTATATAATTTTATGCTGGCAAAAGAATATATTTGCATCCATTTTTAGTAAATCTATTAACACCTAAAATTTACTTTTATGAAATTAAACAAAACATTTATTGTTCTGCTAACAGCCATAGTTTTCAACAGTATTTCAGTTTGGGCTGGCAACAACCATAAAACCGATTCGGTGCAAGTTGTGCCGCGTAAATATGGCGTAATGGTCAATCTTCCGCATCTTTTAGCCGAGCAACTGCGCTTAGACGTTGAGATTTTCAGCAAAAAATATCGGCCAAATGCCTTATTTTCAACGCAATCTTTGATCGTTGCTCCGCGATATTACCATAATATCTATTGGGAAACAGGCGGTGTTCATAACAAATCTACTTTCGGATTAGGCGTAGAACTACAACACAAATTGTATTTGGGCAACGACAACAATGAGTTACAGGACAACTTAACGCAATTTTACTTTGGCTACGGGGCAGGGCTAAACTATTTGCACACAGAAGGCGATTTTACGACGACTGACATATTTGCTGAAGGCGTTCATATCAATCAAAAATATTTGCGCTACAATTCCTTTGCCACAATGGGCATGAATGTCAGCGTAAAACATTTTGTAATAGACAGTTACATAGGCTTTGGCTACAAATACACACATCGCCTCAACAATATTCAAGGCCAAAGACCACTTGATGAAAATATTTTAAGACCTGCCTATACAGGTCTTTATCCCGTGATGGGCTTCAAAATAGGCGTTCTACTTTTCAGCGAAAACAAACGCTAATCACTAAACACTTAAATCTTTTACTTCCATGAAATTTAATACCATTACATTGGCCATCCTTTGGGGCTTGGGCAGTACGTTTAGTGCATTGGGACAAACGGATTCGACGCGCTATTTCCGCACCTCCACAACGCCTAAAAATACACCAACGCCAGCTCCTGCGGTTGTGGCAAACACGACACCTGTAATACAACAAGATGTACCTGCCGCAAAATATCCGCGCAAAATATCAGTAATGCTCAACCCTCAGCACGTATTTTACAGACAAGCACGCATTGACATAGAGCTATTTAGCCGCCGTGAAAGACCTAATGCCTTTATTTCGGAGCAATCGCTTACCATCGCACCACGATTTACAAGTACAGAGCGTTGGGGCGTGTGGGGGCCACACGACGACTATGCCAAAGTAAGAGCTATCGGCGCAGACGTTTATCACAAACTTTATTTGGGTGAAAAAATGATGGGTGATATCCAAGACACTAAATTTTATGTGGCTTATGGCGCAGGATTCAACCGCAGCACCATGCAACACATGGTAGATTATAGCTCTCCCGATTTTGTGTATAATCTAGACGATACCATTTCCAAACAGTCTGTGGTACAATACAATTTCTTCGCGATGGCAGGTATGCAAATACGTGCTGCCAAACATTTCATTTTTGATTTTTATGGCGGTCTGGGCGGCAAACAAGCCGTATATTTGTCGTCTGTGCCTATGGTTTCGCGCTCTGATGCTTACCGTTCACCAAACTATTCTGGCGCGTATGCTTTATTAGGATTACGATTAGGCTTCCAGACAAGCGGCAGACCTCGTAAACCTACCATCTAATCGGCGTTTTGCCGTGTGCCTGCAAATACTCATTGGTGCGCGAAAAATGATGATTACCATAAAAACCACGTTCCGCCGAGAGCGGCGAAGGGTGTACTGATTTCAAAATTAAATGCTTGGTGGGGTCTATGACTCCACCTTTTTTTTGCGCAGGCGAACCCCACAAAATAAACACAAGGTTTTCGCGCTGCTCCGACAAAGCATAAATCACAGCATCCGTAAATTTCTCCCAACCTTTGTTCTGATGCGAACCCGCCGTGTTGGCGCGTACCGTCAGCACCGAGTTGAGCAACAAAACGCCTTGCTCTGCCCAACGTTCCAAGTTGCCTGAGGCGGGTGCAGCCTGCCCCAAATCGTTATTAATTTCTTTAAAAATATTGACCAAAGACGGTGGTTTGCGCACACCATCATTCACCGAAAAACTCAAGCCGTTGGCCTGACCTTCACCATGATACGGGTCTTGCCCCAAAATCACCACTTTCGCATTTTCAAAACTGCATTTGTCAAAAGCATTAAAAATAAGTTTGCCCGCAGGGTAAACCGTTTGGGTACGATATTCTTCTTTCACGAAAGAGGCGAGTTGCTCAAAATACGGCTTTTCAAATTCGGGTTGTAATACGTTTTTCCAAGATTCAGCAATTTGAACATTCATGGCGCGGCAATGTTTTGGTATCTAAAATTGGGCTGCAAGGTCTGCGATTTGGCTGGATTATCCAAACAAAAAGGCCATTGCAAACGCAATGGCCTTTTATAAAACTTTATGTTACAGATACTTTACTGATTAATGACTTCAAATTCTTTGTGCGCAGCGAAATGTTCGATAACGCTAATCGGGAAATATAAATCGTTGAAATGCACCCGAATGGAGTCAAAGTTCAAGCTGGTAGTCATTACGTTTGGTTCAAACAAATCTTTGTCGTGGGCGATGGCCACATACATTTTGTTGTAAACAAACGAAATATATACGTCGTTGTGAAGCTGATTTTTGAAAGCTACTATTTTGCTCACAAACTCTTCATTAAACATTTGTTGCGCCTCTACCAATTGTTTGTCGGACAAAACACGTACCTGAAAATACGAGTTAAATTGTTCGTTGTTCAACTTTAGCACCTGTCCAACGACATCGCCTTTGGCTTTATTCGGCTCTATTACCACGTCAGCAGGAAACGGCTTGGGTGACTCGGCAACAAAAAAGATACCTCTAAACTGGTATTTTGCTCCGAATTTCGCTCGATCATCTTTGCTCTTAAATTTGGCTTTCAGCTCCGAAAACTCAATTTTTACATTGTCCACCGTTCCCGAAACATGGTCGTCGCCGTCCATGAAAATCGGTGTTTTTTGGAAAAAGCCACTATTAAAATATTCTCGCTGGGAGATAAAATGCTTTTTGTCGTAGTGTAACGTCGGGTTGATGAAGTGAATTAGTTTGTTGATTACGTGCAACTTAAACTCTTCATAATAACTCGTATTTTTGATAAGCGACTCAAACATCATATAAAATCCGACAGCGGCCAATGCAAACACTGGGATAAAATATAGAATATAAATCGGCTCGGCGTGCGTTACGATAAAATACGCTGCCGATGGAAAAAATACACCCAAAGCCGCGACCAACAAGCCCATTTTTACCAAAATGGATTTGCGGCTCTTTTCTATATTATGCAATTCGGGAACCAGTTCCTTATCATAGAAACTTTTGAGATTATGCAGCTTGTTCATATAGATAAAATTATATAAGTGGAAAATAAATTTTTATTATTTTACTGTATTGTTTCATACAAATTTAGAAATCTTAACAACAATTCCAAATCTTTCTTCTATCTTATATCCAATTTATTGTAACATTCTACGGCCTTTATCAAGGGTTTTTGGCCGTTCGTGTAATTTGTCTGATGTATTTTATAAAAAAGTATCCAAGTTTGCGTAAATAGAATGTATAACAAGCTTTTATTTTAACAAAATAGCAATTCATATTTAAGCATTATTTTATTATAATCTGTAAAAAATTAAGCAATGAATATTACAGAAAATATCAAAGAAGGCCTCCGAGCCATACGTTCCAACACCCTACGCACTATCCTGACGGCTCTAATCATTGCCATTGGCATTACGGCATTGGTCGGCATCCTGACGGCTATCGACGGCATACAAGCCTCCGTAGATAGTAATTTGGCCGATTTGGGGGCAAATTCTTTTGAAATCAATAAAAAAGGGCAAGGCGGCGGCAGACGCAGACAAGGCGGCAAAGCAGAAAAAGTTTATCCCGAAATTACTTACAAAGAAGCTCTTGCTTACAAAGATTTATTTCAGAAAGCTTCACAAATTAGCGTTTCGACGGACGTTTCCTTCAATGCCGAAGTAAAACACGGATCTATTTCCACTAATCCCAACTCTCAAGTAACAGGCATTGACGAAAATTATTTGCAAAGCAAAGGTTTTAACCTTTCCAAAGGACGCGGATTTTCGACTACCGAACTCAAATACGGCGTACCTGTGGCCATTATTGGCCAAGAGCTAGGCGACAAACTTTTTCCGAAAATATCACCTATCAATAATTTTGTGCAGGTGCTTGGCGCGCGCTACATGGTGGTGGGCATCATCGAATCCAGTGGCGGCGGATTGGGCGGCAATGGCTCAAACAGAAGTGTACTTATTCCGCTGGAAAACGCCAACCAACTCGGAGCAGGCCAGACACTTACCTACAACATCACGACCATCTCCAAAGGCGGCGACATAGACAACGTAATGGGCGAAGCCACTGGCGTAATGCGTTTGGTGCGCCACGACAAAACAGGCCAACCCAACTCTTTTGAAATCTCCAAAAGCGAGTCGCTGGCCTCAGCCATGGACAGCATCACGGGAAGCCTACGCGGTGCGGGCTTCGGCATCGGATTCATTACGTTATTGGGCGCGGCTATCGGCCTAATGAATATTATGTTGGTGTCCGTAACAGAACGCACCAAAGAAATTGGCGTTCGTAAAGCCTTGGGCGCAACGCCTGCCCGCATTCGCCAACAGTTTTTGGTGGAAGCCGTCGTAATTTGCTTGTTGGGCGGCTTGGGCGGCATCGTACTGGGCATTTTGATAGGCAATGCGGTTTCTTCGCTTACGGGAGCTTCGGGCTTTATTGTGCCTTGGCTCTGGATTATGGTCGGGCTGGTGGTTTGCGTAGCCGTTGGCATTTTGTCGGGTTATTATCCTGCCTACAAAGCCTCCAAAATGGATCCGATTGAGTCTTTGCGATTTGAATAAACAAACACTTTTTATAGTACAAAATGAGCAATATCAGGCCTGAAGCATTGGTATTGCTCATTTTCTTTTATACACAAAAAAGCAGCATTGCTTACAAGGCTTTGGCGTTTTGAGACGGAAAAAGTATATTTGGCAAAATCTGATTTTGACAATGTCTTTCTACAAATATATTCTTGGTTTGGTACTTATAGGATTGGCCGCTTGTAGTACGCGCGAAGTCGAGCCATTGGCCACGTATGCAGGGTTTGATTATTTTCCACTCCAAAAAGGCAACTACATTGTTTATGACGTGGATTCAACCACTTGGACAATTACTGCACAGAAATACAGTGTTCATTACCAAATAAAAGAATTGGTAGGCGACTCATTTCCAGACCTTACAGGCAATACAGCCTTCAAAATCATGCGCTACAAACGTTACAATACGGCGCAAACGTGGGCTTTCGATTCGGTCTGGACGGCCACACGCACCAGCCGCCAAGCCATTCGCAACGAAAACAATATTCCTTTTGTAAGGCTCATCTTCCCGCTACAAGTCGGCAATACTTGGAACGGCAACCAACTAAACGTTTACCAAAATCCGAATGCTCCTTACTATCGCCTCGACAGTGTAGGCATCAGCAAGCAATTAAAAGGGCTTAGTTTTGAAAAATGCCTGAAAGTAACACAGGCCAACGAAACTAATTTTTTGGGTAAAAATGTTGAGGTAGAATACTACGCCCAAAACATCGGCTTAGTGAGTAAAGCTGTTACCCAAATCGAATATTTAGACCAAAGTCTTTACGGAGATTCTGTAAAAATCGGAGGTATTTATACGCAAACCGCTATTGAATATGGAAAAGAATAAAAAAATAACACTACTATTCCTTGCACTTATGGCCAATGTAGCTGCTACGCTGGCCGCGCCGCGCAAATTTTTTGTTTATTTTACCGATAAAAACAATTCGCCTTACAGCATTTTGCAGCCTCAAAACTTTTTGTCAGAGAGAGCCATCGCACGACGCACCAACCAAAACATTGCCATTACAACCCGCGATTTGCCCGTAAACAGCAGCTATGTAAGTCAAGTGCAAGCCACTGGCGCAACCGTGCTTTATACGTCTCGGTGGTTCAATGCGGCCATTGTCGAAACGGACAGCAGCGTATTGAATACCATTTTACAATTACCATTTGTAGCTAAATCTGAGCGGCTTACGCTGCGTCATTCGGGTAAAAATCTTTTTCCTGAAAGAAACCTTACGGCCATCAAAACTGAAAATTATGGCCTATCACAAAACCAAATCCAGATGCTTGGTGCAGACACAATGCACGCGCTGGGTTATCGCGGGGAAGGAATGCAAGTGGCTATTTTGGACGCAGGCTTTTTGGGTATAAATCAACACGAATCCTTCACACATTTGTTTACGAATCAGCAAATTTTGGGGACTTACGATTTTGTGGCTCGCGACTCGTCCGTTTACGAAGACCATTGGCACGGCGCGGGTGTGCTGTCGTGTATGGCCTCGTATGCGCCCAGCAAAGTAATTGGCACGGCCTTTAAAGCAAAATATTATTTGTTTCGCACCGAAAATGCCGCCACTGAATACGAAATTGAGTGCGCTAACTGGGCGATTGCCGCCGAAAAAGCCGACAGTTTGGGCGTAGATGTTATCAATAGTTCGTTGGGTTACACCAGCTTTGACGATGCCAGTATGAACTTGACTTACAACGACTTGGACGGAAACAAAACCATTATCACACGGGCAGCAGACTACGCCGCAGCTACTGGTATGCTGGTGGTGAGCAGCGCAGGCAACGAAGGCAACAACACGGCTTGGGGCGGCTTTTTGTCTGTTCCCGCCGACGGCGATTCTATCCTGACAGTTGGGGCAGTAAATAGTGCAGGAAATTATGTTTCGTTTAGCTCCAGAGGCCCAACGGCAGACGGTCGTATTAAACCCGACGTAGTGGCACAAGGTTCGGCGGTGGCATTGGTCGCAGCAGGCACCACCAACCAATACACCACTTCCAGCGGCACTTCTTTTTCTTCGCCGCTGATGGCTGGTTTGGCCACTTCTTTTTGGCAAGCAAACCCAACGCTTAACAACTACCAAGTAATTGAGGCATTGCGCAATTCGGGAACAAATCACCTAACACCCAACAACCAAATAGGTTACGGGATTCCGAGTTTTGTGCGTGCTCACCAGCTTTTGAGCAATACGCCTCCCAAGCTCGACAACCAAAATAGCCTTGTGATAGCTCCTACCCTCGTGGGCAACCAGCCGCTTATGCTATACGTTGGTACAAAGCATTTGGGCAGCGAAGCAAACATTACGCTGTTGGAAGATACAGGCAAAATTATTGACAAAATGCACATTGCTGCCGCCGATTTCAAAAACACATTAGCCCTCAAAACACAAAATTTGAGCAAAGGTATTTTTATGGTTCGGGTAGAAATGGGTTCGACGGTTCAGGTATTCCGATTACTCAAACAATAAACTGCTATGAGTATTAAGATATTGATAATCAAAAAAATATTCTTGGCAATAGGCATTTTGCTCGCCAGCACGGCCTCCGCACAAGACACCGTACAAACACAAATACCTTTGCCGAAAGCCATGCCGAAGCGTTGGTTTTGTGCGGGACTAAGTGCCAATGCTTATCGTGGAGACCTCTCCAACCGTTATGCGGCTTGGACACCTGCCTTTACGGCGGCTCTCCAACTCAATCGCGCCAAAAGGCTAAACGGGAGTTTTCAACTGTCCGTCGGGTCGGTGCAAGGGCAGCAATTGGGCTATACCTACTCCGATAGCCAAAATCCCACGAGTACCCCTAATAACTATTTTAAAACTTCGTTTTTTGCACTGGGCTACCAATTGCAATACAACCTTATCAAGCACCGCAGATTTTGTTGGTATGTGGCACAAGGCTTTGAATTTATGCGTTTTACACCGCGAGACAACCAAGACAAGGCACTGGCCGACCAAAAAAGTACACGCGCCAAAGACGAAACTTATGGCAGCTCAACCACTGCCCTACCGACTAGTATGGGCATAACTTATTTTTTTGAAAATGGCCTTGGTTTGGGCATAAAAACGGGGTGGCGCAATCCCAGCACGGATTATATAGACAACATTTCCAAGCTGAGTAAATCGAGCCAAAAAGACAATATTGCATTTTTTACTTGGCAAATATTTTTGCCTTTTTCCAGCCACTAATTCAGTTATCAAAAAAGTTTTAACCTAAAACTTTCGCCTATTCGCGCGACATATAGCACAACCTATAACATTCCAACCTTGCCGCCCGCCCAACGCGTGCAAGCATGGGGCGTTTGCACCAATTACCACACCGAAACAACAATGAAATCTTATATCTGTTACTGTTTTTACTTTTTAAGTATCCTTTTTCTGCCTGACAGAACTTTTGCACAAAATGCAGTAAATCTGCCACTTACTAACGAAAAACAACATTATTTCACACACAAAGAAATAGAGGTTTTGGAGGATAGCTCACAGGGAGAAAAACTAACATTGGCGCAAGTGCAACAACTTTCCGCACAGTTCCGCCCCACTGATACGCAAAGCCCCAAAAGCATTAATCCTAATGTCTATTATTGGTACAAAATCAAGATTCACCATCCCGCGCATATGCTTTCCGAAACGTGGCTACTGGAGTTTTTCGACCAAACCATTGACCACATCGAAGCCTACGTACCACTGGTAAACGGCAATTACAACCATATAGTAATGGGTGATAACCAGCCTTTTAGCCAAAGACTTTACCAACACAAAAACTTTGAAATACGTCTTTCTGACCAGTTGCGCGGCGACCAGATTTATTATTTTCGCATCAAATCGCATCAGGTGGCCGATGTAATTATTGCGCTACGCTCCTTTAGTTGGTTTGTCAATTATGCCTTAGACGAATATTTCGTTTTCGGCATTTTCTATGGCATGATTTCCGTGTTCAGCCTCTACAATTTCATTATGTTTATGGTAATGCGCCAACGCCAATACCTGTACTATGTTTTGTATATTTTGAGTGTTGGATTGTATCAAATGTGCACCGACGGCATTGCCTACCAATTTCTTTGGCCTAATGCCATGAACTGGAATCAATACGCTTACGGTATTCCGCTCTACGGCGTGAGTATTTTCGCGCTACTGTTCACACTGGAACTGCTGCACGTACGCGCCAAATCCAAGAATATTTACCTTTTTATTTGGGGAATTATCGCGCTGAGAACCGTTTTTTTTGTGTTGTGCTTGTTCAATCCGCTTTGGTTTGGATTCAAATTCATTGAATTTATTCCGCTATTGGCCAGCTTCGGGACGGGTTTGTATTTGCTTTGGCAAGGTTATTCGCCTGCTACTTTTTTCGTAGGCGGCTATTCATTTTTGCTTTTCGGCTTCATTATCAAACTTTTAATCGCGATTTATCCTGACAGATTGCCATTTGGTGCGGTCACGCATTACAGCCTAAGTTTTTGTTTTGTGGCCGAAATGGTGCTGCTTTCATTTGCCATCGGCGACAAGGTGAGCATTCTCAAACGCAAAAAAGAAAAAGCCCAACAGCGGATCATTAAGCAACTGACCATCAACGAAAAACTCAAAGACCAACTCAACAACGAACTGGAGCAACAAGTAAAAGCACGAACCAAAGAGCTTTGGGAAAAAACAGAAATCATTGAAAATCAAAATCTTGCGCTTCTGGATGCCAACAAGCAACTGCAAGAGCAAGCCGAAGAAATCGCACGCATTAACGAGCTACTCCAGCAAGACAACAAAGCCTTGCTTTCGGACGTACAAAACGAAAAGCAAGCACGTGTACTTTCAAAAATTCCTGATTTCGAGGAATTTAGCCGTATTTACCCCGACAACGAAACTTGTTTTCAGTTTTTGGAACAGCTCAAATGGAAAAACGGTTATCGCTGTCTAAAATGCGGACATGGACATCATTTTCAAGGGCACGCGCCGCACAGCAGGCGTTGCGCCAAATGCGATTACGAAGAGTCCGTAACCATTAGTACCATTTTCCAAAACGCCCGTATTCCGCTAAACAAAGCCTTTTACATTACGTTTTTGGTGTACTCGACAAAAGGCCAAATTTCATCGCACAAGCTCTCGGAGCTGATTGGCATACGCCAAAGTACGTGTTGGTCGTATAGCTCGCGTATCAAGAAAATAATGCAGGAATCGGGCAAAAAACGCCACAACGACGAAGGTTGGGTATCGCTGATTTTTGAGTAAAAACTATAATTCAAAGCATCGTTTTTCACCATAAACAAACGGGAGGCGCAGAAACAATGTTTCTGCGCCTCCCGTTTATGATGCCAAATTTTAATTACATTCTTGGTTTCCAAGTAACTTCTTCTGCGCCAAGCTCATGCGCCATGGCACGCGAAAGCACAAACAAATAATCTGACAAACGATTCAGGTAAATAGCCACCAATTCGGCTACAAAATCGTGTGTGGAAAGCTCTACGATGAGGCGTTCGGCACGGCGGCAAACCGTACGCGCAATGTGCGCAAACGAAACGGATTGATGACCACCTGGCAACACAAAAGCCCTTAGTGGCTCAAGCGTTTCGTTCATGGCATCAATTTCTTTTTCCAAAAGCTCTACGTCCGAAGCCAACAAATCTGGTACTTTTAGGTTGGATTTGTTGGGGTCGGCGGCCAGCGATGAGCCAATCGTAAACAATCTGTCCTGAATTTCTTTGAGTAAATCCTTGCGCTGCACATTTACGGGTTGGTCGCGCAACAAGCCAATGTAGGCGTTAAGCTCGTCCACCGTGCCGTAAGCATTAATGCGGCTGTCGGATTTGGGCACACGCGTCCCCCCTATCAAGGAAGTTTTGCCCGCGTCGCCTGTTTTTGTGTATATTTTCATAAAAAAGATAGTTGGTAAATAGATTTCTTTATTTCAAAAACCTTGCCCGCAGTTCGGGGGTTGGCATACGGCAACTTTCCTGACGACCAAACCAACGGTATCTGTTACGCGCCAGTATATCGTAAAAAACGTCCCGAACAAACGAAGGTATTATCCAAAATCCAAAAAACAATGGCCAAAGCCCACTCAAGCCGCGTGCGATTTGCAAAGCCGCCGACGACTTTTGATAAATTTTACCGTTTTTAACCAAAACGATACTGTCAAAATCTTCGGTGCGAAGGCCAAAATCTTGTAAAATCTGCTGGCCAACAGGCTCTTGCAAAGCCGTAAAAACAAAGTGTTGCGCGGGGTCGTGGTCGATGATAAAATTGACCGAACTATTACAAAAATTACAAACCCCATCGAACAACACCACACTTTTACCTTCAGGAATAGAGGCCGTTTTCATCGTCTATGTTTTTGATTGCAAAATATATTGTATAAGTATAACAAAAAACCTTAGCAAAAAAGTTTTACTAAGGTTTAATTTTCTTTTTATTTTAAAGTAAAAATATTAAAAATCCTCGTCTAAAGAGAATTTCTGCGCATCGCGGTTCTCTGCTGTTACGCCTGCTTTTTGGTAATCCGACACGCGTTTTTCAAAGAAATTGGTTTTGCCTTGTAGCGAAATCATTTCCATAAAATCAAACGGATTAGTTGCGTTGTAAACTTTGTCGTAGCCCAAGGACATGAGTAAACGGTCTGCCACAAACTCAATGTACTGCGACATGAGTTTGGCGTTCATACCAATCAAAGCCACAGGCAACGCATCCGTAATAAATTCCTGTTCGATGGCCACCGCGTCCATGATAATTTCTTTCACACGCTGTTCAGACAGCTTGTTGTTCAGGTATTTGGCATAAAGCAAACAAGCAAAATCGCAATGCAAACCTTCGTCGCGCGAAATAAGCTCGTTCGAGAAACTCAAACCCGGCATCAAACCGCGTTTTTTGAGCCAGAAAATAGAACAGAAACTTCCCGAAAAGAAAATCCCTTCCACTGCCGCGAAAGCCACCAAACGTTCCGCGAAACTCTCACTTTCTATCCAACGCAACGCCCATTGCGCTTTTTTGCCCACGCATGGCACGGTTTCGATGGCGTTGAACAAATGGTCTTTTTCGCGTTGGTCTTTAATGTACGTGTCGATAAGCAACGAGTACGTTTCCGAATGGATATTTTCCATCATAATCTGGAAACCATAAAAACAACGCGCCTCAGGCACTTGCACTTCGTTGGTAAAGTTCACTGCCAAATTCTCGTTTACGATGCCATCGCTAGCGGCGAAAAAGGCCAATACGTGCGAAACGAAATGTTTTTCGCCTGGGTTCAAATTCTCCCAATGTATGAGGTCTTGCGCCAAATCAATTTCTTCTGCCGTCCAAAAACTGGCTTCCGCTTTCTTGTACATTTCCCAAATATCGTTGTATTTGATTGGAAATAATACAAAACGGCTTTTATTTTCTTCTAATAATGGTTCGGGTAGCATTGCTGCAAATGTTTTTATTTGTGAATGGAAAATATTATCTACAAAAGACTTCTAATGAGGCCTTTTGAATACATAAAGGTGCATGATGTGTCGGTTGATTGCTGATTTGAGAAGGCTAAATTAGGCCTAAAAATTCAATAGTCAAATGCCACAGGGTACAAATAAGTTTGATTATTTTTTCAAAAAACACCAACTAACAACCTTAATCACTGACAGGCAAACCAATAGCTCTCCAAAAATTATCGCCTTGCTTTTTTGCCCAAATACAACTGCCAATCGTCGCTGATTTTGCCCGAAAAATCACGCAGGAACATAATAAACGAAGGCTTGAATGGTTCTTGTCGCAGTGGCATTCTGGCTTCGTCGGGGGTGAGGTCGCCTTTGCGCGAATTGCAAGATTTGCAAGCAGTTATGAGATTGTCCCAAGTGGATTTTCCGCCGCGAGAGCGTGGCAAAACATGGTCGATGGTCAAATCTTTTCCCGAACCGCAATACTGGCACTGCAACCCGTCTCGCCTAAAAATATTCTGTCGGGTAAGTGTTACGCCGCCTCTGTAAGGCATTTGTACATAATGAAATAGGCGAATAATAGAGGGCATCTGATAGTTGCGGGAAACGGTACGAATCGCCTCCGCATTTACTTCGGTTATCATTTCGGCTTTGTTCAGATACACGAGCAAAAAGGCTTTGGGGACGCTACACACGCTCAAAGCACTAAAATCCTGATTCAATACCAACACTTTCCTGTTCATCGCTGCACTACGGGGGTATATGTATGAAAATCGTTGTTTCTTGTATTGAAAGGCTTGCCTTTGCCAGAGGCCAGCGGTTGGGGCGGCAAAACCGCCCTTCACAAATATACAACGGTTTCGGACTATTACAAGTTCTAAAACACTGATTATTTATTGGTTAGACCCGCCCCAAAACAAAAAGTACAGCCTCTTTTTGACAGAAGCTGTACTTTTGTATTTTTTATTTTTCAAGAAATGGTAGAAACGTAAAAGCCTGACAATCAAATATAATCGTCAGGCTTTTTATTTTTTAAAAACAACGAACTAATCCGCTATTTTAGCTATTATATTTCCGTCTGCATCAAACGAAACTTTCCATTCTTCCGACTTTTTTTCTACCTCAACCACATAAGTAACCTTTTCATTTTCAGTCATTTTTTGGGCTTCCTCTGTCTTAAAATTTGCAAAATTTTTACTCAATGAAGCCTGTACTTTAGCAGGTAAATCAGTTTTATTAATTTCCTCTTTATGCTTCACTAATTTACCGGTTTGGTCGTACCAAGCATCATGGTCAGTGCCAAACATTCCTATTTCAAATTCTACTTTGAACAACTGCCCGTCTTGCTCCCATTCTATACCTGAAGCCTTCGGGAAATTCTGCTGAAAATTATTGACAATTACAGAAGGAACTTTGCTTTGGGGAATATCTTTTGCCCAAGCAGCATTTGCGGCTAATCCTAACAGCAAAACACTTATTTTTAATTTATTTTTCATATAAATATTGATTTTAAATAATGATGAAGCAAAATAAAGATTCAATCTGGGAAAGATTTGGGAATTGTGAGATTATAATTCATAAATAATTCTAAAAAATGAACTAAATCCTTCTTCATGATGAGCAATAGGAAGCCCAGTAACCAAACCAATTGCCAAATTATTATTAATCTTTATTTTTACTTGTGGCCGAAGTGTTAAATACATTTTTTGCTCGCGTATTTCCTTATTTATTTCCATGCCAATAAAATGTTTGGTCTTGGGAATGGTGTAAATAAATGAAGTATTTATTTGCCAATAAATTGTATTATGATTCGCGTCTAATTCGTGGTTGATGGTCGGGTATCCATAAAAAATAGTATGAAAATTATTTCCCCATCGTTTGGCTGCCACGAAAAAAGGATTATACGAAAGCGCAGTTACAAAATTATTTTTTCCATAATTTTTGAAAGCTGTTGTTTCTAATACTTGCGTATAACCGACGGCTAAAGTAGTGCGATATTTTGGCGAAACCCAAAAAGAATATTGTGCTGAAAGGCGGATTCCATCTAATTTATTATCTGGAATATTTTCGTTACCTGCCGTACGTCTAAAAAAAGAAAAATCAGTTTCTATTTCCAAACCTAAACGATTGATAGGCGCAAATTCATATTCTGCCAGCAAAATATGTTGGCTATAATTTTGATTATTACTAAAGTCGGCGGCAAGATTAAATTCTTTTTCACCTTTTCTTGCGCCGAGGTCGCGAACCAAATCGAAATATAATGGTTCGGCATGCGAAACTTTTTCGGATTTGCTACTGGTTTGCGCCACAGCATTGGCCGCCAACAACAGCAATCCCATTGCCAGAATATTTGTTTTTATCGTGTTCATACCACAAACCAACCACACGATATGGGAAATTTTTGGGAATACCAAAAAATAAAAACTTAATGACTTGCAAATGAAATTTTGAAACGGTGTAATTGATTATCAAAACTATAACTAATTTCAAAACCATACAAATCGCAAATAGCTTTCACAATGGCCAAGCCGAGTCCTGTACCTGCGGCTTCGTTTTCGGTTTTGTAGAATCGGGTAAACAATCGCGTCGGGTCAAGCGAATGCCCAAGACCTGAATTGCTAATACACAATGTGTTATCGAAAATTTGTACCCGAACTGTTCCGTGTTGGATATTATGAAAAATCGCATTTCGGAGCAGATTAGCAACAATAATATTGGCCAAAGAAACATCCATATTTACCTGAAATTTGGAATTTTCTTGTACACTAATCGTTACATTTTTAAATTCTGAAATTTCTTCCAAATCAGATTTATTTTGCCAAACTATTTCAGCAATATCAATCTTTTCATTGTCAAAAAATTGTTTATTTTCTATTTTTGTTAAGAGCAATAACGATTTATTAAGGCGCACAAGTCTTTGAATAATATTCATTACTTCTGCTATACTTTCGGCCTGTGAATTTTCCAAATTACCTTTTTCGATGAATAGCTCCAGTTTGTTGGTAGCAATGGCCAAAGGTGTTTGCAATTCATGCGAAGCATTCCCAATAAATTCTTTTTGTTGTTGATATGTTTCTATGCTGTGTTTAAGCAAAGTATTTACGGCATTTTCCAAATCCAAAAATTCCTTGGTATTGGTCTGAATAGTTGGTAAATATTGGCTTTTTCCTAATCTATAATTTTTTAATTGATTAAGTAAAGAATAGAACGGTTTCCATATATTTTTCAACAAAAAATTATTAATAATAATGATACTGGTTATCAAAATTAAATACAACCAAATCGTTTCTTTAAATAGCTCTTTAATTAAATCGTCTTCTTCTACCATCGAATTAATAATTCTTAATTCGTAGTATTTATCGCCGCGCATAAATACGGTAGTCAGCATCCGAATTGGTTCTAATTCCAACACCTCATCATCAGCATCTTGCATGTATATTAGCGTATCTGCATATCGGTCAGTAGCCCGAACAGCCAAAGTGGGAGCAATACCACGCACAGAAAAAAAACTTTCATCAAAATTATTTTTGGATAGAATCGTAGTATCTGTTTGCGCTTTATAAATAATTTGTCTTTTATAATTTTCGAGACCTTCGTCCACGCTTTCTTTTATTTCACTAAGCATATTGAAATAAAAAATAACAGCCCATAAACTAATAATAATGAGTAATGCAGCCGACAAAAAAACAATTGATTTATTGAGCAGTTTCATCTTTTTCTATGAGCTTATAACCGATTCCATAAACCGCTTCTATTTCGATATTTGCGCCAGATAATTGCAATTTTTTTCGGATATTTTTGATTTGATAATAAATAAAATCAAAATTGTCTGCTTGGTCTATATTATCGCCCCAAACGTGTTCGGCTAAGGCTGTTTTGGTTACCAACCTGTTTTTATTAAGCAAAAAATAATTGAGCATATCAAATTCCTTTCGGTTGAGGGCTACACTTTCGTTATTGACCCAAAAAAGGCGTTCTTTCAAATCAAGTACCACATTAGCCAACTCAACGGTATGGCGGCCTTGCAGCGTCTTGCGGCGCAAAACGGCCTTCACCCTTGCGTTTAGTTCGGCGATATGAAACGGCTTGGTCAGGTAGTCATCCGCGCCCAATTCGAGGCCTTTGAGCTTGTCGTCGAGCGAATCTTTGGCCGAAATGATAATCACATTGTCGGATTTTCCCAGGTCTTTGAGTTGCTGGAGCAGCGTAAGGCCGTTGCCGTCGGGCAACATGATGTCCAACAAAATACAATCATAATCGTAAACGGCTATTTTTTCGCTGGCTATCAGACAATTACTGGCCGTTTCGATAACAAAATGCTCTTTGCTGAGCGAATCGGCCAGCGTTTCCAGTAACTTTTGTTCGTCCTCCACTATCAGAATTTTCATAGGCGTAAAGATAATCATCGAATTTGGGAAAGATTTGGGAATGGTGTTTTTATGCTGATTATCTCGCCCTTACACTTTATCGCTCATTTGTATTTTTTGGGTATTTGGTTTAAAATTGCAACCATACATTTAGCTACTCAAAACATTGATAAACAAATGAAAACCAAATACTTGATTTCCGCTATTCTTATCTTTTTGGCTTTGCCAATACTGGCGCAAAAACGTCCTAAAATCGGGATTGCACTAAGTGGCGGCGGGGCGAAAGGATTGGCACATATTGGCCTGCTCAAAGCCATCGACTCGGCAGGTATTCGGGTGGATTATGTGGCGGGAACGAGTATGGGCGCGATTGTGGGCGGAATGTATGCGGCAGGTTATAGCGGTGCCGAAATTGAAAAATACGTTCGGCAAGTGAATTGGAACAGAATTTTGACCAACAAACCCGAATTTAGGCAACTGATTTTGCCCCAAAAACAAGAAAATGACAAGTTTCTGGACATTCCGCTGGTGAAAGGAAAATTATATTTCGGGAAAGGAATGTTAGAATCCAATGAGCTTTGGCTTACGCTCAGCCATTATTTTTTTCCTTACCTCACGCTCAGCGATTTTGATTCGTTGCCTCGCAAATTTCGATGTGTGGCCACCAATCTGGACAATGGCAGTGCTGTTGTGCTCAAAAATGGCAGTTTGGTAAAAGCCATTCGGGCGAGTATGGCTATTCCCTCGGTTTTTACGCCTGTCAAAATCGGGGAACATACGCTAATAGATGGCGGCCTTTCTCGCAATTTCCCCGTGTCCGAAGTGCGCGAAATGGGAGCTAATATCGTGATTGGCAGCTCCGTAACCAGTCCGCAGCTGGCCAGCGATGCCATCGACAATCCGTTTCAGATGATTTCCCAAATTGCATTTTATGGCGACAAGCGCGACTACGAAATACAAGTTCGTGCCTCTGATATTTTTGTAGATTACCCGATTGGACATTATTCGGCTGCAAGTTTTGGGTCTTCGGACGAAATTATCCGCATGGGCATTCGGCGCGGCGAAGAAATGTATCCTGTTTTCAAACGCCTAAAAGATTCCCTCGACCGCAGTTACGGCGCAGACGATACCGTAAAAATTTGCGCAAGAAAACAAGATAAAATATTGGTTTCCAGCTTTACATCCGAAGGACTCGACCCCGTAGAAGCGGCGTATTTTATGAAACGTCTTAATTTTCAGGAAAACCAAGAATACACGCCCGAATCACTGTCTGAGCATATCAGAACCGTATTTTCGACGGGGATTTTTCGGAAAATAAATTATGAACTAAGCAATAACCCCGACGGCAGTACGAACGTTTGTTTGGATTTTGAGCGCGAGCCGCCAACCATTATCAAAACAGGATTGAATTATAACACAGAAACAGGCATTGCGCTAAAAGTGGGACTCATGCGTTACGGATTGTTAGGGCCTTTTTCTGCTTCGTTTGCGGGCATTTCGTTGGGCGAAAACCCTCAAATGGCTTTGCGAAATGTTTATTTTTTCGACCGCGACCGCCGCTTGTACGTGGAGTCGTCCATTACGGGCGAACGAACCGAAATGTCTGTCTATAACAATAATTTGTCGAAAACAGGTTTGTACAATCAAAAGCACCTAAAAGCTGAAGTTAATTTATATAAAATTCTCAGCAGTAATTTGTTAGTGGGAATTGGGACGCGTTACGAATACCTCAAATATATTCCTATAATCCAAACACCACAAGAGGCAGAAGGCAAAATTAATTTTGTTAATTCCTACGCTGAACTCAAATACAACACGCTTGATGCAGCCTACAACCCGAATGCAGGAAGCATCGTGCAGGCGGAAGCTGGTGTAAATTTCAATCAAAACCCACAGTTTCGGTACAACGACGGCAACACGATTCTAACCGAAAAATCGCCTGCATTTAGTACCAAGCCTTATGTTACGTTTCGATACTATTCGGCGCATTATGTGCCCGTGTACAGCCACACGATTTTCCTAAAAGTCAATTCGGGGATTCATTTGGGGAATAAATTGCCGATGCTTAATTACTTTGCGGTGGGCGGCAATAATTTTGTGGCACGAAATCAGGTTATTTTTTCAGGTTTTCGCCTCAATTCCTTGTCGAGTGCGAGTGTGGTAGCAGCACAAATGGGCTATAAATACAAAATCGCGCCGAGTTGGTTTGTATCAGCGGGAGCAAGTTGGCTTTGGCACGATTTTGTAAATAATAACCTCGACATTCCCAGCCAAAAAAATGGAACAGCCATCGGCTTAGACCTCACGGTGGGATTTCGGTCGGTGATTGGGCCTATCGAAACGAGTTTCATCTACAACTCCATCAACGACAGGATAATCGCCTCTTTTAATGTGGGTTATTCTTTTAATTTTTCAAAATAAAAGTCGCCGTTAATTATCATTTATCCAGCTTTTTATTATTGCTCAGCTCCAAATATTTTACGGAAGCAATAGGCGAAATTTTAATAGATTTTTGGCCTTGAGTTAGATAAAAATAATACAAACTATTACTGGAAATCATCGAAATATTTTCACTTTCTCCAGAGTTAAATGTGATTTTATAATCAAAAGTTAGTGTATTATCTTTAATTTTATTGGCAATTTTATTTCCTCCACCAATACCAATTCCCATAAAAAAAGCAAAAATAACAATGGCAATGTATTTTAATAAAGTATTGGCTATTTTACTGTTTATTTCTTCGGCTGTAATCGTGTTATTTTCCGCAATTCCTATCAATTTTCTTACCCAAACTTTATCATGTCGTTTTGTTACTTTATTGATTATCAAATAAATAATTAAAATAACGATTAATAATCCTACAAAAACAATTGGATGTGATGCCAAATCCGCAACAGGGCTGATGAGTATGTCCATCACGGACGAATATTTTAAAATATTAATGCCTAATTGATAAAAAAATATGCTTTCTTTAAAAAGCCCCATTACGACCAAATACAAATAACCAAAAGGCAAATATTTTTGTAATTCTTCAGACATTTTCATACAAAAAAGCATTAAAACAAATGCACCTACACAAAATTGATGCGCAGGTGCATTTTTATCAATAATTTATTTTTTAAAAATGATTAGGCAGGCCATTGTACATCCGCAAAAGTATCGGCGATTTCGTCGAGTGTCGCCAAGATTTCGGCGGCATTTTCGGACTGCACAAGGCGCGTGCGATACGGCTTAAAATCAGGTACATTTTTAAAATAATTGCTGTAATGACGGCGCATTTCCAAAATGCCCAACACATCGCCTTTCCATTCCACCGAACGCGTCAGATGTTTGCGGCACACGGCCACACGAGCGGCCATATCTGGCGCGGGCAAATGCTCCCCTGTTGCAAAAAAATGTTTGATTTCGTTAAAAATCCAAGGATAGCCAATCGCCGCGCGGCCAATCATGATGCCGTCCACGCCGTAGCGGTTGCGATATTCCAACGCCTTTTCAGGAGAATCTATGTCACCATTCCCAAAAATCGGCATATTGATCGAAGGCATTTCTTTTACTTTAGCAATCAATTCCCAGTTAGCCGAACCCTTGTACATTTGGGCGCGCGTGCGCCCATGAATCGTAAGAGCCTGCACACCAACATCTTGCAAACGTTGTGCTGCTTCCATAATATTAATAGTGCTATCGTCCCAACCCAAACGCGTTTTGACGGTTACGGGTTTTTTGCAAATCTTCACGATTTCTTCCGTGATTTTCTGCATTTTCTCCAAGTCTTTGAGCAAGCCCGCGCCTGCGCCTTTGCAAGCCACATTTTTCACGGGACAACCGTAATTGATGTCCACCAATTCGGGGCCTGCCTCGTCGGCGATGCGAGCCGCCTCGCGCATTACATCCACTTTATCCCCAAAAATCTGAATCCCGATGGGGCGTTCGTACGGAAAAATATCGAGTTTCTGGAGACTTTTAGCCGCATCGCGGATAAGCCCTTCGGCAGAAATAAACTCCGTGTACATCAAGTCTGCGCCATTGTCTTTGCACACCGCACGAAACGGCGGATCGCTTACATCTTCCATCGGGGCGAGCAACAACGGGAACTCCCCTAATTCTATATTGCCAATTTTTACCATGTTCTTCATTGCAGATTTGCGCAAAATTACACAAAATCCGCGTTTTCTATGTCAGTATTTCGCCATCAACAACAAAGCCGCTCCCAAAATGGTGCGGCTTTGCAGAATTTAACTAAAGTGTATATGCAGTGAATTAGAAAGTAATTCCGAAACTAATAGGGTTCAGCTTGTCGGCTTTGCCGCTTTCAAACAAATTGTTGAGGTGGTAGTTTACGAAAAAGTCCACTTCTTTAATGCCCACCGTAGCACGCAAACCGTATTGCCAGTTGTTCAAATAAAAGTTGCTGTGGTCGCGGTCACGTTTTGTGTCACCTTCAAAGGAATATTTAATTTTGCTGTAGCTGTCCAAGCGATAGCCCACAAAACCACCTGCCCCAACTCTGAAATTCTTTTTCTTAATCTCGAAAGTTACAGGAACATTCAGGAAGCAAGTAGTTAGTTTACTTTTCTTGAAATTAATTGGATTGTTATCGGCATCTAATTTTTGGACAAAATCCACACTGCCGCTTCCTTTTTTGATCACATAATCATCTTGAAACATATAATTATTCCAAGCAACTTCCATTCCATAATTCAAACGAAGTGGGCTTTCTTTTCCGCCAATACGCGTACGATAACCCCAACGCAATGAGATATAGCGCGAACCTAACGGATTAAGATCATAACGTTTGTCGCTGGTTTTTTGGCTAAAAGTATTAAAACCTAAGTCAATATCAAACGTACTGCGCGTGCGACTTCTATGCGATTTCACATGAATAGTTGTATCCTTATTTACATCTCTTACGTTCACAGATATATTACCGTTATAGGATTTAATGTGAATGCGGGACACCTTTTCTTGTCCAAGCATAATCGTAAAGCTTGTGTCTTTCAAGGCTTTAGAGCCGTCTGTTTTTTGCTCATAAAGATTTTGGTTTTGATTCAGGGTAGAATCTACACGACGAACCAACGCGTTAAGGTCGTATTTGGTCAGGCTGGAGATATTGCCAGACTTGTCAGTTACCAACAACATTTTGTCTTTGTCGTTCACTTTCACGACGATCGTATCGCCAGTAGGTCGGGCATTAGAAGCCACAGCAGCCGAAAGGCTCAATACAGATAAAAGGGCGGAAGCAAATAGATTTTTCATTTTGATTGATGTTTTAATTTTTTTGAGATTTTATACAAAAGCCTGTCGGCCAATATTTTTTATAATTATTTCTGGATAAGAGCTACCAAACGTTGGCGTTGTTCGTCTATTTTTTCGCCTAAAGCCTCTTGCTCCTCCCCTAATTTGATACCTCGTACTTTTTGCCACAAGCGTCCCAAACGTGTTTGAGGTTTTTCGGCAGAAGCAATTTGTACTTTTTCTGGCCGAAGCTCTACCACAATCTCCCCGTCTGTGGGTAGTGGTGCTACTTGAGGCGTTTTTAATTCAGCTACCAAATTCTCTGTTTTTGAATTTGTTGCTACCGAATCCCAGTTGTTGGCTGTATCAGGTGAGGCCACCGCCAACATTTTTTCAGTTGGGTTTTGAATTGGCTGCGGAGGGCTGTTTTTTGTATTTTTTCTTTCGGCCAAATGCTCTGGCACTTGCGGAACTAATTGCTGTTTCAGGCGCATCGGCTGTACTTTGGCTGGCTTGCGTGGCGTTGGTGTAGTTTCGTTTTCTTTCACCGATTCAATCGCATTTCCTTGATTTTCAGGCAAATTCACGACCACCGTATCTTTTGCTATCGACGAAAGCGCGGCCATGTTGGCATTACCTACCTCATTTTGTTGGGAAGCAAACCACCAAATCCCGATGGCTAACGTCCCGACGGCGGCGGCAGAAGAAGCAGTGCGCCACCAAATCGCAGCTTTACGCTTGTCATTTTCGGCCAAATGATCTTCGAGCCTGTCCCAGAGTGCGGAAGGCGGCACGGCCTCATGCGATTGGAGTTTGTCTTTGAAAATTTTATCTATCTCTTTCATAATCAAAAGATTATTGGTTTTTATCGTGTTTTGTAATTTTGTTCGAGCATTGTTAATTTTTGTTGTAACAAAACTCTTGCGCGACTCAATTGCGATTTGGAGGTACTCTCCGTAATGCCGAGCATTTCGGCAATTTCTTTGTGGCTGTAGCCTTCCACCGCATAAAGGTTAAAAACCGTTCGAAACCCCGTAGGCAAATCTTGTACGAGTGCCAGCAACTCTTCGGCCTGAAAAGCCTCGTTTGGTGTGGCGTGTTCGGTGAGCGTTTCGGCCTCTAACTCACCCGTTTGCAGTTGCATATTTTTATGTTTCCGCAAATAACCTAAGGCTTCGTTTACCATGATGCGCCGAATCCAACCTTCAAAACTGCCTTTCGATTCGTAGCGGCTGATATGCTCAAACACTCTCATAAAACCTGTCATCAGCAAATCTTCGGCTTCAAAATTAGTATTGACGTAGCGCAAGCAAACGGCATACATTCGGCGCGAATATCGCTCATACACAATCCTTTGCGCCACGCGGTCGGCTTTTTGGCAACCCAGCACCAAGTCTTCGTCGGTCCATTCTTTGGGTTTGCGTGATATGCTAAAGGATAGTTTCATGTGTAAAGGGTGTTTCTATAATTGCTTTGTTTTGCGTTTCTGTCTGTAAGATGCCAAAAGCGGGGGGCAAGGTTGCATGGGCTACTAAAAAAAATTAAGATTTTTTTGAAAACAAAACCAACTAATTGATTTACAGTGTTTTATTTTTGCGAAATATTTAAAAAAATAAATTTCATTGGCTTTCAAATCATAGCACTTGAGTATGGCGTGTTTTTTGCGGAGGCTTTGTCTTTACATTTTCATTTAAAAACAATCTTTCCATGAAAAAAACATTATGTGCGCTGGGGCTGCTATTGGCAAGCTCTTGCTTAGCTACTGCCCAAACCGAAAAAGGAACAAAAGCCATCGGCGGCGGTTTCAATATTTCTACGAATAATTTTAAAGACAATAACAACTCCAACAGAAAATCAAAAGGCTTTGACTTGTCTATTTTACCTACTGCCGAATATTTTATAGCCAATAATTTATCCATTAAAGCACAATTAGGCGTTGGGTATAGCAAATACACGAACGAATACATGTCTTATTCGGCATATTCCACCAAAAACAAATCGAATAATTTATCTGCTGGGGCTTATGTCCGAAAATATATTCCTGTTATAGACAAAAAATTATTTGTCTTTGTGGATGCTGGTTTGAATTATGGGTACACCAAAAAGAATACCCAATACAATGACTCATATTTTGGCTCATACGAAACCGATGTAAAAATAAATCAGTATTCGGTGGGTGCATATTCGGGCATAGCCTATTTCATCTCTCCTAAATTCGGAATAGAAAGTTCTTTGCTGAAATTAGAATACTCACATAGCAATGATAAAACCACCAATACCAATACTCCCACGCCCGAAAATACTACTACCAGTACTTTGGGTTTAGGCTTGGTTTCGGGGCTGAACTTAACGCTCAAATACTACTTTAAGTAAGATATTTTTTCCAAAAAGGCTGATAGACGACAAGGAATCTATCAGCCTTTTTAGGCTACTATACAAAAGTATAGCAATTGATTGTAAGCATTTTAAATCAAAAATTCTTTTGAGAAGAGAATAATAAAGAACCTTCGCAGATGCGACTTTGTTAGGGAAATCAAACGATTATAACAATAACCTCAACAGACGTATGTCATTATTAGAAAATTTGAAATGGCGTTATGCCACCAAAAAATTTGATGCTACTAAAAAAGTATCGGAAGACGATGTAAATAAAATCGTAGAAGCGGCACGCCTCGCGCCTACTTCGTCGGGCTTGCAACAGTTCCGCGTAATTGTTGTTACAAACCAAGAATTAAAAGAAAAAATCGTTCCTATCGCTTGGGGACAACAAATCGTAGCCGACTGCTCGCACTTGTTGGTATTCGCAGCATGGGACAAATACACCGCCGAACGCATCGACGACGTGTTTAATGCCACAGTAGCCGAACGCCAAATTCCGTATGAGCAAGTAGCTGCTTACGTGGAGCGTTTGAAATCTATTTACTTGAACCAAAGCGCAGAAGAAAACTTCGTACATACGGCTCGTCAGGCGTATATCGGTTTTGGCTTGTCTATCGCACAAGCGGCTGAGTTAAAAGTAGATGCAACGCCAATGGAAGGATTTACTTCTACAGACCTTGACGCGCTTTTGGGCTTGGAAGCGAAAGGCTTGAAAAGTGTAACGATGTTGCCACTTGGTTACCGCGATGCGGCTAACGACTGGCTCGTAAACTTGAAAAAAGTACGTGTTTCTACCAACGATTTTGTGATTGAATATCGCTAATCTGCCTCGCTAATTTTGGGAGAAAAAACAAAAAGTCCTCAACTTTCAATGAAGATAGTTGAGGACTTTTTGTTTTAACTTATTTTGGTACTAATAACGCATTATTCTACGCCTCCGCCCAAAGCACGGTACAGTTCCGTAATGGCAATGAGTTTGTCGCGTTTGATGTTCACGGCTTCCAATTCATTTTGAAGAGCATTGTTTTGCGCTACAATTACTTCCAAATAAGTAGCCATGCCACCTTTATAAAGCAACAGCGCATCGGTTGCGGCCTTGTCGAGGCTTTGGCTTTTTTGCGCCACTAAAGCCAAGCGTTCGTCGGAATATTTGACTTGCGCGAGTGCGTTAGACACCTCTCCTACTGCCGTCATCATGGTTTGTTTGAATTGTACGGCAGATTTTTCTTGCTCAAGTTTCGCCACTTCATACGAAGTTTTGAGGTTACGATGTTGAAACAAAGGCTTGGTAAGATTTGCGCCAACCGTTTTAATAATTGACCCAGGAATATCAAACCAAGTATTGAGCTTGTAAGAGTTCAGACCAATGGAAGGCGTAAGGCTAAGCGTCGGGTACATGGCGGCTTTGGCCAAACCCGTGCGCGTGTTGGCAATCATCACCGCCAATTCGGCGGCTTTCACGTCGGGGCGGCGGCTCAACAGCGTTGCAGGAACACCCGAAGCCAAAGCAGGCGTTTGGGTGGCCGCGTCGGACAAACTGCCCGCGCGTGTAATGCTGTCGGGGTAGCCCCCGCACAAAATACTAAGTGCATTTTCCTGAATCGCAATATTTTGCAAAGCCAACGGCACTAACAATTCGGCGGTTTTCTTTTGGGCTTCGGCTTGCTGCACGGCCAAAGACGTAACTTGCGAAGCGGCAAATTGCAAACGCACCATTTCCAGCGTTTTATTGCTCAACTCAATGTTTTGTTTGGCTACTTTGAGTTGTTCGTCCAAGGCCATCAGGCCATAATAGGCTTGCGCCACTTGCACCACAATACGCGTTTTGAGCACCGAAAGATTTTCTTTTTGTGCAAAATAACTGGCTTGTGCTACGGCTTTTTGCTTTTTGACTTTGCCCCAAATATCAGCTTCCCACGAAAGGCGCAGCGTTGCGCTATAATCGTCGAGATAGTCCGAACCAGCAAATTGTTTACTCAACGAACCGTTCAGGGAGTTTTCGGAGAAATATGTCCGCGTTGCACCCACCGACAAATCCAGCGTAGGCAACAAACCTAATTTGGCTTGTTTGTAGGAAAGTTCTAATTGCTGCATGTTGAGCAAAGCCACGCTCACTTCTGAGTTTTTGGCCAATGCCTTTTCGATAAGACTCACCAGTTGTGGGTCTTTGTAGAAAGTTCGCCAAGGCAAAAGCACCGTATCCGATGCCAGTTGCCCTGCCGCATTGCGGAACTGCTGGGGCGTTTCCGTGTTCGGGCGGCTGTATTTTGGCCCCACCGAACAAGCAAAAGACAAAAGCCCCATTCCTGCGAAAAGAAAAATATTATTTTTAGAAAATTTCATTCTGTTGATTTAGTTAAGCGTTGGGGGCGTTTGTGGTTCGCCCGAAACTTTTTCTTGCAAAAACTGGAACAGCATATAGAGCAACGGAATCACAAAAATACCGAGCACTACCCCCGAAAGCATGCCGAAAGCCGCACCAATACTAATGGATTTGTTGCCGACCGCCGAGCCGCCCGTGGCCATCATGAGCGGAATCATGCCCACGATAAAGGCCAACGATGTCATGACGATAGGACGCAAACGCGCTTTTGCGCCGTCTAAGGCTGCTTCTTTGATAGAAAGCCCCGCTTTGCGGCGTTGTACGGCAAATTCCACAATCAAAATCGCGTTTTTGGCCAACAAACCCACCAACATAATCAAGCCGACTTGTACGTAAATGTTGTTGTCCAAACCCGCCGACTGAATGCCCCAAAATGCTCCCACAAAACCCGTCGGGATAGAAAGCAATACGGCCAAAGGCAACAAATAACTTTCGTATTGGGCGGCCAGCAAGAAGTACACGAACAACATACACAAAGCCAAAATAACAGTGGTTTGGTTGCCTGCGGATTTTTCTTCCAAACTAAGCCCCGTCCATTCGTAACCGTAGTCGGAAGGCAGATTATTGAGGACGTTTTTCTCCAAATTGTCCATAATCGCGCCGCTACTGAACCCTGGCAAAGCCACGACGCTAATATTCACGGCATTGAACAAGTTGTAACGCGTAACCGATTCGGGGCCATACACTCTATGCAACGAAACCATTGATTTGACAGGAACCATCATGTTTTGGTCATTGCGCACAAATATTTCGTTGAAGGCCTCTTCGTCGGTACGGAAAACGCCGTCGGCTTTCACGGCCACACGGTAGAATTTACCAAATCGCGTAAAGTTAAGTGTCTGGTCTCCTGCAAAATACGTTTGTACCGCACGCAACATCGCGCTTACACTCACGCCCATTTGTTTGGCTTTGTCCTCGTCCACTTCCAACTCAAATTGCGGATAGTCGGCTCTAAACATCGTGTAGGCATACATAACACCCGGTTGTTGCATAATTTGCCCCATCACACGGTCGGCCATTTGCTTGAGTTCGGCGGGCGTTTTACCGCTTTTGTCTTGCAACACGATTTCCGCGCCACCCGAAATGCTATAACCTTCCACTGGCGGCATACGCAAAGCCATAATCGAACCTTCTTTGATGGTGGCTAATTTACCCGAAATAATCCCCAAAATCTGGTCGATGTCTTTGACTGCGCCGCGTTCTTTAGGGCTTTTTAGTTTGATAAAACCCACACCATACGCAGGGCTTGCGCTATTGGTCAAGATGTTAAAACCTGTGATGTTGGCGCAAGTCTGGATTGCTTCCACGTCTTTAAGCAAAGTATCTATTTTTCTTGCAACCGCGTTAGTTCTATCCAAAGCTGTACCTGGAGGCATACTCAAACTATATACAATCAAGTTGTCGTCTTCCATTGGCACAAAACTTTTTGGCGTGCGCATCATCAACCAACCCGCAACGCCCATAATGGCCACCACCAACGCAAAGCCCAACCATTTTTTGTTAGCCAAAAAGCGAACGCCATTGATGTACTTGTCCGTCAGGCTATTAAAACCTGTATTGAAAGCCATAAAAAAGCGTTTTTTGAAACCCACGTTATGCGGTTTGTCGTGCGCGTCGTGGCCTGCGTGGTTATTTTTCAATAACAAAGCACACAAAGCAGGCGTAAGCGTAAGGGCATTCAAGGCCGAAATAATGATGGCAATGGCCAGCGTGTAAGCAAATTGTTTGTAGAACAAGCCCGAAGAACCCGTCATAAAACCAATTGGGATAAATACCGCCGACATCACCAACGTAATGGAAATAACAGCTCCCGTAATTTCGCTCATGGCACTGTGCGTAGCTTCGCGGCCCGACATATCCGAACCTTCCATTTTACTGTGCACAGCTTCCACCACCACAATGGCATCATCCACCACAATCCCGATAGCCAACACCAACGCAAACAGCGTCAGGATGTTAATCGTAAAGCCGAAAACCAACAAGAAAAAGAACGTGCCAATAATGGCCACAGGAACGGCAACGGCGGGAATAATCGTTGAGCGAAAATCTTGCAAAAACAAGAACACCACGATAAACACCAACAAGAAAGCCTCCACCAACGTAGATTTTACTTGGCCGATGGCCTCGTCCAAACGTTCTTTGGTACTCACCAAGTTTTCGTATTTAATACCCGGAGGGAACGACTTCGCCGCACGCAACAATTGTTCGTTTACCCCGATTTCAATATCGTTGGCGTTAGAACCTGTGGTTTGGAAAATGGCTACCGTAACAGCGTTGTGGCCGTTGGCCGTCGTGTTACCGCTATAATTGATAGAACCAAATTCAATACGTGCTACGTCTTTGAGGCGAATCAGGTTTGCGCCGTCGGCTTTCACCACGATATTTTCGTATTGCTCAGGCTTATTTTTCTTGCCTTTGTAACGAATCACGTATTCGAGTGCCGCGTGCGATTCTTGCCCCAACTTACCCGGTGCGGCTTCAAGGCTTTGGTCTGAAATAGCTTGCATTACGTCTTGAGGGACAAGCGAATAACTGGCCATTTTCTCAGGGTTAAGCCAAACACGCATCGAATAATCCTTTGAACCAAACACAAGGGCTTGGCCTACGCCTTGCACGCGTTTGATTTGCGGAATCAGGTTGATGTTTACATAATTTTGTAAGAAAAGCTCATCGTATTTGTTGTTGTCTTCTGCGTACACATCAAACACCACAATCATACTATTTTGTTGTTTGGACGTGGTAAGCCCCATACTGATTACCTCTTGCGGCAAAATACTGGTAGCTTGTTGCACGCGGTTCTGAACGTTTACGGCGGCTTGGTCTGGGTTTACCCCTTGTTTGAAAATAACCGAAATCGAAAAACTACCGTCGTTGCTGGCTGTAGATTTGATATATTGCATATCCTCTACCCCATTGATTTGCTCTTCGAGTGGCGTTACTACCGAACGAATAACGGCCTCACTGTTGCCACCTGGGTAGCTGCCCGCAACCATGACGGTCGGCGGCGAAATATCAGGAAAGCGAGTGACGGGCAAACGCAACAATCCGATGACGCCCAGAATGACCAACACGATAGAAATCACAGTGGCCATTACGGGTCTGTCTATAATACCTTTTAACATACCGAAAAATTCTTTTGATGATTTATTTTATTGATTTACAGGTTTTTGACGCGTAATTTTTGGCACAACCTTCATGCCTTCGTTGAGGGCATCTATACTATTAAGGGCGATTTTTTCGCCTGCTTTCAGGCCGCCACTTACCACATAATCATTGGCTGCCGAGCCGCTAATTTCAAGCGGACGCATCGAAACCTTGTTGCTGTCGCCGAGTACAAACACAAAATGTCTGTCCTGAATGTCTTTGACACTGGCCATCGGCACAGCAAGCGAATTGTCCAAGCTCTTGCTCAAAACCACACGCGCCGAACCTCCCGAACGCAACAATTTATCAGGATTCGGGAACACAGCTTTGAAGGCAATGCTACCCGTTTGGCGGTCAATGTTACCGCTGGCCGTCTCTAACTGGCCATCGTGTTTGTATTGGCTTCCGTCGGCCAGTACAAGTTGCACATTACCAGCTTTTTTCTCTTTCATAAAAGAAATATAGTCAGCTTCGCTCATGGAGAAATACACGAAAACATTGCTAATGTCGGAAAGTGTTGTTAGCGGTGTCATATCCGCGGGCGTAACCAAATTGCCGATACGGTTCGGGATTCGGCCAATATAGCCGCTTACTGGTGCTTTGATTAGCGCAAAACCCGCATTGATGCGCGAGGAGTTAAGTCCCGCTTTGGCTTGTGCCACTTGCGCGGTAGCTGCTTCGTAGTTGGCTTGTGCGGTTTTGAGTTGCACTTCCGAAACGACTTTGCCTTCTACCAATGGTTTGATTTTTTCAAGCTCGATTTGCGCCGATTCTTGCGCGGCCAAAGCAGCTTTCAAAGAAGCCTGACTGTTAGAGACTTGTGCATCATATACATCGCTTTTAATACGGAACAACGATGCGCCTTTTTGCACAAAATCACCTTCTTTTACATAAATCTGGTCTAAATATCCCGTTACCTGCGCTTTGATGGCCACATTTACGCTGCCTTCTATTTGGCCTGGGTATTTTTTCTGAATAACAGAAGTAGTCGGAACAACTTCAAGGAAATCGGCATTAACTGCTTGAGCAGGAGGCATTTGCTGCGGAGCAGATCCACACGCACCTAACATAGCGGACACAGCCAAAAACACGAATCCATTTAATAGGGTTTTCGTTTGCAAGTTAAAATTTGTCATTTTTTTTAGAAAAATCATTTAGTATAAAAGCAAAAAAGCTGTTTTTAACTCAAATTAAGATATAAAAACAGCAACTTATAATATATCATTCACACGTTTGTCAGCAAAACGTATTCAATAATATATCCAAAAAGTAAGTGTATGGTAGTAGTGTTATTCCGATGCAATTCCAACTTTTTTCGACGTTAAAAAGTTTCTATACGCATTAAAAATAAGCTAACTATTTTTAAAAGTAATTTATAATTCTTTAATAAAGAAGGCATTATATTAAAGAAAGCATCAGTAATTTTATTGATTTACTTTAAAACAATACGTTAAAAAAGCTTCGCTAATATTTGATTTATATATGTTATAAAGACGCTGAAAAGAGACTGATTGACTAGGGGGTATTTGCCCGTATTAAGTTCAAGGGAGCAAATACCCCAATTAGCTTTTTATTTAAACAGCTATAAAAATTTCCACTTCCGAGTTTTCTCCATTTTGGGATTTAGCCCCGTATACTTCAAAATCATAAGTATATTTTCGTCCTAAAACACTGTCTTTTCCCCAAATCTCAATCCAAGTATTAACGACAGCTTGCGGCATTGCACCTTTAGCCACAAACACTTGAAATTTTTCCGCTGGAAAATGACGACCAACCAACCCTTCTGGCACATGGTCAAGGCTCGAAACCTTCATGCCCAAAACGGTCGTATATGCTCCCCTATAATCGCTTTCATAGTCCGTATAAATAGACAAAATTTCGTCTGAAACCTTGTTAGGGATTTGCGCCATGATATTTTGGCTAAAAAATGTTTCCCAAAGTTTGCCCAAATCCTGCGCCGCTTGTTGGTTGGCGTTGGTTGTGCGCACCGCAATCCCTATTACATTAAATCCGTTCATTATATATTTTTGGTTAATTGATAATCAAATCAGCTTTGCGCAGCCCTAAAGCGTTTTGGGATTTTCAACAAGAATATCAAACCCAACACAAAAAACACCGTCAGAGCAATGATGCTATTGCGCATACTGCCAGTTACTTGTGCGATAAGGCCATACGACAGCGTTCCCAACACGATTGAGCCTTTTTCTACGATATCATAAAAACTAAAATAAGAGGCTGTGTCGTGCGTGTCGGCGGGCAAAAGTTTCGAGTACGTCGAGCGCGACAGTGCTTGAATCCCGCCCATTACCAAACCAACCAACGCCGCCAACAGATAAAATTCATTTTCAGTATGTACGAAGTACGCCCCTATACAAATCCCTATCCAAATGACCACGCCCACAATCAGCGCACGCGCGTTCCCATACCGACCCGACAGCCACGAAAACCCAGAAGCCCCCGCAATGGCCACTAATTGTAATATCAAAATTGTACCTATCAGCGAACCAGCAGGCAATTTCAGTTCCTTGTCCCCGAAAATCGTAGCCACGTACATCACCGTTTGAACACCCATATTGTAGAAGAAAAACGCCAACAAAAAACGTTTGAGCAACGGCAAGCCGCTTACTTCGCCCCACACTTTCTTTAGTTCCCGAAACCCATTGAGTAGCCAACTTTTGTCCCCGCTACGCGCCTCACGGCTCTTGTGCGGCAAGTGATAAAACGTGTATTGTGCAAACACAAACCACCACACACCCGTACACAAAAACGAAATGCGCGAAGCCATGCCACTCGAAATGTTGCCAAACCATTCGGGTTTCAGAATCGGCAAAATATTGAGCACTAACAAAATAACACTTCCGATATAGCCCAACGAAAACCCCCGCGCACTCAATGCGTCGTAGCGGTCTTCCGTGGCGATGTCGGGCAAGTACGAATTATAAAAAACGATACTGCCGCTATATCCGACCGTCGCCAACACAAAAGCCAACACCGACCAGTTGAGCGTGTCTGCCGTGAAAAAATACAGCAACGCGCAAGAGACCGAACCCAAATAACAGAAGAATTGCATAAAGGCTTTTTTGCGTCCGCTATAATCGGCAATCGCCGTCAGGAACGGACTGGCCAACGCAGCCAACAAAAACGAAGCCGAAATCGCAAACGAAAACAAGGCACTGGCATTCACTTCCAAGCCCCAGAAATTCACGTTGTTGGAGCCGTCGGCCTGCGTCGTTACAGCCCCATAATACACGGGAAAAATCGTAGAAGTAATCACCAGCGAGTACACCGAGTTAGCCCAGTCGTACATACACCACGCATTCGTAATGGTTGGGTTATTTTTTTGCATAAATGGTTTAATAGATATTTTCGAATCAATAGTATGATTAAATTTTAAAAGTTTTTGCTTTTGGGTGGCCAAACATAAATTAAAATACAAATCTATTATAAAAAATTATCTGTTAAAGATTAAACAGGCAAAGAAAAAACAAATAATCTTGGTAATAAGGTTTATCTTAATTGTAATAGTGTGAAAATATTTTACTTTAATTTTTGTCAATCATTTTAGTAAAAAGCACAATCTCCATCCCCATCTTGAAAAGATAAATCATTAATAGAGTCGAAGTTTTTAGAAATAAGATACGGTTTTTTTATTTCTTTATGAAATAAAAATGGTGTCTTCATTTGATTAAATACGGAAACTAATTCTTTATTAAAAATAGTTATCATATTTAATTTTAAATCTATCATTTTATTAATCAAAAATTTGCATGCTATTTCGTTGTAATTTTCTTCAAAAAAAGCGTAAGGAACCGTTAAGTTATTTCCTCTAACGCAAGTCATCATAATTCCTATCATATTATTTTTAGAATCATAAAACTTTATTATTTGATAAAAAAAACAAGTATCAAGGGAAGAAAAATAATAACGAGAGCTATTAAAGTCTGTATTTGCTCCTTCAATAATCCATGGATTTTTTATAATCCAATTAATATCTTCAACGCCTCTTTGTGTCCAATGTTTAATTTTATATGAATCAATAAAATTAGAGGAACTACTATCAATTTCATGCAAATACTCATACCTAATATTATCTAATTTGTATTTTACAAAAAACAACAATCTTATGCCGTTAAAAAAATTGAGTGTTCCGTCAATAGCTTTTAATAAAATGGTTGCTTTTTTAAAATAATCACTCTTTGGTGGTAGTATTTCTGTTAAATTAAATCGCAAATATCCTCTATATCCATTTTTATAAATGGTGGGTTTAAATATTTTAGTTTTTTGATAAACAGGCTCCAACCAGGGTACAATATTGGTAATAAAAACATTCATTTTGCAGGCTCTTATTGACCTTAGAAACAAATTAGCTGCCACATTTTTAGATTTATATTCATCATCAACCCAGAAGCAAGAAAACCAATATATCTTTTCTTGTTTTCCTTGAACATGAACATAATCAGGTAGCATCCCCATATAACCAACTACTTTATTGCCATCAAACTGAACAATAAGAAGTATATCATCGTCAGATGCTCTGGGATTATTGATTTGAGATATAGCTCTATGCCTACTTATCGGAAGATTGGATAGATTTAGAAATATTTCTGAATTAATAAATTCAAAAAGGGCTTTCTTATTATATGATTTTACTTCCATAATTATCTTTTTAAAACATTCTTATTGACCAACATTTTTAAAATATAATACCAATATTCTCCATAAACAATTTGCTTTGCAGAAAATTGTTCTATTTCTATGGGGATTCTTTGAATATTCAAATTACAAATGTCTTTTTTTAAGCCTGAGCAACCAAATGTAATATCTGCTATTGAGTGTGAAGTGTCAAATATAGTATCAAAAAAATCCTTTTTTACGCCTACATCAGAAAATGGAAATGAAAATAATCTCTGCTGAATATTAAATGACTCAGATATATCATTTACACTTATTTTTGTTTGCCTGATTTGTTCTGCTTGATCTAATTGAGAATATAAAGGATGGTCGATACTATGTGCACCAAATTCAAATCCTTTATTTCTTAACTCTTGAATTTGATTACTCGACAAATAAGGTTTTTGAGTGTTCAAATAGTCGCTAAAATCAAGTGCTAAGATATTGGCACAATCATCCAATAACGAACGTTTTGCATAATCTATGGATAGAATTGCTTGCGTGTTATCTCTAATTAAAATAGAATTATCGACAAATATTTTTCTAATTTCTTTTTCTTGAGTAAGACTTAATGGTTTATTGATGATTTTATCTATTAATAAACTTGCTTTGTACCTAAAAAATAAGTCTTTATTATCTATAAATGCAGAATTTAAAAAACATATTGCAGGAACTCCTTTTCTCTGAAGAATTGGAGCTATAACATCATAAAACTGACTTAAACCGTCGTCAAATGTTAATAAAAAAATATTTTTCTTAGGAAATTTACCACTTTTAGCAAGCTTAAAAAAAACATCCAATTCAACAGGATTATAATTTTTGAGAAAAAAATCTAAATCTTTTTCAAATGCTTTTGTACTCCTAACAGGATATAAATGTTTAATATGAGCAACATTATCATCGGAGATTAAATGATAAAAAGGGAATATTGCTTTTTGGCCAGTTACGCTTGCTAATAAACGAATCGGTATTGCTGTAGCGATAAAAGAGATCTTGTAGATTGTAGATTTCATGTAGGCAAAGTACTAAAAAATAAATGTATTGGTACTATTTTAGAAAGAATTTTTAAGCGTTTCTATTATGTTTACACATATAATCTGCTTAATAATTATGGATAGTCAAGTGAAACAGTAGCGATATTTTAATTTTATTGTCTCACAACTTATAGGAAATTACTACGTGCATTTCTTCAAGCAATACTAATTTTTATTTTCGTATTATCTATCAGATTTCCAGTATTTTATACATTTAATATCATCCTCAAAAACAACTTTGTCCAACAATGCACCTTTTACCTTCCCGCATTTATTTTTTCTTTAAAATATGTGTAAACTAAAAAGCCGATGAAGTTCACAACAAACTTCATCGGCTTTACTATTCGAATAAAATTGTATTACTTTTTAGGGAAATAAGCTCCTTTAGCGGCTTGCAAGGTATTGTAAAGCAGGCCTGCGATGGTCATAAGTCCCACGCCACCAGGTACGGGCGTAATAAAACTTGTTTTAGGCGCGACCTCTCCGAAAGCTACATCGCCTTTGATGGCAAAGCCCGACTTTTTGGAAGCATCAGCCACGCGCGTAATACCTACATCAATGACGATAGCCCCTTCTTTGACCATATCTTCTTTCACAAACTCAGGAATCCCCAGTGCAGCGATAAGAATGTCGGCGCGGCGCGTGTGTTCGGCTAAGTTTTGGGTTTTGCTGTGGCAAAGTGTAACAGTGCAGTTGCCTACTTTGGCGTTGCGTGCCATCAGAATACTCATCGGCGAGCCTACAATCGCACTACGCCCCAACACAACGCAATGTTTGCCCTCTGTGGCAATGCCGTAGTGTTCCAACATCAACAGAATGCCCAAAGGTGTCGCGGAAATGTACGCAGGAAGATTCTTGTTCATGCGCCCTACGTTGATGGGATGAAAACCGTCCACGTCTTTGGCTGGCGAAATCGTCTCGGTTACCTTATCTACCGAAATATGCTTAGGTAGTGGCATTTGCACGATTAGCCCGTCGATGTCGGCATCTTGATTTATTTCTTCTATTTTGGCTAAAAGCTCGGCTTCTGATACCTCAGCATCGAAGCGAATCAGCGAAGAACCAAACCCGATTTGCTGGCAGTGTTTCACTTTGCTGGCAACGTAGGTTTCGCTTGCGCCGTCTGTTCCTACCAATATAGCGGCCAAGTGTGGAACTTTGTGGCCTTGTGCTTTGCGTTGGGCTACTTCGGCGGCGATGTTGTCGAGAATCGCCTTGGAGGTAATTTTACCGTCTAACAGTGTCATAAAACAGAAGAATGTGTACAAGTATAAATTTCTTGGCCGCGAAATTATCAAAATCCGCTGCACTTACACGGCTCTGCGCCAGAAAAATATATCCGAACTTAGTTTTACCCCCATTACTCAACAAAAATACGCTTGCCATCTTATTTCTTTACCTATCCAAGTGCTTTACAGTGCAGAGGAGAGGGTTAGTAATTTGCCTTAAAACAACATTAGAATATGCAACTTTCTAGAAAATCTTCATTACTTCTGCAACTGATGGCATCAAAAAAGCCCTGATATACCCGCATTTTTGAAATATGACAATAAAAAAGAGACTGATTTTGTGATCAATCAATCCCTCTTTATAGGAAAAATAAACGTTAAAACTTACCGCTGTCTTCTTCTTTTACGGGTTTTACATCCAATGAAATACGGTTAGGTTGGTTGGCAATTTGCCAAGCTGTATAAAAAACCAAGCGTGAAATTTTTTCCATTTTCCCGAATAAAATCTTGCTGATTTCATCGGTTTCTTTGTGATAATCTTCATGTACACCATTGAAATAAAATATCACAGGCACATTATTTTTCGCAAAATTATAATGATCCGAACGGTAATAATAACGATTCGGGTCTTTTTCGTCGTTGTAAGTATAATCCAGCGTTAAATTTGTATAAGTTTTATTGGCGTTTTCGCTTAATTGATGCAACTCTTTAGACAATTTGTCTGAGCCAATCAAATAAATATAATTTTCGTTGGTTTTGTGTGCGTCATCAAGTCGGCCAATCATGTCAATGTTGAGGTTTGCCACTGTATTTTTGAGCGGAAACACAGGATTTTGGGTATAATAATCTGAGCCAAGCAAGCCTTTTTCTTCGCCTGTTACGGTCATAAACAAAATGCTGCGGCGCGGGCTTTTACCCTCTTTTTTGGCTTTGACAAAGGCTTCTGCGATTTCCATTACGGCCACCGTGCCAGAGCCGTCGTCATCTGCTCCATTAAACACTTTATTACCTTCCTTGCCAATGTGGTCGTAGTGGGCAGTTACTACCAGAAGTTCATCTTTTTTGTCCGTTCCTTCCAGATAACCCAACACATTTTCCGTCCCGACAGGCTCAATAATGCGTTGTGCTTTAAAGGATACTTCGTTGATAGCCACCGCGATACCTTCTATTTTTTTGCGTCCGCGCTTCACGGGATCAAGGCTCACAGTTTCCGAAATTTTGGAAAGTTTGGCCTCTGTCGTGCCAAGCATTTCGGCGGCCATTGCAGGCGAAATAAAGAAAACACCTTCCTCTTCGAGCGGTTTGCCTTGTAGCGATAATGTTGGCGTTTCGATAGAATGCTTGTACTGAATCATCATTTTCAAAAACTCCTCGTTGGTGTGTTTGGGAACGATAAAACAAGTACGTGCGCCGCGTTCGCGGGCAGCTGCTACTTTTTTGCGCCAATTATTTGCCCATTCGGAGGGCTCGCGCTTGCCCGTTACCGAAGATGTGCCGTCGGCGGCGGCGGGTTCGCCTCCCCAAATCACAACAGCGTGGTTGGTGGGCGAAATGGCCAGATAATCCGAGTAGTTTTCCGAGTCAATGCCATAGCCCACAAACATGACTTCTTCGGTTTTGGTGTCAGGAATATTGAAATTGCCCATCGGGAAAAAATCCTGCAACATTTCCTTTTTCTTGCCTTTTATCCAAATGGCACAATCGCCCCAACTGCGGCGTTCGAGGTTAAATTTTTGGTAAAAACTCTTGCCGTTGGGAGTATTTACGGGAGCTGCAAGCCCCATGGCTGCGAATTGTTTGGAAATATAATCGGCGGCTAACTTTTGGCCTTTTTCGCCAGTTTCGCGCCCTTCGAGGCTATCAGAAGCAATGATTGTCAGGTGCTTGGTCAAATCAGCAACCGTAATCGTATTGGCGTATTTGGTGGCAACTGCATCAGGTGTTTGTTGCGCAAAAACATTTGTCCAACCAACAGAAGCCAAGGCAAAGGCGCAAAGGTTGATATATTTTTTATTCATATTCTTGAAACTACTTTAGCCAAAGTTACGAGAATTTGAACAAAAGATACGCTAAAAAACTAAGATTTGGAACGATTCAGATGCGTTTCTACAATTTCTAATACTTCGCTTTTCTGAAATGGCTTAGGCAAATAATCATCGCCACCCGCTTCGGCTGTGAGATGCTGCGCTTCATTACGGCTTAGCGCAGACATAAATACGATTGGCGTATCTTTAATTTCTTCGTGTTGGCGTAGGGTTTTGCAAACATCATAGCCACTGATTTCAGGCAAATTAATGTCCAATAAAATGAGGTCTGGCTTACGCCTCAGCGCCACTTTTACGCCCTTTGCGCCATCTTGCGCCATCAGAAAATTATATCCTTTATCCCCAAGGAAGTCCATCAACACACGCATATTGGTTGTGTTATCCTCAACTATCAGTATGTTCACTTCCTCCTTCATAAGCGATTTTGCTTGTAATGTTGTTGTGTGAGCGTTTGATCATGGTAGATTCCAAAATAAGCTCAATGGGTTTGAGAAGCAATAACAATAAAAATTTAAAAGAAAGCAACAAGTAAAAATTGGACTGAGCAAAATTCTGGAAAATATTTTCCAAGATTTCCTCTACCAAAAAGATAGAGAAAGACACGACCAAAACGATCGTAGTAGCCCTTTTACCAGCTCGTGTGCGCAACAATTGATCAATAGTTTGTTGTAACTCTTTGTTTTTATGTTCGATAAGCGACTGCGAAGCCTGCAAACTGCGTAAAGCACCGCTCAACTCTTCTGTTCGTTCTTCTACAAGAGCCTCCAAATTGGTGTTAAGATGGTGTAATTCATTACTTTTTACACTCAATTCTTCATTGGAAACGGCCAAATCTTCGTAATTGCGACGGAGTTGTTTGTTGAGTTGATATAACTTAATTTGAGAATCTACACGGACAATAACTTCTTCTTTTTGAAATGGCTTCACGATATAATCCGTGCCACCCACTTTAAAGCCATTGACTTTATTTTCAATTTGGTTCAGGGCGGAAATAAAGATAATGGGAATATCTTGTGTTTCGGGGTCAGCTTTCAGGATCTTACAAATCTCAAAACCATTCATTCCTGGCAAATTGATGTCGAGCAAAATGAGGTCTGGCTTACGCCTACGCGCAATACTGATGGCTCGATTACCTTCTTGGGCAATCAAGAAATTGTAGTTGTTTCCTCCCAAAAAATCGGTTAATACCTGCAAATTCAGGGAGTTATCTTCTACAATTAGTATATTGATAGGTTCGTCTTGTTCGTTTGTTGTTGTCATTATCCCAAAGTGGCTAATCGCCCAATAATATCATCAATTTTATCAAAATTAAATTCTTTGGCTTCTCTGCTAACATAAGCCTTAAATTTACTTACAATTTCATTGTCAGCGAAGGGTAAAGTATCAATTAGTTTTTCTAATTTTTGATAGTCTCCATCTTCCACCAGTTCCGTTAATTTCTCAATAGTATTTTTGTTTAGGAGTGTATGCAATTGTTCGATTTGCTCTGTATCAAAAGCAAAATAATCGCGTTTAGAATGTTCTGGTTCGCTAATATCTGAATATTGTAATTCTAATCCTATTTGATGGGCAATAGTTTCGACCAAAGTTTCGGCTTTGTACGGCTTGGACATAAACTCATCAAAGCCTATATCAAAAAATTCTTGGCGACGATTATTAAAAACACTAGCAGTTAATGCAATGATTTTCATGCGTTTACCCCATTCTTTTGCCTTGATAATTTGCGTAGATTGCTCTCCACCCATTACGTCCATTTTTATATCCATCAAAATAACATCAGGCATAAATTGTTCTGCTTTTTCGATGGCGATAAGTCCGTTAGTGGCCGTTTCTATTTGAAAATGATAGAGTGTCAGGAGCTTTTCGGCTATGTCCAAATTAACAGGATTGCCGTCCACTACCAATACTTTGACTGGCTGCGGACGGTTATAACCCACAATTTTCTTGTTAGCAGACGAGTTTGCTCTTTCCGCCTTTTCAATGACTTCTACATCTATGGCAAAAGTAAAAATGCTGCCTCTATTCAACTCGCTTTCTATTTTTAAGAAACCGCCCATCATTTCTACATAGTTTTTGGTAATGGCAAGTCCCAAACCTGTGCCGCCTTCCGTGTTGAGTTGGTCATAATGTTGCTTAAATGGCTGGACAATTTCCTCAATTTTATCCGAAGGAATGCCGCGCCCTGTATCTTGTACCGAGAAGCGAACTTGTCCGCTGGGATCAAGGCTAACACGTAGGCTGACTTTGCCAGTTTGCGTGAATTTTACGGCGTTGCCCATCAGGTTTATGATACACTGACGCAGCTTGCCCGCATCAGCACGCAAATATTGAGGAACATTTGCATCTACATTTACCTCTAAAGTAAGTCGTTTTTTCTCGCATTTTAGGCTGAATAAATTATAAATACCTTCCAAGAAATGGTTGATTTCAAATTCTTCGGGGTGCAATTCCATTTTACCCACCTCAATTTTGGTAATATCCAAAATATCGTTGATAAGCGTGAGCAAGTGCATTCCGCTTCGATTGATAATGCTAATTTTTTCACGATGTTTTTCGGGAATATCTTGCTGCTCTGCCAACAGTTGTGCATAACCCAATACGCCATTGAGTGGCGTGCGTAGTTCGTGGCTCATGTTGGCCAAAAACTGTGATTTGATACGGTTGGCATTTTCGGCCATTTCTTTGGCCTTGATGGCTTCTTCTTTGGCTTTGATGGCCTCGTCTTGTGCCTGAATCGCTTCTTTGCTGGCGTGTGTAAGCTCATCATTGAGCGCGCGAATAGCGTGATCGCGTGCGCCGATTTGCTCCAACATTCCATTAAATCGGTCGTAGAGGCGGCCTGTTTCGTCGTCGCCTAACTTCCTCACACGAATAGAATAATCCCTTTCTTTGGAAATACGGTCGGCAACATCAGCCAAATCCACGATGGGTTTGGAAATGAGGCCTTGCAAAAAGAATGAAAAAATTCCAACCAATACAAACATCGACAAAATGAGTATCCCCATCAGAATAAACAGATATTCAATTTGTTGCGTGAGTTCTATGGTCGTACAACGCACCACGATAGAGCCTTGCGGCTGGTCTATTTTGGTTTTGTAGATCGGCTTGGTAATAATTAGGTATTGGCCATCGTAAAAAGTGCCAGCTTTTCGCTTTAGCTCCGCAACTGGCGGAATACTGGTAGAATCTTTATGATATTCAGCAAATAAATTGCCGCTGGCATCAAGCACTACTGCATCCTTTAATTCTTCAAAAGAATCAAAGCTGTGCAAATAGCCATATGCCATATCAGTATCCTCAAATTCGAGAGCAGCGGCAATGTTTTTACTCACAATGTCTATGGCAACTTCATTACGTTTGATGAGGTTTTCGCGCATCAAATGTATTTCACGAGGAACAACTATTGCAAAACTTAAAATAATGACTATCAGAAATATAAGCTGTGTAGAACCAATAATTTTGTTTCTGATAGATAAATTCTGAATAAATCCCTTTAGCGAAAATTTTGACATAGACGAAAGTTTATTAGTTGTTTACTCAATGATTCGGAGAGCGACTTCATAAATAGGAGCACTCAAACTTACGTTAGATTCTCGAATAGATTTTCGATTAATTTCAAACTTGACCTTAGAGCCAACCATGACCAAATAAAACATAGAGCCTTGCTGAAACACACTTTCTTTATCGCAAAAAGTAAGAATCTCGTTTTTATGAGCTAATTCAATAATATTCTGTACAGAGCTTGTCGTTTGCTCACAAACAAAGATGGCATTGCATTGCAACACCTGAGATTGATTATCTATTTTACGCAATTCTACATTTTTGCCAGCTATTTGATAATTTGTCGGAATGCTAATTTGTGCACCTTCAGGTAAACGCCCCACAATACCAATAACAAATATGTCATTATTCAGAGCAGGCCATTTGGCATAACTGCATATTTTGCATAAAATCGCTCCCTTTACCGCATACTCCGTTTTTGGGGTTTGCATGGCGGTTGTCAATAACAGGGTAATAATCCCCCCAATATACAATTTATAGATAGTTTTGAGCATAAAATTAGAAGTGATTGTATAGCCTAATATTCTATCATTTTTTGAAATTGCCAAAGAAGGGTATTTTTGTTTTAAAATATTCTACGCATTATTTAAAACTGTTCTTGTTTTATAAATACAATTATAATACACTATAACTAAATAAAATTAAACAAATCTTTATAAAATTATTTTTTGTATTTTATTTTTTTATACAAAAATACATTTTTTCATTGTAATATTTTCTATTCAAAAACAATGTTTTGTTAATTATATCTTATTTTATTGTTGAATATTCTAAAAAAGAAAGGACAGCATTCTATAACGAAGGCTGTCCTTTTATATAACTAACTTATTTTTAAGCCATTTACCACAAATTTGTCGGGCGTGAGCAAGGTCGTTCCATCGTTATCTCCTACGGCTGCTAACACCAGACATTCACTCCAAAAATTAGCAATTTGCTTGGTCGGGAAGTTAATAACGGCCACAATTTGCTTACCTATTAGATCTTCGGGTGTGTAACGTTGCGTAATTTGAGCTGAAGATTTGCGTATGCCAATGTCTTGCCCAAAGTCAATTTCGAGTTTGTAGGCGGGACGTTTGGCTTTCTCAAAAACTTCTGCCTTCAGGATAGTGCCTACGCGCATTTCTACTTTCTCAAAATCTGCCCATGTTAGTGTATTTTCGTTCGCCATTATTCCATCACAATTTTCAAAACCTGCCCTTTACGAATATGGTTTTCTTTTGAAATATTGTTTGCTTTCATAATGCTGGCGGCCTTTACGTTGTATTTGGCGGCTATTTCCGAAAGACTTTCACCATTACGAACCGTATGCAGCACTTCTTTTGGATCGCTGCTGTTTTCTTGTGGCTCGGTGGCAGGGCTACTTTCTTTTTGGTCGTTTGCGGGCACGGCAAAACCATTTTCATCTAAAGCCATTGAATCCGCGGGGCTTTCCATCATGGCCGTATCGCCCATCAAACTATCAGGAAAAACAATGTTCGTCTCTAATGTTTCGTTCAATGCGGGATTGGTCGGAATCAAAATAACATAGCTTTTGCCGTCTTTTACCGTCAATCTATTTTTGCGCAACCAAGGGTTATATTGCTTCAAAATTTTATAGCTAATTCCTTGAGCAATAGCAAAATCCGTAAGACTTGGAATCGTTTTGTTTACACGTACTTCGCGCGTTGGTTCTATTTTGTAGAGGTGGCGCGGGTTGATGATAAAGCCGTATTTTTCGGGGTCTTCCATCACGATTTTTAGTGCTAATACCCGAAATACATAACGTGCCGTTTCCTGATTGATGAGTACGCTATAATACGACTTCATTTTTTGTTCGCGCATCACCCGCGACAGGCCGCCCATGCCTACGTTGTAGGAAGCCAAAGTACTTGTCCAGTTGGTAAGCGAACGTTTGGCGCGTTTGAAATATTGGCAAGCCGCGTGCGTGGCCTTAATCGGGTGGTAGCGTTCATCGACTTCTTCGTTTACTTCCAACCCAAATTCGCGAGCCGAAGCGGGCATGAGCTGCCAGAAACCAGCCGCCCCGCGCGGAGAGCTGACGTTTTCGAACATACTCTCAACAGCCATCACGTATTTAAAATCTTCGGGAACTTCGTATTGCTGCAAGATCGGTTCTACTTGCGGAAACCAACGGTTCGCACGTTTGATAAGCAAAATCGTGTTGGATTGCCAGTAGGCATTCATGTGAAATTCTTTGTCGAATCGCTCATAAATATCTATGTCGCGGAGCGGAACAGATTCGCCTGCAAAATTCAAATCTTCGGGAATTTCTAAAGAATAAACTTGATAGCGAGAACTTTGTAACGGACTGAATTGCGGCGTATTGGGCAAGCGGCTATATAAGTGATAGCCAATCAGTAAGGCGATGAGACTTAAAAAAAAATACGTTTGATAGCGTTGCAGCCAAAGGCCAATATTGCTCCAAAATCGTTTGTTTTTTTCTGAAAAAGAATCTGTATCGAATAATGATGCCATAAGCAAAAATAGCTCAGATTGAGAGACCTAATAAATAAAATGGCTCGCCCTAAAGGGGCAGAGCCAATAAAAACACAATAAGTTATTGGTTTGCAAATATAGCTGCTCTAGAGGACTTCTCGAACAAAAAAGTCTTAAAAGTTTGGTTTGAGCATATATTTTGAATAAAAATCGTCGATCACCTTTACGGCTTCCGTCGGGGTATCCACGATATTAATCAGGTTCAAATCTTCTGCATTGATGTTATGTTCTTGGTTGAGCATTACGTCTTCAATCCACTTGAAAAGACCTTCCCAGTAGCTACGACCTACTAATACAATCGGGAAACGTGCGATTTTTTTCGTTTGAATAAGCGTAATCGCCTCAAACAATTCGTCGAGTGTACCCATACCGCCTGGCATGACGATAAAGCCTTGCGCGTATTTCATAAACATTACTTTTCTTACGAAGAAATAATCAAAATTGAGCATTTTGTCGCGGTCAATGTATTGATTATTAAATTGTTCGAAAGGAAGCACAATATTCAGACCTACGGACTTGCCGCCTTGTTGGTATGCACCTTTATTACCTGCTTCCATGATACCTGGGCCACCGCCAGTAATTACGCCGTAACCATGTCTTACGAGTTTGGCTGCAATTTCTTCAGCCATTTTATAATATGGGTTGTCGGCTTTGGTGCGAGCAGAGCCAAATATCGACACGCAAGGGCCTATTTCTGCTAATTTTTCAAATGCACTCACAAACTCAGACATTACCTTAAAAATCGTCCAAGAGTCGTTTGTTTTTATCTCGTTCCAATCGCGTGTTTGAAACGCTTTGCGTATTTTTTGTTCGTCTTCGTTCAAATTGATTTCTGTCATTGGTGTTTTTTATTTACTGAAAAAAACTGGATTATTGATGCTTTTCACGGCCTTCAATCAATTGATTTTTTTAGGCAAAAGCCCGCAATATTCGTTTTTTATTCTCAAAAAAGCAAATATGTAAACGTGATTCAGCGAATTAAAAATAAAAAACCTCTTACACATGTGTAGTGTAAGAGGTCGGCAATGATTTTGAAAATCAATTTTTTACCAGCGGATAAGAGCTGATGCCCACGTAAAGCCGCTACCGAAAGCCGCCAAACAAATCAGGTCGTTTTCTTTGATGCGCCCTTCCGCCCAAGCCTCGCTCATGGCAATTGGGATAGAAGCGGCGGTCGTGTTGCCGTATTTGTGAATATTGCTCACTACTTTGTTTTCGGGGAGTTTGAGCGTATCGCGTAAATAATTGGTAATGCGTGCGTTAGCTTGGTGTGGCACAAGCAAATCAATGTCGTCTGCGGTGTAATTGTTGGTGCTGAGAGCTTCCTGTACGGCTTCGTTCAGACGCGTAACCGCATGTTTGAACACGGCATTTCCATTCATATAAGGCTCTGCTTCCGACAAATCGGTGAGTTGCTGTACGTCAGGATAACGGCGGTTTGGCATGCTGCTGCTCGGTGCTTTTACGATAAGCTCTTCGGCAAAACGCCCATCGGCGTGTAGATGCGTGGACAAAATGCCTTTGCCTTCCTCCTCAGTAGCTTGCAGAATAACAGCTCCTGCCCCATCGCCAAAAATAACGGCCATCCCTCTGCCCTCATCGCTGATATTGAGAATAGATGACTGGATTTCTGAGCCAACTACCAAAATGGTTTTGTACATTCCTGTACGAATAAATTGGTCGGCAATTGAGAGGGCATACACAAACCCCGAACATTGGTTGCGAATATCTAACGCGGGTATGCCTTCCAGTTCCAGCTCGCGGCCAAGCAAAACGCCAGAGCCAGGGAAATAATAATCGGGGGTAATGGTAGCAAATACAATAAAATCAATGTCTTTGGCTTGGAGGCCCGCTCTTTCGAGGGCTAATTTGGTGGCACGTGTGCCCATGTTGGCTACCGTATCTTCTCCCAAAGTGAAGAAACGGCGTTCTTTAATTCCCGTTCGCTCGGTAATCCACTCATCGGACGTAGCCATCTTCGTGGAAAGATATTCATTAGTAATAACATTCTCGGGGACGTAATGACCAATCCCTACAATTTTACTTTTTTTCATTCTTTAATGATAATTGGATTGTTTGGTGTTGCTTTTTGTTGCTTTTGTAGTTTTTTGGTGGTGTTTGCCCATAAAACTTACAATGACAATTGTTATGCTTTGTGTGGCAACCCAACACGACAAAGTGCAAATTTTCGAACAAACTTATAAAAAAAATAAAAAAATGTTCAGACCGCCGCTGTATTGTACGAAATCGAAGCAAAGATGTTTTGAAAAAAAATTGAACATTTTTGATAGATAAGCGCAATAGCATTACCTGTAACATTATTGTTTATGGTTTTTCATAGAATCAAGACTTTTAAAATAGACTTTATAAAAATTAAGAAACACTCCATTATTTTTTTTGAATTGCGCTGATAAGGCCTGTTTGGGGTGTATTTTGTTTTGTTCAAAACCATGATTTTTTGCATACGTTTGCGTAAAGAGTTTGCAATGTTTATTGCGAAACTTTCAAACAAAATATCACTACAACTGTTTATATATCACAAAATACCGTTATAATTGCGGCTTCAAATCTTCTGAATTTTGTCCTCAAATTCTGTTAATATGAAAGAATCTTATTTACCTTCTGACTATCTGCCTATTATTGTTCAGTTTGTGGCAGCTTTAGGCTTTGTGGTTACTTCCATTATTGCTACGCACTTGCTCGGCCCTAAGCGTAACAGCCAAGTAAAAGACGAATCTTGGGAATGCGGTATTGAAGCACATGGTGATGCGCGTACACCTATCTCTATTAAGTACTTTTTGATAGCTATTCTTTTTGTACTTTTTGACGTGGAGATTATCTTCATGTATCCTTGGGCAGTCAATTTCAAAGAGTTTGTAAAAGAAAGCCAAGGCGGTTTTGCTATTTTCGGAGAAATGCTCCTGTTCATGGGTACGCTTTTAGCAGGCTTTTATTACATTATCAAAAAAGGCGTATTGAAGTGGGAATAGGTAATTTATATTCCTTCTAAATAATAAATACACGAGTTTTGACTTTTACTCAAGATTCACCAGAAAAAGTCGTAGTAAATACACAAAAATCGAAGTCGCTTCCCGACTCAAACATATAAGATTATGGTAAAAATGGAAGATGCCCCTCAGGGTGTAGAAGGAGCTGGGTTCTTTGCTACATCTTTAGACCAAGTGGTAGGTATGGCGCGTAAAAATTCACTATGGCCATTACCTTTTGCTACTTCTTGTTGTGGTATTGAGTTTATGGCCACGATGGCTGCCACTTACGACATTGCGCGTTTTGGTTCGGAAAGACCAAGTTTCTCGCCTCGCCAAGCCGATTTGTTGATGGTAATGGGCACAATCGCCAAGAAAATGGCACCAGTTGTGCGTCAAGTGTACGAACAAATGGCCGAACCTCGTTGGGTGATTGCCGTAGGTGCTTGCGCTTCAAGCGGTGGTATTTTTGATACTTACAGCGTGTTGCAAGGTATTGACCGCGTAGTGCCTGTGGACGTATATGTGCCAGGTTGTCCGCCTCGTCCCGAACAAATCATCGAAGGGCTACTCAAAATACAGGAGTTGGCTGCTACCGAGTCGGTTCGTCGTCGTAACGCTCCCGAATACCAACAGTTGTTGGCTTCTTACAATATTAAATAATAAGTAAAAAAGAAGGCAAACCAGCAATGGCTTGTCTCTTGCTTTTTTATATCAACATCTGAAATCAATATAGCGCAAATGCTTACCAATCAAGCTGTAATCGAAGATATTAAGCAAAAGTTCGGCGATGCTATTGCCGATGTGCACGAACCCTATGAGCTACTGACTTTCACTACCACGCGTGAAAACATCGTGGCTTTGTTGGAATATCTGCGCGACCACCAAGAATTCCAGTATATATTTCTGACCACCATGTGCGGCGTGCATTTCCCCGACCGCAAAGGTGAGGAGTTGAGTGTCGTGTATCAATTGCACAGCCTTGTGCATAATCACCGCTTGCGTATCAAAATATTCTTCCCTATCGAAGATGCCGTTGTGCCAACTATTACAGGTCTATGGCCTGCGGCCAACTGGATGGAACGCGAAGCATACGACTTCTTCGGAATTGTATTTTCGGGACACCCTAATCTTATCCGTGTGCTCAACATGGAAGATATGGATTATTTCCCACTTCGTAAGGAGTATCCCGTAGAAGACCCAATGCGCCGCGACAAAGAAGACGCAATGTTTGGACGATAATTGAGGCCGATTTATCAAACTCAAAACAGAAAGTTATGTCTGAAATCAAATTGAATAACAACCCTGCCAATGAAGCTGAGGTTGTCTCTTATATAAACGAACTTACAACCCTAAACTTAGGGCCAACGCACCCCGCTACGCACGGTATTTTCCAGAATATCTTGCAAATGGACGGCGAAAAAATCGTTTCGGCTGTGCCGACTATCGGTTACATTCACCGTGCGTTCGAAAAATTGGCAGAACGTCGTAACCTCTACCAAATCACGACCCTAACCGACCGCATGAACTACTGTTCGTCGCCTATCAACAACTTAGGCTGGCACATGACCGTAGAAAAGCTGTTGGGTGTGGACGTGCCTAAGCGTGCGCAATATATCCGCGTAATCATGATGGAGTTGGCGCGTATCGCCGACCACCTGATTTGTAACAGTATCTTGGGTGTGGACTCTGGTGCGTTTACGGGCTTCTTGTACGTTTTCCAAGAAAGAGAAAAAATCTATGATATTTATGAGGAGGTTTGCGGTGCACGTCTTACGACCAATATGGGACGCATCGGCGGCATGGAACGCGACCTTTCTCCAGTAGCCATTCAAAAAATTAAGGATTTTATCAAAGGATTTAAGCCTGTAATGCAGGAGTTTGAATCGTTGATGAATCGTAACCGCATTTTCGTGGACCGCATCAAAGACGTAGGCGGTATTTCGCCAGAACGTGCCTTGCAATATGGCTTTACGGGGCCAAACTTGCGTGCCGCTGGCGTGGACTACGACGTGCGCGTCATGAATCCTTATTCTTCGTACCAAGATTTTGAATTTGATATTCCTGTCGGTACAAAAGGCGATACTTACGACCGCTATTTGGTTCGTAACGAAGAAATTTGGCAAAGTGTACGCATCATTGAGCAAGCCCTTAACAACTTGCCAGCAGGCGACTATCACGCCAACGCTTCGCACTATTATTTGCCGCCCAAAGAAGAAGTTTATCGCAACATGGAAGCTCTTATCTATCACTTCAAGATAGTAATGGGCGAAATAGATGCACCAGTAGGAGAGGTTTACCACTCCGTAGAAGGTGGCAACGGTGAGTTAGGTTTCTATCTTATCAGCGACGGTGGCCGCACGCCATACCGTTTACATTTCCGTCGTCCGTGCTTTATATACTATCAGGCTTACCCTGAAATGATTAAAGACACGATGCTTTCGGACGCTATCCTTATCCTCAGTAGCTTAAACGTGATAGCGGGAGAGTTAGATGCCTAATTCTCTGGGTTTCAAATTTTTATAAGAAGTAAACACGAAAAGAAAATGGTTGAAACAACGCATAACGAAAACGTGCAGTTTCCTGCCGAAGCCCTCAAAAGGGTGCAAGAGATTATTAGTCATTACCCAGAAGGAAAGCAAAAATCTGCCCTTTTGCCCGTATTGCACTTGGCACAAACTGAATGGGGCTGGTGTAGCGTTCCCGTAATGGATTATGTGGCTTCTTTGTTGAGCATTGAGCCTGTAGAAGTATATGAGGTTGCCTCTTTCTACACGATGTTTCACTTAGAGCCAGTCGGAAAATATGTGTTAGAAGTTTGTCGCACAGGCCCTTGCGCTTTGCGTGGCGCGGATGAGTTGGTAGAACATTTGGAAAATAAATTGGGCGTGAAAGTAGGCGAAACAACAGCAGACAAACGCTTTACCATCAAAACCGTAGAATGTTTGGCCGCTTGTGGTGGCGCGCCTTGCTTGCAAGTAAAACTCAAAACCTTCAACGGTGATTATAAATATTACGAAGACCTCAACCCGCAAAAGGTTGATGAGCTTATCGAAAAAGAGTGGGTGTAATTGCCTCGCTATTCCTAACGCTCAAAATTCATTCGTAGTTTTATAAAAGATAAACTCATTGTTGAAGCAAAAATACTCGTAACATCATGGGATTAAAGATATTAACCGAACATATTAACACGCAAGGTATCGAAACTTTCGAGGTGTATCGCCAAAAAGGTGGCTACCGTGCCGTGGAAAAAGCCCTTAAAACTATGTCGCCAGACGATGTGGTGGAGGAAGTAAAAAAATCGGGCTTGCGTGGTCGTGGGGGAGCAGGTTTCCCGACGGGCATGAAGTGGAGTTTTATTGATAAAAAATCGGGCAAACCTCGCTATTTGGTTTGCAACGGCGACGAAAGTGAGCCAGGTACTTTCAAAGACCGCTACTTGATGTCGCACAGCCCGCATACATTGGTAGAAGGCATGATTGTGTCCAGCTATGCGTTGGGTACAAACACTTCGTACATTTATTTGCGCGGCGAAATGCTGTATGTAGTAACGATTCTCGAAAAAGCCATTGCAGAGGCTTACGCCAAAGGCTTTTTGGGTAAAAATATTTTGGGAAGTGGCTACGACTTAGACATTTATGTTCAGTCGGGTGGTGGTGCTTACATTTGCGGCGAGGAAACGGCTTTGCTCGAATCGCTCGAAGGCAAACGCGGCAACCCACGCAACAAACCGCCTTTCCCAGCGATTGCAGGTCTTTATGGTTGCCCGACCGTAGTAAACAACGTAGAATCTATCGCGGCTGTTTCGTGGATTGTGAACAACGGAGGCGAGGAATACGCAAAAATTGGTATTGGTCGCAGTACAGGTACAAAATTGATTTCGGCCTCTGGCCACATCAACAAACCAGGTGTTTATGAAATCGAATTGGGCGTACCAGTCGAGGAATTTATTTACTCTGACGAATATTGCGGCGGCATCTGGAAAGGCAAAAAAATGAAAGCGGTTGTAGCTGGCGGTTCGTCAGTACCGATTTTGCCAACAGAACTTATTCTTAAAACTGTCAATGGCGAAAATCGCTTGATGACCTACGAATCCCTTTCGGATGGTGGTTTTGCGACAGGTACAATGCTTGGTTCGGGTGGTTTTATCGTCATGGACGAAGACACTTGCATCGTGCGTAACACTTGGAATTTTGCGCGTTTCTATCATCACGAATCTTGCGGACAATGTAGCCCATGCCGCGAGGGTACGGGTTGGATGGAAAAAGTGTTGCACCGCATCGAATACGGACACGGCACATCGGCGGATATTGATTTGCTGGTGAGCGTAGCCAAAAAGATAGAAGGTAATACGATTTGTCCGCTTGGAGATGCGGCAGCGTGGCCAGTGGCTGCGGCTATTCGCCATTTCCGCGACGAGTTTGAGTGGCACGTGAAAAATCCTTCGCAAGCACACATTTCAGGCCCTATTTATCGCCGTGAAGCGGTAACCGCCTAATTATCAGTCAATAAAAAGAACTTCCAACCTTGGTTTTGATACTATGGAGTTAATAAAAATTACTTTTGATGGAATAGAAGTAGAAGTAGAACCAGGTACTACCATACTTCAGGCAGCACGCAAAATCGGTGGCGACGTAGTGCCGCCTGCGATGTGCTATTATTCATCGCTCAAAGGTAGCGGTGGCAAATGCCGTGCTTGTTTGGTGAAAGTTACGCAAGGTTCGGCCAAAGACCCGCGTCCGATGCCAAAATTAGTGGCTTCGTGTATTACGGGCGTGCAAGATGGCATGGTGGTAGAAAACACACTTAGTCAGGACGTTTTGGACACGCGCAAAGCGGTAGTAGAATTTTTGTTGTTGAATCACCCGCTCGACTGCCCAGTTTGCGACCAAGCAGGCGAATGCGATTTACAAAATTTTGCTTTCGAACATGGTGCTTCTGCGACGCGTTATCAGGAAGAACGCCGCACTTTCGATAAAATAGATATTGGCCCTTACGTGCAGTTGCACATGACGCGTTGTATTTTGTGTTACCGCTGCGTATTTACAGCCGACCAACTTACTTCAAAACGCGTTCACGGCGTAATGAAACGCGGTGATGCTGCCGAAATCAGCACTTATATTAGCAAATCTGTTGAAGGCGAATACTACGGCAACATCATTGACGTATGCCCAGTGGGTGCGCTTACCGACAAAACTTTCCGTTTCAAAAACCGTGTTTGGTTCACTAAACCAGTGGACGCACACCGCGACTGCGACAAATGCAGTGGTAAAGTGGTACTTTGGTACAGAGGCGATGAGGTGTTGCGCGTAACGGCTCGCCGTAATGCTTACAACGAAGTAGAACGCGAATCTTTCATCTGTAACACTTGCCGTTTTGAGAAGAAAAATACCAGCGATTGGGTAATTGAGCAACCTCGCGCTATTTCCAGAACGTCGGTTATTTCTCAAAATCACTACTTAGGCAATTTGCAAAAGCCTGATTTCCAACTCAAAGTAGCGGAAAGAGATTACAAGGCAATTGACGATACGCATCCTAAATTGGTAGAATATAAAGTAAACAAAGAGTAAAGGCTTGCATAAAGTCTTTATTCTTTATTTTGTAAAGCATATAAAATTTAAAAGAAAGTATCAATGGAAAATACTGTACTGTTGGTTAAAGCCATTATCATACTCCTGATTTTTGGAATTACCTTATTGATAGCTACATATTCTACCTATGCGGAACGTAAAATCGCAGGTTTTTTGCAAGACCGCTTGGGGCCAAACCGTGCGGGGCCATTTGGTTTGTTTCAACCGTTGGCCGATGCGGTAAAAATGTTCTTCAAAGAAGAATTTATTCCTGCTCGTTCTAACAAATGGCTGTTTATTGCAGGGCCTTGCTTGGCCATCACGACGGCTTTGATGTCGAGTGCGGTTATTCCGTTCGGCAACACGTTAGAAGTTGAAGGTCAGGAGATTAGAGTGCAAGGTGTAGAAGCAAACATCGGTATCTTGTATATTTTTGGTGTGGTTTCGTTGGGCGTTTATGGTGTAATGATTGGTGGCTGGGCTTCTAACAACAAATTCTCGTTGTTGGGTGCGATTCGTGCTGCATCTCAAAACATTAGCTACGAATTAGCAATGGGTATGTCTATCGTGGCAATCCTGATGAGTTCGGGTTCGCTTAACTTGTTCGACATCGTAAAACAACAAGGTGAGCCGCTTTTGGGTATTTCTGGTTTCTCTTGGAATATTTTTTACCAACCTTTGGGCTTTATCATTTTCTTGATTTGTGCTTTTGCTGAGACCAACCGCACGCCTTTCGATTTGCCAGAGTGCGAAGCCGAGTTGATTGGCGGTTATCACACCGAATATAGCAGTATGAAATTGGGCTTTTATTTGTTTGCCGAATACATCAACATTTTTGTGGCTTCTGCCGTAATGTCTGCGATGTATTTTGGTGGCTACCATTTCCCATTCATCGACAAATTAGGTTTGCCTCACAACGTTTTGACTATCGTCGGAACACTCGTGTTTTTCGGTAAAATAGTAGCTTTCATCTTCTTCTTTATGTGGGTTCGTTGGACGCTTCCACGCTTCCGTTACGACCAACTCATGAATTTGGGCTGGAAATCGCTTATTCCTTTGTCAATTCTTAATATTATCCTGACAGGTGCGGCGATTATGATTAAGCAATACTTTTTCAATAACTAAAAAGTATTTGATTATCAGTTATTTGATAACTTAAAAAAGTATGTGCCATGCAAAAACTATCCAATAGAGCTAAAAAGATAGAACAAAAGCCCCTGACGCTTTCTGAGCGTATGTATTTGCCTGCTATTGCGCAAGGCTTGGGCATTACCATTAAGCACTTTTTCAGAAAGAAACCAACCATACAATATCCTGAGCAGCAACGCCCGATGAGTTCGGTGTACAGAGGTTTGCACGTGCTCAAACGCGACGAACAAGGCCGCGAAAGATGTACGGCTTGTGGTTTGTGTGCGCTTTCTTGTCCTGCGGAGGCCATCTCGATGGTGTCGGCAGAACGCAAAAAAGGAGAGGAGAATTTGTATCGTGAAGAAAAATACGCAGCGGTTTACGAAATCAATATGTTGCGTTGTATTTTCTGCGGTTTGTGCGAAGAGGCTTGCCCGAAAGCAGCTATTTTCTTGCAAAGCGACAAACTTGCTCCTGCATTCTTTGAGCGCGAAGATGTGATTTTCGGCAAAGACCGCTTGGTTGAGTCGCTTGACCGCAAGCGTGCGCCTAAGTCCGTGAAATCAGGACTTACTGATTCTGACCGTTATGTGAACAATGATTTGGTTCGTGTTCCCAAAAAACGCTAAGCATCGGTTGCTCTTTTCTTAAAAATTGTAAAAAACTTTGTGAAAAAACTTTAAAATTTTCACTTTACTAATAAATTTACAGCTTTTTATCGCTCATCTTTTATGGCAGATAAACTCTTTTATTTTCTTACATTCTTGGCCTTACTCAGTGCGCTGATGGTGGTGTTTTCGCGCAACCCAGTGCATAGCGTTTTGTACCTGATACTTACGTTTTTCTCCCTTTCTGGCCACTACGTTTTGCTCAACGCCCAGTTTATTGCTGCCGTGAACATTATTGTGTACGCAGGTGCTATCATGGTACTTTTCTTGTTCGTGATTATGTTCCTGAACATGAAAAGTGAGCATGAAGTCCACAAAAGTAATTTGTTCAAAGTGGCTGCGTCCATTGCGGGCGGTATGCTGTTGGTCGTGATTGTGGCCGTTCTGAAAGATGCCAACTTGCACAGCGTAGATGAAACCACTTTCGACTCGCAAGTAGGTTTGGTCAAAAGTTTAGGTAAAGCCCTTTTCACACGTTTCTTAGTTCCTTTCGAATTGGCTTCGATTCTGTTGTTGGTTGCGATGGCTGGTGCTGTAATGCTCGGCAAACGCGAAGCGGGAGAACGTAACACATTCTAATCAATTACAGATACTTAAGTTTATTGTACAATAAATACGATACCAATGCACGAAATACCTGAGGTCATTAAGACCATTCCGCTAAACTACTATGTGTTTTTTGCTTCCGCTCTGTTTGTGATAGGCATAGTAGGTGTACTCACGCGCCGCAACGCTCTGATTATTTTCATGTCCGTAGAGCTTATGCTCAACTCCGTGAATTTGTTGCTAACGGCCTTTTCGGCTTATCGCTCCGACCCGAACGGTCAAGTGTTTGTGTTTTTCATTATGGCGGTAGCTGCCGCCGAAGTAGCCGTTGGGCTTGCCATTATCGTCATGATTTACAGAAATGTACGCTCCATAGACGTAGAGTTGATGTCCAAACTCAAGTGGTAACCGATTGGTTCATTTTTATACTAAAGAAAAACTCCATTCCCATAGGAAAAGTTATTTACTCATTATAATAAATTAAACTGTATGCAATTGCTCTGTATTTTGATTCCTTTGCTACCATTGATTGGCTTCACTATCAATGGCTTAGGATTTCGTAAAGTACCAAAGAGTGCGGTAGGGCTTATAGGCTCGGCGGCGGTGATAGGCTCGTTTGTTCTTTCTTTGTTGGTATTCAGCCAGTTTTTGGCTGGTGGCAGCACTCCGCAGCGCGTACTACTTTTCGATTGGATTACCGTAGCAGACCTACATATTTCTTTCTCTTTCCTCATCGACCAGCTTTCTCTTATAATGTTGTTGTTGGTGACGGGCGTAGGTTCGCTTATTCATATTTACTCCATTGGCTATATGCACCACGACGAAGGTTTCGGTAAGTTTTTCGCTTTCCTTAACTTGTTCGTGTTCTCGATGTTATTGCTGGTAATGGGTTCTAATTACGTGGTAATGTTTGTTGGCTGGGAAGGCGTAGGGCTTTGTTCTTACTTGCTTATCGGCTTCTGGAACAGAAACACCAATTATAACAATGCTGCGAAAAAAGCCTTCATTATGAACCGCATCGGCGATTTGGGCTTTTTGTTGGGTATTTTTATGATTATTGCCAATTTCGGCAGCGTTGAATATGCCGACGTGTTTGCGCAAGCAGGTACAAAATTGGCTATCAATAGCGCAGCGGCTACGGCTATCACGCTATTGCTTTTTGTGGGTGCAATGGGTAAAAGTGCGCAATTGCCGCTTTACACTTGGTTGCCCGACGCGATGGCAGGTCCAACTCCAGTTTCGGCACTTATCCACGCCGCTACGATGGTTACAGCTGGTATCTACATGATTATTCGCTCGAATGTGTTGTATTCGCTTGCGCCTACAACGCTTGAGTTTGTAGCCATTATCGGCCTTGCAACTTCTCTTTTTGCCGCTACAATCGGTATTTTCCAAAACGACATCAAAAAAGTATTGGCTTACTCTACGGTGAGTCAGTTGGGTTATATGTTTTTAGGCTTGGGCGTGATGGCTTACTCGTCGTCTATGTTCCACGTCCTGACACACGCTTTCTTCAAAGCCTTACTTTTCTTGGGTGCGGGTAGCGTAATCCACGCCATGAGCGACGAACAAGACATTCGTAAAATGGGCGGTTTGCGTAAAGCATTGCCAATTACATTCCTTACGTTTCTGATTGGTACCATCGCTATTTCTGGTATTCCGCCGTTTGCTGGCTTTTTCTCCAAAGACGAAATTTTGGCGCATGTGTACGAACACAACAAAGTAATGTGGGCGTTTGGTGTGTTGGGTTCGATTATGACATCGTTCTATATGTTCCGTTTGTTGTTCTTGACTTTCTTTGGCGAGTTCAGAGGTAGCGAACACCAAAAATCACATTTGCACGAGTCGCCATTTTCGATGACTTTCCCGCTGATGGTGTTGGCGGTATTGTCGGCGGCAGGCGGTTTGCTTGGTGTGCCAGAAGTATTTGCAGAAGGCAAACATTGGTTAGCTAATTTTATGAGTCCGTTGTTTGCACAAGCAAAAGCAGCGAACCCAGAGGCGTTTGCAGGTCATCACCTCGACCACTCGACTGAGTTTATGTTGATGGGCGTTTCGGTGGCGGCTGCGGTGGTTTCGGCTATTGCTGCGTATGTGGTGTATGTGAGCAAAAAATCGGTGCCAGTGGCCGACGGCCAACCTATTCCAGCTTTGCAAAAAGTGGTGTACAACAAATATTATGTGGACGAAATTTATGACACCGTATTTGTAAAACCATTGTTTGCGCTTTCTACGTTTTTCTATGCCGTAATCGAATTTTTGGTAATTGATTTGGCCGTGAACGCCGTAGGACAATTGGTAAAAGGTTTGAGCAGTTTGTTCCGACAAATCCAAACGGGTGTTACAGGCTTCTATATCTTTGTGATGGTGGCAAGCATCACGTTGATATTAGTGTTGAATTTCTTTATTCTGTAAAAAGCTGTAACCTAATATTTTAGAATATTTATTCTCATAGATAGAACGATATGATAACACTTGGACTGATTGCCTTACCGCTTGTTTCGGCTGTATTACTGCTGTTCATGCAAGGCGAAAGCACAAAAAAGATAGCTTTCATCGCTACGCTCATTGAGTTGGGTTTGGCTTTGGCGGCTGTGGCGCAATTTACTGCTGATGCTTCCGTACAATTTGCTGTTAATTTCCCGTGGGTTGCTTCGGCTGGAATTAACTTTAGTTTGGGAATGGACGGCATAAGCCTTTTACTTGTAATTCTTACTACATTCCTGATGCCTTGGATAGTGCTTTCTACTTTCAAGCATCATTATAAAAATCCTTCGGCTTTCTACGCGCTTATACTGTTCATGCAGGCGGCCTTGATTGGTGTTTTCACGGCACAAGATGCAGTGTTATTCTACCTTTTCTGGGAAGCGGCCTTGATTCCTGTGTATTTCTTGGCAGGCATTTGGGGTGGCGAACGTCGCGTGGCTGTAACTTTCAAATTCTTTATTTACACGATTTTCGGTAGTTTGTTTATGTTGGTGGCTTTGGCTTACCTGTATTTCCAAACGCCAGGCAATCACTCTTCAAGCCTTGAAGCGTTTTATGCGCTAAAACTTGATGAGTCTGCACAATGTTATGTATTCTGGGCTTTGTTCTTGGCTTTTGGTATCAAAATGCCAGTATTCCCGTTCCATACTTGGCAACCAGATACTTACACCGAAGCACCTACACCAGCGACAATGCTTTTGTCGGGTATTATGCTTAAAATGGGTATTTATGGCGTGATTCGTTGGCTTTTGCCTGTTGTGCCGCAAGCCGCAGCGCATTGGGGTACGTTGGCCATTGTTTTGTCGGTAATTGGCATTATTTACGGCTCTATTATCGCCATCAAACAACAAAACGTAAAACGTTTGATTGCTTATTCGTCGTTTGCACACGTTGGCCTAATGGCGGCAGGTGTTTTCTCGCTTACGCAAAACGGTTTGCAAGGTGCTATGGTACAGATGCTTTCGCACGGTATCAACGTAGTAGGTTTGTTTTTTATCGTGGAAATAATTTATAGCCGTATCCAAACGCACGAAATTGAGCGAATGGGCGGTATTACGCGCAACACGCCAGCCCTTACCATTTTCTTTATGATTTTGATGCTTGGTAGTGTGGCTTTGCCGCTAACCAACGGCTTTGTGGGTGAATTTTTACTTTTGTCTGGTGTGTTCCAGTATAATGTTTGGTTTGGAGCGATTGCGGGCGTTACGATTATCTTGGGAGCGGTTTATATGCTGCGTATGTTCCAAGGCGTGATGTTTGGCGAACAAAGTTCACTTACTACCAACTTCGGCGATATTAGCTTTGTAGAAAAAGCGACGTTGTTCCCGTTGGCTCTGATGGTGTTTTGGATTGGCTTATATCCTGCACCGTTCTTGAACATGACTGCGCCAGCCGTAGAACATTTATTACAAGTTATAGCCCGATAAAATGCTGTTTTACAGCTATTTTTGAATTGATTTTTCAAAAAAAGATACTACACGATGATACCAATTATTCTATTATCGGTTTTCGGAATCGCTAATCTTTTTCTCGGATTTCAGAAAACGCGCAATATGTTACTACCCGCAGCCGTGCTGTTTTTGTTGGTAGTGTTTGGTGCAAATGCTTATTACTGGAACAATGCGCCAACAGAAGCGTATTTTGCGGAAATGATGACCGTAGATAACGTGTCCGTTGCCTTTTCGGGTATTGTGATACTGGCGGCTCTCTTGATTCTGCCGCTTTCTACGCGCTATTTGTCCGACCCACACGCCCAACCAGCCGAATATTACTCTATTCTGTTGTTTTCGGTGGTAGGTGCTATCATGATGATTTCTTTTGAGAATATCATTATGTTGTTTGTGGGAATTGAAATTCTTTCTATTGCCATGTACGTGCTGACGGGTAGCGAAAAACGCAATCTTCGTTCCAATGAAGCCGCCCTCAAATATTTCTTGATGGGTTCGTTTGCCACAGGTATTTTACTTTTTGGCGTGGCTTTGGTGTACGGTGCTACCATGTCGTTCAGCTTACACGAAATTGCGGCACGCATTACCAACTTGTCAGGCGACAATGCCCCAATGCTTTACATGGGTCTTACGTTCATGTTGATTGGTATTTTGTTTAAAGTGTCGGCTGCGCCGTTCCATTTCTGGACACCAGACGTGTACGAAGGTGCGCCATCGTTGTTCACTACGTTCATGTCCACTGTCGTAAAAACCGCAGGTTTTGCAGCATTGTACAAATTGCTTTCGGTGTCTTTCGGCCAAATCTATGATTTCTGGTGGGTGAGCATCGCGACGATGACCGTTCTGACTTTGATTATTGCCAACCTTACAGCTGTTTATCAGCAAAGTTTCAAACGCATGATGGCGTATTCGAGTGTGTCGCACGCGGGTTATTTGCTTATTGCGGTGGTAGCTCTCAACGACAAATCGCTACAAGCCATCTTGTTTTATTCGTTGGCTTATACAATAGCAACGGTGAGTGCTTTCGGCGTAATGATGGCCGTAGCTTCTGAGCGTGGCAACGAAAACTACGACAGTTTCAATGGTTTGGGTAAAAGCAATCCGTTTTTGGCTTTCGTAATGACGGTGGCCATGTGTTCGTTGGCTGGTATTCCGCTTACGGCTGGTTTCTTTGGTAAATTCTTCATCTTCGTAAGTGCCGTAGAACGCGGTCTTACTTGGTTGTTGGTGATTGCCGTGTTGGCTTCGGCGGTGAGCATCTACTACTATTTCCGTGTGGTAATTGCCATGTACATGAAGTCTTCAAACGAACCAAAAGTAGCTGTTCACAGCAACTACAAAACCGTTTTGGCTATTACGACTATGCTTACATTGATTTTGGGTTTGCTCCCAGGCTTAGTAAGCGAAATGTTCTAAAAATATTGATTTAGATAAAAAAAACAGGCAAGTGATATGTTTCGCTTGCCTGTTTTTTGTTTATGCCTTTCGGGTGGCGGCGATGGCGTACACCATCGGGATTTTATTCCCCAAATGCTTGATTCTGAATTTCCCTGTTTCAAATTCTTCGGTTTCGCGGAAGCAATCGTAAGGCGAATAATCATATTCATCAAAAGAATTTATATCCAGACCATTACGAATCAGGCTATTGAGTACGTCCGAAACGGGGTGATTCCACATCACATATTTTTGCGTAATGGTGGCGTTGCGGTCGGCATACGTGCCGCTTTCGGTTTCTACGATCGCTCCATCGTTGAAATAATTGTAGGCTACTTTTTGGAACGAATCGTCAAACATCCACACGACGGCGTGAAATTCCACAAAAACCAAACGGCCATTGGGTTTGAGAAAATGCGCAATCACTTTGGCCCATTTGTCCAAGTCGGGCAGCCAGCCGATAGTGCCATAACTGGTAAAAACCACATCGAATTTTTGGTGCAGATGCTGCGGCAGCTCGTAAATGTCAGCACAGATAAACTCTGCTTGTAGCTGCGTTTGGTGGGCTAATTCTTGGGCTGCCGTGATGGCTTTGTCCGACAAGTCCACGCCCGTAACCACTGCACCCAAATGTGCCAACGAAAGCGTATCTTGCCCGAAATGACATTGCAAATGCAAAATTTCTTTGCCTTTCACCTCGCCCAATAAATCTTGCTCAATGCTTTTGAGTGAGTTTTTGTGCGCCAAAAAGCCCGCTACATCATAAAATTCGGATTGTAAATGCGCTTCTACACGTCCGTTCCACGACTGGCGGTTTACGTGCAAATAATTGGCGGCTACTTCTCCCAAAAAGTCCTGATTTTCTGCCATAGTTTTTGCAATTTTTTTAATCAAAGATACATAAAACCTTTATTCTTTATAGAAGAAAGCAATGTGCCAAACTGGTTTTTATCTGTCCACCTGAAGTTTTCCGCTGCCATACGTGCCCCAAGAATCAAAATAAGAGCCACCATATAAGAACCAATCCAAGCTTTCCAGATATTGAACGGCATTGCTTGGCGTAATGGTTTGTAGCTCACCTGCGCTAATAATGCCTCTATAATAACGGCCTGACTTCCTAAATGACTCAAATTCAACAAAATAGTTAAGCCATATCGTTCCGCAATGAATACAAGTTTCGTGGGTTACTTCCGCAAATCGGCCATTGGTGTCGTCCGTGCCAATAAAGTGAGATTGATAATCTGTATAATGCGGTGGCGGCACAAAGCATTTACATCGGTTTTGAGGAAGGTTTTTCATGGTTCGTTCCGAGTAATCTAACTAAATAGAATATTGGCTTAAAATATAGGAAGTGCTGCTATAAACGTAGGCAATATACACTAAGATTAAATACTAACATATCAAAAAAATCCCTTGTGTGCGTTCGGGCAGCATACAAGGGATTTTTGAGATTTTTAGTTTCCAATTTATTACTAATCAACCAATTTGAGGCTAACCTCAATGTTGCCGCGTGTGGCGTTTGAGTACGGACAAACCGCGTGTGCAGCTTGCAAAAGGCCTTCGGCTACGCTACGTTCCACATTCGGGATTTTCACTTCTAAGGCTACGGCCAATCCGAACCCGCCCGCTTCTGTTTTGCCGATGCTTACGTTTGCCGTTACGACGGTATCTTGCACAGCTACTTTTTGCATACGCGCCACCAAATTCAGGGCACTATCAAAACAAGCAGCATAACCCGCCGCAAAAAGTTGTTCGGGGTTGGTGTACGCGCCACCTGTGCCGCCCAACGATTTTGGCATACGCACTTCCAAATTCAAAACGTCGTCCGATGAACGAACGTGGCCGTTTCTACCACCTTGGGCAGAAGCTTGGGCTGTATAAAGGATTTCCATGATGAGGTAAACTTAACTGTTGTTGGATTGAGGATTTATTTTATTTAATAATTTGTAAAGTTGTTCTCTAAGTTGCAGAAATTCAGTAATATCCATACCAAATTCACAAAACATTTGTGGCGGAATGGCTTTGGCTTTTTCGCGTAATTGTGTGCCTTCATCCGTGAGCCGAATCCAAACTTTGCGTTCGTCTGCCGTGTCTCGTTGGCGTGTGAGCAACCCTTTTTGTTCCATTCGCTTGAGCAATGGCGTAAGTGTTCCCGTATCCAATAACAAAGCCTTACAAAGTTCTGATACGCTGGCTTGCGGTTGTTCCCACAAAAATAACATAATCAAATATTGCGGATAAGTAAGGTCAAGCTCTTTGAGATGCGGTTGGTATAGTTGCGTAATACTCCGCGAAAGCGCGTACAGCGGAAAGCAAATTTGCTCATTTAATTTTAGCCCGTCTTGGCTGCTGTTTTGTGCTGCTTCGTTGTTCATGCTACAAATATAGTGTACAATTATATTGCATACAATATAATTTTGAAAAATATTTTAAATAAAAACATAAACGACTGATAATAAACAAATTGAATTTTCATAATTAATGAAAAGAATAAAAATAAACCCCAAAAGTAGAGGGACTTCGGGGATTTATTGAAAGAACTTAAGCTTATTGCGTTTGTAAATGTGCGATGGTAGCTTTGCAAATTTGTTCGAGCTTGGCCGTATCGATGTCCGCTAATTTTTTGATATAGATACAGGCTTTGCCCATTTTGTATTTGCCCAACTCGGCCAACAAATTCGTTTGGTTTTGGTCTGGCGTATAAACATACAGCGAAAATTCGGCTTTGCGGGGCGAAAAACCAATCAGCGGCGCATCGCCTTCGTGTCCGCTGGCATATTTGTAATGATAACTTCCGAATCCGACAATAGAGCCGCCCCACATTTTGGCTTCACAGCCCGACCATTCGCGCATAAGTTCCACGAGACGAAAACTATCGTTTCTTTTTTCTTCGCTGTCTGTGCTGCTGTTCAGAAAATCTATAACACTTATTTCGGAGGAAACAGTTTTATTTTGCTTAGCCATATTTTTTGTTTCTGAATTACATATTGAATAAGTCAAAGTTAAGCAAAAAGGAATAGAGGTATTGCTAAATTTTAGCATACTAAATGTCTATTTTTTGCAAAAAACCCTTATAGCGGCTAAAACTATAAGGGTTATAAAACAACATTGTTTGTAGATTTGACCAATAACCGTTAATGACAAATCAAATCTACGTTTTCATTAAACCACATCTTAGAAAATATAATCCGTACTCAAAAAGTTGGATTTGTGGTCTTTCACGATACCATTGAGTAACTGTTTGTTCGATTCGGTTACTTTGGTGGCTACCAACGCACGAATTGAGAACGAACGCAACGCATCAAATACCGAAAGCGTTCCTTCTGCACTGTCTTTGCGGCCTGTGAAGGGGAACACGTCTGGCCCGCGTTGCGCTTGGCAGTTGATATTTACGCGGCTTACCAAATTGACAAATGGGTCGATAAGGCTAGCCACTTCTTCGGCATTTTCGCTAAAAATACTCACTTGCATACCGTGCGAGGCCTCAATCTGATATTTAAGCGGCTCTTCGAGCGAATCGAAAGGCACAATAGGAACTAATGGCCCAAATTGCTCTTCATGATACAAACGCATGGATTCCTTGACAGGATACACGACCGCAGGAATCACCAACGATTCGTTTGTATATCCACCGTTTGGGTTAATGACGTTTGCGCCTTTGGCCTGCGCGTCTTGCAGGCAACCTTGCAAATACGCTGGTTTGTTTGGTTCAGGCAATGGCGTGATTTTTACATCTTTTTCCCAAGGCAAACCCGCTTTGAGGTTGCTCACTGCCGCACTAAATTTCTCTACAAACGCAGGAGCTATTTCTTTTTGTACAAAAATCAATTTGAGTGCCGTGCATCGCTGGCCATTGAACGAGAGCGAACCCGCCAAACATTCACTTACGGCCACATCTAAATTGGCGTTGTTGGTAACGATGGCAGCATTTTTGGCATCTAAACTCAAAATCGCACGTAGTCGGTTGATATTTGGGTGCAATTTTTTGAGGCCATTCGCCACTTTGCTCGACCCAATAAACGCCAGTACATTAATTCTTCCACTTTCCATGAGTGGCGCAATAATTTCTGCGCCTTTTCCGTACAGCGTGTTTACCGCACCCGCAGGAAAAGCCTCTTGGAACGCTTTGAGCAAAGGATAATGCAGCAAAACACCATGCTTTGGCATTTTGAACAAAATCGTGTTGCCCATCAGTAACGCAGGAATAAGTGTAGTAAAAATCTCGTTGAGTGGATAATTGAAAGGCCCCATACTTAGCACCACACCGAGCGGAACTCTACGCACTTGCGCAATAGTGCCTTCGGCTTGTTGGAAACGTGAGGATTCTCTGTCCAAATCTTTGAGCGCGTCTATCGTATCGTTGATGTAATCGACGGTTCGGTCAAATTCTTTGGTGGCATCGGCCAGCGTCTTGCCAATTTCCCACATGAGCAAACGAATCACCAAATCGCGCTGCTCCAGCATCAGGAACACGAATTTTTGCATACACTTGATGCGGCCTTCTACGGACATTTGCGGCCATTCGCCCAACCCGTTGTTGTAGGCTTTTTCGGCGGCATCCAATGCCTCAAAGGCTTCTTTGGACGTAATATTGGGTATGCTGCCGAGTCTTTTACGAACCGTTTGCCCATTTTCTAACACATGCACGGAAGAGTAAATGTCGGTTACCTCGCCGCTCCATGTGACGAGTTGGCCATTGAGCAAATATTCGCGCTGCTCAATGACAGGAACGCGGAAGTTTTCGGGAATTTCGTTTTCGCTTTTAAAAACGCTAAATGTTGGATTTGAATTTGCGTTTGTCATTTCATTGTGTTTTAGTGGATATTCAATAAAAAAAAGAATAAGTTTAATATTGCTTTTTCTGCTTACCCGAAGCCATTTTATTTCAATCAAAATAAATTGGATACGGCACTTTTACGTTTAATATTTTATGAACAATATTTTTTGGAAATAAATGCCATTTTCCTGCACTATAATTAACAGATCAAATGCAAATAGTGCTCAACCCTACCCTACCTTTCACTCACTAAGATTGATTATCAGACTATTTAAAAGCAAAGCGCACTGTCCGCTAATAGGGCAATATAATTTTACTTTTGATGTACAAAACTATTTATACATAAAGTGATCAGCTATATGCCTTTCTCTTTTATTGAAAAAATTGGCAGAAGAACCAACCCAAAAACACATATTTTAGGTGTGGCACGTTGATAGATTGGGGAGAATTAACCAAATTTGATGCAAAATTTTAATCTGTTGCTACAAAAATGATGTCAAAAAAAACTTCTTATGCGGTATTGGCTGCCGCCGCGTTGTTGGCCGTATCGCGTCCGAGCTTCGCGCAATGCGACAAATGCCCGACGTTAGAACCAACGCCAGACTATTGTTTCACGTCTGCCGACTGGCCTGAACAATGCGCACAATTTGGCGCGAAATCCGACCAAGTGTATTATTCCAACAAAGCAAAAGGCAAACCCGTAACCATTACGATTCCTGCCAGCAGCGACGCGAAAGCATTGTTAGCTTTAAGCAATGCCAATAAAAAATTGAAAGTAGCCGACGTTTTGTTTTTGGGCGAAGCCTTCAAAAAATGGGCGGTAGAAAAAAATAAAATTGGTTATACAAAACTACCTTCAGGCCTCGAATACAAAGTTTTGACCAAAGGCACTGGCCCCAAACCCATCGCGGGAAAAAACGTAACCGTGCATTACAGAGGCTCATTGGAAGACGGCAAAGTATTTGATAGCTCCTTCGACCGCGGCGAACCTGCCACCTTCCCTATTGGCGTTGGCCGCCTGATTAAAGGTTGGGACGAAGGTATTCCGATGTTTGAAGAAGGTACGCGCCTGATGTTGCGCATTCCGCCCGAATTGGGTTACGGCAGCCGCGACATGGGCAGTATTCCGCCAAACTCTACGCTTTATTTCGAGATAGAAATTATCAAAGCTGAGCAATAAATTACAAAAGCAAACGCCTCTTGAATAAATTAAGAGGCGTTTGCTTTTTTGAAGGATTAAGAAAGATGGAATTTTATTTGTGTTATTACAAATATTCGTTAAAAGCTGACTATTTGCCAGTAAACTGTTGCTGAACTGATTTGACAAAGTCCACTGAAACGCCTGCAAGCGTTGCACATTGTTCCACTGTCAAGCCCATAAATAAGGCATTTTTTACCGTTTCCGTTTTTACTGCCAAGTTTTCAGCTTCTCTTGCTTCTTTTATTTTCCTACTCTCCGCTTTTACCGATTCAGCATTACGAGCAATTAAAATTTCCAAAGACGCTTTTTCGTCGGGTGTCATCTTTCGACTGTCCAACTCATCAATGGCAACTTTGAGCCATTCTTCGTCCCAAAATTTGGGAAATTGTGTCGGTTGAGTAACTGTATGTATCGTTTTCATCGTATAAATCAGTTTTTGTAAGTCCGTCTGACAATCAACATCTTGCAACGTAAATTTATCTAACTCCACTGTAACAAACGTCATTTGGTCGTCAAAAAGTTCGGCTTTTTCATTTCGTAGGTTTGCCAAAGTGTGAAAGTCGTCGTAAGGTAGAATATTGTTTGCCAAAATAGCCACACAATAGATTTTTGTCAGCGTGCCATAGTCAAACTTTCCTCGTTTTACCATTGCGTTAAACTTATGCAACGCGTAAAACTTCATACGTTGTACAAAATATGGGGCATCGCCATACTGCATTTCTACGATAAAATGATTGTCATTTTCATCGGTACAAGCCAAGTCAAAAATACCGCTTCTGCCATCTTGTGTGATACCTTCAAAAGTGTTTTTGTCAAATTTAACCTCTTTTATGGGGACATCAGACTTGATAAATGCTTGCAAAGCTCTACGCAAGAAAAGCGTATTGGCTTCATTGCCAAAAGTAGCCTTGAACCCATAGTCCGAGATTATCGGAATAAATATTTGGTCGTCTGTGTACAGTGCCTCCATGAAACAAAGTTACTCAAAATCAAGGCATTTACCAATAGATATTAATAGGCACTTTCTGCGGTAGTCGCTAACGGTCAAGTATTGGCGAAGGCGCTACTTTCCTATTCAGCCGTTACTGCCCCTGCCAACGAGTTCCGAACTTGCAAATTGTTCTGAAACCCGCATGATTTATACCCTTGTTGCGCCCAGTACTTATTTTTATAAATCTCAATATTTTAAAACAATAAAGAAAAACCAGATTTACTTTTTTGGAATTTATCCAACTCCGATTCGTAAAATTTTATTTGCTGACGACAAATAAAATCTCTAAAAATATTCAAATCTTCCTTTTCTTCTGTTTCATTTAACGAATCAATATATTCAGCTCTATCCTCTGTAAATATTTTAATCAATGGCTCATGATGGTATAACTGAATATAGTTCATTAATAAACGAGTAGTTCTACCATTTACATCACCGAAAGGATGAATATTTACAAAGTTATAGTGAATATCCGCCGACAATTTAATAATATCATCACCTTTTACTTTATCAATCCTGTCATTTATATTTTTCACCAAATCGCCTAAGAGATTTGGTATCTTTTTAAAATCAGGAAAATACTTTTTATCAACATAAACTTGGGCTAATCTTAAATCCCCTTTTGATGTATCAAAATCACCAGAAATTGTGCTGGTCATTGCGCCAGTTGATTTCATAACCAAAGCATTTATCTCTTGAATAAATTCAATTGACAATTTTCGCTTATTTATTGCATCCTGTTTAATCTTGACAAACGCATTAAAATGGTCTTTAACCATTAAATGGTCTGTCAATGGTTTGCCTTGAGCTGTAATATTGTTTTCTAATAGAACTTTGGTGTCTGTTTCTGTAAGCGAACAGCCTTCAATTTTGGATGAGTTATAGACAATAGAAATCATACAAAATTTCTCATAATCAATCGAATCCATTATTCGCTGATTTATATACTGTTCTCGTAATATGCGAAGTTTATCCCACATTGTTTTTTCTGCAAATATACTAAAAATATTACTTTAGCCGCGTCCAAGTATTGGGCGTAACGGGATTAGGTTGCAAAAGTGGCGGGTTTCTGTCTGTCAAGCATAAGTCTTTCAAAATTGGACATTAGCCCCTATTGCGAAAACATTTTGTTGGCGGCTGGGCTACTGTTCAACGCTATCATCATCTTCATCGTAAAGGTTAGCCATATCGGCTAATATCCTAATTAGCTCTTGTTTAATCTCTATTGGTAAGTTTGGTTGGTCTAATATTGATTGGGCAAAATGATTTACAAATTCACTACCAACGCTTTTGTAAGCTGCCCCATAAATAATTGAAAACAAGTCAAGCTTATTTGTTGTTAATGCCAAACTTAAAGAATTGCTCCATGCGTCTGAATCCCATGATTGAACACATGCAGTCATTAAAAATGCAGTCAATGCAGATTCCAACTCTCCTTTTAAGCTTAATGAAACACCATAATTAAACCATGCCATTCCATTCAGTGGATTTACTTTAATTGCCTCGTAAAAAAGTTGTTCGTTGTTTTTGTCTATTCCTTCGCTTGCAAGTTTTTCAGATAAAATTTGGTCAATGTTAAGATTGTCAAGTTTTTCGTCTGTTAAAGTTTTTGCAATCATGGATTTCAAGATAAACTCATAAGCAAAGGGATTCGGTTTGGTTTGTTGACTAATTAATTTATCAAAATACACCATTGAATCCGAAAACTTTCCTTGAAAGAATTTACAATCTCCTATCAATCCAAAAACTAAAGGTATGTTCTGGTCAGCTTTTAGTGCATGGCTTTTTTGATAAAATGCTTCAGCAATTTTGTAATGTCCAGTCAAGAAAAAAATACCTGCATATTCAAACCACCAATAGTGTCGGTTTTTATACTTGGGTTCAAATTTTCTTGCATTTTGGTAGTTTAAACTGGACAAATAATAATTACTTGATGAACGAAATGAGTTTGCCAAGTTATAAGATAGCATACCTTTCATGTACAAATCAGTAATCTTCTCAATGGCAAAAATTAAATTGTCTTGATAAAGTTTATTTAGGGATTTATCCCTATTTAAAATAAGTATTGAACTGTTTAAGAATTGAAATTCATTTATCCTGTTAGTTAAAATAAATGTTTTTGCAAGTTCATTTACTTCCAATATTTTGTCGTTGCGAATTGCAGTTTGAGTGAGAACTATTAAAGATTCCATTGGCAAATAGTTGCCCGTGTAATCTTTAATAGTGTGTTGAATAATCTTTATAGCTGATTTGATATTCTTATCACAATTGAGAAGAGAAAAAAGCAGCAAGCATTCCGATAATGCCTTAGGAATATTGTAGGAGTCAAGGTTAGGAAGGAAAAGAAAGTTTTCATTCCCTAAAAGCTTCACTGGTTGAAGTTGATGTGTTTTGCCTTTAGCTGTAATTGTGATTTCAACTATTTCTGCTCGCGTAGTTTTATATTCTAACAAGCAAGTATTTGGTAAGAGATGATTCTCAAATTGAACCACGTCATTGAAAAAATACTTCAAGTATTTCACAAGGCATTTATGAAGTAATTTGGTTTTGGGATTGCAGCTTTGATAAGCAATGTTGATTTTTGAAGGCAAGTCATTGGTAAAAGCGCTTTCCAACTCAACAAAGAAGTTTGCAGAAATAAGATTTTTAGAAGTTAGAGAGATTGTATATTTTTTTTGTTTCTCTTTTTTCAAAACGATATTCTCTTTTATTTCATTAGTCCACACGCCCCAAAATTTCTTTGATTGGGAACTGAAAAAGATTAGAAGAACAGGAAGTGTAATTGTATTCCAATACTCAATATTATCCAGTGAAAGTTGGTATGAAATTGTGTCGTTGATAATTTCGCTATCAGTGCCTTTAAGCTGAACAAAGAACAATTGTCCAGTAGAATTATTGCTTTTAAAAATCTCGACTAAATAGTCCAGTCCATAATCTGCACCTAATTCCCTCGCTACCCAAGTATCAGGGATAAGTGATTCAAATTGCTTCTTTGACTTCGTTTCAATTATATGTTGTTGAGGTCGTTTCATTATGTCTTTGCAAAGAATTGTTTTATCTGTTCCTGAAAGTTCTTCATTGTTATTGTATTATTTCTTAAAATGCCACCAACATCCGTACAAACGAACCCCGTGCCATTCCTCCGCAAAATCCTAAACAAATACAATATTTACAAATATTTTTATATTTTATTTATTAACAGTAAGAAAAAAAGGCGGACACCGCCAGCAAAAAAAGCATGGCTTTTCAAAAGGCTTTTTGCCTTGCGCCTTTCCGAATTGCGGAAGGTTGTGTAATTTTGGGGCAATGGAAAAATTTATAGTATCGGCTCGTAAGTACCGCCCCGCCCAATTCGATTCGGTGGTCGGGCAATCGCACATCACCACCACCCTCAAAAACGCCATCGCCAACAACCATTTGGCACAAGCATTTTTGTTCTGTGGGCCTCGTGGTGTCGGCAAAACCACCTGTGCGCGTATTTTGGCCAAAACCATCAATTGCACCAACCTGACACCCGAACACGAAGCCTGCAACGAGTGTGAATCCTGTGTTAGTTTCAATAACAATGCATCTTTCAATACGCACGAGTTAGATGCCGCCTCCAACAACTCCGTGGACGACATCCGAAATTTGGTGGAACAAGTGCGCTACGCGCCACAATCGGGGCGTTACAAAGTCTATATCATCGACGAAGTGCACATGCTTTCCAACGCGGCTTTTAACGCTTTTCTCAAAACCTTAGAAGAGCCGCCCAGCTACGCCATTTTCATTTTGGCAACCACCGAAAAACATAAAATCATCCCGACGATTTTGTCGCGTTGCCAGATTTTTGACTTTAACCGCATTCATCTCAACGACATTGCGGGACATTTGGCAGGCATTGCCCAAAAAGAACACATCATCGCAGAGCCTGAGGCCTTGCGCCTGATTGCCCAGAAAGCCGACGGCGGTTTGCGCGATGCCTTGTCGCTGTTCGACCTGATAAGCACGTTTGCCGCAGGACGTGGCATTACTTACGCCCAAACGATTGAGAATTTGCACATTCTCGACTACGACTATTATTTCAAAATTACGGATAGTTTTTTGCAAGAAAATCTCCCGCAAAGTCTTTTGATTTTTGATGAAATTTTACGGAAAGGCTTTGACGGTCATAACTTTATCGTGGGACTTTCCGAGCATTTGCGCAACCTGATGGTTTGTAAAGATGCGGCCACCGTCCGACTGCTGGAAGTGTCCGAAGACGTGCAACAACGCTATTTGCAACAAGCCCAAAATGCGTCGGTGTCGTTTTTGCTGACGGCCTTAAATGTGGTTTCGGGCTGCGATATGCAATACAAAAACAGCAAAAACCAACGGCTTTTGGTGGAGTTGGCACTCATGAAAATTTGCTATTTGCAACGAGCCATAGACCTTGCACAAGCTCCAACGGAAACGGTTTCTTCCGAAGAAAAAAAAAAGCCTAATCCCCAACCCGTCGTAAGTGGCGGAGCTGTGCCCACGACTCCCAACATAGCTCCACCACCTGCACACCTCAAAACCGCAACGCGTATCCCGACGGCAGCCGAGCTGGCCACCAAAGCAGCCCAAACGCAACCCGCTGCCGCAATGCCAACAGCCGTAACACAACCTACGGCTACGCCGCAACCCGCCACAACGCCAGTGGTTGCGGCGGCTATCATCACCAACAACGATTTTAGTTTTGAGCAATTACAAACCGCGTGGCAGGCTTTCGCGGAAATATTGCGCAACAAGCAAGACTACGCCAATTTGGCCACAGTCAGCAACAAAGAATACAAATTACAAGGACAACAAATTGTTTTACAAGTATTTAACCCTTATGAGCAAAAGCAATTTGCAGACCTCAAGCCACAGCTATTGGGCTTTTTGCGCGAGCAATTGCACAATAATTTGATTGATGTCCTGACGGAAATCAAACCACCTTCGCAGGAGCAGTTGGTGGCACATTCGCCGCAAGACAAGTTTGCGCGATTGTTAGAAAAATATCCGTTGGTACAAGAACTGCGCGACCGTTTGAATTTGGATATTCAATAAAAAACTTGACCGAACACAAACAAAAAAGGCTGCCAAACGGTAGCCTTTTTTGCGTCATTCATTTTTATTTAAACCTAAACCTTTAGCGAAAAAACATATCGCTCTACTCTCTAAAACTCTTCTTTACGGCAATATTCCGTCCAGAACTAATGCAAAGATAAGAACAGACTTCAACTCCGCATCTTTTTTTATGCGAAAAGCTAATTTTCCTCGACGAATGATTCATTTTCCTCGATGAATGGATTTATTTTTTCGACAAACACAATAGATAGTTCGAGTAAATCCACTACCCTATCGCCTTTTTTTGAGTTTATACAAACAAAAAAGGCTGCCAAACGGTAGCCTTTTTTGCGTCATTCATTTTTATTTAAACCTAAACCTTTAGCGAAAAAACATATCGCTCTACTCTCTAAAACTCTTCTTTACGGTAATATTCCGTCCAGAACTAATGCAAAGATGTATAATTTCTAGTTAACAATTGCCTTTTTTTTACAAAACATAACTTTTAATTGATGAATGGTATATTTCAGTTGATGAATGGTAAGTCAAAACAATATAAAACCCGAATTTCATTGACCTTTCCAACCAAAAATACAATTGGCTACCAGTTGGTAGCCAATTGTACGTCATTCATTTTTCATTTTAAACCTAAACCTTTAGCGAAAAACACATCGCTCTACTCTCTAAAACTCTTCTTTACGGCAAACCCCGTCCAGAACTGAAGTAAAGGTAATATGCTACTCATTAGGAGAACATTCTTTTATACCAAAATCTACAAAGGCTCGGTAAAACCACGGTTTTACTCGGCGAATTACTTTTATTCTGCCAATAATCTTGTTCCGTCTTTGTCCACGGTGGTTACGATGGCATTGGCCGCTACGCCTGCGGACTCAAACGCTCCCACAATGGCTTTTTGAATCTGCTCGGCCTTCTCCAATGATTCGGTAATCGCGAACACGGCAGGCCCCGAACCCGAAATAGTCATGCCGTCTGCGCCAGCCTCCAAAGCAGCTTTTTTGGCAGCGTCAAAACCTTTGATAAGTTTGGCGCGAACAGGCTCTACTACCACATCGTTGAGGCTACGCGCAAACAGCGAATAATCGTTGCGCGCGAAAGCCACCGTAATCAAAGCGGTATTGGCCATATTGGCTACAAAATCAGCCATTGGAATCATTTTGGGCAATACGTCGCGGGCGTCTTTGGTCAGGACGGTAAGTTCTGGCTTTACCAACACCACGTACAAATTGTCGATGTGCCCGATGGCCGTAACGTCCAGCGGCACGCACGAACGCGTAAGCGTAGCCCCTCCCAACAAGCAAGGCGAAGTGTTATCCGCAAAAAAGCTACCCGAAACCACTTCTTCGGCTTTGGTGGCCGCCAAAATCAAATCATCTTTGGAAAGTTTGCTTCCGTACAAATAATTGGTAGCAAAAGCCGCCGCACAAGCCGAAGCCGCACTCGAACCCAAGCCCGACCCCGCTGGAATGCCTTTTTGCAAGCGAAGTTCCACGCCTCCACGCTCGCCAAGCATCTCCAACACGGCGGCGGCGGCAATGCCTGCCGTATTTTTCAAAGGCTCAGTAGGCAACGAATAATTGTTGTCGCCCATGCTCAAAAAAACACCTGCTTGCGTGGTCGCACGCGCATAAAGTGTGTCGCCCCAACCGCGAACAGCCATTCCCAAAACATCAAAACCCGGCCCAATGTTACCGATGGTTGCAGGCGCAAATACTTTAATCCAATACATATTTTTTTAGTGAATAATTTATAAAAACAAATGCCCCTGATTTCCCAGAGGCATTTTTATGAAATACAATACAAAAACAATGCGTTTGTACATCAATCCGTAAAAACCTTAAACTCTGGCGCGTGTTTGGTGGGCGTGAATTCCGTTATTTCGTAGTCGGCCAAGCCATTCGTATAGAATGGGTCTTCCGTCAGAATTTGCTCCAATTCTGTACGCGTGAGTTGATGCGCCAAGATAATGCCGCCTGTGCGAGGTACTTTTCTACCTGAAACAATGAGTTTGCCCGCCTGATAGTATTTGTCCAAGAATGCCGAATGTGCTGGCAAATGCGCATCAAGCTCTTGTAAATCCTTTTTGTATGTAAGCGAAATCAAAAACATCTGTTCCGAAATTATTTGAAAAAACAATAGAAAATCACCGTTAGCGGCTCGAATCACAATACTATCAACTTTTTATCAGAAAACAATCTTTTTATTATATTTTTTGAAAAACAAAAGAAAAGCCCCGCAACTAACATGTCGCGGGGCTTTTGCATTCGTATATAAGTATCTGAAAAATTATGCTTTATCGAATGTGCGAAGCCTTAGGCTTCTTTCACGAATTGAACTTCAGCCACGATGCGTACTTCGTCACTTACTACTACGCCACCCGCTTCAGTTACTGCGCTCCATTGCAAATCAAAATCTTTACGATTGATTTTGCCGCTTATTGAGAAGCCAGCTTTAGTTTGGCCGTAACCGTCCACTACGATACCACCGAAATCAACGTCAAGCGTTACAGGGCGCGTTACGTCGCGGATTGTAAGCAAACCTTCTACTTTACCACCTACTACAGAGGCACTTGTAGAAGTGAAACGTACTTGAGGGAATTTAGCAGCCGAGAAGAAATCATCTGATTTCAAGTGGCCGTCGCGTTGGTCGTTGCCAGTGCTGATAGAATCAACTTCTGCCGTAAAAGTAACTTTCGCGTTAGTAAGTTTCTCGTCGTCAGCCGTGATGCTTGCCGCATATTTCGAGAAGCTACCAGTTACGTTGGTAATCATCAAGTGTTTTACTTTGAATTGGATTTCACTGTGGAATGGGTCGATAGACCATTTTGAAGTTGCCATAATATTTGAAATTTTAAAATGTTATAAATGTTTTTATTAAGATAAATATTGTTTTAATTCACCAAAAAGAAGACCACTCCCTCCCCCATAATGTTGCACGACGGGCACAGCAGGCCATTGCGTTTGTACGGTTTGGCGTATGTGCTGTTCCTGCGCTTCGGTCAGGCCGCTACTGAGCAGCACTAACTTTAGGTTGGGTAATCCTACTGGCCAAGCATCAACGTCAGGCTGTATGGTTTGTGCTTTCCATTGGGTTTGGTTGTTAATCACCCTGTGCAGCACTTCCAAAATATCCGCGTTCGCACCAAAGACCAGTATATTCGTATTGTCTTCCATTGTTTATTCGTACATTGGTACTTCCATTAACAAAAATTCTGCGTCGGAAGTAGCCGTAAAAGTTACAGAATCTGTGTCCCAAACACCGAAGCCGTCGCGCGTGTCAAGGGCTTGGTCGTCGGCCAAAACGCTACCACTCAACACAAACACATACAGGCCGTTACCGTTCTTTTTGAAATTGTACGTCTGTTTTGTGCCAGCCTCAAACTTGGCTAAGTGAAACCACGCTTGTTGATGAATCCAAACGCCTGCGTCGTCGGGATTGGGCGATAAGATTTGCTCAAATTTGTTTTCGCGGTCTGCAACGCTGAGCGTTATTTGGTCATAACGTGGCGTAACATTCTTTTTGTCTGGATAAACCCAGATTTGCAAAAACTTCACTTCGCTGTCTTTGTTCTTGTTGTATTCGCTGTGATAAATGCCTGTTCCTGCGCTCATTACCTGAATGTCTCCGTTCTGAATCACGGCTACATTTCCCATACTGTCGCGGTGCTCAAGGTCACCAGCCAACGGAATACTAATAATTTCCATGTTGTCGTGTGGGTGTTTACCAAACCCCATACCTGCCGCTACTGCATCATCGTTTAGCACTCTCAATGCCCCGAAACCCATTCTTGTTGGTTCGTAATAATGAGAAAAACTAAAGGAGTGAAAACTTTTTAACCAACCCAAATTGGCGATACCACGAGTGTTGGCTTTATGTAACACGGTCTTTTTCATTGTATTATCCTCCGACAGTCAATTTTAGTTTGTTGGTGTTGCTGACTGTTTGATTTTGATAATGCAAAGGTATAGCCTCCCGCATGGCTGGCCAATAAGCTAAATTAAGAAAAAAAATTAAGGTAGATTAAGTCCGTTGGCGGCCAGCCCAAAAACACTACTCGGTTGCGCTTATGCGTACCAGACACATGAGCGCAACCGAGTATCAAATTATTGTATTTCAATTAGTTAAATATATTTTTTTATTCGTCATTGTCGCCTCTGAGCCGTTTCAAGAGCATTTTGGTAAACTCTTTTTCGGTTTTGTAAAGCGTAGCCAACTGGCGCGGAGAAATCACTTTGAGCAATTTTTCAAAATATTCTTTATCCAAATCCGCTTCCGAACGCCGAAACGCCAACATCTTGCGCATATCGGCCACCAACTCTTCGTCGGGCGCGTCAAGATTGGCATTTTCTACGCGCAATTGCTTCATGGATTTGCGAATTTCTTTGCGCTTGGACACGTATTCATTGTAAACAGGCCAAAACGTTTTGGCTTGTTCGGAATTAAGATTGAGCCGATTGGTAATAATGGCAATTTTAGCGGTTTCGATACGCTGCTGGCGGCGTTCACTTTGCGCCTGCGCCTTCAGACCTACGCAAAACAGCATTACCAACAAAATAAGATACTTTTTCATGTACGTTGTTGTCGTGTTGAGTTATCATTTTTACTTTATCAGAAAAGAGAAAATGAAGGGAATTGCTAATGTATGTGTGCTTGGTAATCCTTAATCTATCAAATCTTCGTCGCGCAAACCTTCCAGTTCTATTTGTTCTATCAGCGAATCTTGGCTTACTTCAGGCAACACAATCATTTCTGTTTCAATGGGTTTGCCAGATTGTGCATAAAATTCCATGATGTCGGCAGATTCTGTTTCGGCTTCGTCCTGCAAATATTGTTGCACGTCGTCGGTGCTAATGGCCGCCAACGATTTTTCGATAGCAGCATCATTATTTAGCGTGTTTTGTTTTGTCCAAAATAAGGCCACCAACATCAGTGCAAGGCAAGCCACCGCCACGCCATACGCAGGACTCCACAGCACCGACCAATCCCAACGGCTGGCCGTCGTTTTGGCGTTGGCGATACGCGCCTGAATACGCGCAGGCAACCACTCAAAATATTGCGCTGGCGTAGTAAAAATATTGCGTTTGGCTGGCAAAAACAACAAATCTTCTTCGCCTGCGATACGATTTTCCACACGCTTTTCGAGCCGCTCAAAATAACCTTCTGGCGTAGCGAATGGCTCTGTTTGGCGCGGCCTGTCTGGCAACCGAAAACCTTTATTTATATTTTCCATACTTTAACCTAAATCAATCTGTTTTGCTCATGTATTCTTCTATCTTCTTGACGGCCAAGTGATAAGAAGCTTTTAATGCCCCTACGGACGTGCCTACGATTTCCGAGATTTCTTCATATTTCAACTCGTCGTAGTATTTCATGTTAAAAACTAACCGCTGTTTTTCGGGTAGCCGAAGTATTGCTTTCTGAAGTTTTAGCTCAATGGCATCGCCGCTCAATTGTGCGCCGCCGTCCGTGAGTTTGGCCGTCAGCTCTCCTTCCACGTCCACGATGGGCAAAAAGAAACGCTGGCGTTTTTTCTTCAAAAAAGTAAGACATTCGTTGGTTGCGATTCTGTAAATCCACGTAAACAACTTGGATTGTTCCTTAAAATCGGGCAGATAACGCCACACTTTAATAAAAGTTTCTTGCGTGAGGTCGTCGGCATCGTCGTGGTCAATCACCATTTTGCGAATGTGCCAATAGACGCGCCGCTGATATTTTTGTATCAGGACATTAAAGGCTTGCTGCCGCGTGTCGGGCTGAGCAAATTGCTCCAAAATGATTGCGTCGTCTAACAAATTTCTTCGTCGTTGTTTTGTGTAGGTTGGAACAAAAATTTACAAAAAGGTTTAAATATACTTTCAAAAATCTTGCAATGCGCTTGTGTTTTGCGTTTTGGTTCACAATCTATCTTATTCATAAAACAAACAGCCCCAACAACTTGCGCTGCGGGGCTGAGAGATTGAGTTAGGTAGTAATAATATTTTTAGTCCACCAGCAAAGCTAGTTGCACCAATTCGCCCGCCATGCGGAGTTTGTGCGATTCGAGCATTTTCCGACTTAGTTCAAATTTTAAAATATCATTATCCAACGTTACAAAATTAATAGCTGCGCCTTTTTTGGTAAGTCCCTCACGTTCGGCCACAATCAAAACAGGCTGGCCTTTGGTTTTTTCCAAAAGCGGCTTTAGTTCTTTGCTTTTGTTGTCGGCCAAATACACCAACTGCGTTGTGCCAATATCGTTGGCAGTATTAGCCTTACGAATCACAATATTATAGCCTTCTGGTGTTTTTTTTATTTTGGCCATTGCTTGTAGCTCCGCAACGAGGGGAGTCTCCCCTACCACCGTAATCACAAACTCGTTGTTGAGGGGCGGGGAAGGCCATTTGCTATACTTCACGAAATTGTATAAGAATAACGATTGCGCTTTATAATTCATCTCTTGGGCTTGCGCAGCCATCGACACAAAGCCTAATAGCAGTACAAAAGATATTTTGATAAGAAGATTTTTCATGCTCAGAAAAGATGTTTAGTTGGAGAAATGGATTGCTACTTTTTGCTTTGTAGTGTGTAATTAAGCTTTACTACAAATTCTCGCGAACTACCAGCCATCGGGGTGCTCAGGCCATAATAAGGCTGTACATATTTAAATTGCTGATTAAATAAGTCGTACACGCCTACGCCAGCCGTAAGACCAGTGTTGGCAATATTTTCGTAGCGTACAAACACATTCGCCAACAAAACGGGGTCAAAAGTTCTAAGTCTTGGATATGGGCTACCATCGCTTTTTATGCCAATATCATAACCATAACGTTTGCTATAAAATGAAGCTGATGGATTGACTGTCAGCTTTTTAGTAATATTATACGAAACATTTAAATTAACTTTATGCGCAGGGAAACCTAATGACAGATTTTTTGTAACAGTATTGCCAAAACTAATGGCACCATTATTCTGAATTGCTTCGCGTGCAGAATACACACCTATCAAGTCTTTGCCGCCTGTAGAATAAAAGGCATAATTCGCACTCAAATAGCCCCACTTTTGTCTGATTTTGTATTCCAATTCGACACCTCGGCTACCTGTTTTTTTGAAGTTGCTATACACGCTTTGGTGCGTAGTTTCAGTGCTATAATACACAATTGCATTTCGGGTAGTAATTTCATAGAAATTAGCCGTCAGGAACATATCGCGCGTGAGCTGATAACCTACCTCAATTTCAAATACAGAAGTTTTTTCGGGCTTCAAGGTCACTTGCTCACCAATTACGGCTGTAGAATCAACCGAACCGTCAGGTCGTGTCCCTAATGTATATTGTCCATCATAAGCCAATTTTACGTTTTGGATACTTGGCGCACGGAATGCCTGACTATACAAAGCCTTGAAATTGAATCGTTTGATTTTCTTGGTAATCCCTAAACGAGGCACAAACGCTTCGCCATAGCGCGTATTTTTATCATAGCGTGCCCCTACAATAATATTGGCCAAACGTGTTTTGTATGTGCCTTGTGCAAAAAATGCTAAATTTTTGTATTCTACTTTGGTAGAATCTATCAAATCATTAGTGCTTTTATCTTCTTCGTAGGCTTGGTCTTCAAAATATTCGCCACCAAAAATGACATTTAACTTTCTATTAAAATCATAAGAACCCGTTAAATTACTTTTCAAACGCATTGCGTATTGTGAATTAGGCAAATCTCTCATTGCACTGTCTGGTATGTTTTTAATGCTTACATCTGGGTTTTGCAGAATAATGTTCACGCGCGGTGTAAGTGTCAATTTATTACTAATCTTCGCTTCATATTTTAGCTCCGAATAAATAGAGTTAAGCGACTGGTCAAGAATACCTTGTCCTTTTTTATTAATGTACGCAGGATTTTCTAATGTATATTTATCCAAAATCGTCCTAAAACTCAGGCCTTTGTATTTTGCCCCAACATTCAAATTCATATCCCGAATATTGGATTTGTCTTTGAGTGTTACGAATTTGCCCAAAGAGTCAATATCGCCGCCTCTTCCAGAAATACCCTTCGGAAAAAAAGAGAAAAAGTCATTGTTATCGCTGCGATTAGCTGTTCCCACAAATCCAGAAGCATCAAGTTCCCAGTTTTTAATTTTCTTGCCTGCCGAAACTTGTACATTGGCACGGCCTAATGTCTCTTGCATTTGCCCACCCGTAACAGCCGCCGAAATACCATTCAGCTCCGCTTTTTTGGTGATAATATTGATAACCGCAAACTCCGCAAAGCCGCCATAAACAGCAGAACCCGGCCCACGAATAATCTCAATGCGCTGAATATTTTCGATAGGATAATGATTGCCAAAAGTCAAAGACGCGCTAAAAATTTCGTTCATTTCTTGGCCATCTATCATCAAAAGCACTTTGCCTTCGTGCGCCCAGTTGCCACGAACACCCAGCCCCACGATGCCGTTGCCTTGCAAACCAAAATCAAAACCTGGCACTTGACGCAAAACGTCCATCAAATCACGTGCGCCTGACTTCTGGATTTCCTCTGCCGTAATCATACTCACGATGCTTGGCGACTCACGCGCCGACAGCGATTTTTTGGAAGCCACACCCACAATGGAGTTGATGAGCTTTTCTAGCTCCGAGGAAACACCCGAAGCACGGAGCTTTTCCAAGTCCGCAATAGACATGTCGTAATACTTAGAAAGTGTATCCGTTTGGGCAGTTGGCGCTGTTTGAGCTAAGGCCTTTTGTCCAGACAACCAGCAACTTACGAGAGCTGCCAAACATATTAAAAAAGATTTATTGTGTTTCATTTTTTGTAAAGATTAGTAGTCTAACTTACAATTGTTGAGATAAAGAAGAATAGTCATGTTCGTTTGGCTATATTAACACCAAAGCCCCTTTTTTATTGTTGCAAATAACAGGGTATGTAATAAAATCACTGAGATTTCTGTTCCAAACGGATATTAGAGTTGTTGAAACATCCGTAAATTTGGTTGATTCGGTTTGGGCGTTGCCTTTTCGTACTGGCGAATTACTTGCCCCAAATTTTTCAGGAAATTAAAACCCAAGCCATAAGCATAAACCCCGTCGTTGTAAACGCAGTTTTCGTTTACATTAATAATAGCCGAAATCATAAATTCGGTATTATTCTCAAAATCAGCTATATAAGCACAGTCAATCTGATAGCCATACGATAGCCCCACGATATTGAAAATCCGCAAATTGTCCGTAATCGTGTCCATGCGTTGCCCATACAACAGGTATTTTTTGTAACTGTCGTTGTAAGGGCGGCGTTTGTATTCGGCAAATTCCGACTCGCGCGGGTAACGACTCATGTATTTGCGGATAAACTGATAATCTTCTGTTGTCAGGTCAAAACGACGACTTTTGGGCACGGAATACGGAAATATTAAGGCCGTCAGGATGTCATGCAAATTCTTCAAAGACAAGAAATTGGAATAAGTAAACGGATATGGTTCTGCCACATATCGGCCACCGCTGTAATAACCTTTTCCTTTCAGCGTATTGGCCAACGGCACATATAACTCGCGGCTGTTGTGAGCGGCAGCTTGCTTATACAGCAATTTCTTTTTGGGTGAATAAAAACTAAAAACAGGCGTTTGGCAGTTGCCTGCGGGCGTACACGGCATGAATTTCTGAATGATACGCGCATTTTTATAACCCAACTGCTCCAAACGATCGTTTACGTAAGCTTGCCCCAGAAAATCATACAGACGATTGTAACCATTGTTATCACTTACCAACAACATTCGTTTCATGTATTCGGCCAACGTATGACGCGCGGGAAATGCTTTTTGCGCACGTTGGCAAGGCGTTGCACCCCACCCAATTATATCATTTTTAGAGATTTTAACGCCTTTCCTCTGCAAATGATTTAGTTTCTCCAGTGTCAGGGCGATGCTCGGCAGCTTTACGGTACTAGCAGGATTGAAATATTGCGTCGTGTCGAGTTGGAATGTGTGATGCTCAAAACGCGGTTTATTGTCTTTGTCCCTAAAAATGCGCGTGTAAATAATTTGCACGTCGTAATGGGGCAAATTGTTCAGCACTTTACCGAAAAGTGGCGCGTTGCTACGCAAAAGGCTATCCACTAAACCTGTGTAGTGCGCTTGACTGCTGTCTGGTTGGGCTACGGCAGTTCGAAAACACAACATACAGGCCACTAAGCAAAAATATTTAAGGTGTTTCATAGAAAATTGGGTGTTTGAGGAAAATAAACAAAAACACCTGCGCAAAATTAGGTGCTTTAGGATGTACCGAACAAAATCAGGCTAAAAAAACATTGTACTTTCGCCAGAGAATTTGACTAAAAATAATATTTGGTAACCTTGCCAACGATTGTTCAAATAAATTCATGTTATTTCTTTTAAAGTCGCGTAATTCTTGGATAACTTGCGGCTGACAATGGCTGTAATCTGACCGCAAATGAAACGACTGTTTTACAAGAAAATTCACTACAAAACCGTAAACATCAATACTTCCGCGCCCAAACCTGCGGAAGCCTCTATTTTGGTGATTTACACGGGTGGCACATTGGGCATGGTGTTCGATGAAGTAGGCAAGCACTTAGTGCCTTTTGATTTTGAGCAAATTCTTGATAAAATTCCCGAATTGAGTCGTTTTGGATTTAGCCTCACGGTTATTTCATTCAATCAGCTCATCGACTCGGCGAATGTAAGCCCTGCGCACTGGATTGCCTTGGCTACACTTATTGAAGAAAATTATGCCAAATACAATGGTTTCGTGATTATTCACGGCACGGATACCATGGCGTATAGTGCTTCTGCTTTGAGCTTTTTGCTCGAAAATCTTAACAAACCCGTAATTTTGACGGGGGCGCAATTGCCAATTGGTGCCGTGCGTACCGATGCACGCGAAAACCTCATTACGGCACTCGAAATCGCTGCTGCTCGCAAAGACGGCAGGCCGCTGGTAACGGAAGTTTGTATTTATTTCAATAACAAACTGCTGCGCGGCAATCGTGCCAAAAAAGTAGAAAGTGCGCAATTCGGAGCATTTGAGTCGGCCAACTATCCAGCACTGGCCGAATGCGGTATCCGTATAGATTATAATAGTCTGGTAATCAAGCCTTACCAGCCATTTAGTACGCTTAAGGTGTACAAGAAAATGGATACGCGTGTGGCTATTCTCAAACTCTTCCCTGGTGTAGGCCCCGAAATTGTAGAAAGCATTATCAACTTGCCCAATCTGAAAGGCGTGGTAATCGAAACGTATGGTTCGGGTAATGCGCCAACGGAGTCGTGGTTTATCGAAAGCCTCAAAAAAGCCATTAACAAAGGCATTATTGTCTATAACGTGTCGCAATGCAATGGCGGAACGGTCATGCAAGGCCGCTACGAAACCAGCAAATCACTCATGCAAATTGGCGTGTTGAGCGGTGGCGACATCACCACAGAAGCCGCCGTAACCAAACTCATGTTCTTACTGGGCAACGATGACAGCTACGGTGACGTAAAACGCAACTTAACAAGAGCTATTAGAGGAGAAATGACTGTTTAATTTTCTCTCTATCGTTTAAATATTTCATGTCCCTGCCAAGACGCTTTTGTTTTGGCAGGGATTTTTTTTGTAAAAAAAGAAATGAAACTGTGACATTTAGCATTGCCTTGCGAATAATTGTACAAAAACGAAAATCATTGATACAAATAAATATTGTTTAGATGAACAAATCAGGTGAATTTCTTTCGGTAGTGCGGCAGCATAAAGGTATTATTTACAAAATAGTTAATTCGTATTGTGCCGATGCCGAAGACCGCAAAGATTTGGCGCAAGAAATTATTATTCAGCTCTGGAAATCGTTTGAAAAATACGATACAACTTTCAAATATTCTACATGGATATACCGCATCGCGCTCAATGTTTCTATTTCTTTTTTGAGAAAAGAAGTAAGTCGAAAAAAAATAAATAATACAATAAATGATAACTTTTTTGAGCTATCTGAACAAGATATTTCGGAGCAGCCAGAAAGTAATTTAACGATTTTACAAGTAGCGATTTTTCAACTAAAAGAATTAGACAAAGCCTTGATATTGCTTTATTTAGAAGAAAAAAGCTACAAAGAAATTTCGGAAATACTCGGCATTTCAGAAACTAATATTTCCACCAAAATCAGCAGAATAAAACAATTATTAAAACAAAAAATTACTCACCTTCAAAACACTTAATACAATGGAATACAACGATTTGATTGCACTTTGGAAAAGCCAAGACGCAAAACTCGAAAAAGCCCTAAAAATGAATGACTTAATGTTGATTGAGCTGATAAATCAGAAAGCTAAATCATCGTTAAATAGCCTCATTAGATTTAAAGTACAAGGAATTATTGGCTTCGTATTGTACTTACTTTTACTTGGTTATGGGCTATATTATGCAATTACTTATTATTCATCTGGCTGGAATTATTTTATAGCGTCTGTTGGGGCTATTTTTGTGATTAACCTCAAAGGTTTTTCGGATTATATCCGCCATATTTATTTAGTCAATAAAATAAATTATGATAATAATGTTGTATTGATACAACAACAACTTTTAGATATTCAGTTGTCTATTATCAATCACGCCAAATTTATGTGTTTACAATTTCCTTTTTACTCTACTTTTTATTTGAGTAATCGTTGGTTTCCTGCACAAGTAGATACCGTATATCTGATTTTTCAGTGCTGCATGACAGGCGGACTTATTTATTTTTCGTATTGGCTATACAACCAGCACAAACCCGAAAATTTGAACAAAAAATGGTTCAGAATCATGATTTCTGGTTCGGGAGCAGCTGCCATTGCCAAAGCCCTCAATTTTTATAAAGAATTGGACGCATTTCGGGAAGAATAAAATCCAATCTCCTCCTATTGATTTATACCATTCGTTCCAAAATATTCGTTTTATTGGGAGCAATCAAACATAAATGAGAGATGAATAACAGACGAACTTTCCTTAAAAAATCAATTCCATTAGGGTTATTACCTTTTGTTCCCATTGCGGCAACAGCAGAAAATGAGACAGTTACGGCAACAGCCAATACTCTATCCAAACCCAAAGTTATTTTCTTTGATGTCAATGAAACACTATTGGATTTAGAACCACTCAAACGCTCAGTCGTAAAAACGCTCGGCGGCCAAAAAGAACTTGGAAGTCTGTGGTTTACCACCATGCTCAAATATTCGTTGGTGGCAACGGTAGCTGGTCAGTATTTTGATTTTGGGAAAATAGGAGCTGCTACCCTAATAATGGTAGCCCAAAACAATGGTATCGTGCTTACGGAAGAAGACGCAAAAAATGCCGTAAAACCTATCCTATCGCTACAACCACACGTCGAAGTAAAAGAGGCTTTGGAACTATTAAAACAACATAAATACACCCTCATTTCCTTTACCAATTCTTCCAATAAGGCCGTTGCGCAGCAGTTGAAAAATGCAGGCATCATACAACTTTTCGACGGTAGCATTAGTGTAGAAGATTATGGGAAATACAAACCCGACACGGAAGTATATCATTGGGCAGCACGCAAAATGCAAGTCCAAAATAGTGATTGTATGCTCGTGGCCGCGCACGGCTGGGACATTGCAGGTGCTCTTTGGGCAGGCTGGCAAGGTGCTTTTATTGCACGAGCAGGACAACAATTGTTCCCGTTGGCTCCTACCCCACAAATCAACCAAAAGGATTTGCTCAAAGTAGCCAAAGAAATAGTTGCGTTGTAATATGACCAAAACCATACAAGCATTATATCATACTGACAATCAACAAAATAGACTCATTTCGAATGTCAGACATAACTTTTATACAATAACAAACCAAATGTCTTACTGTAACTTCATTGCCAATTTGCCGCCATCGGAGCGCAAAACTTTGCATCAAAACTACCATGACAAACTATATGGGTTTCCAATTTCTGACGATAACGAACTGTTTGGCCGCTTAATATTGGAAATCAATCAAGCAGGTTTGAGCTGGGAAACGATTCTAAAAAAAGAAGCCTCCTTTCGGGTAGCTTACGATAATTTTGAGATTGCACGGGTGGCCGCTTACACCGACCAAGACCGCGAACGTTTGCTTCAAGATCAAGGAATCATCCGCAACAAACTGAAAATCAATGCGGCCATAGAGAATGCCAAAGCCATACAGCAACTTCAGGCGCAACACGGTTCGTTTGACCAATGGCTAGAGCTACACCATCCGCTCAGCAAAGACGAATGGGTAAAACTCTTTAAGAAAACATTTCGGTTTACAGGCGGCGAGATTGTGAACGAATTTCTGATGAGTATCGGGTATTTGCACGGCGCACACGCCGAAAACTGCCCGATTCATTCCCAAATTTTAGAGCAAAAACCCAAGTGGGTACAATAATTTGTAACAAGAAAAACGGGGAATAGACTGTAAAAAGCCTATACCCCGTTTGATTTATATACGTGTGGTTGCTTGTTATAGTTTGTGCCCCAAAAAGAATTTGCCGTGCTGCAAAATACTGGCATTTTCATTTTCCAAAACCCAGTAATAAAGTCCATCTGGTAAATTTTGTTTTTTCAGATTAACCGATTCTGTTTCAGATGTTTCAAAGCTAAAAACCTTTTTAGCTTTATTGTTATAAATCACAATGGTTAATTTTTCACTTTCAGGGTCAAAGCCATCCACCCATTTTATGTGGAAGTTATCGGTAATTTCTGCGTATTCAATTGGCTCTACTACAATTTTTTCATTGTTGTTACTTCTTACATTCAAATTCATCATATTATCCCAAGAAGCATTTTCTGCGAAATTAGCAGCTATCCACTGATTTTCAGATGGTTGTGTTACACTTTTTTCTATATCTTTTTTGTGTGACGCTATAGCCTTACTAGAGGGGGTATTTAAATTATTTTGTGCTACTGTACCTTGTGCCTCAGGTAGTGTAGTGGGTCTCATACTAAAATCAGAGGGTTTATAACGCGCAGCCTCCCTTCCGACAGTATCAATATTGATAGCCAAAGGGCTTTGCTGATTCAATGCTTGAGAGAGATTGTTGTACTGGTACCAAAGCCAAACCAATGGCGCAAGCACTGCCACAACAGCCACAGCTTGTAAAGGGCGGACATAAAACTTGCTACGTTTTTTATGGTTAGCCAAGATTTTATTAAAATTTCTTCTGGTATTTTTTTGCAGGAAATCATCCAGCTCTTCAGTAGATTTTTGATTTTTTTCTAAAAAAAATGTAATATCACTCAGAATAAGACTGCAATGATTACACTCCCTCAAGTGATCGTCAATGTGCTGTTTTTCTGATATGTCCAAAGAGCCTTTAGCATAGCTCTTCAGTGTTTCGAAAGATAAGTGTTCGCTTGCGCTGGAGTGGTTCGTCGCAGCCGATGTGATATTTTTCATGTCCAATTAAATTAAATTTTTTAATCTGCGTAATTTCTCTTTGCCCCGTCTAATCAGTGTTTTTACGGTGTCAGATGAAATATCCAAACGGTCGGCAATTTGCTGATACTGATGTCCATCTGCATATAACTCAAATGCTTCTTTCTCTCGCGCAGAGAGCAAAGCCAACAACTTTTCTTTATCATAGTCCCCTGTTGATATTTCGTTGTGGCCATTCCCGCCCAAAAGCCACCGCCCAAACTCAAAATAAGAACGTTTGCGCATGGCCTTGTGGCGCATAGCATCAAGAGTTCTGTTTTTAATAAGCGTGTAAAACCAGCCCTGCACATTAACCAACGAATTGGAAGCAATAAATTTATTTCGCTCTTGTGATGATTGCTGAAGCAAATACTCGAAAAGTTCTGCAACACAATCATGCGCCATCTCCCTATCTTCACAGATACGATAGCTATGCAATAATAGTACCTTTTCTAAGCGCAAGTACAGTACCCCTAACGCTTCCTGCTGCCCTTGGCAATATGCTTCAAATAGCTCTGTTTCGGATTGAGAATTACTCATTTTCATAATGCACTTAGCTTTAAAGATGGCGTTGTTTTGAGAAAGGTTCTGTATTTACAAACGGCAATATAGCGGCTAAATGACATTTTTCAAATATAAAGTATCCAAACTTTACAGTGCAATATATAAAATAGAGTGGTTTTTTTTAAAAGAAATATAGAGTGTCTAAAACTTATTGTATTACACAGTTTTATTTATAAAACTTTAAGAGTAACCCCTAAAGCTTATCGGCGCACAATAGAAAGCTCTGTAGTCCAGCCCATACCTGTACCTTTTGTGGCATCAGCCAGCCTGTCAAACAAAGATGGCGGAGGCGGATCCATTGGTTTTGATGGAGGCCAAAATTTGACAAATTCAAACAAGTGTTGCAACAGTCTTCTTTGTACAGGATCATAAGTAACATAAGTGCCCTCTGAGACAAATACACCACAGCTAAAACCCTCTTCGTTTACTGACTGTACTAATTTCATGACAGAATCATGATATACCCTGTCATACAGAAACGTAATTTCATAAGCATTGTACTCCATTTGTCTAATAGATTTATAAGGTGAATAATGAACTAAATTTTATACAAGACGTTTCTCGAAGGCAAAAAGGGTGACACGCTTTTCAAAAAAAAATAAAATATTTTTTAATCAACTGATTTTCAGTGCCTTTTTTTGAAAAAAAATTTCACTATTTAAAACGTTTGCTTTTCTTTCTGTACTCTGGGCAAACGTTGCCGAAGGCTACGACAAACTAAATCTTTCCAAAATCTAAAAACTGATTATACATTTTTTTTGTAGGAATCTATTTATATTGCAGCATCGTAACCAAAAAGATTCTACGCCAAACTATTTCCAAAAAAATAATTCAACACAATAAACCCACAAATAACAATGGAAATTCTCTTTAACAAAACAAAAATTGTTGCAACCTTAGGCCCTGCCTCTGATACACGCCCAAAAATTCAGGAACTCATAGAAGCGGGTGTAGATGTGTTCAGACTTAATTTTTCGCACAGCAAAAGCCCTGAAGAACATTCGCAAAAAATCCAGTTCGTACGCGAACTCAACCAAGAACTTGGAACTTGCGTAGCCCTATTGCAAGACCTTCAAGGGCCTAAAATTCGTGTGGAAACGGTGGCCAATAATGGCGTGCTGCTCGAAGAAGGCAAACACCTAACCATTACCATTGACCACATTGCAGAAGGTACTAGCGAACGCGTAAGCACTAGCTATCAGGCTTTGCCACAAGACGTAGAAGTGGGGCACCGCGTATTAATTGATGATGGCAACTTGGAGTTGCGCGTGATCTCCAAAACTGCTCGCGAAGTAGTTTGTATGGTGATTTATGGCGGCATCATGAAGTCTCGTAAAGGAATTAACCTGCCAGACAGCCAAGTTTCGGCCTCTTCACTACCCGAAAAAGATTACAAAGACCTAATGTTTGGTCTTGAGAATAATATTGACTGGGTTGCTCTTTCGTTTGTGCGCACTGCCGCAGACGTATTGGCTGTTCAGGAGATTATCAAACAACAGGGAAAACATACCAAACTCATCGCCAAAATCGAAACGCCGCAAGCCGTAGAAAATATAGATGAAATCTTGGCTGTTTCGGATGGCATTATGGTCGCCCGTGGCGATTTGGGGGTTGAACTTCCGATGGAAGTAGTGCCTGTTATCCAAAAGACGTTGGTAAAGAAATGTAACGACGCGGGCAAACCCGTAATCGTGGCAACACAAATGCTCGAAAGCATGATTACCAATCCGCGCCCGACACGTGCCGAAGCCAGTGACGTAGCCAATGCCGTGATGGACGGAGCAGATGCCGTGATGCTTAGTGCCGAAAGTGCCTCAGGAAAATATCCGTTGCAGTCTGTGCAAAGTATGGTCAGAATCATCAAGGAAATTGAAGAAAATCTAGATTCTATTTATGACAAAAAATTTGCGATAGATACGACTTCCGAATATTTCTTGGCCGATAGCCTCATTGCGCAGGCTTGCAGTTTGGCACACGACACCAAAGCCAAAGCAATTTGCTCGCTTACTAGTTCGGGATATTCGGCGCATCGCCTTTCGCAGCACCGCCCCAAAGCCAATATTTTTATTTTCACGCGCCACCCGCACCTCATGACGCGCCTAAGTCTTTTGTGGGGCGTGCGTACGGTACAATTTGCGCGAACAAAACCTACCGATGAAACCATCGAAGAGGTAAAAGCCTTGTTAGTAGAACTTGACCACCTCAAAAAAGGAGATGTGTTTATTAACTTGGCCACTATTCCTGTTACATCGGGCAATAACCAACGCGTAAATATGATTAAAGTGAGCATGGTTTAGACCGCAAATAATCTTATTTATTATTTGTTATTTACAAAATAAATTATACTTAATTTTTATATCAAAAAGGAGAATCACAGTAATTTGATACGTCTTAATACTGCGATTCTCCTTTTTTGATACCACATCTGCTGCCTTAAAAAAACAAGGCACATCTATTCGTTTTCTCCCTAATATTTACTTTTTCAACTCATTGTTATTTCATATTTGTTGTTTTTTTCGAATGATTTTCTTCTTATTGAACAAAATAAGTTAGAATAGAATATTCTGAAAAATTCTTCTTTGGCATTAAAAAAAACGCAATAGTTTTTACTTTTTGTTAAGTTTATGGCTTTATTTTGCCCAAAAAACTGCCATGACTAAAAACATCTATATCGTAATTGATTTTGATAGCACTTTTACGCGCGTCGAAGCAATGGATGAGCTAAGTCTTATCTCTCTTGCTGGTAATCCGCAAGCCGCAAGCAAGCAAGCGGAAATAAAAGACATCACAGATTTGGCCATGAGCGGACAACTATCCTTTGCCGAAGCCCTCAAACGCCGTGTGGACTTGCTCGAAGCCTCCAAACATCATCTTCCGCAACTCGTGGACGTACTCAAGACAAAAGTTTCGGGTTCTTTCATTCGCAATCGCGAGTTTTTGGAAAAACTTTCCGACCGTATCTACATTGTTTCCAGTGGTTTCAAAGAATTTATTGTACCTATCGTAACCGAATACGGCATTTTGCCACAAAACGTTTACGCCAATACATTCACCTACGACGAGCAAGGTCGCATTACGGGCTTCGATACCGAAAACCCACTAAGCAAAGATGGAGGAAAGGTGATTTTGCTCAAACAAATGAACTTGCAAGGCGATGTCTATGTCATCGGCGACGGCTACACGGACTACGAAATCCGTGAAGCGGGTCTTGCAAACAAATTCTATGCTTTTACAGAAAACGTACAGCGCGACAAAGTGGTACAAGCTGCCGACCACGTGGCCGCTACGTTGGATGAATTTTTATATGACAATAAACTCCCTATGGCAATTTCTTATCCCAAAAACAGGATTAACGTTTTACTTTTAGAAAATATCCACCCGCACGCGGTCGAGCTGTTCCGCACGGAAGGTTACAACGTGGAAGTAGTGGCTGGCGGTCTGGACGAAGACGAACTTTGCGAAAAGATTAAAGACGTTTCTATTTTGGGCATACGCTCCAAAACCCAAGTTACGGCCAAAGTTCTCGAACACGCCAACAAACTCATTGCGGTGGGGGCTTTTTGTATCGGAACAAATCAAATTGACTTAAAGGCTTGTTTGCGTCGTGGTGTAGCGGCCTTCAATGCGCCATACAGCAACACCCGCAGCGTAGTAGAATTGGCCATTGGCGAAATGATTATGCTCATTCGCAACATAACAGACAAAAGCAACCAAGCGCACAACGGTATTTGGAACAAATCGGCTGGCAATAGTTTCGAGATTCGTGGTAAAAAGTTAGGTTTGGTGGGCTACGGCAACATTGGCACACAATTTTCTGTATTAGCCGAATCTTTGGGAATGCAAGTCTATTATTATGATGCAGTGGACAAACTCGCGTTGGGTAATGCCCGCAAATGTCATTCCTTGCACGAACTTTTGAACCTCGCCGACGTAGTTTCTTTGCATGTGGACGGACGCAAGGAAAATACAAATTTGATTGGCAAAGCCGAATTTGAAGCCATGAAAGACGGTGTCGTATTTATGAACCTTGCAAGAGGTCATGTGGTGGACATTGAGGCATTAGTCGAAGCCATCAAAAGCAAAAAAGTGTTGGGTGCAGGCGTGGACGTGTTCCCCTACGAACCAAAAACCAACCAAGAAGAATTTCAAACGCCTTTGCGCGGCTTGCCAAACGTGATACTAACGCCACATATCGGCGGAAGCACAGAAGAAGCGCAATTAAACATCGGTACATTTGTTCCCGAAAAAATAATAGAGTACATTAACACAGGAAATACATTCAGTAGTGTAAACTATCCGAACTTACAACTACCCGAATTTAGTGCATCACATAGGCTAATTCACGCGCACGAAAACGTTCCGGGTATCTTGGCAAAGATTAACAGTGTGTTGGCGGCTCACAACATCAACATTGTTGGTCAATACCTCAAAACAAATGAGACTATCGGCTACGTGATTACGGATATTGACAAACAATACAACAAAGACGTAATCAAGGCACTTAAAGAGATACCCAATACAATTAAATTCAGGGTTTTATATTAGTAGAATTGATATTTTTGGAATGATGAGAGAAAATCTCCTGCGCACATGTGCAGGAGATTTTTATTTTAACTTTAGGTAAAAGCTGTTTTTGCTAACATTGTTTTACAAACAAAACGCCACCGATTCAGTTTTTACGCTATGCAACAACAACCAAACGACATAGATGTATTGCTGGTGGGTAGCGGCTTGGGTTCGCTTACTGCCGCGTGTTTGCTGGCCGCCGAAGGGCTAAAAGTAAAGGTGCTGGAGCAAAATTATTTGGTAGGTGGCTGTACCAGTTCGTATTGGCGCAAAGGTTTTGTGTTTGAGGCTGGCGCAACGACGGTCGTGGGTTTGGATGAGGCCATGCCGCTACGTTTTTTGCTTCAAAAAACAGGAATTTCGTTGCCCGACCTTGTGCCGCTTGATTTGCCGATGCTAGTACATTTGCCTGACGGACAGCTTATTAACAAATACCAAAATCTTCAACATTGGATAACCGAAGCGCAACGTGCCTTTCCCGAAACTTCGCCCACAGCACAAGCGCAATTTTGGGAATTTTGCTATAAAATCAGTGAGTTTGTGTGGCAAACATCTACGGCACAACGGCATTTTCCGCCTTCAAGCCTGCGCGACCTTTGGCCGATGTTGTCCAATATTCGTTGGGAACAACTGCGTTATGGGGCGTATTCGTTTCGTACAACAGACTGGCTTTTAAAGCGTTACGGCTTGGATAAAAGTTCGCGTTTTGTGCGTTACATCAACGAGCAATTACTTATCACGGCACAAAACCACGCCGCAGAAGTCAATGTATTGTTTGGCGCAACGGCACTTTGTTACACCAATTACACGAACTACTATGTGCGCGGCGGCCTTATCAATTTGGTAATGCCTTTGGTGCGCTACATTGAGCAGCGCGGCGGCCAAGTGCAGGTGCGCGAAAAGGTATTGAATATAGAAAAGCAAAATACTGGTTATCAGATTTTTACAAATAAAAATACCTATCAAGCGCGTTTTGTGGTGTCAGGGATTCCTGCCAATAACATTGCAGATATTTACCCAAATAATCCGCGCCAAAACGCGCTACGCAAGGCCTTGTTTCCGTCCGAAAAACTTAATTCTGCTTTTCAAATGGGCATTGCTTTTCGCAGAAAACACCATTTTGAGGCGATTCATCATCAAATACATTTGCCTGAGCAACTGCCGCATTTGGATTCCAAAAGCATTTTTGTAAGCCTAAGCCACCCCGCCGACCTCACGCGCAGCGATGTGCCCGATGTGGTGATTGCCTCGGTGAGTACGCATATCCCCAATCCTGCGGCGCAAGCGGCTTTCGATAAAACCGAGACGGAAAATCAAATACTTGCTTTGCTGGAAAAACGCGGCTTTTTGCGGCGCGAAGACGTGCTTTATACGCATTCGTCGTCGGCCAAATCGTGGGAAAAATGGACGGTTCGCGCCTTTGGTTTTGTGGGAGGTTATCCGCAATTGGCAACCGTGCGGCCTTGGCAAATGCTCGATGCGCGTCTGGACGGACACGGCGCGTATTTGTGCGGCGATACGGCCTACCCTGGGCAAGGCGTGCCTGGTGTGGTGCTTAGCGGCCTGATTGCCTACGAAAAATTAAAAACCGATTGGTTAAAGTAATTTTATAAAAAAATTTATATTTATTGAATTACGTTATAAAAATTAAAATCAACGGTTTTATGCAATGTTATTTTATAAGTAAATGATTCAAATATTTGGTAGATAGTATTTTGTATTGAAAAATATTTTTATTGAAATGTGAATATTGCAAAACAACTACCAAAAATATTTTTGCCAAAAGCCTTGATTAATTCAAATAATATTTTGTAGATTTGGGAAAGCGGCAGCATGTCGCGCACTTTTTAACAAATACTACCAAATTAATAACCTGTTTTATGAGAAGTATGCAAAATTGGTTCGACGAATACGCCGAGAGCCACCAAAACATTTTTAATAAAATCGTTCATACGATTTGTGTGCCTTCCATTTTTTTCTGTGTGATTGGCTTATTTGCCAGTATTCCTGTGAGCTTGTCGAGTGTTTTTCCTGAGGCTTTGGCCGCGTATGCGCATTTGGGTACAGTGGTCGTGATAGCGGGTTTAGTGTTTTACCTGCGCGTTTCTCCTGCGATGTTTGTGGGAATGGCTGCCGTGAGTGTGGCTTCGCTGTGGGGCGTGGCGTATATCAATACGCATTTTAGTACGCCACTTTGGCAAATTTGCCTCACCGTGTTTGTGGTGGCTTGGATTGGTCAGTTTATCGGCCACAAGGTCGAAGGCAAAAAGCCGTCATTCTTTAAGGATTTGCAATTTTTGATGATTGGCCCAGCGTGGTTGTTGGGTTTTGTGTACAAAAAAGTAGGCTTGAAATACTAAATCTCTCTGATTATATCTGTATCGGTTGCCGAGTGAGTACGGGGGTGCTTGCTTGGCAACCGATTTTTTATTCTTTAATCTTCTGAAAATCTACACTTTAACTCCTTTTTTCGGATAGATAATTGCCCAATCGTTTGAATCCTTCCCAAACAAATCTTAACATTGTGGCTCATTTGGTTTTGCCTTTGGTCGGTAAAGCCTTGTTATTGTGGACGTTTGGCCACATTCACACCAAAAAATATTCAAATATAACGAACATGAAAGCATACGTTTTTCCTGGGCAAGGCTCGCAGTTTTCGGGAATGGGCAAAGACCTTTACGAAAGTTCGGCACAAGCCAAAGACCTTTTTGAACAAGCTAACGAAATTTTAGGTTTTCGTATCACTGATATTATGTTTACTGGTACGGACGAAGAACTCAAACAAACCAAAGTTACGCAGCCTGCTATTTTCTTACACTCTGTCGTAAAGGCACTTACCATGCCTTCTTTTGATGGGCAAATGGTGGCTGGCCACTCACTGGGCGAGTTTTCGGCGTTGGTGGCGGCTGGTGCGCTGTCGTTTGCAGATGGTTTGCGTTTGGTGTACCAACGCGCAATGGCCATGCAAGAGGCTTGCGAAGCTGTACCTTCTACGATGGCTGCCGTGTTGGGTTTGGCCGACGAGAAAGTGGAAGAAGTTTGTGCTGCGATTACGGAAGAAATCGTAGTGCCTGCCAACTACAACTGCCCAGGCCAATTGGTGATTTCGGGTAGCAAAGTAGGCATTGATTTGGCTTGCGTGAAAATGAAAGAAGCAGGTGCGAAACGTGCATTGCCGTTGCCTGTGGGCGGTGCGTTCCACTCGCCATTGATGGAGCCTGCTCGCGTGAAATTGGCGGCAGCTATCGAGGCAACCAACTTTAGTGCGCCAGTTTGCCCGATTTATCAAAACGTAAACGCGCAACCTTCTACGGACGTGGCCACTATCAAAGCTAATTTGGTAGCGCAACTTACTGCCCCAGTTCGCTGGACGCAATCAGTACAAAACATGGTAGCCGATGGCGCAACGGAATTTGTAGAATGCGGGCCGGGCAAAGTGTTGCAAGGCTTGGTACAAAAAATCGCGAAAGAAGTACAAGTAGCGAGCGTATAATTTTTTTGATTCAAACAAACCTATAAGGCCTCAAAATCTTATAGGTTTGATAACCAGACTATTGCATGAAAAATTTGTTGGTTGCCGAGCATATCGTAAAAAATTATGCGAGTCATTGCGCCCTCAACGACGTGAGTTTTACGATTCCCGAAGGGCAAATTTGCGGTTTGTTGGGGCCAAATGGCGCGGGCAAAACGTCTTTGATTCGAATTATTACGCAAATCACGGCAGCCGATAGCGGCCAAATTTGGTTTGATGGCCAACCGCTTGCGCCCGCACACACCACCCAAATCGGCTATTTGCCCGAAGAACGCGGCCTTTACAAAAAAATGAAAGTGGGCGAACAGCTTTTGTATTTGGCGCAAATCAGGGGCATGAGCAAAGCCGAAGCCATCGACAAACTGCGCGACTGGCTCACGCGCTTTGAGATGAAAGAATGGTGGAACAAAAACGTAGAGGATTTGTCGAAGGGAATGCAGCAAAAAGTACAATTTGTGGCGACGGTTTTGCACCAACCCAAATTGCTGATTCTGGACGAACCGTTCACGGGTTTTGACCCCATCAATGCCAACGCCGTAAAAGATGAAATTTTGCGCTTGAAAGCCGAAGGTACGACCGTGATTTTTTCGACGCACCGCATGGAGTCTGTCGAGGAGCTTTGCGACCACATTATTCTTATCAACAAATCCCAAAAAATATTGGACGGAGCTACGCGCCAAATCCGCCACGAATACAAAAATAATGTATTTGCGTTGGAACTAAAAGCAGCACAACCGCCCATTTTGGACAGTGCCGTACAAGTGATTTCGTGCGAGCAACCCGAAGCCGACGTTTGGCGCATGGAAGTACAATTGCCGCCAGCGATGCCCGCCAATCAACTGTTATTCAGTATTTTAGAAAAAGGCGAAGTGTTGTATTTTGCCGAACAAATCCCGACTATTGGCCAAATTTTCGTGAGTAAAGTGAAGGAAGCAGAAAAAATATAAAACCGTTGCTTACGGCAAAAAAAATGGTTTTGTGAGGACACAGGCCATGGGGGAGCTATAATCTCTTTTTTATTATAAATGCACTTGCTCAATTTATTTTTTTGAGACGTTATAATAATCAATCCAATCTTTTATTCTGCCAACAAACATTTTAAGATAGTTTTCGGTTAGAAATATATTAGACCAATCAAATCTTTGTGCTTGCACTCCAAGATAAAAAATAAAAACTGATGCTCCTGCTTCTGGAATTAAATTAATTTCGGTCTCTGACAATTCTCTGAATTTCCTGTAACCGTCAAGAAAATTTTTAACTTTTAATTCGTATTGATTTTTATCTTGTTCTATAAAAAACAATTGTTTGCAGAAATATCCAATATCTAAAACAAGTAATCCATTTCCGCAATTATCAAAATCGAATACAGTTATTTCGTCTTCTGCATTTACACTAAAGTTATCATACCAAATATCAAGATGAACAACTCCTTTTTGATTATTTTCTAAATTACTCTCCTGAAATGTTTCTGATATTTTTTCGCCAATTTCTTTTAATAATTTCATTTCACTCAAATCTTCTTTAAAAAATAGATTTAAGTGATTGTATGATTTTTTTAAAAGTATTTCAGCGTCATAATTCACTCTATCTATTTTTTTGTTTGCCGTTATATTATGAATTTTAGCCATAAGAGAACCCACCGTAAAGCAGTTTTCATTTGTCATAAATCGCTTTTTTTCGCCACTTGCAAAGGAAAAAAGCACAATATAACGAATCCCTTCTGGAGCATTAATTTCCTGAATTAAAGCGTCTTCTTTGTCCGAAATTGGAAAAGAAATAGAAAGATTATTTTTTTTGAGTAATTGCAGAAGTGCTAATTCTTCTTTTATTTCATTTTTACTTCTCCAGTTATGGCAGTACACCCTAACGACATATTTTGTATTGGAATCTGAAATAAAATACGTGTGATTTACGCCAGTTCTGAATAATTTACATTTAAAATTATTATTTAGATTGTATTTTTCTATTATAAAATCACCTAAATATTTTTCTGATAATGTAGAAGCAATTACAGGGAAAGTTTTCATTTTGTTTAAGTAAAAGTTAACAAAGGAGAAATTTTTCAAATAAAAAAGGCTGTCTCGATGTATTGAGGCAGCCTTTTTTATTTTATATAAATTCTAATAAGCAGCTGTAAATCTTTGCTTTACAAATTTATTATTTTCTAATTCGTCCACTAAAGCTACCGCCACATCTTCCGCAGAAAGTACACTTCTATTGTTTTCATCAAAAACAGGATTTTCTAAGGCAGTTCTATAAGTTCCTTTTCTAACACCAGAAGTCCCTGGGTGCATTTCTATGGCAGGCGAAAAGAAAGTCCAGTCTAACACTTCATTTTTCTTAAGAATATCTAAATATTTTCTGGCCGCATCTGCACCTGGCTTTATCTCCGCAGGAAATTGTGGCGTATCAATTAGTTGAAGCCCCTCTGCAATATACAAACTACCTGCACCGCCTACGATGATATATCTTTTTACGCCTGCTTTTTCTACCGCTTTTTCTATGCTGGCAGCTCCTTTTAAGAAATCTTCAAAAATATTTGGATTCGTCCAGCCAGGATTAAATGTGCTAATTACAGCATCTACTCCCTTCAAACCTTCAGCCAATTCATCTACATTATAGACATCTAATTTTTTGGCTTTTACCACATCCGATTCTACAATTTTAGTGGTATCTCTTGCAATGGCTTCTACTGCATAACCTCTATTTGCTAGTTCGTTTACTACTTTTGAACCTACAAAGCCCGTAGCACCAATTACTGCTATTTTTTTCATAATTTTAAAATTTTAGTTATAAAAAAATGAACAAGTCCTTGAAAAATAAAGTTCATCACGTTTGATTAAATTTGTTTTATTTTGATGGAAGTAATACTCAAAAAAAAGAAAGATTTCACGAATGAAATCTTTCTAATAAAAAGCAAAAATTATTTAAATTTATTTGAATAATAATGGCAAAAAGTCATTGAGATACACTCTCCAATTGCTCCAAGTATGTCCTCCTGCTGATTCTACATATTGGTATTTAAAATTCATTCCGTCTAATTTTTGTTTAAAATCTGCTACATTTTTATACAAAAAATCATCTTTACCAATCCCAATCCAATAAAGTTTATAATGATTATTGAGTTGGTTTTTTAATTTTTGATCTAAATTTTTATATATATCTGATTGTGCATTTTGAGGAGGCATCACAGCAGGCGAAAACAATCCTACGTAACCAAATGTATTGGGATAATTGGCTGAAATATAAAGCGAATGAAATCCACCCATAGACAAACCTGCAATCGCTCTACTATTTACCTCTTTTCTAACGCGGTAATTGCTCTCGGTGAAATCTATAATTTCTTTAAAGTACGTCTCCATGTCCGCATTAAACACATCGGGAGTCATCATTACAGGTTTATAAAATCCTTTTGCGCTTTCCCCCGGTGCCGCCGCATTGCTCATGTGTCCATTGGTCATTACCACAATCATGGGTTTGGCTTTCCCTTGCGCAATAAGATTATCCAAAATTTGGGAAGCTCTGCCAAGCGTCATCCAAGCTTCTTCATCGCCGCCCACACCGTGCAAAAGATACAAAACGGGTAATTTTTCTTTCGATTTCTCATAACCCGCTGGCGTATAGACCGTAATTCTCCTATCTGTTTTCATTCCTTTAGAAGGATACCATCGTTTGGCAACCGTCCCGTGAGGTACATTTTGAACTTTATAGTTTCCAGATTTTGCGCCATCGATGTAAACCAAATTCATCACATTGGCAATATCTCTCACCAAGTAAACATTGTTAGGGTCGTCCACTTTTACACCATCTACCAAAAATGAATAGGTATATAAATCTGGCGGCAAATTCGTTTGGCTAATTTCCCAAACGCCGTTTTCGTTTTTCTGCAAATCGACAGTGCCTGGTTCCCAGCCCTTTTGAGGCAACCAATTAGCTACTAATTTCACAGATTTAGCGTCTGGAGCTTTTAACCGAAAAGTAACATTACTGCCATTTACTTCTGGTGAAACAAGTTCTTTTTTGCCAGAAAAATCTAGACTTTCTTGTGCATTCGCAACCGTAAAACTTAGGAGAAATGCCGCTGTAATAGTTTTTAATATTTTCATAGTAATAAAGTATTAATTATCTATTGCTTTAATAAGAAACAAAGCAATATTACATTGATTTTCTGAATCAACAAAGAAAAAATAAAATGACCTGCGCAAGGATAAGTTAAAGATCGATAGTTTTACCATCACTACCGACCTTGTGGATCGTTTTATTTTAAATAATTTTCAATAATTATTTTTTTATATTTTTGAGGAATTGGACAGGCATTTATCCCCCCAATTTTAGATTTTATGGAATATCCTTGGGCAATTTCGAGTGCTTCTTCCTGATAAGTCTCTAAGTTATATTGCCTTAATTGTGTCTCATTCAAACTATATAATTTGTGTTGCAATGAATCCCCTAAAGAATTAATAAAATAGATGTCTTGCAAATCATTTATTACTATTTCTTGCTTTTTGTAGTCATATAAAATACATTTTGAATCAATGTATAGATTAAACATGCTTAATGAAAATGGCGTGTCGGTAATCTTATTATATTCCTTATCACCAAATAAAAATTTTTCTTCTAATAAGTTGTATAAATTGCTATGTTTTTGGGTTCTGCATTCATAATAATTGATATGTTCTGTCTGTTCAATTTTGGTATAAATAGGCGGAATTAATTCTCTTATAATATTGCCTTCAATGATCAATAGTCCGATATTATTTCCTTTCCAAATATAAAAATAGTATGTATCTTTTTTTATATAACTTTGATTGAAATATGGATTTTTAGGTTTTATTAGTGTATATTCAAACGGTAATATTATTTGATAATTACTGTTAATTATTCCATATTGTTGGGTTTCTAAATCTTGGCCGCAATGGTAAGATACAAAATCGGCTGATTTCGTAGGAAGTTCACCCACAAAACATTGCCTGCCCACTCCATCATCAAATTTCAAATTTTCCCATTCCCAGAAAGGTTGCCCAATATTTTCTCCTAAAAATAGATTTGGCAAGAAATTTTCTTTATTAATTTTCATATTTTAATTTATTGTATTGTCATTTTTTGGGTTTTGCCTTCGGGCTGGTATTGTCTTATATCACTCCGAAATCAAGTGCAAAGGCTCGACTTTCTCGCAAAGTCCGAAACCAGAAAGATTTTTGCAAGTATTTTTGTGTTTGAGGATAGAAAGGAATATAATTTCTGGACTAAGATGTCACGCCCAAAGGCGTTAGTTTTTTATTACATTACATCACATTTCACTACAAAGATGCCAAGCCCAAAGGCTTTTTGATTTTACCTTCACCAACCCAATCCGTTAGGATTGAAATCTTGATAGCAAGAAATTGGGGAGACTACGCACCGAACGCCGTAGGCGTGAAATCTTGGTAGGGCAAAAAATAAGGCTTTCTTGTTCTGAATATTTATTCAAAGTATTTCATAAATTGTTAGCAATAATTTTAATAAACTTATGTGGCTTAAAAATATAAACCTAAGGAGTATTTATAGTTTTGATGAATCAGGAACTCCTGAATTATCAAACTTTAGTCGGTTAAATTTATTCATCGGAAAAAATGGAAGCGGCAAAAGTAATGTGATGAGGGCTATTTGTAATTTAGACGTAATTCTAACCTACAATGAGGATGTAGGAATGTATTCTTTCTATCTAGATAATAGTGTAAATAATTGGCACATTCCACACCATCGAAAGTTAGATCCAGCTATATTACTGCAATTTGATAATGAAGTTATTGAATTTAAAAACTGGATTCATATAAGAGGTGATTTTAAAGGGTACTCAGGTTCGTATATTTCACAAGAATATTCAATACACGATTTTAAAGAAAAACTACATAGAATAACAGAAAATCATAATGCCCACATTCCTCTTTTAAGTTTTGTATTAACTTATATATATCAAATAGATTTTTCTTTTAGCGGAGGGGAAATATCAGAATATTTTACAATAAGAGATGGCAACAGTAAAGGAACTGTTGGAAAACGTGTTTTTAAATATGAAAATTGGTCTTCTGGTTTTTTCTCTGTATCCAATCTATTTCTCCAGTTATTATATGCAGATAAAAGAATTATTTGTATAGATGAACCAGAGATACATCTTGAGCCTAGAGTTTTGCGTCGAGTTTTTGACATTATTATTTGGCTTTTAATGAAAGAACGCACACCCCAAGATAAAGAATTGCTTGAGGCTTGTGAATTGATAGAAAATCAATGGATTGAATGGTTTAATAATAGCACATGGCAAGAGTCCGTTGAGTTAAAAACACACGAGAGCTTGAATTTTTTAAGTAGAAGGCAGCTTTTTATAAGCTCACACTCATCTACTTTAATTAATGAATTTATAAAATATCCTGAATTATGTAAAATCTACGAGTTTAATCGCTCTCTTCAGGATACTAGTTATGTTGCTGATTTTGTAAAACATTCAAGAGAGGTAATACAACAATCGGTTATTAGTTCTATAAGGCAAATAGGAGCGTATCCACATTCTATTTTAGATAATTTAGGAGCACAAGGTTCTGATATACTTCAAGCTAATGGAATTATTTGGGTTGAAGGGCCAAGTGATATCATATATATTCGTAAGTGGTTAGAAATGTTTGCTACTGAAAAAAAACTTCCAAAATTAAAGCAAGGCGTTAACTACGAATTTCAAATGTATGGCGGTGCATTACTTGATAGCATTTGCCTAATGAATACGGGAAATTCAGAAGAAAGTGAATTAAAGAAATTAGTAAGTATGTTTAGTTTTAGTCGTAACGCATTTGTAATTACGGATAGCGATGCTGTTAAGAAAGATAATGGGGTTATTTTTGACCAATCAAAATTTAAAGAGGCAAAAGATTTTATTCTTAGTGAGTTTCAGAAACTTTCAAACTTAAATTACTCATTAGGTCTTTGGTATAAAAAAAACAATGTAGAGATTAGAACCCTTGAAGATTATATAGACGAGCATAGCATCAGACAATTTAAATCACAAAACAAAAGTGGTTTAACAAAAAAAATATATGCACAATTTGTAACTAATAGTTGGAACGAGACAATATCTCTTAAAAACTTCAAACATTCATTAATAGATGAAATAGAAATATTGTATAATACAATACTCAAGTGGAATCAATAATTATATTGCATCGCCCAATCAGCCCCCGCCCCCCTTTCTACTTCCTTGTAATTTATTATTGAAAATGGACAATATATCCGTACTTTTGCCGCCACGATAATCCAAGTATTTAAGTTTAATAGAAATTCAGATTTATGGCACAAGCAGAAACTACTGCCACCGATAACAATCAACTCAAAGATATTATCTCGCACGCCAAAGAATATGGCTTTGTGTTTCCTTCCAGTGAAATTTACGATGGCTTGGCCGCCGTGTACGACTACGGTCAGTATGGCGTAGAGCTTAAAAATAACCTCAAAAACTTGTGGTGGAAATCCATGACGCAGCTACACGGTAACATCGTGGGCATTGATGCGGCTATTTTCATGCACCCACTCACTTGGAAAGCCTCTGGCCACGTGGACGGTTTCAGCGACCCGATGATTGACAACAAAGACAGCCAAAAACGCTACCGCGCCGACCAACTCTTGGAAGCCAAAGCCGAACAATACGAAGCCGCAGGCCAACCCGAAAAAGCGCAAGCATTGTTGGCCGAAATGGGCAGACTCTTGGGCGCGGAAGATTTGGAAGCTGTAAAGCAACTCATTATCAGCGAAGGAATTGTTTGTCAGATTTCGGGTACAGCCAACTGGACAGACGTGCGTCAGTTCAATTTGATGTTCTCTACGCAAGTGGGTTCGGTGGCCGAAGATGCCAACACCATTTATTTGCGCCCCGAAACGGCTCAAGGTATTTTCGTAAACTTTTTGAACGTACAGAAAACAGGCCGCATGAAAATTCCGTTTGGTATTGCCCAAATCGGTAAGGCTTTCCGCAACGAAATCGTGGCGCGTCAGTTCATTTTCCGTATGCGTGAATTTGAACAAATGGAAATGCAATTTTTCGTTCGCCCTGGTACACAAATGCAATGGTACGAGCACTGGCGCGAAACGCGTCGCACTTGGCACGAGGCCTTGGGCGTTCCTGCGAGCAAACTAAAATTCCATATTCACGAAAAATTGGCACACTATGCCGACGCTGCCGTAGATATTGAGTTCCAATTTCCGTTTGGTTTTAAAGAAATAGAAGGCATTCACTCGCGCACGGATTTCGATTTGCGCAACCATCAGGAGCTTTCTAAAAAGAAAATGCAGTATTTCGACAACGACCTTGACGAAAACGGCAAACCTTACGGCAACTATATTCCGTATGTAGTAGAAACGTCGGTGGGTGCAGACCGTTTGTTCTTGGCTACGCTTTGCAACGCCTACACAAACGAGACGACAGGCGAAGGCGCAGAACAAAAAACACGTACTTTCTTGAAATTCCACCCAGCAATCGCGCCTGTAAAAGCAGCGATTTTGCCGATTACCAAAAAAGACGGTTTGCCAGAAAAAGCCTTAGCGATTTTTGATGATTTGCGTTTGGATTTCAATATCATTTACGAAGAAAAAGATTCGATTGGCAAACGCTATACACGCCAAGACCTTATCGGTACGCCGTTCTGTGTAGCCATTGACTATCAAACACTTGAAGACGATACCGTAACCATTCGTTACCGCGACACCACCGAGCAAGAGCGTTTGCCTATCTCGGCTTTGCGCGAAAAATTGGCTTACGAAACTTCATTCAAACGCGTGTTTGAGAAATTATAATATTGGCCTTTCGGGGCAAAAAGCAAACGGGCAACTTTTGAGTAAAGTTGCCCGTTTTTGTTGTTATGAAGATGTTTTGCTTTATTTTTTTGCGCGGAATTTGACCTTTATCCAAATCAGGATAAACAGCGGAATCAGGCACATAAAATTATAGGCCAACGAAAAAAATACGCCGCTGTGAAAACCGTACCACATATTTTTTACAATAAACGGGTGTTCTTGCGAGGAAGGCAAAATAAAAAACGCCAACGAGGCCAAATCCATTGTTTTGTAGGTATAAACCTTATCGCCAATTTCTTTGTCAAAAACATGCGATTGAATCTTATATAACTCGCCATTTTCCAACGAAATATCTTTGTAGTAAAGGCTGTTTTGTCGGTATTTGTGGATTGAACGCACTTGCGTAGGCTCGGCGGTGGCCAGCCCCAACATTTTGTCGGCCAGCAACACAATGCCCAGCAGCATAAACGAAAACGGAATAAGCAAAATGGATGTACGTGATAGCATAAGCAAGTTTGTTTTAGTTTGTCAATGATAGGCCTAAAAAACAAAATTGCCAATACGCTATTCGGGTTATTTATCCAAAAACTCCTGAAAAACACGCTGTTCGTAGGCTTTCAGGTTGGCGGTAGCCGCCGTATCAGGTGTGCCCATTTCAAAAATCAGACTTTTGCCCACATTGTCCCAAGCCCTGCGGCTGTCGGGGCGAATCCAGCCCGCGCCATCATTAAACGCATAAAACGCAAAAGCATTTTCGGGGGCAAGTGTCGCGATGTTCTGGCTCCACGCATACGGTTTTTGTGGCTGAACGTGAAGCTGTTGCAAAAGCGTTGCGGCCAAATCAGTTTGGTTACAAACCGTCTGAATGACAGTATCTTGCACGGCCAACGCGCCACCAAGCCAAAGCATCGGAATCGTGAATTTTTCGGGGGCATGATTCGGCGACTCGTGCGGCAGCCTATGGCCATGGTCGGCAATAATCACCACTACCGTATTTTTCCACCAATCCTGTTTTTGGGCTTGCGCCACAAACGCCCCGATACTGCGGTCGGTGTAGCGATGCGCATTCAAAAAAAGTTGCTCTTCGCTGGCGTTAGTCAATGGTTTTTCGTCGGGCACTTCAAACGGTTCGTGGCTGCTGAGCGTAAAAAGTGTGTAGAAAAATGGCTTGTCTGCGTTTGGTCGTTGGTTGAGGTCGGCCAGCATTTTATTTAGTACAATGTGGTCGTGTGCGCCCCATTTGGAGTTGCAATCTTTGGCCGAAAAATCATTTTTACCGATTATTTTTTCAAATCCACCATTAAAAAAATAAGAACGCATATTAGCAAATTCTGGTTCACCGCCATAATAAAACGCTGTTTGATAGCCTTCTTTGCGCAAGTCGGCGCACAAGTGCGGCAAATGGCGGGTTTTATCGGGATAAGAAATAATACTCGTAGTTGGCTGGGCTGGAAATCCGCTCAAAATACTCACCAAACCTTTGTCGCTGCGGTCGCCTGAAGCGTAACAATTACTAAACAAAATGCCTTGCTTGGCGAGACTGTCAAACTGTGGCGTAATGCCTTTTTCGCCTCCCAAACTCCCAAAAACTTTGGCCGTGGCACTTTCCCAAACGATGAGCAGGACGTTAGGATTCTTTACTTTAATCCACTGATTGTTAGTGTTTTTTGACTTATTTTGATACAAATTCTTAACTCTTTGCGCCGCTACATTATCCGAAAAAAAAGTATAAGGATTTTGTTTGCTGGCACGGTGCGTAAGGGCGTGCATCAAGTTCCAAGCCGCATTTACGGCGGCCTGATTGGCAAAGCGATTAGCCGAAAAATACGAGGCACTTTGATTGATGGGAATGAGTTGTAGCCCGCCACGCATCGGAATAATAAGCATAGCCGTTAGTAACAAAAATACAGGCGCGAATTTCCAAGAACTTGGCTTTATTTTGTCCCAAGACCACACCAACCAACGACTAAACAACCAATAAAACACGCCAAAAAATACTACGAAAATACTCACTAACAACAACATAGGTGCATTGCCCGAAGCGGCCAAAGCCTCACGTGGCGAAGCCAAATACAGCAGCGGTGTGGCATTGAGATGGCTGCCCCATTCTCTGTAAATCTCCAAGTCTGCCACCACAATCAGCGTCATCAGAAACAAAATAATACCCGTGTAAATTTTCAGGAATTTGGGATAAAACTGTCCCGTATAATCGGTTACGGCAATAAGCAAAAACGGCAACATACACCAATACGCCGCAAACGACGCATCAAGGCGCAAGCCATACCAGAAAAGTTGGCCGATGGTGCGCACGTCCAAAGCATCGGCCTGCGCGTGCAAATACAGCAAGAAAATCGCTTTGGCTACCACAAAAAACAGAATGGTAAAGGCGTAGTATTGCAACAAAAATAGAATTTTGCGCATGATTTAATTTAATGATTATAAGGTTTTTACAAAAAAAATTAGTCGATTTTAATGGCTTGGCCTTCGCCTTTGCGCACGATAGCAAGTACAGGATTGTGTTTGTAGAAAATATTACCTGTGCTCAGGATTTGCCCTTCCAGTTTGTCCGAACAGTTTATCGTAATATTAGTTTCGGCACCTTGATGGACATACGCGCTTTTCACTACAAAATTTTCGGTGTGCAGTTTGGGGGTCTTATCCAAACTAAATTTGGCGTAATTGCTTTGCCCGCTCAGACGCAATGTGCCCAAACTATTGATGTCCGTATAAAAATTCTGGGCATTAATATTGGCATCCACTTCCGACACGCCATAAATATTCAACGTAAAATTATCGGTCTTTAATTGATTGGTAAACATGATATTACCAAAACCCTTTTGCGTGATTTCGTATAAATTTTTTACGTGCAAAAACACCTTGAGTTTACGCTTATAAGTGCGAACCCAATTGCATTTGTTGTGGTTGGCGATGTACAGCGTGCCATTGTTTACGTCGGTTTTGATGGACGGAAGCAAGTTTTCGCCACCTTCGAGGCGCAAACTAACGGCGGTGTCGGCGGTAACGTACAGGTCTATATTGTCGTCTATCACAATACGCTGAAAATCTGCTACTTCACGGCTGATTTGTTTGGTATGTCCTGTACTTTTCAGGCAGTCGGGCGCGTCGGGGTTGCTACACGTGGCAAGGGCAAAAGCCGCCAACCAAAACCATTTTTTCATTTTCTTTGATTTAAAAACTTAGTAAAAGCGTTGGCAAAATTATGGATTGTTGGGCGGATAAAAAACAAACTTCTTACGGAATATTAACGAACTGTTAATCAAATTTTTAGCAAAAAAAGCGAGGATTTCGGTCGTTTTTCATTGATTTTTCAAAAGCAGCCTCCTACATTTAGAAGCAATTATATTTTTTTAAATAGATAAGCCCTTTTCTTAATTTTTTGTTAGAAATAAATACAATGAAAACAGCAAAAACCGCACAACGCTCGTATGTAAGCGGGGCAAGCAATGTTCCCTTACTCGGCCAAACGATTGGCGAAAACTTGCGCGAAACCGTTGCCAAATTTCCGCAACGCGATGCGCTTATATGCGTAGAACAACAATATAGAGCCACTTACGCCGAATTTTGGGAGCAAGTGGAGCAAGTGGCCAAAGCGTTTTTGGCTTTGCACGTGCGCAAAGGCGACCGCGTCGGGATTTGGTCGCCCAACCGATACGAATGGGTACTGGTGCAATACGCCACCGCACGCATCGGAGCTATTTTGGTGAATATAAACCCCGCTTACAGAGCTGCCGAACTTTCGTATGCACTCACGCAGTCGGGGATTTCGGTATTGGTTTCTGCCGTAGCTTTCAAAGACAGCAACTACAAACAAATGGTGCAAGAAGCCGAAGAGGTTTGTCCAGAGCTGCGCAAAACCATCTTTTTTGATGAAAATTGGGACGAGTTTTTGCAAGGCACAAGCCACGTTTCTACGCACGATTTGGAAGCCGTAGAAGCTACTTTGCAATTCGATGAACCCATAAACATTCAATACACGTCAGGCACGACGGGCTTCCCGAAAGGCGCGACGCTTACGCACCATAACATTCTGAACAACGGTTATTTTATTGGCCAACGCCTCAACTATACGGAGCTTGACCGCGTGTGTATTCCTGTGCCGTTTTATCATTGTTTTGGCATGGTAATCGGTAATTTGTGTTGCACATCGCATGGGGCTTGTATGGTGGTTCCGTCGGATAGTTTTGAGGCCGCCAAAACGCTGTATGCCGTAGAAAAAGAAAAATGTACGTCGCTTTATGGCGTGCCTACAATGTTCATTGCTGAGCTACAACATCCTGATTTTGAGAAATATAACCTTACTTCTTTGCGCACTGGCGTGATGGCGGGTTCGCCTTGCCCTGTGGAAGTAATGAAGCAAGTGCAGTCTCGGATGTATATGCGCGAGGTTGGTATTTGCTATGGCATGACGGAAACTTCACCCGTTTCTACCCAAACCAAAATCGGCACGCCACTGGAAAAACAAGTAAGTACCGTTGGTACGATTCACGACCATTTAGAAATAAAAATCATTGACCCAAGCACAGGCCAAACCATGCCGCGCGGCGTGGCTGGTGAGCTTTGTACACGTGGCTATTCAGTAATGTTGGGTTATTGGAATAATCCAGAAGCTACGCGCGAGGCCATAGACGCAGGCCGCTGGATGCACACTGGTGATTTGGCTACGATGGACGAGGAAGGTTATATCAATATCGTTGGCCGCATCAAAGATTTGATACTACGTGGCGGCGAGAATATTTATCCGCGCGAAGTGGAAGAGTTTTTGCACAAACACGAAGCCGTTGCCGACGTGCAAGTAATCGGTGTGCCAAGCGAAAAATATGGTGAAGAAGTAATGGCTTGGGTCAAACTCAAAGAAGGTTATAATCTGACGGCAGAAGATTTGCAGGTCTATTGCAAAGCGCACATCGCACGTTACAAAATCCCGAAATATTGGAAATTCGTGGACGGCTTCCCGATGACGGTTTCGGGCAAAGTACGTAAAATCGCCATGCGCGAAGAGTCTATCGCCGAACTGGGTTTGGAGCACGTCGCCAAAATCAAAACGTCATAATTTCTTGCAAATCAATTTCATATATAAACAAAAAATCCTACTTCGTACTCAATGAAGTAGGATTTTTTGTTTATAGTAATGGTTTTTGGTATCGGCTAAACACCTGATAGCGTTTGTAACCGTTGGCCAGCTCCGTAAAAGACACGCGCAACACCGTATAAACAGGAATCGCCGACACCATGCCAATCACGCCAGCAAGCGACGCTCCCGCAAAAATGGCTACAAATATTTCCAACGGATGCGCTTTGACGGTTTTAGAAAAAATGATAGGCTGTAACAAAATATTGTCGATGAGGTGTACAATAGTTGCCACCCCAATAATTTGCAGAATCAGAACGCCGTATTGTTCGCCCGTCCAAGTCAGAGGCGCGGTGGTAAGTCCCACAATCACAGCCACCAGTCCGCCCACAAACGGCCCGATGTACGGAATTACGTTGATAAAAGCGGCGAAAACAGCTACCGTAAAGGCGTATTCTATCCCGATGATGGTCAGCCCCGTAGAAGTCAATGTAAAAATGGCAAAAGTCTGTAACAGCAAGCCCAGCAGATAGTTAGTGAGAAGTTTTTCGATTTTGTAAAGCGCGGCAATCGTCATTTCAAAATAGGCATTGGGGACGATGGACAGAAACAACCGTTTCAAAATTCCTTTTTCGTAAAGCAAAAAGAAAGTAATAAACGTAACAGCCAACAGCCCAATGAAAAACTGACTCGTAAAATTAATGAAATGGTTAATTACTTTGCTGGCATCTAAGGCTGTAATGTCCGACAAAAAATGGTCTTCGAGCGCATCGACCATAAAACCTTCTTGCTTGTCGTGTACGAGTTGTTTTTTGATAAGAAACTTTTCTAATACATTGATTGGCTCTTCAATGGAAGCGAGCATTTTATCCATTTTGATTTGCTCAATCATTTCTAACTGATTGGAAACAAGCGGAATAAACATGACCACCAAAAGCGTTACGACACCCAACAGCACCGCATACGCAATCAGAATCGCGACCACGCGCGGCAACCCGACCACTCCCAAAAACTTGAAATGCGTAATGCCGCTTACCATTGGTTTGAGTATCGTGGCCAAAATCACGGACACGACGATATACAAAACAATGTTGGAGAAAACCCAGCCGACCAGCAACAACAAGGCCACCAGCACCGCAATTTTGAGTGTAAATTTATTGAGTAGAAACATAGACGACTTAAATATACAGCGATTTTAGCGGATTCTTTCGCTTTTTCAAAACGGATATTTACTTTTGAAAAACACCAACATTTTCCAAATCAAATGACAAACGTAAAAACGATTGCAGTTATTGGCGCAGGCACAATGGGACAAGGGATTGCCCAAGTGGCCGCTGCCGCAGGCTTTGAAACATTGCTCTTTGATGCACAGGCTTCTATGGCACAAAAAGCCCTTGCCACCATCGAAAGCCATTTGGCCAAAGCCGTGAGTTTGCAGAAAATAACTGCCCAGCAACAAGCCGAAACATTTTCTCGCATTCGGGTAGTAGAAGAGTTGGCGCAAGTGAAAGCCGATTGCATTATAGAAGCCATCGTGGAGCGGCTCGACATCAAGAAAACACTTTTTGCGCAGCTCGAAGCCCAAAACTCCGCCCAAACGATTTTGGCTTCCAATACCTCCTCTATTTCCGTAACGCAAATTGCGCAAGGTTTGCAGCACCCCGAAAGAGTCGTAGGAATGCACTTTTTCAATCCTGCGCACCTGATGAAACTCGTGGAAGTGATTAGCGGCGCGGCCACTGCTCCGTACTATGCCCAGCAAGTGTACGAACTGGCGCAGCGCATGGGCAAAACGCCTGTCATGGCCAAAGATGCGCCAGGCTTTATTGTGAATCGGGTGGCGCGGCCATTTTATACCGAATCGCTGAAACTGGCGGAAGAAAAGGTGGCCGACATCGCCGACATTGACCGACTGTTGGAGTCGGCGGGTTTTCGGATGGGCGCGTTCAAACTCATGGACATGATTGGCATGGACGTAAATTTTGCCGTTACCAGTTCGCTGTACGCAGGTTTTCACCAAGAGCCGCGCTTCAGACCCAACCGCCTACAACAACAAAAAGTAGATGCGGGACATTTAGGCCGTAAAACGGGCAAAGGTTTTTATGACTATGAATAAACAATTGTATTTCGGTGGCTACTGGGGTTTGTTTGTGGGCACATTCGAGGAGAATTTGCCGCATCGGCATTACGCCACCCAAATCAGCGTGAGCAGTGGCGCAGCAATTGGTATTGTGTCGGAAATGCAAACCCAAACTTTTGAGGCTTGCCTTATCAAAGGCAATGTGTTGCATCAGTTCCAGTGTCCAGATCTACATTTACTTTTACTCATTAGCCCTACTTCGTCGGTAGGGCATTTTCTTAATAGTCTGACCAGCAGCAATGTGGCGGCAATGCCCGCAACACACGCGCAATTTTTACAAGAAATATTAAACGCTCTTGTAAATAAAAAAATAGACTTTGGGCAGTTGGTGGAGCAAGTAAATCAATGGCTTGAGGGGTTGCGCTGCCAGTGCCAAACCAACGACCATTGGAACGAAGACCGCATCACGAAAGCCATTCTTTTTTTGGAACAAAACTTCAACCGCGTGGTTTCGCTTTCCGAGATTGCCGACTATTGCCATTTGTCCGAAAGCCGTTTTTTGCATTTGTTCAGGGCACAGACGGGCATTAGTTATAGGCGTTTTCAGCTTTGGAATAAAATGGCCGCATCCGTGCGTGTGCTTACGACTCAATCCATTACCCAAACGGCGCATGAATTTGGTTTTACGGATAGTGCGCATTACTGCAAAATCTTCAAAGAAAACTTTGGTTTTAGCCCCAAATTCTTAGCCAAAATATAGCCAGTTTATACAATTTTGGGCGGCGAGCAATGCCGAATTTTGTCCTATCAAAACAATCAAACTTAAAAAGATTTATGATGGAAAATTCAGCTCGTTATTTAGCGCAAACGCCCATTTTGGATTATCAAAATCCAGCCATTGCCCAACTCGTAAAAGACCAAATGTGGCGCACAATGCCGCCAGTGGAACGCGTAAAAGCCATTTATACGTTTGTGCGCGACCAAATTTTGTTTGGGTACAATGCTTCCGACCAGCTCAAAGCCTCGCAAGTGTTGGCCGACGGCTATGGGCAATGCAACACGAAAGCCACTTTGCTCATGGCATTGCTGCGCGCTGCGGATATACCGTGTCGGATTCATGGATTTACGATAGACAAAGCCCTACAAAAAGGCGCGATTTCGGGCATTTGGTACGCACTTTCTCCCCAAAACATTCTGCACAGTTGGGTAGAAGTTTGGGTAAATGATACTTGGTATTTTCTGGAAGGTGTGATTTTGGACAAAAAATATTTGGCAGCCCTGCAAAAACGTAATCCTGATTGCCAAACATTCTGTGGCTTTGGGGCGTACACCGACGATTTGCAGCAGCCCCCCATCGACTGGAATTTGAATAATACCTATATTCAGGACAAAGGCATTAACCAAGATTTTGGCGTTTTTGACTCACCCGACCAATTTTATGCTCTTCACCAACAAAAACTAAATTGGTTCAAACGCTTGGTTTTTGAGCGAGTAGCCCGACACTTGATTAATGCCAATGTGCGCAGTATTAGGAAATAATTTAATATAACTTTTGCACTTATTTCTGCTAAGTAAACTCAAAGCAAATGGTTACTTTGGGTATTATCGCTCACATGGTAGTTTATGAAAATAAGTAATAACTCGCCAGCTAGAAGCATCCCAATACAAGTCAAGACGGTAAATATCTTGTCGCTACATTTGTTTCAAATACGCCTCGATGGTCGGGGCAAAATGTGCGTGTTCGAGGCGCAACACTTTCGCGCCAATGTCTTCGGGCGTGTCGGTGGCCGCAATGCTACATTTGGCCTGAAACAACACTTGACCTTTGTCGTATTCTTGGTCTATGAGATGAATCGTCATGCCAGATTCTGTTTCGGCAGCGGCTTTTACAGCCTCGTGTACGTGATGGCCATACATTCCTTTTCCGCCAAATTTGGGCAACAAAGCAGGGTGAATATTAATAATTCGTTGCGGGAAAGCCGCTATCAAATTGCTGGGTACAAGCCACAAAAAACCAGCCAACACCAACACATCCGCTTCCACGCGTCGCAACTGCTCCAGCACCGCATCTGTTTGGTAAAAATCCGTGCGCGAAAACACAAAAGTTTCTACGTTTAGGGCTTTGGCGCGTTCCAGCGCGTAGGCTTTGGGCGTGTTGGCCAACAATAACACTACTTTTCCAAAATCATTTTCTTGGAAATGCTCCATTATTTTTTGGGCATTGCTGCCCGAACCCGAACAAAAAATAGCGATACGCTTGGGGTTGGATTGGTTCATTTTTCCAAAAATAAAAATTTGATAATCAGGATTATAAAAAAGAAATTATTGCGCACCGTCAAGCAATAGTTGTTTAAGATGCCACACCTACGGCGTTTTTCTACTTCCTAAATTCCAATTTGCTACAAAGATGCCAAGCCTAAAGGCTTTGTTATTACCCAAATAAATAAATCCGTTAGGATTGAAATATTGGTAGCTAAAAGCTATTCGATAAAACAAAAACACCGTAGGTGTGGCATCTTTCCGTAACAACACCAAATCCAACACCTTCCACCAAAATGCGAAAGGTGTTGGACTTTAGACAATGTTATTCCCACTCAATCGTAGCGGGCGGCTTAGAGCTAATATCGTAAACGACGCGGTTAATGCCTTTTACTTTATTGATGATTTCGTTAGAAACCAACGCCAAAAACTCATACGGCAAATGCGACCAGTCGGCAGTCATGCCGTCCACACTGGTTACGGCACGCAAGGCCACCACGCGTTCATAAGTACGCTCGTCGCCCATTACGCCCACGCTTTGCACTGGCAACAAGATGGCACCCGCTTGCCATACTTTGTCGTAAAGGCCTTTTTCTTTGAGCAAACCAATAAAAATGGCATCGGCTTCCTGCAAAATAGCCACTTTTTCGGGGGTAATATCGCCCAAAATACGAATGGCAAGCCCCGGCCCTGGGAACGGGTGACGGTTCAGGATATTCGGGTCAATGCCCAAGGATTTGCCTACCAAACGCACCTCATCTTTGAACAGCGTGTTGAGCGGCTCTACCACCTTGAGTTTCATGTAGTCGGGCAAACCGCCTACGTTGTGATGGCTTTTGATGGTAGCCGAAGGGCCTTTTACGGAAACCGACTCGATTACGTCGGGGTAAATCGTGCCTTGCCCGAGCCAACGCGCATCGGTTACTTGGTGCGACTCGTCATCGAACACCTCCACAAACACGCGGCCAATGGCTTTGCGTTTGGCTTCGGGGTCGGTAAGGCCAGCGAGGGCATCATAAAAACGCTGTTTGGCATCTACGCCCTTCACGTTTAGCCCCATATCTTTGTAAGAATGAAGCACTTGCTCAAATTCATCTTTGCGCAAAAGGCCGTTGTCCACGAAAATACAATGCAGGTTCTGGCCAATGGCTTTGTGCAAAAGCACCGCCGCCACCGACGAGTCCACGCCGCCCGAAAGTCCCAAAATCACTTTGTCTGTACCGAGTTTTTCGCGCAATTCGGCCACCGTGCTTTCCACAAAAGAAGCTGGAGTCCAGTTGGGCGAGCAACCGCAAATGTCGTACACGAAATTTTGGATTAATGTTTTGCCTTCGGTAGAATGCGTTACTTCTGGGTGGAATTGGATTCCGAAGGTTTGCTCGCCCGCCAGTTGGTAGGCAGCCACGCGCACGGAAGGCGTTTGGGCAATGAGTTGAGCGTTTTCGGGTAGTTGTACGATGGTATCACCGTGCGACATCCAGACTTGGGAGTTAGGCGAAAGGCCTTGGGTCAGGGGATTTTGTTGGTCAATTTCGGAGAGCAACGCACGGCCATACTCTCTGATGGTAGAAGGCAGCACCTGTCCGCCGTTGGTTTGCGCCAAAAGTTGCGCCCCATAACACACGCCCAGCACAGGGATTCGGCCTCTAAACGCACTTAAATCTACTTGGGGGGCTTCAGGTTCGCGCACCGAATGGGGGCTTCCCGAAAGAATGAGTCCCTGCACGTTCTGGAGATTGGTGGGGACTTTGTTGTAAGGATGGATTTCGCAATACACTTGCAGTTCGCGAACCCTACGGGCTATCAGTTGGGTGTACTGAGAGCCAAAATCAAGAATGAGAATTTGAGCTTGTTGTACCATGTGCAAAAGTAGTAGCCTATGGTACAACGTGCAAGTTTTCGGAAAGATTAAATTTTGGGAAGGGCTTAAAGTTATAAAGTTGGAGCGTCGGGGGGTAGTAAACTCTCAAATGTTACTTGCGAGACATCTACCCCATCATAACCATCAGCTTTAAGCTTTTCATTAAGCCTTGTAATAAGCGTTTTAAACCCTTCTTTTTGATGTATTTGCGTTGAAAGTGTATTAAGGTCAGCTATTTGTTTTATGACACTTATTCCTTTATAATCAAAAAGATTTAAAATTAACTCATATTCTTCTAATTTTTTAATTTCTGCTTTCCTCTTAAGTAAGCTCCCTCCTTTTGAAAGCGATTTATTTAATTTTTTCATCTTTTTCTCCCAATATGTAATTAATTTGCTCCTATCTATGTCATCATAAATACAAACACCATCTAAAGTAACAATATGCACCTGTGATTTTATTTTCTCAAAATCAAAATTATTATGTTCGGCAATTTTAGCCAGCTCGTACATACAATTCGGTGAGTTTAAATAGTCATTGCCGATGACAACCAGTATGTATTTTCCGCGCCCAATCTCTTGCATAAAATCCGAAATAGACTGCATATAACCTACGCCATTTACTTTGTCGCGTATAAGTTCAATACCACATTGTTGTAATTGTGATTGTAACTGATTGGCTATATTATCGCTCTCTGTTTTCCAAGAATACGAAATATAAATTTTAGGTTTTTGTATGTTTTCCATTGGGTTGTTATTGTTATTCATTTCTTTATTTTGAACAGGTTCTAAGGCTTCAAAACCAGCAAATATTTCTTCATTTGTTTCTGGTTTGCCTTGCTTGGCTTTTACGTATCCTTCGGCAGATATATAATCCAACTTTTGTTGTATTGTATTTAATACAACAATATTCTCATACCAAATTTCAATTCGTTCTTTTCCTTTTTCATAAAACGCCTCGATTAAAGCACTCCCTTTATTCGTTTCTAAAATAATACCGCTATCCCAAATTAAATTTATATTCGAAAAACGATGTGCTTTGACTATAAAAAGTTGGATAAATACCTTAGGAAGAAAACGATAAGTAATTATTTTTTGCTCGAATTTTTCAATATTGCGTTTTCTCCATTCTGCTACCTGATGTGATTGGTTGTCGGGTAACAGTTGCGGAACAACAACGCTACTTGTATCTTCATCTTCAAAGATTTCGAACGCCAGTTCCGCACTCAGCATAAAATCAATAAATAATACTCTTTCTTGTTTTGTATTATTTGGCCATATTTTAGTAATCAGCTCGTAATTTAATTGGCCTTTTTCATCTTGCAACAATTCAAAATATTCACTTTCTCTATCTAATACTTTATAAATAGCTTCTATTGCCCAGCCTTGATTTACAATAATTTGGTTACTAAAATAACCTTTACGGTAATACAATACGCCTGTCTCGTGTAGATAGCCTAATATAGTAGAGGCAGACGGCAAACAATCTTTTTCATTGCAAATTTCTTCAAATTCACTGACTGATAAAGTTTTATGCTCAACATTGCTTTGTAAACTACGGATTGCATCACGGACATTGACCCAATTTGTAGGCAAATAAGGTGTTTTAAAAGTCTTATTTACTTCTAAGTATTTTTGTAACCTATTTTGAAAAACTTTAAACCCTTTCTCATTTTTAGCACTTACTTGCAAAAAATCAAGAATTGGGTATTCTTTTTGAAACTCAGTTCGGCGTTCAAAATATAAATCTTTTTGATTGGGCTTGTCTATTTTATTTTGTACGACCAAGATAGGGCTTTCGGGGGCAAAACATTTGGCATATTCGAGCCAATAGCGTAGATTTTCGTTCGGATACTCTTTGCCGTTCCATCTGTGACTCTCTTTTACTTCATTTTCAAAATCCCAGACCAAGACAAACAAAGCACGTGTTTGCATAAATAAACGGTGGGTAGCATAGTATAAATCTTGGCCAGCAAAATCCCAGCAATTCAACTGAAAACCACCTAATTTTCTACGCAATAGTGCAATGGCGTGCGTAGATTGATGTTCGGTATCGAACCTAAAATTTTCTTGTTCGCATAAGCATTTGGCTACTTGCGTTTTACCTACACTTCCATTGCCTATAAAGATAATTTTTACTTCTCTGTTCGCAGCATTTCCTTTTTGTATATCTTGTAAGTAATTACGGGTATCATCTAATACATTTTCGTATTTATTAAATATTTCTTGAGGGATATTTTTGATGAGATTTTTGTATAATATTAGTAATTTTAATTGAGGTAAGTTATTAAAAAATGTATCTGGTATGTTAGATAATTTATTACTACTTAAATTAAGAGAGTTTAGGTTTATTAAACCTGATAAATTGGCTATATCTGTTAATTTATTATTAGCTAAACCGAGAAAAATTAAATTAACCAAATCAGACAAGGTTGATATATCAGTTAGTTGATTATGAGACAAATAAAGCGAAGTTAAATTAACTAAACCTGACAAGGCTGATATATCGGTTAGTTGATTATGAGATAAATAAAGAAACTTCAAATTAACTAAACCTGACAAGGCTGATATATCGGTTAGTTGATTATGAGATAAATAAAGAAACTTCAAATTAACTAAACCTGACAAGGCTGATATATCGGTTAGTTGATTATGAGATAAATAAAGAAACTTCAAATTAACTAAACCTGACAAGGCTGATATATCGGTTAGTTTATTATGAGATAAATAAAGAAATTTCAAATTACCTAAACCTGACAAGGCTGATATATCGGTTAGTTGATTATGAGATAAATAAAGAAATTTCAAATTACCTAAACCTGACAAGGCTGATATATCGGTTAGTTGATTACTACTTAAATCAAGCTCATTCAAATTACCTAAACCTGACAAGGCTGATATATCGGTTAGTTGATTACTACTTAAATCAAGCTCATTCAAATGTGTACATTTTTTTAGTAACGCTAATTCTGTCTCTTTTCCTGTCAATTTTAAGTAGCTTAAATCCAACTTTGGATTTTTAGTGCGGATATTTTCCTCTATTCTTCTTTTCAATTTTATATTCATTCGCGTAAGTAGTAAAAGTTATGGCGGTTTGAGGGTGTTAAGATAGCTATTTTTGCGTTTGTCGTACAAGGGTATTGCTCATAAATTCTGTACTTTTCAAGTAAAAAAAAACGTAGCCTGTGTCCTCACAGACCACCTACGTTTACCGCCTTTTATGGTTTGTGAAGACACAAACCATGGAGGAGTACAAACCCAGCTTTATATAACAAGATAACACTTGTAAAAGCCACGTAGATTTAGAAATTTGCACAAGAATTTTGCATTGATAAATGCAATAAGGCTTGTTTATGCGGGTGTTAGTGCCAAGCATATCCGACCAAATATGAATTCAGACGCCAATAGATAATTTAATACAAACAATAATGGAAATAGCAAAACAATATATAGCAGGGCTTGAAAAAGCATATTTTGATAATGGTGCTAAGGAAACTTGGGAACATTTTAGCAAAATAAAACACGGTGCTACAAATGAAGATATTGAAAAAATCAAATCTTTATATCCAGAAGTTCCAAATTCATTGATAAGTCTGCTGGAATTAGTAGATGGCACATATTGGCGAGAATATCAAGGAGAAGAAATTTCTTTATATTTCCTTGGTTCTGATGTTGAAGGATATCCATATTATCTTTTATCATCAAAAGAAATCGTAAAAAATCAGAATTTATCAATAGAATACTATTCAGACTATATTGAAAGGAAGTATGAAGGAGTTGAGATAGACGACAGAATTACAAACCAACCAACATCATTAAATTGGCTTCATTTTTCTGATTGTACGAATAATGGTGGGACTTCGCAATTATTTATTGATTTTAGTCCTTCCGAAAAAGGGACAAAAGGTCAAATAGTAAGATTTTTGCACGACCCTGACGAATTTAGGGTTATTGCTGACAGTTTTGAAAATTATCTACAAAAACTAATTGGTAATGAATATGATTTTATCAATGAGGAAACAGTGGAATAAATTAAAATTTTAACAAAAAACATAAAATGACATACAATTTAGAGTGGCTAATAGGCAATTTTGAAAAAGGAATCCGAGCTAAATATTTATTTTTTTGGGGACATCAAAAAAGTAAAAGTGGTGAATTAACATCTTCGTGTTTTAGTCAGTGGTGGACTTCTCCTTTTATTGTTGACAATGTGCAATTTAATACTGCAGAACATTGGATGATGGCACAAAAAGCACTTTTGTTTGACGATAAAGAAATTTATGATAAAATAATTATCGCGAAATCACCAGCAGAAGCAAAAGCTTTAGGTCGGCAAGTACGAAATTTTGATGATAAGACTTGGAATAACAAACGGTTTGAAATAGTGGTTAGAGGAAGTTTAGAAAAATTCACACAAGATAATGACTTGAAAGAATTTTTACTCAGCACAAAAGAAAGGGTTTTGGTAGAAGCAAGTCCAGTAGATAGAATTTGGGGTATTGGATTGGCCGCAGATAGCGACAAAGCAGAAAACCCCAAACATTGGAATGGATTAAATTTACTTGGTTTTGCGCTGATGGAAGTTCGTGATATTATCAAAAATCAGAAATAGAAAAAACGGCCAACAATATCTGTTTGGAAATATGGCGACATCTCCCGCAGTCTGTGTTCACCATAGCCAACCTACATTTGTCGTCCTTTATGGTTTATGTCTTCATAAACCATAAAGGAAAGTTTCTATATTTTGACTGTGCTATTGTGTTGGTGCAGCCACACGAGTAGCAGCGTGCCGAGCGTCATCATGGCCGCCGTGATATACAGCACCCAAGTATAACTTCCCGAAAGTGTAACAATATAGCCCGACATAATCGGGGCAAGTATTTGTGCCGCGCCATACGAAAGTGTGAGTCGCGCCATCGCCTTGGCGGGGTTTTGAGGATATTTGTTGCCTATCAGGTTGAGTGTAAGGCTCACAATGCCTATAAACGTACTCCCGAAAATGGCCGCACCCACCAAATTGGGCAAACTGCTTTCGCTAAAAGCAGGAATCAGAACGGCAAAAACCTGCAATAAATACGCAATCATCAGGGTCGGGATTTGGCCTAATTGCCGCGAAACCCTATCCCACAAAAAACTGGAGGGCGCAGCCGCCAAACCCACCACAATCCAGACCAACGCGCCCTGATTGGCAAAGGTGGCAAGGCGTTTGAGTATGTCCACGATGAAAGTTGCACTAATCACATAGCCAACGCCCGCACAAAAATACGCAGCCACCATAATCCCGAACCATTTGTTAGACACTGGCGCAGCGGCAGCGACTTGCGTGGCATTGGTCACGGGGTTTGCAGGTCGGGGCATCCAAAACCATGCAGGCACAAAAAAGACCAAACTCAGCAGTCCGAATATTACCCAAAGGCCGTCCCAACGAACCGTTTGTTCGAGGGCAATGCACACAATCCCCGACAACAAAATCCCTAAGCCCATACCCGAAAAATGCAAACCCAATTCCTTTTGGTAGCCGTTGGCCGTAAGCCAGCCCAGCACCATGCCCGAAGCCTGAATTAGTCCCGCAACACTACACACACCCGACACATAGCGCAACGCGCCCCAAACGATTGGGTTAGTAGTAAAGCCCATGCCCAGTGTGGTAAAAATGGCCAACACCAGCGTAATGCGAAAGAAAATGTATTTGTGGTGCGCTTGGCTCATAGCTGCCGAAAGCAAAATACCCGAAATATAACCCGCATAGTTGAAGGCAGCGAGCCAACCGCCTGTTACTTCGGTCAGGTGCGCCTGTTCGCGCATGATAGGCAACAGCGGCGTATAAGCAAATCGGGCAATGCCCACCGTCAGGATAAGCGAGCAGATACCCGACAGAATGACTTTAATTCTGTCCATAGCAAAAAGTAAAATAATTTGGTGTAACGAAAGATAAAGCTAATTACACAATAATATTCAACAATTCAAGTAAAATTAAACTATTCGCAGGCCACCAAACGGATTTTTAGATTTTTACCAATAATCCTTATTAAATATCGCATATCCGCTAAAGTGTCGGCTTGAACACAGAAAAGTAGCTGAGCATTAAACTTCCCTTTAATTTTCAGTCCAAAATATTAACCCAACTTTTTACTTTCATGAAAAAAAATGTACTCCTTGTTGCCGCCGTCGGCTTGCTTGCATGGCAAAGCCACGCCCAAAACACTACCAACGCCCTTTTGGACAGTCTTTATGAGGCCAAGCAATTTGGTTTGTTGCAAAAAGCCAATACCAACCGCCAGCAGGCCAGTTATTATCTGTACAAAGCCGTGTACGCCAACTTGTGCAACTGGCCGCAGCAAGCCAATGTTTATTTGGATTCGGTGGTATTAGCCAATCTTCCCGAAAAATATAAGTTTAGGTACTGGACGCTTCGCAACGACAATTATGTGAAACTGGCCAACTACGCCAAAGCCTACGAAACCAGCCAAATTCTTACCCAAAAATTTAAGCAGCACTATACCGCCCAAGAACTAAAAGACAATTTGCACACGGAAAAAATTTGGGAAGAAGCACGTCCCATTCCTACACAAAAAGTCCGCTATACGGGGCAGTGCAGCGTAAGCACTAAGCGCGATTTGGCGGGTTTGCTCAACGTGAAAGTGAGTACGGCCAGAGCCGATGCAGATTTTGTATTTGATACGGGTGCGGGCATCTCCACCATTACCGAATCCGAAGCCAAACGTCTGGGATTCAAGATCTATGGTAGCGGAGACATTCGCATACAAGGCTTTACGGGAGTACAAAACAAAGCATATTTAGCGACCATCGATGTACTTAAAATCGGGAACATTAGCATTCAAAATCCTTTGTTTTTGGTATTTAAGGACGAGGCTCTTTCTTTCGCGGGCGGCGCGTACAAAATACACGGGATTGTAGGTTTCCCGATAGCCAAAGATTTGGGTACGATTACTATCAGCAAAGACTCGCTCACGGTGGCGCATACGCAGGCAACCGAACCTCAAAATTTGTTTATGGATCTGCTCAACCCCGTGCTAATGCTGCGCGTAAATGGCAAAGACGAACCTTTTAATTTTGATACGGGCGGCGACAAAACGAGTTTGAGTCGAATGTTTTACGAAACATTCCGACAAGATGCTTTGCTCAAAGATTTGCCTCTGGAAACCAAAGCATCGGCCAGCGCGGGAGGAGAACAAAAATTTCAGGCGGTAATCATACCGCAATTAGTGCTGGGGATTGGGAAACAAAATGTTACGTTACAAAAAGTGGTGGTGGATACCGAAAACTACCACGTGAGCGGCAAAGCCTTACTGGGCAACATTGGGCAAGATTTTATCCGACAATACCCCAAAGTAACCATTAGTTTTGAGCATAGTTACTTGAAATTAGAGTAGATTTGGATTTTAATCATCAAAGAAAAAGCTACATGAAAAAACTTTTGACGCTTGCATGGCTACTCTGCGGACTGGTGGCATTCAGCCAAAACAAATACCAACAAGATTTTGAGGAATTTTGGAATGATGTAAACACCTCGCACGCCTACTTGGACAAACAGCAGATTGATTGGCCGAAAGTACGCGAAATATACCGCCCCATCTTTGCCAATGTCCAGAACGACAGTGATTTTATCAAGAATTTGGAGAAAGTAATCAATGAACTATACAACGGCCATATTTCTCTGAATACGAATCTGAATAGTTCTAATAAACTTGTTCCTTCGGGGGCGGATTTGTTCGCCGAAAAAAAAGGCAATCATTTCTTTGTCAGCGATTTGCGCAAAGGATACGAAGCAGAGGCCTGTGGCCTGCGGGTGGGCATGGAAATAGTGAAGTTTAACGACGCGCCGATTCTGCCACAACTCAAGGCTTTTTTGCCGACCTATACCAACCAACACAGCGCGGCCATGTACGAATACGCGTTGGCTATGCTTTTGGCTGGTACGCACGACAACCCACGCAAAATTACAGTCTTGGAAAAAGGGAAAGAAAAAGCCTTTTATCTTGATGAAAACAAAATAACCCAAAGCCCTTTTCTGCTGATAAGCAAAAAGTTAAACCCTCAAACAGGTTATATAAAGATAAACAATTCATTGTTTCTTAATAACCTTATTGCAGCGTTTGATGCGGCACTGGACAGCCTACTGGACACCCAAACCTTAGTGTTAGACCTGACCGAAACACCCAGCGGCGGAAATTCTACGGTAGCGCGTGCCATTTTGGGACGTTTTATTACCCAAAAAGCAGCGTATCAGCAACACGAATTTGACGAAAAAGAATTTGGAACGCGCCGCTATTGGGTAGAATATGTGTTGCCGCGCGCCCGCCCCTACAAAGGAAAACTCATTGTAATGGTTGGACACTGGACGGGCAGCATGGGCGAGGGCATGACCATTGGATTTGATGCACTCCAACGCGCCACGATTGTCGGGACACCAATGGCCAAATTGCTAGGTGCTATTAGCGGCTTTCAGGCAAGCCAAACGCGCATTGGCTATCAGTTCCCGACCGAAAGACTCTACCACCTCAACGGTACGCCGCGCGAAGATTTTGTACCACCTATTCGCACCCAAAATCTGAAGCAAACTTGGGAAAAAGTAAATGAACTGATACGTTAATTAGCCCCAAATGCGACTAACATTAATGCTGAACAATGTAAATTTATATTTGCTTACTAGGTTAAAAACATCTCTGTCCAACAGTTACAAAAGAGTCTTTTAGGAAATGAACTCATTGATCAACAGAGATTTGGCATAAATAAAAAGGGCAAGATTACTTGCCCTTTTTATTTAATTCTGAAAATGTTGCATCAGAATATCTTCAAATTTGTACAAACCTTTTGGTTGATTTCTCAAATTATCGGCCACAAACAAGACCCCACTACCAAACGCCTCTCTTGAAATAGATTCGTGCACTAAACGTACTGTTTGATACGGAAAACCAAACACTACTTCATGTTTTCCGACGATTCCGCCAACCCGAATAGAATTTATCTCCGACTCCCCTACTTCTAATGCCTGCGCTAACTTCATAGCCGTACCCGAAACGCCATCTTTCCCCTTGAAGTGTTCTTCGATTATTTCAATATCGACCCAAGGCGCAATTTTCTTTAAGAACTTGGCGGCAAATAATAAATAATTGACTCCCAGTGTGATGTTTGGACTCCAAAATACAACGGTTTTTTCCGACAATTCTTTTAACAATGCTTTTTCTTCTTCCTCATAATGCGAAATAGCCGAAATAATCCGAACGCCTCTTTCGCTGGCGGCTTTTCCGTATAAATAAATGCCTGTTTTAGAAGAAAAATCAATAATAGCATCAACAGGATGTTTGTCTAACAACTCTTCTATGGAAATATTCGCAGAAGAATATATTAGCCCTGGTTCGTCTGAAGCAATACCTAAAAATTCTGAAACACTTCTATGCTCTAATAAAGCACTTTGTCTTAATACCCATTCTAAAGAATACTCTTGGTTCTGAAGTATTACTGATGCAACAGCCTTTCCTGTTTTCCCAAATCCGATTAGTCCAATTCTCATTGCAGTCAAAATTTTTATGGTTATACTCTTGTTTATGCGTACCAAAACATCTTTCTAATCTAACAAGATGGTATGCTTTTATTCCACAAAGATTTCATTTATTTCTAAAGTATTTTAAAGTATGTACCTTTTTTTGTTTCGAAAATAATGACTATCACATAAATAAATGGCTCAAAATAAAAATGTTATAGCTCTAAGGGAAAATGGTATGCTCATTCCAAAAGAACCTTTTTGAGATGCGCACGGTTTGGATAGCACACCTTTCACTTCTTAAATAAATTATAGTATCCACGATTTATTTAACAAACAATGCAATCGAAAAATATTAAAATATCGCAGTTGGATTTGGCCATCGTAGCCGACAACACGTCCATTAGTGCCACATTGAACAATAGCAAAATGCTTGCGCAATGGTGCGAAAAATTAGGTTACGAACGCTTTTGGATGGCCGAACATCATAATATGGTCAATGTGGCCAGTTCTGCTACTTCCGTGTTATTGACTTACATCGCATCTCATACCGAAAAGATTCGGGTAGGTTCGGGCGGCGTAATGTTGCCGAACCATTCGCCGCTAATTATTGCCGAGCAGTTCGGAACGTTGGAAAGTCTTTTCCCTAATAGAATAGATTTGGGATTGGGTCGCGCCCCCGGTTCGGATTCTCATACTTCTATTGCCATTCGCAGCGATTTTTTTGCACAAACCAAACGTTTCCCCGAAAATATCGTGCAGTTGCAAAAGTATTTGTCCGATGACAATCAGTATAGTAACGTTCGCGCCTTCCCCGGTGAAGGTACAAATGTTCCGTTATGGATTTTGGGGTCAAGTACGGACAGTGCGTATTTGGCGGCTTCGTTGGGTTTGCCGTATGCCTTTGCAGGACATTTTGCGCCGCGCCTGATGCTGGAGGCATTCCAGATTTATAAACAAAATTATAGACCTAATGATACTAATCCAAGACCCTACACGATGGCTTGCGTAAACGTAATCGGAGCTGACAGCAACGAAGAAGCGGAGTTATTGTCTTGTACGCTTTATGCTAATTTCTTGAATATCATTCGCAACACAAGGCAGCCTATGAAAGCACCCTCGAAGGCAATTTTGGAGAGTATGAACGACATGGAAAAAGCACAAATAAATCAGATGTTAGGCTGTACGTTTGTGGGAAATAAAGAAACACTTCAAAACCAATTGGCCGATTTTGTAGAAACTTCGGGGATTGATGAGCTAATGATTACTTCGCATATTTACGATTTTGAAAAGCGATTGCACAGCACTCAATTAGCTTATGAAGCCGTTGCGGCATTGAATGCAGAGAAAAGCAAGGCAGTTGTGTAAAAAGAATGGCGCATTAAATAACCCTAACCTCATAGATTTTTGAAAACATATAAGATTAGGGTTATTTAATTAAAGAAGCATTGGATTGCTTATATTTATTTTAATTTTTCCTTTATCTTTTTGATGGTATTTTGTTGGCTTAGAGCAAGCTTATTTTGAGGATTAGTATACAAAGCTTTTTGGTAATTCTCAAGTGCCAAATCATATCTTTTAGCCTTTAAATAGGCTTCCCCAAGACTGTCATAAACATTCCAAGAATCAGGAAAAAGCGTAGCATTTGCCTTAAATATATTAATGGCAGCCTTCGTCCTTTTATCTACATTGAGTATTCTATATGCCAATTCGTTTAAGTATGTTTCCGTAGATGGATATACTTTTAGAATCTCTTTAATGTGTGGTTTTAGTTTGGCAGCAATAAAAGCGCAAGCATCAGCATCTCTGTTAATACCACTCAAATTAAACTGATCTAATATTTTGATGTATTTTGCTACGCTATCTCTTTTAAGTTGAAAATTAATGCTCTCTTGTTTGTTAAACCCAAAACACAAATCATTTTCAAATGAATTTTCGGGAGCAGTCATGCCTGTAAGATAAAAACCTAAAGAAGTAAAATTTTCAATTACATAATTAGTTTTACCATTGGTATAATCGGGAGTATTTTTATTTTGGGTATATCGATACGAGTTAGAAAATTCATTGGTAATAATAATGGTACCATTGGGTTTTAATTTAGTTTTAAGATGCTCTAAAACCATTTTTGTATCCAAGAAGTATATAAAAGCCTTATTAACAATTATTTTATCAAAAAAATTGTTAGGCAAACCTGTATTATTTTCATCTCCCATTACTGTACTAAAGTATTGTTTTTGAGATAGATTGTATTTTACTTCCGTATTTAACTGTTCTTCATTTGACAAAAGACTATCTTCTTTTTGAATATAAAATGTAGTACTATCTTTTACACGAAAATAAAAGCTTTCTAATAAATTATAATCAGTACTAATATCAGCTACAATATCATTATTATTTATTTTATGAATATCATACAATCTCTTAAAATAGTTGTAATTATTATGATTATATTCAGATTTATAACTAGTAAAATTATCTGAAAATATATTTATAATATCCATCGAAATATTATTTGTGTCTTTACTTTGCTGCTTAGACACAAGCTTGTCAATATTTTTTGCTAATATTATATTAGATTTTTGATTTGGTTCTATTTGAAGAACTTTTTGGCAGTGTTTTTTAGCATTAATGTAATCTTTTTTAAAGATATACAATATAATTAAAAGTTTATTATTTTTCAATGCTTCTGGGAATAAAATATCATTTGCTTTTACTATATTTAAGCTTGCATTAATTCGTAATTTCTCTATTATTAAAAAACTGATTGAAGTTAAATATTCTTCTGTATAAGGATATACACGCAGAATAGAATTGATATAAGGTTTAATATTCAAAGCAATTTTTTTAGATAATTTAAGATCCTTATTTACTTTTTTCAAATTAAATTGATCTAACATCTTAATGTACGTTTGTACACTATCCATTTTCAATTTAAAGTCATCACCTTTTTGTTTATTACGTTCAAAGAATAAATCATTTTGTAATGAATTAATGGGAGCTGTCATACCTGTCAAATAAAGACCTGCATCTGTAAAATAATCTATAACAGTAACAGCTTTTTGCCCTCTTACCATACATCCATCATGTATTAGTGTTTGAAATTCATTTGAGAATTTATCAGAAATAATAATAACACCGTTTGGTTTTAATTTTGAAACTAAATCCTTAGCGATAAGTGCGGGGTCTGTAAATTCATGAAAAGCATTATTAATAATTATTTTATCAAAAGTGCCATTAGGTAAATTGGACGCTGTTTTAGTACCAATTGCCATCTTGAAAGTATTAGTTTGTGGCGTGGCACGCACAGACGAATAGTATTTGACCATTTTATTAAATTGGTCAGGATTAAGCAATATTGTATCAATGTCTTGGACATAATAGGTTACGCTATCCGTCATAACAGAATAAATACCTTCCATCCAGCCACTTGCCGCTCCCACTTCTGCCACTACATCTCCTTTTTTAATACCATAAAGCGTCAAATTTTTTCTATATTTTTCACATTCTTCTCTCGAATAAGCAAAGCCGTATTTGAAAGGTCTGCTCGGATTTGTACTAATAATGGCATTAGGATTATCATTTTCGTACTGATATTTTATGTCTTTTGTTTTGACTGTACCGCAGCCAAGCAAAAAAAAGATAGACCAGAAAGTGAAAAGAGAAACGAAAGATGCGTAATTTTTTGCCATTTAATTGTTTTTGTTAGGTGATATTCAAACATCAAAAGTAAGGGTAGCATTGTGATAGTACAAATTATTTTGAAGAAGCTTAACATTACAAAAGAAAGACGCATTGAAATGCGTCTCTATGTGAGATGAACAAAAAACAATCTCGTGCCGTATGTACGATAGGAATTATAACCAACAAAAAAGGCAAACCTCAAAGAGACTTGCCTTTTCATTCAATCTTCTATCAATCTTTATTCATATATTCAAATAGATTCTGCTAAAACCTACTTAAATTCAAAGAAAGTGGCAAGGAGGCGGCGGCAACGATGACACACCGCCCCAAGCCTTACACACACACACATCTCTTAATATAACTACTTATTGGCAATAAGTTTAGATCGCTTCTTGTTTGATTCTCATGTCTTTATGCTGTCTGAAGCGGTTATGCCACGTAAAGGCTTCCTCCAAAATATGAGGCGTATGCCCTCCACGCGCACAGGCAGCCTTAAAATACGACCTAAACTCATCGCGGTATTCAGGGTGTGCGCAATTGTCTATAATCACTTTGGCACGTTCGCGCGGCGCAAGTCCACGCAAATCGGCCAAGCCATTGTCTGTTACCAAAATATCTACGTCGTGTTCGGTGTGGTCGGTATGCGAAACCATCGGCAACACGTGCGAAATACTATTGCCTTTAGATGCCGACTGACACACGAAAATGCTCAAGTAAGCGTTACGCGCAAAGTCGCCCGAACCGCCAATTCCGTTCATCATGTTCGTACCGTTGATGTGCGTAGAATTGACATTGCCGTAAATATCAAACTCAATGGCCGTGTTGATGGCAATAATGCCCAAACGACGGATAATCTCAGCGGCGTTGCTGATGTTCTGTGGACGCAAAACCAAACGATCTTTGTATTGACCAATATTATTTACGACACGGTCATAACATTCTGAAGAAATAGTTATGGAAGAAGCCGATGCAAAAGTCATTTTGCCTGCATCCATCAAATCGAAAGTACTGTCTTGCAACACTTCTGAATACATGGTAAGGTCATGAAAATCACCGTTTGTAAAGCCATTCAGCACGGCATTGGCCACTTTGCCGATGCCCGCTTGCAAAGGCAACAAGGAAGTAGTAAGACGACCTTTTTTTACTTCATAATTGAAAAACTCCAACAAATGCCCTGCGATGGCCGAAGTTTTTTCGTCTGGTGCTACGATTTGGGCGGGACTATCGCGTTCGTGTGTGATGACGATGGCAACAATCTTGTCGGGGTCTAGGGGCAAAGCCGTCGTCCCAATGCGGGTATGTGGCTCAAGCACAGGCAATATTTGACGATGCGGGTAGTTTCCTGCATAAAAAATATCGTGTATGCCTGCCAACTCTACGGGAATAATCGTGTTGATTTCGACAATAATTTGTTTGGCCAAAGCCGCAAAGACAGCAGAGTTGCCGACCGATGTGGTGAGGACTAAACTTCCGTCTTCGTTTATAAGCGTCGCTTCCAATACGGCAATATCTACTTCAGGCAAATGTTTGTTGTTAAGCAGTTCGGCGGTTTCGCCCAAATGTTGGTCAATGAACAAGACTTCACCTTTATTGATGCTATCGCGCAAAATCGGGTCGGCTTGGAAAGGCATACGACGCGAAAGCAAATGCGCATTGGCCAAATTGCCGTCGGTATTGTGGCCTAAAGAAGCTCCCGTAATTAATGAAATCTGTAATTCTTGGGTTTTGGCACGTTGGCCCAAAGCCTGCAAAACGGCTTTGCTGTCGCCCGCTTTAGTAAAACCGCTTGAGCCAACTACCATTTTGTTTTTGATAAGTGCGGCGGCTTCGTCGGCGCTCATCACCCTACTCAAAAGTTCGGGTCTGCGAATTCGTTCCTGATACATGGTTATTTGATATTTAATTAAGTAGTAAAAAAATAGTTAAGAAAAAGTAATATTTGTATGTATATTAACCGTTTATAAAAACTAATTTAATCTCTATTGCAACCTATACGGTTTGGGTTAAAAGCCACCCCGCATAATATTACGGAACATGGTGAAAGACCTGTGTATGTGCGTATTGACGAGTATATAAAATGTCAGCATCACCAAACCCACGCCCACGACCGTGAATATTTCCATGTCGGTTAGCAAAATGCTTTGTTTGAGTACGTCTTTATTGATTTGCTTAATGGCCAAGACTTGCGCTTCGTCGGGCGTAAAACCTTTTTGCACAAAAGCGGCAACCGCGTTTGCAATACGCGTTTGGGTTTCGGCAATGGCAGGATTGACGTATTGTTGGAGCTTGCTGTAATGCTCGCGTTGCAAATACACTTGGACATTTTGCATAATGCTAAACCCTAAGGTTGCGCCCCAGAATCGGCCTGTAACGCCTATCGTGCCCGCATAAGAAGACAGATAGGCAGGCACAGCCGACACCACATACATCACCAATGGAACAAATATGATTCCTACAGAAACCCCCTGTAAAATGTACGGAATCGCTATTTGCTGCAAAGAGACATCGGGCACAAAAAGGAAGGTAAACCACAAGTGTTCAGCAGCTAGCAACCCAAAGCCCAACACAAACAAATGTCGGATATGCGTGTGTTTGGCTAAGGCGTAAGCCGAAAACGTAACCCCTACGATTACCCCAAAAACATTAAGCCATTGAATTTGAGCCACTCTGAGCGGCTCCCAATTCCAAACCGTAGCCATCGTGCTATTGGTAATATTAAGCGTAGCACGCGAAATATAATACAGCACAAAAAGCAAAAAACCTACTCGTAAATTCCTGAACTGAAACACTTTAAAGTCGAAAGTCGGGTGGCGTTCGGCCAGTTGGCGGAGGATAAACACCGACGCACAAACCAGACTCGTAACCGACGCGTAAACGATTTGCTGCGACTCAAACCAATACTTTTTTTCGCCGTACACCAGTACAAACGCCCCCGACAAAATGCCAAGCACCAGTATCACATAACTTGCCCAGTCGAGTGTATTAATCGGGAATTTTTCATAAAAGCGTTTTTCGTTGAAAATCAAGAAAATAAGCCCCATACACACCAACTGAAAGGCCGCCGAAGCGTAAGCCATGTATTTCCATTCGAACCAGTCGAGCAACCAAACGGCCAAGTTCATGACCACAGGCGCAGAGATTAACAAAACGCCATAAGCACAGGAAAAAGCAACAATTACGGCGTTACGACTTTTGAGATTAGACAGTAACAGCAGCCGCAACGGAATCCAAGGCAAAGCCATCAGTACGCCACCGATTACCCTAAAAACTATAAATTGGTAATAGTTTTGGGTAAAAGCAGACAAGAAAATCGTAATGGCGGCCATCAAATAAATGCCCATCAAATACCAACGCGTCGGGAAATATTTGAAAAAGCGGCTTTCGATAAGAATCGTAGCCAAAAACGTTCCGTAAGTAACGCTCAAAGCAAATTGCATATCTTCTGGCTCTACGTCGAAGTAGCTGGACGAATACGTTACATTCGCTGAGTACAAACTCAGCAAAATCATGGAATGTAACATACAGAATATCAGGGCGGCATTCACGAACCAGCGCGGTATCCAATCCCTAAAAACTTGATTGTTTGCCATTGCCTTAGTCTTTTTTGCCTGCCACTACTACCACGTTCATACCCGCACGCAACGCGGCGGTTGTTTTCTCTTCGTCGGCGAGTTTGATACGCACGGGAATACGTTGTTCTATTTTCACGAAATTGCCCGTAGCATTGTCGGGCGGCAGCAACGAAAACCGTGCGCCGCTGGCTGGCGAAATAGATTCTACCACACCATTATATTCCTGATTACCAGTAGCATCAGCCCTAAAAGTAACCTTTTGGCCTACGGCTACAGCGTCTAATTGCGTTTCTTTAAAATTGGCCGTAATCCATTTTTCTTTGCTCACAATCGAAAGCATATTTTGACCTTCTTTGATGAGTTGTCCTTCCTGAAGCGTTCTTCTGCCCACCCAACCATCGTAAGGCGCAGTGATGAACGTGTAAGAATAATACAGCGCGGCATTAGTCAAGGCGGCGTGTTTTAGTTCAATCAGTGCATTTTCGGCAGGCACTTTGGAAGCGGCTTGCGCCGTGTTGAGTTGCGCCTCCACGATGTTGCGTTCTATTTCGGCCTGATGTGCTTTGGCCGACTGGTAAGCGGCTTTTTTATGTTCTAATTCTTGCCCCGAAGTGGCATCGTCTTTAAATAAATTCTCGTAACGCTGAAATTCCAATTGCGTTTCCCAAACGGCAATATTGGCAGCTTCCAACTTTGCTTTGTGTACGGCTACGTCGGCTTTGGTGGTGGCCACGCCTTTTTTAAGCACATCGAGTGTACTAATGGCATTGTCGTAGTCAGCTTGCGCCATGTCGAGTTTGGCTTTGTACTCGCGGTTGTCGATGACCAAAAGCGTGTCGCCTTTGTGTACGAATTGGTTTTCTTGGAAATTAATTTTTTCGATATAACCTGTTACGCGGCTAATGATAGGCGTAACGTATTGTTCTACTTGCGCGTCGTTGGTTTCTTCGTGATTTTGGAAAAAAACAAAAAACCAAACGGCCCACGATAATGCGCCCAACAAAATGAGCCCCGCTATTACGTTGATAACGGTCAAAAATATCTTATTAAGGGTGTGTGTCCTTGCGGCTGTCGTTTTCATTGTATTGCGTAATTTTTTAGCGAGAAGAAGAATCCTGCACGGCCAAACCTGCGGCGTGTAAAAGCTGATAATATTGGTTAATGGCTTCGATGCGAGCAGCCACATAATCGTATTTGGCTTGTAGAAGCGCATTGTCGGCATCTATCATTTCGGTACTGATAGCCAAGCCATTAAGATATTTTTTCTTAACGATTCGGTAATTTTCTTGTGCCTGCGCGATGGCCGTCTGCGTGATAGGAATACGGTCGTTCATCTCTTGGAGCTGCGTGTATTTATCAAAAATCAAATCGCGCGTTTGCTCCTTCAAAGTATTGGTTTTGAGTTTTTTGAGGTTTACTTGTTGATGTGCCGTGTGTACGCGTTTGCGGTTTTTGTACAGATTGGACACACTCCACGAAAGGTCTATGCCTGCCCGTCCCAAGCTGTACAAGTAAGGGTGCGGCGGAAACAAAAACAGCATATAGTTGGGATAATTGTACCCAAACGTCCCAAAGCCGTTGATTTGGGGCATATAACCAGCACGCACATTTTTGAGGTCTATTTCGCTGATATGTTCCTCTTTTTGTGCCATCTGTACTTCTTCTTTGGTCATGGCCGCCATCAAATACGTTTGGTAGTCAGCCACTTGCAAAGGGCTATTCATTACCTGCGCCGTGTCTATCACAAGCGTATCTTCTTCAGGCAACTGCAAAAGCGTGTGCAAACGATGTGTTGCCATGGCTACGCCCCTGCGGTTATTGACCTGCAAAAGTTGCATTTGTGAGAGTTGGAACTGGGCGCGGATAAGTTGGTCGGAAGTTACAACACTGTTTTTGCGCAACGATTGAATTTCGTGCAAACGGTCTTGTTCTTCTTTGATATTTTCGGTCAAAAGCGTTTGCATTTGCAAGAGCTTACAGATATGCAAATAATTGTTAATCACTTCATTATGCACATCTTTTTCCGTTTTTTTGGCCTTTATTTCTGCCAATTCGGCTTGTTGTTCTGCTTTGTGAATAGTGTTTTTGATTTGGCCACCCAAATAAATCGGTACTTTGGCGTTGGCCGTTAGGTCGTATATTTCTCGAATAGTATGGATAAATGTCCCTTCGCTGTTCAGGCCGTTTGGATATTCCATCATGTTGCTCATCAGGGCATAAGAGCCGTGCAAATCCACGTTGGGCAACTTGTCGTCTTTCTTTTCCGCTACGATTTCCTCGCTAATTTCTTTTTCCAACACAGCCGTCCGAACGTTTAGGTTCTGTTGGCTTGCCAATTGGAGGGCTTCGGCTAAGCTGATTTTCCGAATGTTTTTTAAATTGTTAGTAGTGTTTGCAATGGCTTTCGATTGATAAAAGGCCGAGTTAATCATAATAACCGCCACAAAACCAGCAACTTGCCAGTATTGTGGCCGCCTACTGCGACTTGTCATGTGTACGTTTCTTTGTTTTGTTTTGCAAAGTTCCGTACTTTACGCCTGTGTTAAATATTGCCTAAAGCCAAAGATTTATTCATTCCTGCCAATGTCAAAATATTATCTTACGGAAGTGGATAAAGAACCGCACACCGTATATTGTCGCCACGATTTGATGGGCGAACGCGTACTGAAAGCGCACCAGCACGCCAAAGGGCAATTTTTATATACAGAAGGCGGCATCGTGCATATCAAGACGGACGAAAAAACATATTTTTTGCCTGCACGCCATTATATCTGGATTCCGCCAAACACAATGCACACGATTCGCACCACATCCGTAGAAGCCACCATGCGCAACCTCTATTTTGAGGTGCAGGACACGGACAGCGACTTTTTCAGGCACACGGGTATTTATCCCGTCAATGATTTGTTGTTCGAAATGCTACTTTATACGCACCGCTGGACAGGCGACATTTCGCCCCAAAACAATGCGGCGGGCTACGCTTTTACCACTGCCATCAAAGCCATTTTGCCCGAAATGAGCAGTTATAGTTTACCGCTTTCGCTGCCCTACCCCACCGACGCACGGCTGGAAAATATCGTGGATTACATGAGCAAAAATTTACATGAGCAAGTAACGTTTTCGCATTTGGCTAAGCAATTTGGCTTTAGTGAAAGGTCTTTGGCGCGACTTTTCCATAAAGACGTAGATATGTCGTTTGTGCAGTTTTTCACGCTGCAACGAATGCTCAAAGCCCTTGAGTATTTGTTGGAAGAGAAGAAAAATGTCAATGAAGTGGCTTTTTTGGTCGGCTATAATAGTGTTCCGACGTTTAGCAACACATTTCAGAAAGTAATCGGCCTGCGCCCTTCCGAATACATCAAACTGCGGGGCGTGCAAGACTAAAAATAAAAACCCCATGCCAAGCAATAAGCATGACATGGGGTTTTCTTTTTAAAGATTTTTCATCTAACAAAATTAGATAATCAGCATCGCATCGCCGTAGCTAAAGAAACGATATTTTTCTTTGATAGCTTCTTGATACGCATTCATTACTTTGTCATAACCACCAAAAGCACAAGCCATCATCAAAAGTGTAGATTCTGGCATGTGAAAATTGGTAATCAAGGCGTTAGCAATTTTAAAATCATACGGAGGGAAAATAAAACGGTCTGTCCAGCCTTCGTTCGGTTTGAGGCGAGCATTAGCCGACACCGACGACTCCAACGCACGCAAAGTAGTGGTACCCACCGCACAAACGCGTTTTTTGACATCAAGCGAAGCGTTTACTTTATCGGCGGTTACTTCAGGCACTTTAAAGTTTTCCGATTCGGGTTTGTGTTTGGTCAAATCCTCCACTTCTACTTTTTTGAACGTACCCAAGCCCACGTGCAAAGTAATTGGCGTAATGTCCACCCCTTTCAATTCCAAGCGTTTCATTACTTGGCGCGTGAAGTGCATACCCGCCGATGGCGCAGCCACCGCACCCGTATGTTGCGCATAAATCGTTTGGTAACGGTCGCGGTCGGCGGCCTCTACCTTGCGACGAATTTGCGGCGGAAGTGGCGTTTCGCCCAAAGCGTCAAGGGTTTTATAAAATTCGTCGTCCGAGCCATCGTACAAAAAGCGAATAGTGCGGCCACGTGAAGTAGTGTTGTCAATTACTTCAGCCACCAAATCACTATCACCGAAATATAACTTGTTACCCACACGGATTTTACGTGCAGGATCCACAATTACGTCCCAAAGATGATATTCTTTGTTTAGTTCGCGCAACAAAGATACTTCGATCTTTGCGCCTGTTTTTTCTTTATTTCCGTAAAGACGAGCTGGGAAAACTTTGGTATCGTTAAGTACCATTACATCGCCTTCATTAAAATATTCAATAATGTCTTTAAAAACTTTATGCTCAATTTTTCCTGTTTGGCGGTGCAACACCAACATACGGGCTTCATCGCGGTTCTCGTTCGGATAGAGGGCTATCAGATCCGAAGGGAGATTAAACTTAAATTCGGAAAGTTTCATATGTATTTTTTGATATTTCTATGTAGCTAATCGCCTTTTCAAAAAAGAACCGCAAATATAGCAAATTTCATTGCTTTTGTAAAGAAGTTTTTTATATACCTTGCGAAATTTAAGACAAAAAGGTACTGGTATTTGGTCAAAATTTGTAATTTTAGCTTTTATTTACGCTATTGACCAGTATTATGAAGAAAGTGTTATTTGTTTGTTTGGGGAATATATGCCGCTCACCATTAGCCGAAGGTCTTTTTACTCAGCATGTTCAGCTACAAGAACTCACCGACCAATTTGAGATAGATTCGGCAGGTACTAACTCCTACCATATGGGTGAGTTGGCCGATCAACGCACGCGTGCCAATGCCGCGTCGCATGGCTTAGGTCTTACACATCGTGCACGTACCTTCAAGGCGCAAGACTGGCAAGAATTTGACCTTATTTTGGCAATGGATGAAAATAATTTGGAAAATATCAAGCGTTTGTGCCCCAATCCTGAGCTGCTAACCAAAGCCAAACTCATGCGCGAATACGACCCGCAAGCCGACAGCCTCGAAGTACCAGATCCTTATTACGGTACTGAAAAAGATTTTGAAGAAGTTTATCAAATTTTGCACCGCAGCACAGCCGCTTTATTGGCTTCAATTATTTCTTAAAATAAAGAATTGCCCCGACCATGTTACGAACTCTTTTCCTAAACAATCGCTTCTTTTTGGTTTGCATAGGGCTGGTACTGGCTTTTGTACTCAGCTTTTTGCTGCCTACGCTGCTTATTTTTACCAAAATGGCAACGCTCTTGTTTGGGCTGCTGGTGGCATGGGACATTTTTTTGTTGTATCGTACAAAAAACGGCTTGGACGGTCGGCGCGATGCCCCTTCTCGCCTTTCCAATGGCGACGACAACGAACTTTTTGTACGTTTGGAAAACTATTATCCGTTTGCCGTGTCCGTGCGTGTGATTGACGAATTGCCGTTTCAGTTCCAACGCCGCGACGTGCGTTTTGATGCCCAAATTCCCGCCCAACAACCAATCAGTATTGCCTACAAATTGCGGCCTGTGAAGCGTGGCGAATATCGTTTTGGCGGCATCAATGTACTGCTTTCGTCGGGTTTGGGGCTGGTTGCACGACGGTTTGTGTTTTCAGCCAATCAAATGTTGCCTGTTTATCCTTCGTACATTCAGTTGCGCAAATACGAATTGAGTGCCATTAACCAACATCTCAAAAACTTGGGTATCAAGAAAATACGACGCATCGGCAACAACCAAGAATTTGAGCAAGTAAAAGAATATGTGGCAGGCGACGATGTGCGCACTATCAACTGGAAAGCTACCGCACGCCGCAACGTGCTGATGGTAAATCATTACCAAGACGAAAAATCGCAGCAAGTGTATAGCCTCATCGACAAAGGCCGCGTCATGCGGATGCCTTTCGAGGGTATGAGCCTGATGGATTATGCCATTAATGCCGCGCTGGTGATTTCTAATGTGGCCATTCGCAAAGACGACAAAGCGGGACTTATTACGTTTAATCATCGCGTCGGGACGGTGCTGAAAGCGGCCAAAACAGGCGGGCAAATGCAAACGATTGTCGAGACGCTGTACAACCAAAAAACCAGCTACAAAGAAACCGACTACGAAGCCTTGTATTTTCAGGTGCGCAAACACGTTACGCAACGTAGTTTGCTGCTGCTATATACCAATTTTGAATCATTTTCGGGTATGCAACGCCAATTACCGTATTTGCGCAAATTGGCTATTCAGCACGTTTTGGTCGTTATTTTCTTTGAGAATACGGAGCTAAACCAACTCACGCACGCACCCGCCAACAGCCCCGAAGAAATTTATTTGAAAGCCACTGCCGAAAAATTCAGTTTGGAGAAACACCAAATCGTGGCGGAGTTGCGCCGACACGGTATTTATGCCGTCCTGACCAGCCCCGACAAACTGACTATCAACACCATCAATCAATATTTGGAGTTGAAAGCCAGAGGCTTGATTTAGCCCAGAAGCGCACAATAAAAAAACCTTATAGCCTTCAAAGCCATAAGGTTTTTTTTATTGTTATCGTCAAAGAAACGAATAAAATCTTATTTGAACATGGATTTGATACTGCCCCACGAACGTTGCACCGCCGTTGGGCTATGCTGAATGTTGGCAAACAAATTATAAGCACTCGAATTGGTATGAATTACTAACTTATACGAAATAGTTTGCGCTTGGTCGTCTGTTTTGTAAAGATTGTCGTCCAAAAACGTATAGTTTCCTGAACCATTGATGGACACTGTCGTAAGTTTCTGATAAGCCGTTTCACTGGCTTTCTTGCGATATACCTCGTAGCTGCTTACACCACCTTCGTCAGCAATCTGCCAATCCAATTTCACATCTGCCCCCTGATAGCTCGCCGAGAAATAACTTTGGCTAATGTCAAAAGCAGTCAATCCAGCGACGAAAACAAGACAAAATAAAACTAATATAGGTTTATACATAGAAAATCCTTTCTTTTTAATTTTTTAAAGAATATCCGACCTCTTCTTGCTAAAAATTGGTTATAGGTTCAGAGGCAAATATAAAAGTTTTTTAAAAAGAATGTTCTTTCGTAACAAAAATTTAACACAACTTTTCGTGTATTTTTTTGCATTAATCCACAAAACGTACTCTTTAGACAATGCTTGCCTCAAAAAGTGTAGCAAAGTGCTTTCTAATTTTTTCAGCTACTTCTTCCATTGACACGGCGCGACCCAATTCTTTGACCAAAGACGTAACGGCCTTATCCTGAATCCCGCACGGGACAATGTACCCGAAATAATCCAAGTTCGTGTTCACATTCAGCGCAAAACCGTGCATCGTTACCCAACGGCTACTGCGCACGCCAATCGCGCAAATCTTGCGGTTTTCTATCCAAACACCCGTCAGGCCTTCGATGCGGCCAGCTTTCAGGCCGTAGTCGTTGAGCGTCAGGATAATTGCCTCCTCAATGAAGCGCAAATATTTGTGGATGTCGGTAAAGAAATTATCCAAATCAATAATCGGATAGCCGACAAGCTGCCCTGGCCCGTGATAGGTTATATCTCCTCCCCTATTGATTTTGAAATAAGTAGCCCCGATTTGTTCCAAACGCTCTTGCCCAATGAGCAAATGCTCGGCATCGCCACTTTTGCCCAACGTATAAACGTGTGGGTGTTGGCAAAAAAGCAAATAATTTTCGGTGGATACTGGCTGCTCGGCGGTGCGATTGGCTATCTTTTTTTCGATGATTTGATTAAAAAGTTTGTCCTGATACGCCCACGCATCACCGTAGGCGATTTCTCCCAAATCCTGAAAAATAATGTTCTTGTTTTGCATCTGAAAAATAGTTTATATCAAATACAAAACGCTGCAAATCTGTGAGTTATTTGCAGCGTTCGGTGATTGTTTTGTTCGATTAAATTTTCTCGAAACCTGTGTATTCGTGTAGCACTTTTGGCAAATAAATACCGTCTTCGCGTTGGTTGTTTTCCAAAATAGCGGCCACGATGCGCGGCAAAGCCAAGGCACTGCCGTTGAGCGTGTGCAACAAATACGGCTTTTGGTCGCCAGACTTGCAACGCAATTTCAGACGGTTGGCTTGGAACGTCTCGAAGTTACTCACCGAGCTTACTTCCAACCAACGTTGTTGGGCTGCCGAGAATACCTCCATGTCGAAAGTAAGAGCCGAAGTAAAGCTCATGTCGCCACCGCAAAGGCGCAACACGCGATACGGCAACTCCAATTTTTGCAACAAACCTTGTACGTGTTGGCTCATTTGCTCCAATGCCTCGTAAGAGTTTTCGGGCTTGGTGATTTGCACAATTTCCACTTTGTCGAACTGGTGCAAACGGTTCAGGCCGCGCACGTGCGCACCCCACGAACCCGCCTCACGACGGAAACAAGGCGTATAACCTACGTTTTTCACGGGCAAATCGCTTTCTTTCAGAATCACGTCGCGGTAAATGTTCGTAATCGGCACTTCGGCGGTCGGGATAAGGAAAAGGTCATCGGTTTGGGCGTGGTACATTTGGCCGTCTTTGTCTGGCAACTGTCCCGTACCGAAACCCGAATCGCGATTGATAAGAATTGGCGGCTGAATTTCGATATAACCCGCTTTGGCGGCCTCGTCTAAGAAAAAGTTGATAAGGGCGCGTTGCAATCTTGCGCCTTTGTTTTTATAGACAGGGAAACCCGCTCCCGTAATTTTATTACCCAAATCAAAATCTATAATATCATATTTTTTGATAAGTTCCCAATGCGGTAGTGCGTCGGCAGACAATTGCGGCACAGTTCCCCACGAGAAAGCCACTTGGTTGTCGTCGGCAGAAACGCCTTGCGGAACGCTTTCGTGCGGCAAATTCGGCAATGTTACCAACACTTCGTACAGTTCGGTTTCCAAACTTTCGAGCTTTTCGGCCAAGTCTTTGCTACGTGCTTTGAGGGCGGCGGTTTCGGCTTTAAGGGTTTCGGCTTCGGCGGCGTTGCCTGCTTTCATGAGTGCGCCGATGGATTTGGCTTTGTTGTTGGACTCGGCCAGCACGTTGTCGGCCTCAAATTGTGTTTCGCGGCGGCTGGTGTCCAGTGCCAAAACAAGTTCTACAATATTGGCAGCATCTTTAATGCGCTTTTTTTCTAAGCCTTTGATGGCCAGTTCTTTGTTTTCTTTCAAAAATTGAACTTGAAGCATCGTTCTTGGTCAGTATAGATTGAATTAAATATGTATCGGAGTTTTGCTGCAAAATAGTGCTTTGTTATTGCTCTGTGTTACATTTTGCGGCGCGAAGTTAGCATTTTAATTATGAAAGAATGGAATCTTTGTCATACAAAAGCCTGCAAGACGATTTCTATCATGATAATTTAGATTTTGATAAGCCCGAAATAAAAAAATAAGCCTTTTATTTTCAAGAAATTAAGCAACTATAAGCACGCAAATTCAATCAGAAAAAGGCTGCCCAGCAGCAGCCTTTTATCCTAATATAAAACTAAAACTCTATTTGTTTCAAACGCTAATTTTACAAAATATATTGGCTTAAATCACGGTTTTTGGCAAGCCCCGACAAGCGTTCTTCCACGATTTTTGGCGTAACGGTCAGGTGCACGTTTGCCCCAATTACATCAGGAATATCAAACATAAATTCGTTGAGCAAATGGCTCATTACCGTATGCAAACGCCTTGCGCCAATATTTTCTACATCGCTGTTGAGCTGATAGGCAATTTCGGCAATTTTCATAAGTGCTTCATCTTCAAAAGAAAGCGTTACATCTTCGGCAGCAAGCAAGGCTTCATATTGCTTGGTGAGGGCATTTTTGGGCGTTTTGAGAATTTGATAAAAATCTTCTTTGGTGAGGCTATTTAGCTCCACGCGAATCGGGAAACGGCCTTGCAATTCGGGAATCAAATCCGAAGGCTTGGACACATGAAACGCCCCCGCCGCAATAAACAAAATATGATCTGTGTTAATAATGCCATGTTTGGTATTAACGGCACTGCCTTCTACTATCGGCAACAAATCGCGTTGCACACCTTCGCGGCTCACATCTGCGCCACCGCCACTACGGCCACTGTTAGCGATTTTATCTATTTCATCAATAAAAATAATGCCTGTGTTTTCGGCTTTGCGAATGGCCTCATCTTTCACCTCGTCCATGTCGATGAGCTTGGCGGCTTCTTCTTCCAGCAGCAAACGACGTGCTTCGGCAATGCTTACTTTGCGTTTGCGCGTGCGGTTGGGCATGATGCTATTCATCATTTCTTGAATATTCATCATGGAGCTATCGTCCATACCAATAGGGCCAATCATACCTACGCCTGTGCCGCTATTTTGAGATACATTAATTTCTATTTTGCGTTCTTCCAGCTCTCCATTACGGATTTTCTCACGAAAACGCTCCCGTGTTTGTTCGTTTAGCGCGTGGTCTTCATTCGTATTTTTAACTGGCGGAATCAGCGCATCGAGAATAATGTCTTCCACGGCGGCAGCGGCTTTTTGCTTTACGGTTTCTTTCTTTTGGGTCTTGACCATATTCACCGCCGACTCTACCAAATCACGCACCATACTTTCCACATCACGCCCCACATATCCTACTTCCGTAAATTTGGAGGCTTCTACCTTGATAAATGGCGCATCTGCAATTTTGGCAAGACGGCGAGCGATTTCGGTTTTGCCCACACCCGTAGCTCCAATCATCAGGATATTATTCGGAACGATTTCGCGCTGCATTTCAGGGGCGGCATTCATGCGTCGCCAGCGATTACGCAAAGCGATGGCCACATTTCGTTTGGCTTCGTGTTGGCCAATGATATATTTGTCGAGTTCCTCTACGATTTGTCTCGGAGTCAGATAAGATGTATTGTCTATCATCTGCGATAGGTGGGTTTTAGTTGTTTGTATCAAAACAAAGTTAAAGAAATAAGTTTATAGCATTATTTTTCAGATAAATATTTGAAAATAAATAACTTAAAACAAATAAAAATATTAAATAGTATTAAATTTTTAATTTAAAAAATGACTAAAATTTTACCATATAATCGCCTAAATAACGACAAAGTTTGTGATTTTGTCCGTATAAATTTAGAAAATAAGTAAAGTATTGCATACCTTTGAACTTCGATAGTATTGAGCAAATGAATAAAATAATGAAAGAAAACGAAGAGCACTGGGACTTAGTTGTAAAGCCTAAGTACAGTTTGTTCGACTTGCATTTGGCAGATTTATGGCGTTATAAAGACTTGATTATGCTTTTTGTTCGTCGCGACATTATAGCCACTTATAAGCAAACAATCTTGGGGCCACTTTGGTTTGTTATCCAACCCCTGATGATGACCCTGATTTACACGCTGGTGTTTGGCCGAGTGGCTAATATCCCGACAGATGGTGTAGAGCCGCCTATGATGTTTTTCTTGTCGGGCGTTATTCTTTGGAATTATTTTGCCACCTGCCTTACCAAAACCGCTAACACGTTTGTCGCCAATGCGGGGATGTTTGGCAAAGTTTACTTTCCTCGACTGACAGTGCCTGTCTCTGTCATGATTAGCAATTTGGTCAGTATGGGCATACAATTTGGACTATTTGTTGTCCTTTCAGTTTATTTTGCATTTACAGGCAGCACGATTCACATCACAGGCTACATTCTATTGCTCCCTATTCTGATTTTATTGTTGGCCATTTTGAGTTTGGGTTTAGGGATTATCATTTCCGCACTCACCACCAAATACCGCGATTTATCTTATTTTTTAGCTTTCGGGGTGCAGCTTTTGATGTTTGCTACGCCAGTAGTTTATCCTTCCTCTTTTGTTTCTGAAAAATATCGCTGGATTATACAGTTTAACCCCATCGCTCCCATCATTGACGGTTTTCGTAGTGCTTATTTCGGAACAGGCTATTTTGACTGGAGTGGTTTGGCCTATACCAGTGTTTTTTCCCTTGTTACGCTGTCCGTTGGCATCGTACTCTTTAACAAGGTAGAAAAAACATTTATGGATACGGTCTAAATATCACCTAATCACAGAAATACCAAAACCAAAGCATCTATGATGAAGGTTAGCGTTTGCATGATTACTTATAATCACGAACAGTACATTGCCCAAGCGATAGAGAGCATCATTGGACAACAAACAGACTTTGATTATGAGTTAATTATTGGCGAAGATTGCTCCAAAGACGGAACACGCAGTATATGCGTGGACTATCAACAAAAATACCCTGACAAAATTAAACTTGTACTACATAATCCCAACGTAGGAATGCTCCCCAACTTCTTATCTGTATTGGATAAATGTGAAGGAGAATTTGTGGCGATGTGCGAAGGAGACGACTATTGGACGGATGTGCACAAGCTACAAAAGCAAGTAGATTTTTTCAACAAAAACCCTGATTATACCGTCAATTTTCATTCCTTGCAATTGATGGTAAACGGAGAAATACAAACGCCAGCCTTTTTACCCAAAAATACATTTTCGATAGAAGACCTTATCAAAAGTAATTTTATCGGGACAGCATCGGTCATGTTCCGATTCCAAAAGCCATTTTCTTTACCAAATTGGTTTGTAGAATTACCTTTTGGAGACTGGACACTGCACATTATCAATGCCAACAAAGGAAAAGTTGGCTACCTGCCAGAACATTTGGGCGTGTACCGAATCCATGCGGGCGGCAATTGGTCTAATGCTCGTGCCTCTGCCCTCAAACAGGAATTAGTGAAAGTGAAATTCTACAATCATATCAGCCATTATCTGGCATCTAAGTATGATCGTGTTATTTCTGTCGAAAAAATTAAACTTTGGAATAATATACTCAATCACTCCGACATCGCCATTCCGACAAAAGAAATCATAACAGACATAACAAACTGTCTTCAGTCCTTCGGGAAAATAGACAATGCCACACGGGCTACTGGTAGCAAAAGTAACCGTAAAACTGGTTAAATCTTTGTTCAAAAAACATTAGCAGTTACTTCTATGATAAATGTTACTAAGCCCTTTTTGCCTCCTATTGAAGAATATCAAAAATATGTTCAGGGGATTTGGGAACGTACGTGGCTAACCAATAACGGGCCATTGGTCAATGAATTAGAACTTAAACTAAAAGAATATTTAGACGTTCCCCATTTGTTTTTTTTGGGGAATGGGACTATCGCTTTACAAATTGCGATCAAGGCTTTAGATCTTAAAGGGGAGATTATCACTACGCCATTTTCGTATGTGGCCACTACCTCCAGCATTGCGTGGGAAAACTGCAAGCCTGTTTTTGTGGATATTGACCCCAAAACATTTAATATCAATGCCGATTTGATTGAGGCAGCCATCACCGAAAACACATCGGGCATTATGGCAACGCACGTGTACGGCAACCCCTGCGATGTAGAAAAAATACAGGCCATTGCCGACAAATACAAACTCAAAGTAATTTATGACGGAGCGCACGCCTTCGCCACCAAATACGCGGGCGAATCGGTTTTGAATTATGGCGACATCACGACTTTGAGTTTCCATGCCACCAAATTATTTCATACCACAGAAGGCGGCGCAGCCGTTACGCCGAATGCAGAAGTGGCCAAGAAAATAGCCTATTTGCGCAATTTTGGTCATGCCACACCAGAATCATTTCACGGCATTGGTGTCAATGGCAAAAATTCTGAGTTTCATGCGGCGATGGGTTTGTGTAACCTCAAATACATCGACCAAATCCGCCGTCGCCGCAAAGAGCTTTCGGACTATTACGATACTAAATTACAGTTGCTGCGCCATACCAAACCCAGCATTCAGGCCAAAGCGGAGTTCAATTACAGTTATTATGCGATTGTGTTAGAAAGCGAAACGGCACTACTCAAAGCCGTAGAAGCCTTAAATCTTCAATGGATTTATCCGCGTCGTTATTTCTATCCGTCGTTAGCTACGCTGAATTATGTAGAACAAACACCTATGCCTATTACTGACGATATTTGTCGTAGAGTATTGTGTTTGCCTCTTTTCCACGAGCTTACGTTTGAGGAAATAGATATGATTGCAAGAGTATTGTTACGTAGTCAAAATTATTAGTAGCTTATGGGTTTCCTTTCTCAAATACAACTAGAAGCACTTAATTTCAGGCATTTAGGAAAAAACGTACTCATTTCGGATAAAGCATCTATTTATAATGCTGCGAATATTTCGATTGGGGATAATTCTCGCATAGATGATTTTTGTGTAATTTCGGCAGGTGCAGACGGCATCAGTATTGGGCGTTACGTGCACATTGCTTGTTATAGCTCGCTGATAGGCAAAGCACGAATTGAGATGCACGATTTTTCGGGACTTTCCTCCAAAGTATCCATTTATTCGAGTAGCGACGACTATTCGGGCAATTACCTAACCAACCCTACAGTACCCAGCGAATTTTCGAATGTTATTCACAAACCTGTTGTACTAAAAAAACATGTGATAGTGGGTGCGTCTGCGGTCATTTTGCCTGGCGTAACAGCCGAAGAAGGCGTGGCTATCGGGGCGTTTGCGTTGGTGGTTAAAAATTGCGACGCCTTTTCGATTTACGGCGGCATTCCCGCCCGAAAAGTAAAGGAAAGAAGTGTGCAACTATTAGACTTGGAGCAAAAACTAGCTGAAAAGTATAATTTGTAGCCTACTATTTTCTACATTTAAGTATCTATTTTTAAAGTCTATTCATTAGAAGAGATGAGCAATACAGTTATTAGAGTCGAGCAAGTGGCCAAACAGTATCGTTTGGGTGAGGTTGGAAGCGGTACGCTTCAGGAAGATTTCAAACGCTGGTGGGACAAACTCAGAGGAAATAATACCCATGATGCACTAACGGCTGCTGATAGCAGAGAGGGGGAATTAGTGTGGGCTTTGCAAGACATTAATTTTGAAATAAAACAGGGCGAGGCCGTTGGTGTAGTCGGGCGTAATGGTGCGGGCAAATCTACCTTGCTCAAAATTTTATCGCGTGTTACTGCTCCTACTTCTGGCCAAATAAAAGTAAAAGGGCGTATTGCTTCTCTCTTGGAAGTAGGCACAGGTTTTCACCCAGACCTTACAGGACGTGAAAATATCTTCTTGAACGGCGCGATTTTGGGCATGACCAAACACGAAATTCGCAGTAAGTTTGATGAGATTGTGGCCTTTTCAGGTGTAGAAAAATACATCGATACTCCCGTAAAGCGTTATAGTAGTGGTATGTATGTGCGTTTGGCCTTTGCTGTTGCGGCACATTTAGAACCCGAAATCTTGATTATCGACGAAGTTTTGGCCGTTGGAGATTCTGTTTTTCAACAAAAATGTATCGACAAAATGACCGATGTTTGTAACTCAGGGCGTACGATTCTTTTTGTGAGCCATAACATGGTCAGTGTGCAAAATCTCTGTACACGTGGTATTTTCTTGGCTGGCGGAAAATTACTCGCTGATGATAATATCGGAGCTATCATAGACCTTTATACCAATACCAATGGTAGCTTGCAAGCGGCATCTGCCGAAATTGATTTGACTGGCATTCCACGCAAAGGCTATGCAGGGCATTTACGTTTCCGCAAAATTTCGTTCCCTTCCAATGGGTTTGAGTTTGGAGAACCAATCAAATTTAATATCCAACTAGATACTTTTGATAAAGACTATGCTGTCGATCTCGATTTTGGCATCAATATCAAAGATAAAAACTACGCTAATATTATTCATTGTAGCAATCGTTTTATTAACAAAAACTTTGACCATTCATCTGATAATCAGATTTATTCTTTTGAAATAGCCAATAACCTCAAACCAGGCATTTATCTCGTAACATTATTTTTACGAAGTAGAGATGTAATTCAGGATTGGTTACAAGAGATTTTGCAAATAGAAATTTATGAAGGAAACCCTTACGGCTATCGTGATTCTTATCAAATACAAGGCCTGACATTTCCGCTATTTAGCATTGAGCAAAACGAAATTCCAAATATGTAATTGCTGAAAATAACCCAAAACGGGGTGAGTATTTTACTTGCCCCGTTTTGGGTGCTACTCTTCCCCGCCCAACAGCGGCAGCATCACCGTAAAATATAGCGCATTTTGTAGCACTTCTATATTTTCGGAAGCAATGAGTTTGTAACGGTTGGCGATGTTGCGCAACCCCACTTTATTAGAATCCACCATCGTGGTTTTCTTTTGAAATTTGTTGCGAACAACCAACTGGCCGCCTTCAATAAAAATATCAATGTCCAGTGGTTTAGCCGCCGAAATAACATTGTGTTTGATGGCGTTTTCGACCAAGATCTGAAGCGTCAGCGGCGGAATTTGTTTTTCCAGAAAATCATCAGAAATATGGATTTGCGTTTTAATATTCTCCCCAAATCGCATTTTTACCAAAAATAAATACGCTTTGATAAACTTGATTTCTTCGCGCAAAGTGGTCAGTTCTTGGTCTTTGCTTTGCAAAATATAGCGGTAAACCTGCGAAAGCTCTTGCACATAAGCCACCGCCGTTTTGGGTTCTTCTTCAATAAGCGAAGCCAAGGTATTGAGGCTATTGAATAGAAAATGCGGGTTTACCTGATTTTTTAAAGAATCTAACTCGGACTGTATGTTTTCGCGTTTGAGCCGCTCGGTCTCGGCTATCGAATTGGTAAGATGCTCCAACAAATACATACACTCGTAAATCGTACCGATAAAAATAGAAATGAACAATGGGACTTTAAAGTCATCCCAATAGTCGGCACACCACACATGAAATGCCATGTATATTCCCCACTGATTCACCCAAAAAGCCGCAAAAATATAGAGCAATCCCCAAGCTAGTTGATAGCTAATACGTTTGAAAGTTTGGTCGTGGCGCGGATAAATGTTGCGTGCCATGTTCATGATCCCAACCGTACCTAACCAATAGGTTGCCGTACAAAAAACGGACACCACCATATACACGCCCAACGTGCGGCCTTTGTCTATGTTCACCACCAACGGAATACAACAGCCCACTATAATAATAGGCAATACATGTTTAAAGTATTCATGCTTTAGCAAATTCTTCATGCTGGGACTGGTGTTTTTCGTTGGGCAAAAGATTTTCCAAACTCCAATTCAAATCTTCTAAACGTGGACTTTGACGCACAGAACATTCCGCAATAGGGCAAATCGAGCATGATTTGAACGGAACGCAAGGGTCTGTGTGTACAAACAATTCGGTTTGATCGCCTAGCTCCGCTTTAAGCATTTTTTCCAGATTAGAGGCTTGCGTATGCGACTGCTCCAGCGTGGAATACCAAGGCAACGTCAGGTGGCAATCTATGTGTAAATTTTGGCCAAATTTCTGCACGCGCAAATTGTGTATGTCTATCCAGCGCGGCGCACGATTGCGTTTGAGTACGTCAGCCACTTGGTCAAGCGTCTGGTAATCTGCTTCGTCTATCAGTACGCCCACCGAGGATTTGAGCATAGAAAAACCTGTAACAACAATATATCCTCCTAACACTAAGGCAACTGCCCCATCTAGCCAAAGCAAATTCGTAAAATAAATAGCCGCAAGTCCTACCAACAAACCCACGCTTGAAACCGTATCGGTAATCAAATGTTTGCCGTCAGCTTCCATCACCGCCGAGCTGTTTTTTTTGCCTTCTCTGATGAGCCACCAACCAATTAAGCCATTAAGTACACCTGATAAAACCGTCAAGCCCATACCCCAACCCAACTCCTGCACAACTTGGGGATGAATAATCCCCGAAACGGCTTCCCAAACAATAAACACACCTGCTACCGAAATCAATGCACCTTCCACACCTGCCGAAACATATTCTAGTTTGCCATGCCCGTAAGGATGCTTAAGGTCGCGAGGGCGATCTGCGTAGTACAAACTCACGAATGCAAACGCACCCGCCACCACATTGATAATGGATTCGAGTGCATCGGTCAGAATCGCCTGCGAGTGCGTAAGCCAATAAGCTCCAAACTTGAGGCTCATGAGCAGAAAACTAAACGTCAGGACAAAACCCATTAAGCGTAATTTGCTTTGGGACAAGAATGAAATCATAGTGTCTGGGGGCCTTGCAAACCTTGAAAATAAACAAAAGAATTGATAGCGCAAAAATACAGATTTGCCACGCAAATACAGAGACATTGTACCTAATTTGTCAAAAAGCTATCCAAAGCCGCCTATTTGCACGACCAAAAGTATATAAACTCCAACAATAGCCATTAAAAGGGTTTTAACGTTTATTTTATTATTTGAAATAAATATAAATAAGATGTGTAAATACTGATATTTAATTGAATAAAGAAGGCGTTCTTTTACATGCTGATATTTGTCAAGAAAAAAAACGATATTAGTTTGTAAGTGTGATTTGTTTTTGAATTGCGTGTGTTATATTTGTAGTGCAACAACGCACCAAATATTTAAAATTTGCACCCCTAACACCTATGAGTAATGCAAAAATTCCAGATTGTCGCGAATGTCCTGTGCGGCATCGCAGCATCATGAAAGACCTCGAAGAAGGGCTTTTGGAGCAAATCGGGACAGCTAAGCACTGCGACATTTATCGAAAAGGAGACGTAATATTTAGAGAAGGTAACCGTCCGCAAGGACTATATGCTATTTATAGCGGTAAAGTAAAAGTTTACAAAACCAATGAGCGCGGCAAAGACCAAATCTTGCGCCTGACTAAAGCAGGTGATGCACTTGGATACAGAGCTTTAATTTCAGGAGAACACTACATGGCCTCTGCCGAAGCACTCGAAGATTGTCGCATTTGTTTTATCCCAAAATCTACCTTCGATACTTTATTGCAGACCAGCGACAGGCTGTTTGCCCGCATCATTAAAGTATTGGCCGAAGACCTGAAAGTGGCCGAAAGTCAAATCGCAGCGATGGCAACCAAAACCGTGCGCGAACGTACCGCCGAAGCCTTAGTGATTATCCACAACTACTATGGCGTAAATGCAGATGGTTCTTTGTCGGTGGCAATGTCCAGAGAAGATTTGGCCTCGATGGTCGGCACGGCAACCGAATCGCTGATTCGTATGCTTTCAGAATTTAAGTCCGAAGGCCTCATTGACCTGAAAGACAAGAAAATTATCATCAAAGACCTCAAAAAAATAGAAAAGGCCGCCAATATTTTTGATTAAACATTGGCTTCAGCCCCAAAACATAATTCTTGGGTAGTTTCGGGGCTGGCACTTCTATTTGTTCGCAGGAAATTACAGAACCCGTCTTGCGTTTTTTATTGACAAAATAAGTAGTATCATTGTGCTACGAACTCAAACAGTTTTTTGGCTGTTTTGGGAATAGTAAGCCCTCTTGTTAGGCTATTTTATTTTATCAAGATTCTAAAACCTCGAACAAATTTGCTAGAAAAAGTAATCACCTTAGAAAATGTTTCGCTGCTTGATTTCTTTGGAGCAGAAAACAAAAATATCAACGCTATCGCGGCCGCTTTTCCCCAAAGCAAAATCATTTCACGCGGTAACGAAATACGCATCAAAGGCACGCCCGTCGAAATCCAGAAAATCAATGACATTATCAATGCCCTGATAGACCATTACAACCAATTCGGAGCTATTACGGAAGAAAATATCCGCAGCTATATCAAGCAGGACGAAGAACGCATCGAGAACGAAGCCAAAGAAGATACCATCATTTATGGCACAAAAGGCTTTGCTATCAAGCCCAAAACGGCCAACCAACAAAAATTGGTGGACACGGCACGCGCCAACGATTTGGTATTTGCACTCGGGCCTGCGGGTACAGGCAAAACCTACATTGCCGTAGCGTTGGCCGTGCGAGCCCTAAAAAACAAAGAGGTAAAGAAAATCATTATCACGCGGCCAGCCGTAGAAGCGGGCGAAAATTTAGGCTTTTTGCCTGGTGATTTGAAAGAGAAAATAGATCCATATTTGCGCCCGATTTATGATGCCTTGGACGATATGATTCCAGCCGAAAAGTTGAAATTTTATCAGGAAAACCGTATCATTGAGATCGCGCCGTTGGCTTATATGCGTGGGCGTACGCTTCACAATGCTTTTATCTTGTTGGACGAAGCCCAAAACACAACTCCGATGCAAATCAAAATGTTTTTGACGCGTATGGGGCCAAACTCCAAAGTAATCGTAACGGGGGATGTTTCGCAGATAGATTTGCCTCATAAACAGAAGTCTGGCTTGATAGAAGCATCACACATACTTAAAAATATCAAAGGAATCGGATTTGTTACATTGGATTCTGCGGATGTTGTGCGTCATAAATTAGTAAAGCAAATTATTAACGCTTACGAGAAGCACGAAGAGTATTTGGCAGCCAAAGAATATAAAAGCGAGAAAGGCAATCCTCCCACCACTAAAGAGTAACACAGTCTATCAGACTAAGTAAAAGAGACACAAATACTTGTGTCTCTTTTTTTTGTTTTAATAATATCTATTATTAAAAAAGTAATTATATACTTAAAACTTTAAGCAAAATTTAATAAAATATTTAGATATACATGATAAATAACAAATGTTTGCTTAGTAAGTTTGTAAGTTGCAGTATTCATCGCAATTTTATTACACCGATTATTTTTTAACATAAACTACATTTTAAAATATAAAGTCAACAAAACGTAAAATTCAAACACTTCTCTTATGATGAAACAGTTTTACCTAACTACATGGCTTTTCTTACTGATGTTTAGTGTATTTTGTTTACCAACAAATGCACAATCGGTAAATGGCCGTATTATTGGGGCAGAAATCACCTACAAATCATTGGGCGGCAATGATTATGAGATTGCGCTCAACGCCTACCGTGATTGCGCCAGTACGCGCGATTTAGATAACCAATATTTTATTAATTACACGAGTGTAGCGACTCCGCCATTCACAGGTAGTTTGGCCGTAAATTTAGTAAACAAGGAAGAAGCCAGTTCGTTTTGTCCTGGTCAAGCCTCTGTTTGCTCAGGAGGCTCTTTACCTGGTTACAAACGTTACATTTATAAAGGAACTGTTACGCTTCCTTATAAGTCGCGTTGGACATTTAGTTGGGGCTTGGGTAACCGTTCAGCCTCGTTGACTACCATCAACAACCCAACCCAAATGTTGTATGTAGAATCAATGCTCAACAATTTTGTCGTAGCAACTAACAACTCCCCCACATTTAGCAGTGAGCCGCAAGCCTTAGTTTGCGTAAACAATGCGATGTCCTTCAATTTGGGGGCAACACAGCCCGACACTGGCCATGTGCTTCATTATGCTTTGGTAACACCTCGTACTGGTTCTACCACTACGTTATCTTACAAAACGGGTTACTCTGCCGCCGCATTTTTAACTTCCAGCACAGCCATTTCGGTAAATGCCACGACAGGCGACATCAGTCTAAACCCATCTGCAAACAACGAAGTAAGCTGTACGGCACTCAAAGTAGAAGAGTATTTCAACGGGCAACTTATTGGCAGTATCGTCCGCGACTTTCAGATAGCCACAAGAACCTGCGACAATACACTACCATCTCTCACGGGAATAAATGGGCAAAATAACTTTTTGATGTCTGTTTGCGCAGGCACTGCCGTTAACTTTAGTATTGCGGGTTCTGACGTAGATGCCAATCAAGTCGTTGAGCTTTCTTGGAACAATGGTATTACAGGTGCTAGCTTTTCTTCTTCAGGCAATAATGGAATATTCAGTTGGACTCCTACATCCGCTAATATTGGAGTACACACATTTACTGTAACAGCCAAAGACAATGCTTGCCCCGTACAAGGTACACAAAGCCATACGTTTAGCATTAAGGTAACGCCTACACCTAGCGTTAAATTAGGCAACGACACAACCATTGGTTGTAATACAACGCTAACACTAACCCCAATCATCACCAGTGGCACGGCTCCGTTTACTTATATGTGGTCACCTGGCGGCGAAACAACCCCTACGGTACAAAAAAGTGTAGGCTCTTATACGGTTTTGGTAACAGACTCGAATGGCTGTACTGCTGCGGATAACATTATTATCAAAAAAGGAATTATTCCTAATTTTAAATCAAATGGAGATTCGGCTTGTGTGGGTGTAGCTGTTAAATTCACGGATTTATCTAGTAGTTCGGTAGCCAGCATTACCAACTGGGCTTGGCGTTTTGGCGACGGAGCCACTTCTACTATCAAAAATCCTACACATGCTTATGCCAACCCTGGCACCTACAGCGTTCGCCTCATAGTCAAAGATGCAACTGCTTGCGCCGATACTATTATCAAGCAAGTTAAAGTTTGTAAAATTCCTACTGCAAATTTTAAATACTTGGACTCTTGCCAAAATAAACCGTTATCCATTATGGGCATACAGGAGGCAGATCCAACAGCATGTCCTATCACTACATGGAAACTCACGGATGATAAAAGCAATTCACTTACCAATGCGACGGGAGCTTTCATTTTAAATTATATAGATTCGGGCACGGTGAATGTAACGCTTACTGTATTTAATGCCAACGGTTGTAGCAGTAGCATTACCAAAGCGATTTATATCAACCCACGCCCTTTTGTTAATATTGTGGATACCTCGTATTATTTCAAGTGTAACCAGCCAGATTCTGTGGTTCATTTGCAGGCTTATACCCGACCAGCCAACAAAAAGTATAGAATACAATGGAGCACTGGCCAGCAAATAGCAGACACATTCGGAGTAGTCAAAGATTCTGTAACACTCTCACAAACAGGATTCTATACTGCTACTGTTACGGATATTTTGGGCTGCACGTGCACAGACAATATTACTGTAAATAAGCCACTTACAGCAGATTTTTTTAGATCTAACTACTGCGAGGCGGGTCAATCTATTCTGTTCTCCAATATAACAGAAAGCACTTGGGGTATAAAATCATATCTATGGCAATTTGGAGATGGGAATACATCTACCCTACCAAATCCAACCCATAATTATCCAACCCCTCCTCTTGGTGGCGGCACTTCCTACACAGTAAAATTATTTGTTACAGACTCTACCAACTGTTTAGATTCGATGCAACATCAGGTAATTATCGCTTTACCGACCACCAATTATGCGATTACAAGTCCTGATACCATTTGCTTTGGGGACTCTATTAGTTATGTGGGGCCACAAGGTCAGTACGTCAATAGTTGGACATGGAAATTTACAGATACTGATTCTATCACTGTAACAAATGCGGCTCAAAGCAATGGCAAGTATGCTTTTAACCAAGCAGGCTGCTTTAATGTGAAGTTACGTTTGACTTATAATGACAATGGAACTAGTGCTTGCCAGAAAACATACCCTACTAAAAAAATATGCGTTCGTAATCCGTTTGCAATCAGCATCGATAAAGCGGGCACTTGCGCCAATAGCCCAACACAATTTACAGGAGCAAAAACAACTGGAGATTATGCCGTAAATAACTGGAATTGGGAATTTTGGTTTACACCAGATGCCGCAACGCCAGCCACAATGATAGCCACTTCTACCCAACAAAATCCTGTCTTTACATTTCATCGGAAAGGTATTGTTACGGCTAAATTACGTGCCATCGACAAAAAGGGTTGCCGTGCGCAAACAGAATCTGTGTTCAATATGAATGATGTAGCCAAACCAAGTTTTGATAATGAAGGTTTTTGCGTAGGTAAAGCTATTCACTTTACTATCAAAAATGCAGTAGATACTTTTGAAAACATTGCTACTTATAAATACATTTTTGGCGATGGAAACCAACTCCCTTCAAGCTCAGGAGATGTATATCATACTTACAGTAGCACAGGCACTTACAACGTAATATTGGTGGCTTACTCGCAAGACGGTTGTGCCGATTCATCAGTAACTGCCCTTCATATTCTTGATGCCCCTACGCCTGTGATTGCCTCAGACACTGTTTGTAACAACATCGCCACTTCATTCCAAGGCTCTTTGCTTGTGCGTGATACTACGGCTACTTACTTCTGGTTGTTTGGAGACGGTGATACCTCAAACGTTCAAAACCCAACGCACTTGTATGCCAATGCAGGCATTTTTGATGCAAAACTAATCGTAACAAGTGCCAGCGGCTGCCGCGATACAACTACACAATCTGTCGTAGTAAAGCGCAACCCCGTATCGAATTTTGGCGTAGGAAGTGCTGATTTGGTAGCTAATCGCCCAGTGGTTTTCAACGATAACTCTTCTTTTGCGGTAAAATGGATTTGGACGTTTGATGCTAATGGCAGCAGTTTTATTACCCAAAACCCAGATTCGGCAGATGCTACGCATACTTACCCAAAAGCAGCTACAGAAGCAGGTAATCTCCATGTAGTTACGTTGGTAACCGAAAGTATAGATGGTTGCAAAGACACTACGTCCCAGACCATAGACCTAAATGCTTACTTCGCACTGCCCACCGCTTATTCTCCGAATGGCGACGGCCTGAACGACAAGTTCCGTGTAAGAGGCAAAGGCATCAAAGATGTGCGTGAGTTCAAAATTTATAATCGTTGGGGACAGTTGGTGTTTGATGCCTCTGGCGACCGCCAAAAAGGACTGGACGGCTGGGACGGCAAATTCAATGGCGTTCAGCAACCAACAGGCGTTTATGTGGTTTATGCAGCCATTACCACCGAATACGGAGACGAAATTGTACTGAAAGGTAACTTAACATTGCTCCGTTAAAAACAACTTAACTCCTAACGCAGGGAAAACCACTGCCCACAATTTAGACAGTGGTCTTCCCCTAAAAATTTTGACAAAATGAAACAGACATATAAAAAATTATTGGGTGTAAGTTTGAGCCTGTTGGGATTTTCGGCTATTCAAGCACAAGATTTACACTACTCGCAATTTTATAATTCTCCCCAAACGCTCAACCCTGCTCTTACGGGTATGATGCGCGAGGATTTTCGCGTAGGTGCCATTTATCGCAGCCAATGGCAGTCGGTGAATAGCCCTTACAAAACCATGTCGTTTTGGGGCGATATGAACTTTAAGCTCAACAAAAAAGCAGTGGACATGGTCAGTGCTGGCCTCAACTTCACCAACGACGAGTTGGGCGATGGCATTTTCAAAAATCAATACATTTTGGTTTCGGGAGCTGCTCAAAAATATTTGGGTTATAGCCGTCGTCATTTTGTGTCGGGGGGCTTGCAAGCTGGCGTAATGATGCAAAATCTCAACAAAGACGGTTTGCTTTTTGAAGACCAATTCAACAACCAATACCGCCCAGTGCTAGGCTCAGCCGAAAATTTGAGCAATGGACGCAACACGTATGTAAACGTAAACGCTGGTTTGGCGTGGGAATATTTCTTTACCGAAAAACTGACCGTAACGGCGGGGGCTGGTTTCCATAATTTGCTTTTTGCCAAAGATTCTTATCTGGACGGCATCGGTGAATCTGTGAAAAACCGCCAATCGGTACGCACTATCCTGACGGCTGGCGCGACTTACCAAGTATCTAAATACGTGAGTTTGTTGCCTGCCATTTTGTATGCTCGTCAAGCGAAGGCTTCAGATTTTAATTTGGGAACAAATATCGCGTTTCATCTTGGCGGCGTGGAACATCGCAACCGTGCAGCCCTCTTAGTGGGTGGTTTCTATCGCCTCAACGATGCGGCTATTGGCAAGGTTGGTTTCCGCTTCAAAGGATTTCAAGCCATGTTTAGTTACGATGCTACTACCTCAGGGTTCAAAGACATCAACAAAGCCCCAACCATCCAAAACAAAACCGTTGGTGCGTATGAGTTTTCGCTCATCTATGCGGGCTTCCTGAACAGAGCTTTACCGAGCCGCTTAACAGTACCGAGCCGCTTCTTCTAGTCTGTTCTTTTTGGTCAAAAAAACTTATCAGCGATTTACCATTTTCTACGATGTTGAAAAAAATTATATACAGCTTTCTCTTTTCGGCTTTGGCTACACAATTGCCAAGTTTTGCCCAAGAAAGAGACATTAACAAACTAAGCGACCCTAAAAAACTCCAAACAGCAGAAATGATGTTGAATTTGGGGAGTTTTTATAATGCCATCGAGCCGCTCACCGATTTAGTTACGCGCAATCCAAACCAACCTATTTACGCATCACGTTTGGGCGAAGCCTATTTCTTTGCACGCGACTACGAAAACGCCGAAATTTGGCTTACCAAAGCGCAAAAACTATTTGGTCATAATGACGATTTATTTGCTTTTATGTTGGGTGAAAGTTTGCGCTACAATGGCAAATATACCGAAGCTGTCGCACAATTTACAGCCTTCGACAACGGGAAATACCGCGACCGCAAAGGCGAAATGTTCCACCTTGCCGCGAAGAGCGCGATTGTATCTTGCCAAAAAGCCAACCAAATTAAAGCGAAAAATCAAAAGGCTTACGTGGCTTTTGCGGGCGATAACATCAACCACGGATACAGCGACTTTGCGCCACGCCTACGCGATGATAGCACGTTGGTTTACTCCAGCTATTTGTCGGATACGATCATGACTTCGGAATACTTAGAACCAAACTTTAACCGTGTAAAACTCTATTCTTCAGCTTTCAACAAGGAAACTAACGAATGGGGCGAGCCTGAAGAAATGAAACATTTGAGCCGCCATTTAGAAAGTACGGCCAACGGAGTTTTCACGCCCGAAGGCGATGAATTTTATTTTACACGCTGTCGCACGGGCAAACAAGGCCAACAAACTTGCGATATTTATATGTGTAAAATCAAAGATGGCAAGTTCTCAACTCCTATTCCCTTAGGCAAAAACATTAACTCCAGCCGTAGCACCCAAACGCAACCGTATGTAGTTACGACCCTCAACGGCAAGCAAAAGCAAAAGATTTTGTATTTTGCCTCTAATCGTAAAGGCGGACGTGGCGGTTTGGATATTTGGTACGCGCTTTTCAACGAAAAAATAGGCTTATACAACCGCCCTATAAATTGCGGCCCAGAAGTAAACTCGGTTCGCGATGAGGTTACGCCGTTTTATAGTGTAAAAGAAAATACACTGTATTTTAGCTCTAATTCGCACCCTGGAATTGGTGGTTTTGACGTATTCAAATCGAAAGGCAGTTTGCGGACTTTCTCCGCTCCCGAAAATTTGGGCACGCCGCTGAACACTTCCTACGATGATGTGTATTACACATTGGCGGCCAGCGAAAAAGCAGGTTACTTTGTTTCTAACCGCAAAGGCAGCCAAGGAATTTTGCCAAATACTACGTGCTGCGACGACATCTATGCTTTTGATTTGGAAAAACCAATTGAGTTTGGAAATAAACACCCAGCACCAATTGTAGCCAAAAAAGATACCGCAGCTGTTGCTCAAGCGGATACAGCTCTACCCGTGGTGGCGAAACTAACAGAGCCTACCAAATTAGCGGAACCTACACCAACTCCTAAGAAAGAAACCGTTACGGTAAAAGAAGAATTGGTAGCAGAAGCGAAACCAACGAAAAAGCCTAAGGCAAAGAAAAAAACTACGCCTACGGCTAAACCAAAAGCAAAAACCACACAACCTAAAGCAACTGAGCAACCACAAGAAGAATCAAAACCTGTATATGCTTCTGTGCGTACAAGAGTTATCGTGGAATTTGCCAGCGACCAAGACACAGCCTATTTGGAATATTATCCGAAGTTAGATTCGATTGCTAACGATTTGGCAAAAGATTCGGTTGCAGTCAAAATCACAGGCCATGCCGATGCGACAGGCTCTTTGGAATACAACCAGATGCTTTCTGAAAAACGTGCCAAGCGTATGGCCGAATACCTTGTTGCGCATGGTGTAAATCGTGAATTAATCACCACAGAAGGTAAAGGCGAATTAAAACCAATAGCTACCAACAAAACAGTAAAAGGCCGTCGTCATAACCGCCGCACTGAGTTTGTTTATACTAAAAAGGTTTTAAAAAGCGCGAAAAAGAAAAAACGAAAATAAATTAAATAAAAACGGCTATTCAATGATGATGAGTAGCCGTTTTTTATTGGTCTAAAAAGTTTGCAGAAAAGCCGCCACCACCTCAATCGTTTCTGCTTGCGCTTCTTTGTGCGGATTATGACCAACAGCAGGCAAAATAAGTTGCTCGGCTTGGCCGCTTACCTGACTAACAATCGCTTCTACTTGCGCCAGTGTCCCGAACTCGTCGTTTTCACCTTGTATGACCAATACTGGGCATTGGATTTTGGGCAAAAAATGTTCGATATTCCAATCTCTGTACATTTCGCTGAGCCACGTAGCCGCCCACGCCCAAAACACGCCATCAGTTTTTGAGCCATGATACTTGGCTAATTTTTCGGGCAAATTGGTAGTTTGATAGCTTTCTACGGCTTCGCGTATGCCCTTGAGCGTAATTTCTTCTACAAAAACGTGTGCGCCTTCAGTAACCACACCTACTACTATTTCAGGATATTTGGCTGCCGCCAGCAACGCAATCGTACCGCCGTCGCTGTGGCCAAAAAGCACTGCATTGCCAATGCCAAGTTGCTCCAACAGCGCAGCCAATACGTCGGCTTCTTTTTCCATATAATCTTGCTGGCGTGGCTGCGCTCCAAACGGTGCGGATTGTCCGTAGCCTTGTCGGTCGTACACCAGATACGCACAATCCGTTTTTTGTGCTAATTGCTGCGGAAAATCGCGCCACAAAACCGCGCAACCGAGCGAGTCGTGCAAAAAGACCAACGTATAACGCGTATCAGGTTTGGCTTCGTGCTGTACGAAAAGCCCAACGCCATTTATTTCTGTTATTTGATTCATACCCCAAAATTTAGAGCCGAAAGATATAATTTTGCTGTTAATATTGAGGCCTATGCATAATCTGGCAACCAAATGGGCAGCAAGATTGTTAAGCACCATAACGTAATTTTATTTTCTTTCTCAAACAAACAAATACCTGAAAATGAACAGTGTAGATTCTTTCAACGAATTTCGCTCGGCCATGAACGAAAAGATTATGGCAGCCGACAACAAAGTAATCAAAAGGCTTTTTAATCTGGATACCAACACCTATACGGAAGGCAGCGTGGATGTAAAAACCAAAGAAATGATTGGTTTGGCCTGCTCCATGGTGTTGCGTTGCGACGATTGCGTAAAATATCACTTGGGCAAATGCCACGAGTTAGGCATGAGTACGGAACAAGTTTTTGAAGTTTTTGCGATTGCCAACATCATTGGCGGCACGATTGTCATTCCGCACTTGCGAAGGGCTGTGGCTTATTGGGAAGATTTGCAACAATACAGCCCAGCAGCCGAATAACTACGCCTTATTTTGCACACCAAGTCTTATAGGTTTCCTAAAAATCTGTAAGACTTTTTTTATTGCATTGATGAATATAAACAACAAAAAAGCCCTTCATTGCTGAAGGGCTTCTGCTTTTGCAGAGAGTGAGGGATTCGAACCCCCGGACCTGTTACAGTCAACGGTTTTCAAGACCGCCGCATTCGACCACTCTGCCAACTCTCTAAGTGCGTCGTCTTTTTCTCTAACGCGGTGCAAAGGTGTAGGTTTCTTTTTTAATATCCAAATCCTGCCCAAAAGTTTTTTTGATTTTTTTCCTAACAATAACACAAAACACTGTTAATCAGTAGATTTTTAAGATAAAAAAAATATCTCAATATAATTGTAATAAGTACGCAGCCATTTATTATGTAAAGTCATCGTATTATATTTGCTTGGAATCGTGTATTTATTTAAGTAAAATTGAGCATCTAATATCGAATCTATTTTTATGAACAAAACACTACGACTACTTTTCATTATTTGTCTGAGTGTATTACACGCTCTGACGACGATGGCAAGTGAGCACAGCGCACGCCTCGAAGAAATACAAGAATACATCAGACAAGGAAATTACTTAAAAGCCTCTGAGCGTATCACCAAATTATTTGACAAATTAGAAGGCAAAGATGCCCGCTACGAAAGGGGGCTTTTGTTGATATACAAAGCACAGGTAGCCAGTGGATTGTGTGCCTACGACGACATGGCCATCAGCCTACACGACGGTTTACAACAGTTGCGCAGCAGCAAAGGACTAGAAAGCGCAGAATATTGTTATGGGTTGTTAGAGTCTGCCAAACTGAACATAGATTATGGAAATTATCTACACGCTTCCGAAGATTTGGAGCAGGCGCGTTCTCTTATGCCAAAATTTCCGCAAAAAGATTCGGCTCTGAGTTATGCCATACGCGAGCAGGAGTTACTAGTAGCCATCAATCAGGGTTACCTGAATCAAGCAGACAAAGCATTGTTACCTCTTTTGGCCTATTATAAAACTTTGGCCGAACGCGAAGCCGTAGCCAGTGGAGAGAAAAGCAAAAAAGAGGTTAAGAAAGAAATTGAACAACAAAAACAAGTATATGCTCGCTTGCTACTTTTGCAAGCATACGTCCCGATTTACAAAGGCGAAAAAGACCAAGCCACTACCCTACTGACTGCCGCCCAACAGTGGATCAAAAAAAATATAGGGACTTCGTCGGAAGCATATGTGCGTTGCTTGGTCGCGCAGGCCAAAAATGAAGAAGAATATGGCTATTATGACCAAGCCATCAAGTTTTACAAAAAAGCCATTGGTGCGGCCAATAGCAAAAGAAATATTTTGGCTTCGCACAAAGATTATTTTGCGATGCACGAAGATATGATTCGCTCAACGCTTAATGCAGCCAAAGACAAAAAGGCCAACGGTATGTATGAGTCTTATGTCAAATTGGTACACAAACAACACCCTGAAGACAACGGCTATCAAGCGAAATTGGCACGAATTGGGGGCTATATTGCTGTAAGTCAGGAAGAATTTAACGACGGACAATTCCTTAACCTCATTAATGTAAGCGAAGATACCGTAACCAACGTAATGGCTCCCTCCGAACGGCTCAAAATCCTGACGCTCATTTACCAAATTGGGATATATATGGATACTTTGCCGTTAGCGAAAGAAGCTTTGAATAATATTTTGGTGCTAAAGAAAAAAATGTATGGCACGCAATCGCCTCAATATCAAGAAAGTAGAATAGAAAAAGGCTTTTACGCTTTGCTTTACGAAAACAAAATCAAAGATGCTAAAAACTTATTTGAAGATAGTTGGCTCAAGCAGGTAAAGCCACAACTGAGCCGCAAGCACAAAGATTATCCGCGCTTTTTGAATATGCACGCCAAATATTATGAGCTAACCGATCAATACGCATTGGCTACGCAGGCTTATGATGAGGCCAAAAATTTGATTGTAGAAAAATACGGCGAGGGCGACCTTGAGTACGGCCATCAACTCGAAAAAATAGCCAGCATTAACATTCGCGTAGGCCAATACAAAAAGGCCGAAGAACAATTGATGGAAGCCATTAATATCGTGGAAAATGCACGTGGAAAATACAGCCGTGACTATATCAGCGTGTTGCGCACGATGGCACGCCTCTACATCGTGATTGGTTGGTACGATGAGGCTGACAAACTACTTACTCGTTCGTTCAAACTCCAAAAAACAGCCACCGAATCCCCTGCATTGGGTAGCGAAAACATGACCGAATTGGCTACGCTTTTGTACGAAAAAGGACTGTATGCCGAATGTGACGAAATCCTAACGGAGCTTATCGATGTATATGAAGAACAAAACGGAAAAGTAAATCAATATTTAATCGAGCCACTTAACATATTGGGTAGCACGTATTTAGCGCGTGGCGACTACAGCAATGCCGAAAAAATGGCGCAACGTTCCGCCAATATTAGTAGCGAAATTTTTGGCGATACGTCCAGTCGCTACACGCAAAGCATTGCCCTGATGCAAAAAATACACGCAGCCATCGGCGACTATGACCGCTCCGAAGAACTTGCCCAAAAAGTGCTGGAACGTGACAAAAAACAACTCGGCAAATTACATATCGAAGTGGCTCGCGCTACCAAAGATTTGGCTTTAGCCAAATTCCAAAACAAAGGAAAACCCAAAGAAACCGAAAAACTTTTGAAAGAGTCTATCGCCGTAACCGAATCCATTTTGGGCGATTTTCACCCACAATATGCAGACGGACTTAAAAATTTGGCTTTCTTTTACATCGACCAAAAACGCTATGCTGAAGCCGATTCGCTTCTGACCATTGCCAACGAAATTTGGCGAAACAAATTAGGTAAAAACAACGCTTACACAGCCGAAGTGTATATGCTCAAAGGCGATTTGAGCAAGGCCAATGCCGACCACAAAACCGCCAACAAAATGTATGGCCGTTCCAAAGAAATGTACGAACGCTTGTTTGGCAACCGACACCCACAATACGTGCAGGTGCTGAGCCGCTTGGCGCAAATGGCCTATATCGAAAAGAATTATTCCAAAACAACCAAAATGTTGGGCGAAACCACCAAGATTTATTTGGAATATATAAGCAAGTATTTCCCTTCGTTGAGCGACCGCGAAAAAACTAAATTCTGGAATCTGATGAAGCCAGACTTTGAACTTTACAGCTCTTTGGCTGTGCTTTTGGCAGACAAAAAGCCCGAACTTTTGGCCAATGTCTATAATTACAACCTAGCAACTAAAGCCCTGTTACTCAACTCTTCTATCAAAATAAAAGACAGGATTTTGAAGAGCAAAGACACGAAAATGATAGACAAATATCATGACTGGTTGGGCAAAAAAGAACGCTTGGCCAATCTGATGTCTAAGAGCACGGAAGAGCTTGCCAGCGCAGGCATTGACCTGAAAAAAATAGAACAAGACATTGAGAACTTGGAAAAAAGTCTCAGTGAAGGTTCTGAGCTTTTCGCACAAGCCAAAGAAAGCGCAAACTATACTTGGAAAGATATTAAATCCAAACTCAAAGCCAAAGAATACGCTGTTGAGTTGATTCGTTATCGTTATTTCGACACACAATTCACTGATTCTGTGATCTATATGGCTTTAATAATCTCGCACGACACGCGCAAAAGCCCTAAAATGGTATTGTTGCCGAACGGAAATCGTATGGAAAATCAGGGGCTAAAATACTACCGTAATTGTATGAAATACGGCGTGGAAGACGATAATTCTTACCAAGCATTTTGGCAGCCTATCAAAGAAAACATAGACGACAACACGACGGTTTACCTTTCCACCGAAGGGGTTTACAACCAAATCAATTTGGAAACGATTCCGTTGCCAAACGACGGTGGCTTTGCCATCGACCGCAATACCTTTGTTTTGCTCAGTAATACCAAAGATTTACTCACAGCCGTCAAACAAAACACGAATCCCGTTTCTAACGCCTATTTGTTCGGAAATCCTGTGTTTTATGCGTCCACTGATAGCACTGGCAAGGCCGTTGAACCGCCGTCCAAAAACGCGATTACACCACTACCTGGCACGGAAACCGAAATCCAGCAAATCGACAAACTTTTGCGTACAAATCGCTGGATAGCACGTTCGTTTACGGAGACGCAAGCCACTGAAGATGCCGTAAAAGCCATTAAAAGCCCTCGCGTTTTCCACGTAGCTACGCACGGATTTTTCTTGGAAGATGTGAATGTGGCGGGCCAAAATTCGGGTAGTAACTTTCTGAATGAAAACCAGTTGTCGGCCAATCCGCTGTTGCGTTCGGGTTTGTTGTTCAAAGACGCTGGCGAAATTTTGAGAGGCGGCAATATGTCCAACTACAATTTGCGCAACGGAATCCTGACCGCCTACGAAGCCATGAACTTAGAGCTTGACAACACGGAACTTGTCGTGCTGAGTGCCTGCGAAACAGGGCTTGGAACTGTCAAAATCGGAGAAGGCGTATATGGTTTGCAACGCGCCTTTTTGGTGGCAGGTGCGCACAACGTGGTGATGAGTTTGTTCCGAGTTCCTGACGAAACCACCCAAAAACTCATGAGTTTATTTTATGAAAAATGGATAAAAACAGGCGATAAACGTTCGGCCTTTATCGAAGCCAAAAAGCAACTCAAGAAAGAATATCCGCAACCAATCTACTGGGGTTCGTTCGTGATGATGGGACAATAACAATCACTTTATAGTTAAAATAAAGACTATGAAAGCCAAAAACTCCAACGCTTTCAACATCGGAGTTTTTGGCTTTTTTTATAGAAAAGAAAATTAGCGAATATGCAACAGTTGCATTTTTACGCCCACGCCCAAAAACCAAATATCCGTAAACGACATATAACCCACGTTATCGAAAAGGGTTGAGACATACAAATCATTGGTATTGGTTTCGAGGTAAAAAGTAAGGTCGCGGCCACTGCGTTGTTTCACATCAAAAGCCGTACTAAAACCGACATGAAACCGTAAGGCAGGCGACCAAGGATAGTAACCTTTTTCGTATTTTTTGAACGAGTGTAGCAGCGTAAATTTTTTTCCAATGTGATAAGCCGCAAAGCCCGTTACATTCAAAGGCCGCCACGTAACCCGATTATTTAATTTTACCCGAAAAGGCAAATAAGTAGCCTTGTAGGTGAGCTTGCTCATCGGGCCGCCGTAGGCCTCAGGCAAAGCCCCGTACAACAACTCGTGGTGTATCGTGTGCGCTCTGTTGGTGATGCCTGTTCCTAAGCTCCAAAAGCCGATACTTCCCGCAAACTGCCCCGTCAGCAACACGTGTTTGTGTGGCAACTCAGTATTGCCTTTTATCTGAACTGAGTCGCTGGGCAATATTGTAGCCCAAAGTGCATTTGGCAATAGCAAAATACACAAAATCAGGAATTTAAAAGTTTTTTTCATAGCTAATATTTTTTCCTGAAATGGTGATTACTGCAAAACCTTTGTCTATGCTACCTTGCGCAAAATGCGGAATTCCTGTCCCTGCTGGAGTTGTATCATAGCCGTTGTGCTGATGGCCACCAAGCGAAATCAGTATTTTTTTATTTCCATAATCTTTGGTAAGCATTTCCAAATATTCCAAGCGTTTGGAAAAATCAAAATCCTCATCAAAATAAGGGACATGGCTTACCAATACCACACGATCAAAATTAGAGCCTGTTTCTATTTCTTTTTGCACCCAATGAAGGTCTGGCACATTGCCATCGTTGTTGTATTCGCGGCTATTGCTATTAAAAAAAATAAACTTGACGCGGCCATAAATAAAACTAAAATTCAGGTGTCCAAACATATACTTGTAGGTAGCTTCTCCGTTGCCTACGATGTCGTGGTTTCCAATCACCGCCACATACGGTTTATTGAGTTTGGCCAGTTGATCGGCGGTCCAGTTGAATTGCTGCAAAATACCGTAGTTGGTCAAATCGCCACCGTGAATCACCATATCAATATCATCACGCTGATTGATGCGCCCTACGGCATCATCAAAGTTATTATAATTGATGTGTGTGTCGCTGATAAATGCGATTTTGATAACAGAATCTTCGGCGGCTTTGACCGAAAGTTTACCAATATTTTTGTAATTGAGTTCGCGGTAACTATCTCTACTTACCGACTGGTTGGGGTCATATTCAAAGCGATTGCAAGCCGCCAAAAGGCACACTAACAATAGGCTTTTGACATAATAAAGTATTTTCATAAAAATATACAATCATGTTGTTTTATAGGATTTTTAACTGCTGAAAGAAAAGATAAGTGTGTAAGATGCGCCAAAACAATGCGGTGCATCGCTGCAATACTAACCCTATTGGCTTACCCATGCCCTATTAACCAAGCCCAAGTGCTCAAAAAAACCTTTGAAGTGTACTTATCCGCCCATCAAATGGTTGCTGTATTTTTTGTTCAGTCTAAATAATAAAACAAAAAATACAGTTATATATCAATAAAACAACAATCCTTATCGCTTTGTCATGAGGCAAAATAAAGCGATAAGGATTGACATCTTTGAGGAGAAAAAAGTGTAGTCTATTGATTCAACCCTTATAGGTTTTGAAAATCTATAAAGGTTGAATCCCGCTAAATCAGATGCTTACAAATTGGCCATCAGCACCATGAGTTTTTCCACGCGTGCACGCATGGCGTAGTAGTCGCCACTATATTTATTCACCATAAAACTAAAACAATACTTTTGGCCAGATTTTCCCTCCACATAACCCACATAACACATTACACGCGTCATCGTGCCGCTCTTGGCGTGTATTTTGCCCGCCGCCGCCGTGCCTAAACACATATCACTCAGCGTTCCCGAAAGTCCCGCGACAGGTAAAGATTCATAAAAACTATTGAAATATGGTTCGCGGCTGTTCAGATAAAACATTTGGGCTAATTGCGTGGGTGTAATGCCATTGGTCGGCGAAAGGCCGCTACCGTCGTACATATAAAAACCGTCTGTATCCAAACCGCGCATTTGCCAAAAAGTTTGTATGGCTTTCGTGCCTGCCTCAATGGTTGCCTCCGAAAGAGCCTGATGACCAACGGCGCACAGAATCGCCTCCGCATACAAATTCAAACTAAAAACATTGGTTTTGGCTACCAAGTTTTTGAGGGCTGGCGAACGATGTACATAAATCGCCTTGCGCGGCAACGAGTCGGCGCGTGTGCCATTGCGACGCAAAATGCGTGTAGTGGTCGGATCTTTTTCTACATTAATTCCTTTGGCGGTCAATCGTTTATGTAGCAATTGAGCACAAAGAAGCGCAGGGTCAGGCATTGCGCCTTTTACCACAAATTCTTTTTTGGCCGCAGGAATAGAACCCGTTACATAGCGCAAAAAGCTATACGGCGCACCATAAATATACGCGTTGTCTTTGCCCGTCGGTTTATTGGCTACCACCAAATTATCAAATTGCAGGCCTTCGATATTGGGTTCGGTACGCAAAATGCTCGTGGCATCGCCTTCTTTCGCTCCCGATTTAAAAATGAGTTTGTAATAATTCTCGTTGATATTCAAGCCCGTAACAGGTGCGCCGTAATAGTTGCCCAAATCGCCCCATTGCCAGCCGTCAGGCACGGCATTTTCGGGCAAAAAATCTGCATTGCCCACCACACTCCCGGTGATACGCGTAATGCCAGCCTCCGCGATTTTATTAGCCCATTGCGCCATTACGGTATTATAATCGTCGTATTGTGCGATGTGGTCTGTTCCCAACGAAGGGTCTGCTCCGCCGCGAATGTACAAATTGCCGTTCAGTGTGCCGTCGGGGGCAAGCGTACCCGAATACTCCAACGTGGTTTGGAACGTATAATTTTCTCCCAAAACGCCCAACCCTGCCGCCGTTGTAACGGTTTTCATGGTAGAAGCAGGAATAAGTGTGCGTTGCGGGTGATACGAAGCCAATGTTTTACCGTTTTTCAAGGATTTTAACACAAATCCCCAACCTGCGTGCTGCATGGATGGGCTGGCGTTCAGGTCTTTGAGTGCGGATTTAAGATTGTCTAAAGCAACTTTGGGTTGCGCCATTGCTCCAACCGATGACCACAACACCAACAAGGCTATTTTGGAAGAAAAACGCATATTTTTTAGAAAATTAAGATAATGAATAATGAAGAGCTAATGCCTTTTCGCATTAAAACCAAACCTGTTCAATATACCCTGACCACTTACCAAAGTAGGATCTTGTCGAGCAGACAATAAACAGAATATTGATATATCTCTTCCAAAAATAATAAGAAAGGTAAAAATTGGAGCTTCCTAAAGCCTGCCAATTCACCTTTCTTACAAACGAATTGTTCGGAACAAAAATAAAAAAACTCCTCAATAAAATAACAAAACAATAGTACAAGTCGCCGCTTAAACGAAAACACTAAAACCGATAATTTAACTCTAATAGCACGTATCTGGGCAAAAGTTTGGTGCTATTCGTTTGTGTAGAAAAATCGGTGATATAAGGCGTAATAAACTGCTTGGTGTTGAGGATATTTTGAACGGAAAGCGTTGCCGAGAGCTTCGTTTCGATGATTTCGGAACTCACCGTCGCATTCACGAAATAATACTTTTGCGCCTTGGCGTTTTGGGGTTTGAAATAAAAAACTTCGTTGCTGATGCGTGCGCTGATTTTCCCCCGAAATTTCATATAAAAATCTGCAAAAGCCCCCACCGATTGGTTTTTGACGTTGGTTTTCAGGTCTTTGGATTGGGTGCTGATGCGCGACTGGCTGAGTGTAGAACCCAGATGAAAGTTAAACCATTTCAAATACGCCGAACGCAACGAAATATCTAATTTTGGGTTCAGGGAATTGGTTTGTCGGATGTCCGAGCCGTTGAGTGTGTTCGGGTAGCTGCCCAGTCCCACCGACGGGCGTAATTTTAGCCTCATGTGCAAGCTGGGCATATATTTTTCGATGCTGCCCGACACAATCGTATTTTTATTGCTCAGGTTGTTTTCTACTTTTTCCGAAATATTAAAATCCGAATTAATCAGAAAATTACTGCGATAGCCTTTGCTGTTGGTCGTGTGTACAATGTTCAGATGCCAAAGAAATTCGTCCGCAAAATTCCCAAATTTGTAATTGAAAATAGCCGTATGGCTGTACTGCTGAATATACAAGGCACTGCCGCGGCTAATGCTTCGGTAATCGGTCAGCACGAAGCCCTCCGACAAGTCCACTGACTGCGGCAGCGCAAAATTATAGGCGTAAGTGCTAAAAAAATGATGTTTTTCTTTGAGGCTGCGTTTCAAACCCACCACAGGCAGCGCATACAACGACGATTCATTGGCTCTGCCCGAAATAGCCGTGTGATAAAAACCGCCCGATATGTCCGCGAAAACCTCAAAACCAAACCATTCTTCTTTCAGATTCAGGCCTGTGTAGTAGTTCTTTTGCTGCAAATCCAAATCGTTTTGCAAACTATCCGACGAGGCGTAACTATTGTTTTGAAATGCGCTGTGCAGGTCGCTGCCCAACGATTCATTTTTGGCCACTACGCCCACATAACTGGACAACTTCAAGGTGTTTTTGGCCAAAAGCCATTGCGCCGCTGCCGCATAATATTGCATCGGTTTCGCAATGTTTTGGTAAAGTGCATCGAATGGTTCGGGCAAAAAAGACGCAGAACGAACCAGACTTTGCGTCAGTTGCAGGGATTGGCGGTTGCGGTCTTGAATGGTCGTCAGGTTAAAAGTGAGGGCGTGATAGTCGCTGATGCGACGCGTAAAATCAAGCGTATTCGCAAAGGCCAGTACATTGCTTTTCTGTGTGTTATTGATAAAATTTTGGTTGGCAATGGTGGCCGAATGGTTACTAAACATTGATTTTCGGAAATCGCTTTTATAGCGCAAAAGTGATTTTTCGCTCAAATCAAATTGCGCTTCCAAATGCCCTTCCAAGATGGTTGGTTTTTGGGTAATGGTGTTTTGTTCGGAAAGCGTAAACACCGAATCTTTAAGCAAATAGACAAAATTATTATCGACAAAAGATTTTGCGTTGTCGTGGCTAAACGTGAGCGCACCTTTTACATAAACGGTCTCTTTGGGTCGGATAACGAAATGCGTAGAACCCAAAGACGCATTGTTAAAGCGACTGGTTTGCGAACTTAACGCCACAGACGGCATTCGGCCAATGTCGATGAGGTTGGCGTTCGTGCTTTTCAGAAGGCTGCGCAGGTTGTCCGATTCGGTATCTTCCTTAAAATCAATACCAGACATTCGGCCTGCCGTTGAAGCATGGCCAGTGTTATTGTAATTTCCGAAGGTAATTGTTTTAAGTTTTTTATAAAATCCGAACAGATTAAGGGAATTGTTGGTACGTTTGTCGTTGCCAAAGCCGCCCGAAACATTGCCAAACAGCAGCTTTTTGCGGTTTTCTTTGAGCGTAATGTTCAAGACTTTGTCGTCGGTGCGCTTGAGGCCTTTGAGCAATTTATTTTCCGTAAATCGGTCTATCACTTGGATTTTATCCACCACGTCTGCGCCCATATTTTTGGAAAGAAGTTGGTAATTGCGCCCCGTCAAATCGTCGCCATCAACCAATATTTTCTTAATTGGTTGGCCTTGCACCGAAATTGCCCCCGTATTTTTATCTACGTCCAGCCCTGGTATTTTGGCCAAAAGTTCTTCCAAATTTCGTTCGGTACTGTCGCGATATTGGTCGGCTTTAAACGAAACGGTATCTTTTGTTTGAATGACTTTGTTGCTGCCGCGCACCACTACTTCATTGAGAATGAAATCTTTGGGTGCAAGCGTAAAGTTGATTTCTAACGTTTTTTGAGAATTGTTGCGGACATTTATCTTTTGGATTTCGTAGCCGATGGCGGAGGCAAAAACGAGAAAATTGGGTTGGTCGGGTGCTTCAAAAGCAAAATAACCTTGGTCGTTGCTACTTCCAAAGGCGGTAATGGACGAAGAATCCGTGAGTTTGGTGTAAAGCGTGGCAAACGGTACAAGGTTTCCCGCCCTGTCTTTTACCAATCCTTTCACCGATATTTTGCTTTGACTATACCCCGAATTTTGTAGCAACAACCCCAACCAGAACAAACAGGTGAGTGTTTTTCGCATGGTCTATTGCTCAAAGTTGAGTTCTTGTGGATCAATATCAGAGGGCGTAAACGTAAGGTTAGAGCCTCTTGCCGCTGGTTTTGAAATCAATGCTCGCCAGTGTTCTTTAATTCGATTATTCACTTCTTTGTTGTAGTCCGTCAGCTTTATTTCGTCCCCAGTTTTGGGCGTATAATTTAGTTCGTCTGCGGCATTTTGCGCCAGCGGCATCGTAATATCTACGAAAGTGTAGGTATATTTTTTCTCTGTGTCTTGCGCCTCCAATATCAGCCCTGGCAGGCCGTGCAGTTTCCAAGGGTCTGCAGGAATCGGGATTTCGGGCGTAAACCAAGCCTCGTAGTTGCGGCCTCTGAAAGTGGCGGTTGCTTTTTGGCAATTAAATTTCCCAATTTTTTTATGCTGCTCAGTGAGTTGCCAGTTGATTTTGGGGAGCGTTGGTTCGCGCACGATAAGCGGATAATGCGATTGTACTTCTCTGATTGTCAGCTTATTGTTTTTTCTGTCTTGGACAATTACGTCTCCTTCTTCATCAATAAAGTAATCAAAAATTGTTTTATTGACAGATGTAACTTCACTAAAATTACTTTGGGTAAGTACAACTTCGCCTACTTTGTTGAGGGTGTTTTTTTTCCCGCGATTGGCTATGTATATAGATTTTTCTTGATTAAAATAAAGTTTAAATACGGTGGGTTGGCCAAAGGCATCGACATACTGATAAGTAGCCACGCCGCTATTGGTTTGGGCAAAAGACAGCAAATGAAATAGACAAAATGCTGCCACGAGTAGGGTGTTTTGTTCATTTCGGAGGTTAGATTTAAATTGAATGTTGTTTGTGTAATCTCTTGTTGCAGCAGTTTTTTTTCTAATGTTTATACTTGCCCCGAGATTTTACGAATACAATAAAGATTATTACTAATCCACAAGAGAAAATAGCACTTTTTAGTAAATTGGTTGAAAGAGGTTCTTCAAACATGAATTTTCTTTGTACTACTGTCATTATAAATGAAAGTATAAGTACAGTAATCGCCTTACTTTTAGTCATAAATTTATTGTTAATATTTCATTGTTGATATAAATAATTAGATTTTGCTGTTTTTTCTGCAACATAGTATTTGAATAACAAAACTACAAAAACCAGACTATTATTGTATGATTTTTTCTTGATTTGTTTTTAGTTAATATTAGATTAGAAATTTTTAGATAAAAATAAATAGCCATGCAGGTACAAAGTTTTTTATTCTATCTGCATTTTGTTATTAGGCCATATAATGAAATTGATAAAACAAAAAATAACAGCTTTATTTTTAAATATAACTTCATTTATTGTTCCTTTTTAAAAGAAAAAATACAAAAATCAGTCTATTTGGTAAGTTATATATTTCACCTTAACTATTTGATAATTAAGACCTATACTATTACTTTTGGGCTACCAAATGAATAACTGTGTGTATGTTTATACACCAAAATTATTATCCACTATGAAACAATCAATAATTAGCGGAGCTGTACTGTGTATGGGCTTGTGGTTCTGTACATCTTGTAATTCCGACAAAGTAAAAGTAGGTGTAGCTATGGATATCCTCGATGGCCGTTGGGCAAAAGACCGCGAATTTATCCGCGAAAAAGTAGCCGAAATGGGTGGAGAGGCCATTTTTACAGTTGCCAACAACGATGCCGCACAACAGGCCTTGCAAGTACGACAACTCATTGAACAAGAAGGTATTGATGTGCTTCTTATTGTCCCAACAAACAGTGCAAAAGCCGTAGATTTAGTTGCTTTGGCCAAAAAAGACGGCGTAAAAGTAATCGCTTATGACCGTCTAATCAACAACGCAGACCTTGATGCCTATGTGAGTTTTGATAATGTGCAAGTAGGGCGTATGCAATCCGAATACTTGCTTTCTAAAGTTCCTACGGGCAACTACTTACTTTTGGGTGGTTCTCCAACAGATAACAATGCTAAGTTGTTCAGAGAAGGGCAGATACAAGGGTTGAAAACGGCGGTGGCTGATGCGAAAGTACAGGTAATCGGTAACGGTTGGGCCGACAATTGGAGTCCTCAATTTGCTTACGAACAAACCTTACAGTTGCTCAATGAAGGCAAACAAATAGATGCGATCATCGCTTCAAACGATCGCTTGGCTACTGGTGCGGTGAAGGCTTTAACAGAAAAAGGCGTGAGCTATCCTGTGGCCATTGCAGGGCAAGATGCTGATGCTGAAGCTTGTAGAAGAATTGCCGAAGGCACACAAGCCATGACGGTTTATAAACCCGTGAAAGATTTGGCTTATTCGGCGGCTGTGGCGGCTGTGATGTTGGCCGAAGACAAAGACGTTCCGAATCTGAATGCCAAACAAAATAATGGTAAAAAAGAAGTACCATCTGTGCTACTCTCGCCTGTGCGCGTGGACGAGCATAATCTTATCCAAACGGTCATTGCCGATGATTTCCTGACCAAACAGGCCGTTTATGGCGAAACTGGTAGGCCACGCAAAAGAGAATAGGTATTTAATTATGGCTTAAATACTTACAAATAATTTGCTTTAGTGAAACTTTGTACATATTTTGGCGTTATACAGGAAATATTGTGCAAACTTCTTTACGTTATGAATATGGTAACTCTAACCACAAAAGGTGTTCGAGTGAGTGTTGCCACCGAATATCAACCCGAATATTCAACGCCTAATCAGCAACACTATGTCTTTACCTACAAAATTCTGATTCAGAATTGTGGTGAACATACGATCCAGCTCAAACGTAGGCATTGGCGTATTTTTGATGCTAATGGCGTAGTGCGCGAGGTAGAAGGCGAAGGTGTGGTTGGTCAGCAACCTGTATTAGAGCCCAACGAATCGTATCAGTATGTTTCGGGCTGTAACTTGCGTTCGGGTATTGGCAAAATGGTTGGTACGTTTCAGATGGAGCGCATCGTGGACGGCCAAACTTTTGATGTCTCTATCCCCGAATTTACGATGATAGTACCTTATCGTCTGAACTAATTTGCAATCCATATACTACCCAAAAGAGGCTTATTCTATTTGGATAAGCCTCTTTTGTATTAAATAAACGATCTGACCATATCGTCTGGGGGAACTAATTTGTAGCTTTGGGGTTTATAGCCTTACTATTTTTCATATCTGAGCAATGATAAAACGTTTTTCGGTGTATTGTGGGCTGGTGGCTGCTGTGTTGTTGCAAGCTTGCCGACCCGACACTGCCTCTTCTTTTTCCCATCAATATTTTGACATGAACGGTTTGCTCAAAAGCCAAGAGCAACAATTACAAGGTTATTCTATCCAAAAAAATAGCACTTTAGACGGCCACACCGACACACAAACACTGCCTGCGGATTGGTCTAAAGAATTTGATTTGTTCAAGGAAATAGACCTGAACAAACCTTCTTGGCAAGGCGGCTTTCGGGTAGAATCTACGCCGAATCAGGTGTGTTATTTTGCTGAAAACCAAAATATTAATGTCAAAAAACTGTGCGTAACGTATAGCAGTAAGCATTTGCCCGCGCACGTTTGGGCGCAAATAGCCGAAGATAATATGCTCTACACGTCTGGTAGAGAAATGCACTTGTATTTTGACACGACCCAAACTCAAACCATTTTGCGTGCCTACGGCATGAGCGGTTTTCAGAAAGTTTTGCTCAAAGACACGATGCGTTATAAGGTTCAGGCAGTTTTGGTTGGAAAAAAACCGTAAAAATCATTGTACAAAATGATACTACATTTTATTTTTTATACATTTGCGGCAATTCATTAACCCAAAAAATTAATTTAATCATGAGCGAAAACAAAATCACGATACAAAACGGAGTGTTACAAGTTCCAAATACTCCAGTGATTCCTTTCATCGAAGGCGACGGTACGGGCGCAGATATTTGGGCTGCTTCTGTGCGTGTGTTCGACGCAGCAGTAGAAAAAGCATATAACGGCAAAAAGAAAATACAATGGAAAGAAGTGTTGGCTGGTGAAAAATCGTTCAACCAAACTGGCAACTGGCTTCCAACAGAAACCCTTGATGCTTTCCGTGAGTATTTGGTAGGTATCAAAGGCCCTCTTACTACGCCTGTGGGTGGTGGTATCCGTTCCCTGAACGTGGCATTGCGCCAAGAATTAGACCTTTACGCTTGCTTGCGTCCTGTGCGTTGGTTTGAAGGCGTGCCTTCGCCAGTGAAAGAGCCAAATCTTTGTGATATGGTAATCTTCCGCGAAAACACAGAAGATATTTACGCAGGTATCGAATATATGGCGGGAACGCCTGAAGTAGCTAAGTTGTTGGCTTTCTTGCAAAACGAATTTAAAGTAAACAAAATCCGTTTCCCTGAATCTTCTTCACTTGGCATTAAGCCAGTGTCTAAAGAAGGTACAGAGCGTTTGGTTCGTTCGGCTATCGAATACGCACTTACGCACAAAAAACCTTCGGTTACTATCGTGCACAAAGGTAACATCATGAAGTTTACGGAAGGTGCTTTCAAAACTTGGGGTTACGAGTTGGCTGAAAGAGAATTTGGCGACAAAGTTTACACTTGGAATCAGTACGACCAATTGGCCAAAACTGACAAAGCAGCAGCCGACAAAGCGTTGGCCGATGCAACGAAAGAAGGTAAACTTATCGTGAAAGATTCGATTGCAGATGCTTTCTTGCAACAAATCTTGTTGCGTCCAGCCGAATATTCGGTAATCGCAACGCTTAACCTAAACGGCGACTATATTTCTGATGCGTTGGCGGCTATCGTTGGCGGTATCGGTATCGCTCCAGGTGCAAACATCAACTACGTTTCGGGTCACGCTATTTTTGAAGCAACACACGGAACAGCTCCAAAATACGCAGGTTTGGATAAAGTAAATCCAGGTTCTGTGATTTTGTCGGGCGCGATGATGTTCGAATACATGGGCTGGCAAGAAGCTGCCGACCTTATCTACAAAGGTTTGGAAGCCTCTATCGCCTCTAAGCGTGTAACTTATGATTTCGAACGCCTAATGTCTGGCGCAACGCTACTCAAATGTTCTGAGTTCGGTTCGGAAATCATCAAAAATATGTAATTGATAAACAACCTTTCGGGTTTTATCTTTATAAAAAAACAGCCTTCGCCCTTAAAAAGTGAAGGCTGTTTTTTTATATTTATGGCTCAATAAAAATCCTATTCTTATGCCAATTCTTAATTTGAAAGTAAGCGGCGAGGCCTCCGACGCACTCGCCCAAACACTGGCCAACGACCTGACAGACCTTACGGCTGAGTTTTTGAAAAAGAAACCCGAAGTAACAGCGATTACAGTGGCTTTTGTACCAGAAAATCAATGGTTTGTAAACCGCCAAACGCTCGCGACACTGGGACTAAAAAGTTTTTATTTGGATATAAAAGTAACCGAATCCACGAACCTCAAAGACGAAAAAGAGCAATACATCGCCGCCGTTTTTGAACGTATGCAACAACGTTTGGGCGCGTTGCATTCCGAAAGTTATGTGTATGTGGAAGAAGTAAAAGCCGATTCGTATGGCTTCGGCGGCCTCACGCAAGAGTATCGTTATGTGAAGGCTAAATTTTAGTTTATTCTCAAAAATATCAAAATTAAAAAGGTTTGTGAAGACACACAGACCTTTTTCTTCATCTGAAAAATTTAGTTAAAAAAATGGAAAATCAAGACCACTATAAAGCACTTATCGACTATTTCAAACAAATCACGACTTTAGATGAAAATGAAGAACAATTGGTTCGTGAGTTATTTGTTTATAATAGCTATAACCGTAAAGAATTCTTATTGAAAGAGGGCGAAATATGCCGTCAATTTAATTTTATTATCAGAGGTTGTATGCGTATGTATTTGGTGGATGATAAAGCCAATATGCATATTTTACAATTTGCTGCCGAAAATTGGATAATGGTAGATGCGCTGAGTTTTCGTGAAAAAAACGCATCAAGGCTCTATATTGATACGCTTGAAAAAACGGAATTGCTCTACATCACACCCGAAAACCTCAAATTGCTGTACCATAAAGCTCCTAAATTTAACTGTATTATTCGGGAACTTTTGGAACGTCATGTGGTAGCTCTTCAAAAGAGATTGTTACAATACATGAGTTCATCGGGCGAGGAACGTTACTTGTCTTTTTTGAAAACCTATTCTCAATTTTCAAATAGACTCCCCCAAACGCAAATTGCCGCTTATTTGGGTATAACCCCCGAACATTTAAGCAAAATCCGAAACGATATCGCAAAATCCAAAAAATTTACTTCTTAAGATAGATTAAGGGTGAGTCATTTTTGAGGGCTCTACCTTTGCATGGTCGATTTAAAGTAAAAGGACATGCAAAAAGTATTAATCGTCTCAGGACACCCGAATTTAGAAAATTCGCACGCCAACAAAACCGTTTTAGAACAAACCTTACAGCTAATTCCTGATGCAGAAGTTAGCCGATTGGATTTGCTTTATTCCGATTTTAAAATTGATGTAAAAGCAGAACAAGAAAAGCTCATCAATGCGGATATTGTCATTTGGCAATTTCCTTTCTATTGGTATGCCTTACCTGCGCTAATGAAAAAATATTTGGATGATGTTTATGTTTTCGGATTTGCTCACGGCGTTGGTGGCGACAAATTGAAAGGCAAAACGCTAATCCTATCATTTACGACAGGAGCACCAGAAGAGTTGTATGATTATGGGAAGGCCATGAATTACCCAATTGATGATTTTTTACCTTCTCTTATTCAGGTTGCCAAGCTTTGTCAGATGGAAATGCAAGAACCCATTTACTCGATGGGAATGCAATATATTCCTAATGTTTATCCCATTGAAGCATTGGAAACGCTTAAAGCAAAATCCAAATCCCATGCAGAGAAATTAGCAACTCTTGTGCACAAAATCTATTCCTTAAGATAGATTAAGGGTAGGGCATTCTCGCATACTTTACCTTTGTGGTATTAAAAAAAACAATTTATATCAATCAAAAATCTTCAAAAAAATGAAAAGAATTATTTTAAACATTCGTTGCGAACTTGATAAAGTTCCGAACATTGACGTGTTACTTCCACAAGAATTTGCAAGAGGTGAAGAGTTGAAGCAAGAAGGAATAATGGAGCATCTGTTTGTAACAGAAGGAAGAATGGGTGCTGTGCTTGTTTTCAAAGATGTAGATGAAGCGAAAGCAAAAGAAATCGCCGCTACATTTCCTCTCTTTAAATATTTTGATACTCAATATATCACAGTAGAGAAATATTATTAATACCTAAACGCAAAAAAGACGGCTTACGCAGATAATGGCATAAAACAATAATCTGCGTAAGTTTTTTGCATTTAAAGTGTAATTAAATTAAATATACAATGACAAAAATACCTAAAATAGCATTAGGAACGTGGTCTTGGGGTGCAGGATTTGCAGGAAGTGACCAAGTTTTTGGAAATAATTTAAGTGTTGAAGAATTACAGCCAGTATTCAAGACCGCCATCGAATCAGGATTAAATCTTTGGGACACCGCCTTAGTGTACGGAATGGGTTCTTCTGAAAAAGCATTGGGCGAATTTGTGAAACAATACCCTCGTGAAGAATTGATTTTATCCACCAAATTCACGCCTCAGTTGGCAAAAGAAGTAGAAAATCCAATTGAAGAAATGCTTAATAGTAGTCTGGATAATCTCGGTACTGATTTTGTCGATTTCTATTGGATTCATAATCCCGTAGGAGCTCCTAACTGGGTTGCGGGGATGATACCTTTATTGAAAAGCGGAAAAATAAAACAAATAGGTGTTTCTAATCATAATCTGGCGCAGATTAAAGAAGCGAATGACATTTTAGCAACAGAAGGTTTTAAAATTTCTGCCGTCCAAAACCATTATAGTTTATTATATCGTTTTTCTGAAGATACTGGTATTTTAGATTATTGTAACGAAAATGGTATAATATTTTTCTCTTATATGGTATTGGAACAAGGGGCATTGTCAGGAAATTACAACACCCAAAATCCATTACCTGAAAACAGTGATAGAGGTAAAATCTATAATAAAATTCTTCCACAGTTAGAAGAATTAATGAATGCCATACGCGAAATTGGTGATAGTAAAAACGCATCGGTTGCGCAAATTGTGATGGCTTGGGCTATTGCCAAAAATACCTTACCAATTATCGGCGTTACTAAAATCAAACAAGTAGAGGACGCGGTTAAAGCAACCACTATTCTATTGTCTCAGGAAGAAATGGAACGAATTGAAATTTTGGCTGCGCAAGCTAACGTGGATACCAAAGCCTCTTGGGAAAAATTAATGAGTTAGTTGCATGTGATAAGGGATATACAAACCAGAGAATTGAGTATTTAGGTATTTTCCCAAAACGTCATACAGCATAGGTGACCCGTGTTGCCAACAAAAAAACCGATAAAACTGCCAAGTCTTATCGGTTTTTTTTATTTATTAAAACTATTTTTTCTTGATTTTGAGCAAGCCTTTTTCCATTTCCACGACCTCTACTTTGTAGCTTTGGCCATCGTCTAAAAGCATTTCCAATTCGCCATCTTTGTAACGCCAACGTCCTTTGCGGGCTTCGTTGCCGTCTGCGGCTGCAATGGGACGGTCTATAAACGTACCATCGGACGAAATCGTAAATCCACGACGACCACGCGAAGGCGGAAACGAAAAAGTTTCATCTCTGAAAACCGTCAGGCCGTCTTTGTCTTCTTCATAAGAATGTTTCCAAGTCGTGAATAAATATTGCATATTTTGCTGGTCTTTTCCGCCACCGCCACAACGCCCCGCCGTAAGGCTCAGGCTTGCCAGCAACAGCACCACTAAAAATAGATTTTTCATAAGGTTTTATAACATTTGGTTCGGTGCAAACATACACGAAATCCTGATAAAACAAACCCCATGCCACGACTTTTGGGCAGCCTTATGCTCGACTAAAAATAAAACTGCGCCGATAGGTTCAGGTTGCCGATGAGGCCATAATCGTAATCACGTGATGTATAATTGCCCAAATCTGGTCTGTCTTGGTATTTATAATTCGTGTATTTGAAATGCAATACGGAGGTTTCAATGCTAAATTTTGGTGTTATAAAATAGGCTAACCCCAAATTTACGCCAGCCGAATAAGTATCTAAGTTGCCTTTATTTGTATCTGTTATCCCACTATTGCTATAAGAATTATCCGATTTTAAACGACCCATCCCCGCGTTTGCTTGCCCCAAAACGAATAATTTATTATCCCAAATAGGATGATAATATCGCGAAAATATATTTACCGTATAGTTACTTTGGATTGTTTCGTATTCGCTTTCACCTAAAAAAACGCTTGCTGATTTTTGATAATTTCTGGTACGGCCAATATCGAATCCTAAACCTACTGACAAATTCTCTAAGATGAAATAACTGCCAGATATTGAGCCATTCAGTTCTGTATTTCTGTATTTGGTTTCCGAGTGCTGATACCTTTGTCCCCACAAACCGAAACCTGCGCTTACTGCTTTTGTGCCTGCGGCTATTTGGGCATTGGCTGCACTAAAAATAGTTAAAAACAATACGACGATTAAAGATATATTTTTTTTCATTGTTGAAATTTTATGTTAGAAAGCACCAAATTTTATTTGAAGAAATATTTAACAGCCAGATTCAGGTTCAGAAATGCACCATATTCCCAAAACTCAAGCTGCGATGGTTTTCCTGAATCATAATCATAACCTTCAAAGTCGTGTGGTTTTTGTTTGGTATATCTGACATTGAGCACAGAGGTTTCTACACTAAAGTTCGGAGAAATAAAGTAGGCAATGCCTGCATCTGCTTGTACAACAAGATTTGTGCTTTTATATTTTTGGGTATAGCCGCCTTCATGGCTGAAGAAGCTAACATTACTGGTATCTGAAGTCCAGAATAGGCTGTTGTGTACAGTGTGATCACTTGTATATTTTACTTTATTGAATGAATAAAGGCCACTTAGTTGCCCGAAAGCATACCATTTACCTTCTTTGATAGGGAAATAGTAACGCCCAAAAAGACCTACTGATGAGGTTGTTATAGTGTTTTTGACGGTAGTATTTGAATATCCTGTTGTATTGTATTTTAAATAATCTACCGAATAATTTCGTTTATCTGCACTGTGCGCATACCCAAGACCAACTTGCCCACCAACAAGCAGGTTTTTGGCAATAAAATAGCCTGCTGAAAGATTAAGGTTAATCTCTTGATTTCTAACCTTCTGCTCATTGTGGTTTTTCGTGGTAGTGACTGTATCTAATGATAGAATAGGATATGTGGTATATACCCCATCGTATATTCGTGATGAATTATTGTTTTTACTATCGTAGGAGATGCCTACGCCCAGCATTTTAGTACCTTTTTCGGTTTGGGCAGAAACCAAGCCGCTGGCAGAGAGTAGCACACCGAGTGCTAACGCGTGTTTTTTCATTGTTTTAAAAGAATTTGTTTAAATATTTTAAAAAAAATAGGCCACGAAACTATAATTATATTGTTTCATAAGCAAATAATTAGTTTTAAGAAACAGGCTATAAAAAAGGATGCAAATCATAGAAACAAGCCCAACAGACGCGCAAGCAGCTCCATTATTAGAGGCACTTTCTCAAATTTTATATACAAAAGTAGGGAGCAGTGGCCAAGCCTCTTTTCGCGATTGGCAGGAGAGCGACCCCAGCCATGTATTTGTTGTATTGTTTAATGAAAATGAAGCCGTAGGTTGCGGTGCGATTCGGCCTATTATGTCGCAAGTGGCGGAGCTAAAACGAATGTATGCCAAACATAGCAGGAAAGGGATTGGCGAGGCCATACTCCGTTATTTGGAAGCAAAAGCTCAGGCACTTGGCTACACCCAAATTTGGTTGGAAACCCGCAAAATAAACACCCAAGCGTGCCGTTTTTATGAAAGAAATAATTACGCAGTAATTGAAAATTATGGACAATATGTCGGCAATAACAATGCTGTTTGCTTTGGGAAAAGAATAGACGATTTGGTATCTGAAAAAGAATTATAAAAATATTTTATTGAAATAAATATTGATTTTCAGGTGTTTGAATATTGCTAAATTTCTTACGCAAAGGTTTGCGATTTTAATTCTGACTAAAAACTTTGAGATTAAGAAATATTGCTATTTTTGCGCCAAATTAAGCAACGTAGTACACCATAATTTTTTACCAAAAATAAACATTAACAATTTTTAATATGGCTAGTTATATAGAACCTGCTCCGATAAAGGACAAGGAAAATCCGTTTGAGTCTATGATGTCCCGCTTCGATTTGGCTGCCCAAATCTTAGGCTTAGACGATGCGACTTATAACGTACTAAAAACCCCAATGAAACAAGTAATCGTTTCGTTGCCAATCACTATGGACGACGGAGCGGTAAAAGTATTTGAAGGCTATCGCGTAATTCACTCCAACATTTTAGGCCCAGCCAAAGGCGGTATCCGCTTCGACATGGACGTAAACATCAACGAAGTAAAAGCCCTTGCCGCTTGGATGACTTGGAAGTGTGCCGTAGTAGATATTCCTTACGGTGGTGCTAAAGGTGGCGTAACTTGCAACCCACGTGCTATGTCCGCTGGCGAAATCGAGCGTTTGATGCGTGCTTACACAACGGCCATGCTTGATATTTTTGGCCCAGATAAAGATATTCCTGCCCCAGATATGGGTACAGGTCCTCGCGAAATGGCGTGGTTGATGGATGAGTTCTCGAAAGCGCACGGCACGACCATCAATGCGGTAGTAACAGGTAAACCGTTGGTTTTGGGTGGCTCTTTGGGTCGTGTGGAAGCCACAGGACGCGGCGTAATGGTTTCGGCTTTTGCGGCAATGGAAAAAATGAAAATCAATCCTTACGGAGCTACTTGCGCCGTACAAGGCTTTGGTAACGTTGGTTCTATTTCGGCGAAATTATTACACGAAAGAGGCGTAAAAGTAGTGGCTATCAGCGATATTTCGGGAGCTTACTACAACGAAAACGGTATTGACATCACGGCGGCTTTGGCTTACCGCGACCTTAACAAAGGCACGTTGGAAGGCTTCAAAGATGCAGAGAAAATCTCTAACGAAGATTTGCTTACACTTGAAGTTGATGTGTTGGTACCAGCAGCGAAAGAAGACGTAATTACAGTGGAAAATGCGCCACGTATTCGCGCCAAACTTATCGTAGAAGGTGCAAACGGCCCAACTTCAGCGAAAGCCGATGCCATCTTGCGCGACAAAGGTATCATGGCTGTGCCTGATATTTTGGCGAACGCTGGCGGTGTAACGGTATCGTATTTTGAATGGGTACAAAACCGTTTGGGCTACAAATGGGGGCTTGACCGCGTAAACCGCCGTTGCGACCGTATCATGAAAGATGCTTTCGAAAAAGTTTATACTACCGCCGAAAAACATAATCAATCTATGCGTATCGGTGCGTATATCGTATCTATCGATAAAGTAGCGCAAACATACCAATTGCGCGGACGCTTCTAAGATTTGTTTTTTATCAAAAAAAACTCCGTAACACCAAAAGCGTTGCGGAGTTTTTTTGTGCCTGCAACAGCATAAATGGCTTTATTCCGAAGAACAAAGCCATTTATTTAAAAGAATATTTATTGATTAAACTACTTATTGTTTGATAAAGCGTTGTGCCGCTATTTCCGTTGCAGGGAATTGTATTACATATATGCCTTTAGGCAGATTTTGAACTCCTACACGTACTTGGCTTGTAGCTTCTGCATTTGTTTGTTCGAACATTAGTTTGCCGCTAAGGTCATAGATCATTACCGATTGAATAGCGGCCTCAGATGTTTGAATATTAAGTTCGTTTAGTGCCGTACTTGGGAAAACCGAAACGCTTGGACGTGCAGCATTCGCCACGATTACTGGTGAATAGGTCCGCGTGCCATCAAAGTCGATTTGTGCTAATTTGTAGTAGTTTACCGCTTGCGCTTGCGCGTCTGTATAGCTATAATTTACCGCTTTTTTAGAATTGCCCGCGCCTGCTATTTCTGTAACAACAGTCCATGTTTTCGCATCTTCGCTACGGAAAAGCTGGAATGAATGATTATTGATTTCAGAAAGCGTTTTCCAAGAAACAACTACCGTATTGCGTTCTGAAGTTTTAGCCGTAAAGCTAGCTAAAGTAACAGGCAAAGGCGAGTTTGCAATATTGCTCAACCAATCCGAAAATGTAGGATTGTGAGTTTGCATATAATCTTTGTCCTCAAGATTGGTAGTTGTGCCAGCACCACCACCTGAATTAGTTACCGTTCCGTTTACATACAAACCGTACGGACTTGTTGTATTATTATTTTGGATAGATGAACCACCACCAGCAAAATTAATATTACTATGTACATACACTTGAGCTCCATTATTCACATTAAAAATAGTACCACCACTCGAAGACGGAGAATTAACACTACCAAAAATAGCAGCACGTGCATTTTGATTGAAAGAAACATCTCCACTACCAGCCAAAGTCATATTACCGTTTACGATAAGGTCTGCATAAGGCGGTGCAGCTGTATTCGTTCCCACGACCAAGTTGTTTGAGTTATTGACCGTAATATTGCCATTTACGGTTAGGCTTCCCCCTGGCATAATTACTAGATTAGACGAGAGGGTAACATCTCCATTCACCACCAAGTTGCCATACACATACACTGTGGCTCCTTGCGTTACAGAAAAGCTTCCGTTGATGGTAAGTACTTTTCCTGCATTCACATTAAGACTACCAGAACCTTGCTCCGTATAGTTTCCTGTGTACGTGATGTTGTTATTAATGTTAATTGCCCCATAATTATGACCACTGGCAGGAGCTGTTGTACCCCATGTAGCCGTAGTTGCCCAGTTGCCATCAGCCACCGACGAATAACTCTGCGCTTGTGCAACAGACATAGTGGCAAATATCACTGCGAGTAAGAGTTGTAGGACTTTTTTCATAGCTGCAAAAGTTTATAATGTTTTAAATTTATGTTTTAACTTTTGCCAAATATACCTAAGAATATTCCTAAAAAGAAATTTACTTAAAAAGAATGTTGTAAGAAAAAAAAGAATAATTTATTTATTACAAATAATCGAACAATAATCATTTTGCTTATTCGCAAAATACTCCAAAAAAGCAGTATTTTTATAAACAAAAGTTTATAATTAAGACCCATTAAATAGTAGATAAATTTAAATTACTGGTGTAAGTTTAGCTTAAATACAACAGATCCCCTTCTTTATGCATCTACAAAACAAACTATTGATAATCAGTTAACTATATATATAATACAGAAAATATAAAACAAAATATCTGCATTAAAAATGCAACCAATCGAAAACAAACGCAATTATAATATTAAAAAAATATCAACATAAATAAACTACATTTAGATAGTTTAGCCGAAAAAAAACAACCAATAATTTGACAAATAAATATATCAAATTATTGGTTGTTTTTGTATTGTTTTTTCTTTTTCCTTTCTATAAATAAAAGAAAAACATCAAATTAGAAAAATCTAGTACTTATTGTTTGATAAAGCGTTGTGCCGCTATTTCCGTTGCAGGGAATTGTATTATATATATGCCTTTAGGCAGATTTTGAACTCCTACACGTACTTGGCTGGACGCTTCTGTATTGGCTTGCTCGTACACAAGCTTGCCGTTCAGGTCGTATATCATTACTGATTGGATCGCTGCCTCTGAAGTCTGGATAGTCAGTTCTGTCGTTGCCATGCTTGGGAAAACCGAAACACTTGGACGTGCAGCATTCGCCACGATTACTGGAGAATAGGTCAGCGTGCCATCAAAGTCGATTTGTGCTAATTTGTAGTAGTTTACCACTTGCGCTTGCGCGTCTGTATAGCTATAATTTACCGCTTTTTTAGAATTGCCCGCGCCTGCTATTTCTGTAACAACAGTCCATGTTTTCGCATCTTCGCTACGATACAATACAAACGATTTATTATTGACTTCAGAAAGCGTTTTCCAAGAAACAACTACCGTATTGCGTTCTGAATTTTTAGCCGTAAAGCTAGCTAAAGTAACAGGCAAAGGCGAGTTAGGAATAGAGTTGAGCCAATTAGCAAATGTAGAATTATGAGTATCCATGTAATCCTTGTCGGCTACATTAGCCGTCGTAGAAGCTCCACCACCAATATTATTTATTGTACCATTTACATATAAGCCGAAAGGATTTGTATTATTACTATTCGTAATTTGACTGCCACCTCCTGCAAAGGTCATATCCTTATGCACATAAACTTGTGCACCATCATCTACCTTAAAAATAGTACCGCCACTAGAAGCAGGTGAAATTACATTTCCAAATATTCCTGCACGCGCATTTTGTTTAAACTGAACATCACCACTATTATTTAAGTATAGATTTCCTTTCAACACAAAATCAGCATAAGGAGGCGGTGTAGCGTTAGTCCCTACAATAAGGTTGTTGGCATTATTAACTGTTGCATTTCCGTTAACAGTAACACTGCCGCCTGGCATCACATACAAATCTGCGGATAATGTCAAATCGCCAGTAACCACCAGATTGCCATACACATATATTTTTGCACCACCAGACGAAGTTAAATTTCCATTGATAGTCAGTGTTTTTCCTGCAGCAACATTTAAAGTAGCACCCTCTTCATAATTACCTGTATAAGTAATGTTGTGATTCACATTAATGGTTCCCGAGCCATGCCCAGATGCAGGAACTGCGGCTCCCCAACCAGAAACCCGATTCCAAGTTGCAGTACTACTCCAATTGCCATCAGCCTTTGAATTATAGTCTTGTGCGTAAGTAGAAATAAATGAAGAAACAAATACAAATAAAAGTAGTAGTAATTTTTTCATAGCAGCAATTGGGTGAATTGGGGTGAAACGTGGAACTGGTGAGTTAAACATGGTGTAAAAGTATGCAGTATTATTTTACCCCCGAAATCTGTATAAAAACAAGATTGTAAGAAAATCAATCTTTCAATAAATATGTATATTTTAACTGTCGTGTATTTTATACAATTGGCCGAAATACGCTTAAAAACAACTTAAAATTTTACGAATAAAAACAGTTTTCAATGATTTATATGAGCGTTTTTTTTAATGTTACGCATGTAATATTTTAACACATTATACACCATTAAAAACGATGTTGATATGTTGTTAATTGCCTGTTAATCAAATATTACGAGACAAAATTATAATTTTATTCAATATATGTACAATAAAATACAATAGCACAAATGCGCATTGTTTTATATAAAACAAACAAAATATAACATTCATGAAATATTTGATTTATTGACAACTTATTTATGTCTTTGGATATATTTATTTAAAATAAAAACAGATAAACATTCTCTCTAAATAAACAACCTAATTTTGTACTTTATCTATATTACACAGAACATGACCGCTATTTGTACATTTGCAGGAAGTACCACTACTTTTCAAAATTTTGGTTAATTTTGCGCCTTTAAAATAAGAGGCTGCTTACGCGCTAAACGACACTATCGTTTGTATGAAAAAAACAATCCACATTATTATAAGCCTATACGCTTTAACCTATCTAAGTGCGTGCCAGAAAAAAACGAATGTACTTGATGTGCCTGCCGACGTGCTTCCGCCTGCCAAAATGGTGAGTGTGCAGATCCGTTTGCATTTGGCCGAAGCCAAAGCAATGCAATCGCGTATCGGGGCAGATACCGCCGACGCGCTTTATTTGCATTATCAAAAAGAAGTACTAGCCCAACAACAAATAGATACAGCCACTTATAAGCGTAGCTTTCGATTTTATAGCCAGCACCCCGCCGAATTTGACAAAATTTATGCGCAGGTAATCGACAGTTTGGGTCTTCGCGAAAGTACAAACCGCTGGGAATAAGCATTTTATACGATATTATTAGTTTTTCAATGAAAGATAAAGTAGTCATCATTACGGGAGGTTCGTCGGGTATCGGCAAGGCCTGCGCCCTTGTGTTTGGGAAAGCTGGTGCCAAAGTGGTCATTACAGGCCGCCGTGCCGATGCGCTGAATGAAGCCGTAACAGAACTAAAAAGTAAAGGCATCACCGTGAAAGGCGTAGTCGCGGATGTAAGTGTACACGCCGACAATGCCAAAGTAGCTGCCGAAACGCTTGCCGCTTTTGGGCGCATCGATGTACTCATCAATAACGCGGGCATTTCGATGCGTGCGCTGTTTTCGGATTTAGATGTAAGCGTTATCGAAAAAGTAATGCAAATCAACTTTTTTGGGACGGTTTATGCTACAAAAACCTGTTTGCCGTACATCATCGCCAACAAAGGTTCGATTGTCGGAATTTCTTCGATTGCAGGCTACAGAGGCTTGCCAGCGCGCACGGGCTACTCAGCTTCCAAAGCCGCTATGCAAGCATTTTTGGAGTCGTTGCGAACCGAATTACTCAAAAAAGACGTTCATGTGCTAGTGGCTTGCCCAGGCTTTACGGCTTCTAATATTCGTAATGTGGCTTTGACCAAAGACGGCAGCACGCAAGGCGAGTCGCCGCTAGACGAAGGCAATATCATGAGTGCCGAAGAAGTGGCATTCCATATTTATAATGCTGTGATGGGGCGCAAACGCGACCTTGTCCTGACGCGTCAGGGCAAACTCACGGTTTTCTTGAACAAATGGTTGCCGTCTTTGATGGACAAATTGGTTTTCAATCATTTTGCCAAAGAAAAAGACTCACCAATCAAATAATATTTGTCTCATCTAAAAATAAAAATCGCTGTGGGAGGCCTTAACATTACGCCTATTGTGCGCAATTTGCTAATTATGAACGTGGCTGTTTTTCTGGCAGCCGCATTACTGAACCGTGTTGAATTGTTTTCGGAATGGTTTGGTTTGCGTGCGTTTATTTCGCCGTTTTTCAGCCCGTACCAGATATTTACTTATATGTTTATGCACGGGGGCTGGCAACACCTGATTTTTAATATGATGGGCTTGATTTTCTTGGGGCCATTGCTGGAGACAGTGTGGGGGCAACAACGTTTTTTGTTCTTCTTCATTTTTACGGGAATTGGTGCGGGGTTGGTAGATGCCGCCGCCAATAGTTACGAACTGAGTGCGGTGCTTGCCGACGGACGTATTTTTTTGCAAGACCCTACGCCCGACAATTATGTACAATTTTTGGGCAAACATTATCCTGACGGCATTTTTAATCAAGAACAATTCATTGCCAGCTTCGAGAAAGACCCACACAATCAGACATATATCCGCGAAACCACCAATTTTGTGCGAAAATTTGATAATATGATTGCCAATCGTGTGAGTGTTGGGGCTTCGGGTGCTATCTTTGGGCTCATGACGGCACTGGGGCTTCTTTTCCCAAACACCGAACTCATGCTTTTGTTTTTACCTATTCCCATCAAAGCCAAATACTTCGTTTTACTTTCGGCGGCTTTTGCTGTATTTATGATTATGCGCCGCGACAGCTCGGACAATGTAGCGCACTTTGCGCACTTAGGCGGAATGTTATTTGCTTGGATTATTATTAGTTTTTGGAACAAACAGCGCACTAAATTCTGGTAAAAAGCTGATTTTCTTTTGTTTAGAATAATTTTCATATGACTACTATTTTTGAAGATATAAAAAATGCTTTCAGCCGCCGCGACAATGGTCTGATGAAACTCATCCTCATCAACATCATTGTTTTTGTGGTTTTTAAGATTTTATATGTAGTTTTTTGGCTGATAAAGCATCCCGAATGGTATGCGATAGTGGCTTCGCAAATGTGTTTACCTGCTGATATTTCGCAGCTAATTTTCCGCCCTTGGAGTTTGCTCACGAATATGTTTTTTCATGAAGGCTTTTTCCATATCATCTTCAATTTGTTGTTTTTCTATTGGTTTGGGGCTTTGGTGGAAGAATATTTGGGTTCGCGCCGTCTGATTAGTATTTATGTACTGGGCGGAATTTTGGGTGGAATCGCCTATATTTTAGCCTACAATCTTATTCCTCAGTTCAAGGTTTTGTCGGCTCGAACGGAGCTTTTGGGCGCGTCGGGTGCTATTTATGCCGTGGCCGTGGCTGCGGCTACGCTTTTACCCAACTACCAATTTCATGTAATTCTGATTGGGCCTGTACGCATTGTTTATATTGTAGCGGTGTATTTGTTTATTTCGGTAGTCAATATTACGGGCGGCAATGCAGGCGGCAATTTGGCACACTTGGGCGGTGCAATATTGGGTTTTATTTTTATTCGTCAACTTCAAAGAGGCAACGATTTGGGCAAGCCTGTAAGTTTTGTTTTAGAAAAATTTGAAAAACTTTCTCGCCCAAAATCAAAACTCAAGGTTACGCATTCTATCAAAAGAAACGGCGTTGGCGGAGGCGGCTCACACGTAACGCAAGAAGAAATTGACGATATTTTGGATAAAATAAATCGTTCGGGATACGAGAGTTTGAGCAAAGAAGAAAAGCAAAAACTTTTCAGTGCCAGTCAAAAATAGCCCACCTTTTCGCACGTTATGGAGCTAATTACTCAATAAACTATTGTATAATGAAAAAATCTATTTCGGGGCTGTGGTGGCTGCTACTAGTGGCGGTTGGTTGCTCGTCAGACTTGACAAGTTCCAATATTCCAGATGTTTATGTGCGAGAAACAGTAATTCTGGCCAATCAAGAAGCATTACCGTTGCGTTTTGATGGCGGTGTTATTTATCTTTCGGGTGGTGTGCGCGGCCTGATGATTTATAGAGAAAACGCCTCCACTTACAAGGCTTTCGACCGTGCCTGCCCCAACAACCCCACCGCAACGTGCGAACTGCTCCGCGCCGACGATTCCAAAGTATTTATGATTGATACTTGCTGCAAATCCCAATTCGATTGGAACGGCTACTATTTGGGTGGTCCAGCTCGCGGCGTGCCGCGCCAATACGCTACGGCTTTGGTCAATGGTACACTTTATATTGACAATAATCCCTAAAAATACGAGCTTTTTGTCGTACTTTTGGACACAGATTACATCACCCCATTTTCTTTCCCTACCACCAAACATATTGGCTTGATATGTTTGTGGTTTGGGCGCAAGAAAATATTTTTAGTAAACTTCATAATGGAACTTATTACCAACCCACAACCCTTGCAGTGGCCTACCCTGCTGAAACGACCCATTTTTGATAATGCCGAGATTCAGCAACGCGTCATGCCCATTTTGCAAGAAGTCGCCAAGCGTGGCGACGAGGCCATCAGGCATTACACTCAACTTTTCGACAAAGTAACTCTCAACGCTTTTCAGGTAAGCGAAGAAGAAATGGCCGAGGCTCAAAGACTTGTACCCGAAACACTTCAGCAAGCCATTGCTCAAGCCAAACGTAACATTGAGCTTTTTCATACAGCTCAATACGACGCAGAAAAACAAATCGAAACCATGCCCGATGTGATTTGCTGGCGCAAATCCGTAGGCATAGAAAAAGTGGGATTATACATTCCAGGCGGTACTGCTCCCCTCTTTTCCACGGTGCTCATGTTGGGTGTGCCCGCACAAATTGCAGGCTGCCAAGAAATAATACTCTGCACACCCGCCGACCAATACGGCAAAGTAAATCCAGCCATTTTATTCACGGCGCATCTGGTCGGTATTCAGAAAATATACAAAATCGGAGGAGCACAAGCCATTGCTGCAATGGCCTATGGCACAGCTACAATTCCAAAAGTTCATAAAATTTTTGGCCCAGGCAACCAATACGTAACAGCCGCCAAACAACTAGTTTCGCAAACGGGCACAGCCATCGACATGCCTGCCGGCCCTTCAGAAGTGTTGATTATTGCCGACCACACGGCCAACGCCAAATTTGTTGCCGCCGATTTGCTCTCTCAGGCCGAACACGGCACTGATAGCCAAGTAATTTTACTAACCACACACGCACCTTTGGCCAATGCCGTAAACGCCGAAATAGCACGCCAATTGGAGACTTTACCGCGCAAAAGCATTGCAGAGAAAGCATTAGAAAACAGCAAAATTATAGTGCTACCCGACACGGAAACCGCAATGGCCATGAGCAATGTTTATGCACCAGAGCATTTGATTTTGGCGGTAGAAGATCCTGACGCGTTAGGCGAAAAAGTAATTAATGCGGGATCAGTATTTTTAGGGCATTACACACCCGAATCAGCGGGTGACTATGCCTCTGGCACGAATCACACCCTCCCAACCAACGGCTATGCCAAAGCGTACAGCGGCGTATCGTTGGACAGTTTTGTCAGAAAAATAACATTCCAACATATCAGCAAACAAGGGCTCAAAAACATAGGATTAACCATTAGTACTATGGCCGAAGCCGAGCAATTACGGGCACATGCCGCTGCCGTATATGTCCGTTTGGAAGAATAAACAAAAAAGAAATATTTGTTATAAAGCTCGTGGTAACACGGGCTTTTTTGTTTTAGGCAAAACCTATTTCCTTTGCGTAATTTTCTATTCACCAAACACAAACCAAAAATAATGGAATTAGTACGATACGAAGTAAAAAAACGCGTGGCTTACATCACGCTCAACCGCCCCGAAAAACGAAATGCACTTAATGGACAGATGGTTACGGCACTCAAAAACGCCTTTGCGCAAGCCCAAACCGACGAGCAAGCCAAAGTAATTGTGTTGCGGGGGGAAGGCAAAATATTTTGTGCGGGGGCAGATTTGGAATCGTTGCAACAACTTCAGTGCAATACTTTCGAGGAAAATATAGCAGATTCGCAGCATCTCAAATCGCTTTTTGAGCAAATTTATGCCTGTCCTAAAGTCGTGGTGGCCGCCCTCAATGGCCATGCGTTGGCGGGAGGTTGTGGCTTGGCGACGGTCTGCGATATTGTTTTTGCGGCGGAAGGCGTAAAAATGGGCTACACGGAAGTTAAAATCGGGTTTATTCCCGCCATCGTAATGGTATTTTTGTTGCGCAAAATCGGGGAAGGTCGCGCCAAAGAAATGTTGCTTTCGGGCGAACTACTCAACGCACAACAGGCTTATAATTATGGACTTATCAATTTTGTAGTAAACGAAAATGAGCTAAACGAAGCCGTAGAAAACTACGTCCAAAAACTTTGTGTAGGCAACTCGGCGCAAGCCATGGCGCATACTAAACAAATGATAGCTGCCGTTCAGAATTTGGATTCTTTGGAAAAAGGCCTTGATTTTGCGGCTACCCAAAATGCACACGCTCGCGGCTCGGCAGATTGTCAGCGCGGCATTTCGGCATTTTTGAACAAAGAAAATTTGGTTTGGTAGTCTGATTTTGCCCAAAAACAATAGCTTTGTATTCTCTCCTATTTTTATTCTAAAAAAAGAAAAATGCGTGTATTTATCATCGAAGACGAAGCACCAGCCCAAAGACGTTTACAGAAAATGTTGTTGGAAATAAAACCCGACTGCCAAATAATTGGCGTGGCCGATAGCATAGAAACGGCGATCGAACTGTTTCGTAGTAATACGCAAGTCGATTTGGCGTTTATGGACATTGAGTTGGCTGATGGGCAAAGTTTTGAGATTTTCAACCAAACACAAGTATCTGTACCTGTGGTGTTTACGACCGCTTACGACGCTTTCGCGCTACGTGCCTTTGCCGTCAATAGCATAGATTATTTGCTCAAACCCATTCGCCCCGAAGACCTGCAACGCGCCTTGCACAAATGGGAAGGTTTGCATCAAAGTAATTTAGCCATAACACCTGACATTCAGGCGATTGTGGAGGCGATGAAACCCCAAAACAAAACCTACAAATCACGTTTTTTGGTGCGCTTGGGCGAAAAATATGTGTCGTTGGTTACCGAACAAATCGCCTATTTCACGACGGACGAAAAGTTGGTGATGGCCATCACGACCGACAACAAAAAATATCCGATAGATTTTTCGTTGGATGAGTTGGAAGACATGCTCGACCCCGCGCGTTTTTTTAGAATAAATAGGCAGTTTTTGGGACAAATATCTGCCATTCAGAGCATTCACAATTATTTCAATGGCAAATTGAAGCTGATTTTGCAGCCGCCTACGCCACCCGACAAAGAAGTAGTAGTGAGCCGCGAACGCGCCACCATTTTCAAAAATTGGTTAGACCAATAAGCATGACAAAGGCCGCAGTCCAAAAGAAACTGCGGCTTTTGTTATACTAATCTGAGAGCTATTAACATAAAATTTTACTGCTTTACTACTCGTCTGCTTACCATTTCGTCGGGCAATACAATTTCTAAAATGTAATTACCTGTGGGTAAGCCGCTTGGAGGCACTACTCTTGCTCTATGTTCGTGAGCCAGAATAGATTGTTGATAAATAGGGTGGCTTTGTGCGTCTAGGAGCAAAATCATTCCGTCTGCTTCGGTGTCGTGGTCTATAGTTACAAACAAATCTGTTTCAAAAATTACATTACTAACATTGATGTCGTTGGAGGCTGCCGCCACAAACTTAACAGGCGAGTAAGTAAATTCTCCATTGTCATCTACTTGTTTGAGTCGATAATACAAATGCGTATGACCTGCGTTGTGGTCGGTGTAGCTGTATTCTGCGCCTGTACTGGCCGTGCCTTTGCCCGATATGTTAGCTATGGTTCTGAACTGCTGACCGTCTGTGCTTTTTTGCAATTCAAAACCCTTGCTATTAAGCTCTGTTTGGGTAATCCAATCCAAATCAATGGCTTGCGCATCAACCCTTGCCGCTTCAAAGTGAGCAAGCGTAACGGGCAATGTAGTAACCGAACTTCCTGCATAAATATTGAATAATAACAATTCTGTTTCTTCGGTAACCGAAGGCAATACTTGTATTTCTACTTTATCTATCATTTTATCATCAGCCGCATTTACACGCACCAACATACGTTCGGAGCCATTATATAGCGGTTCGACACTCATACTTCCATGCCCAATATATACAACTTCCGAACTGGTATCTGTATAAGTAAGCACTATTTGTAGCTGATTTTCTACTATATTTTTTGTATTGGCTTGGATAGTATTATTTTCTTTTAGTTCAAAATATAAGTCGTAACCCATTCCGTCGTAAGTGGCTTGCCAGTCATAAGCCGCATAAGCAAAAGTACCCGTAGCCAATGAGTCTGCCGCCAAGCGGAACTTAGCAAAGGATGTATTGGGGTCTGATCCTAACAAAATAGCTTCTGGATTTTGAACCGCACATTCTACGCAAGGAGCCTGCCCACCTATGCCTACACGGTCGGTTACAACACTGGTTGTATAATTACGGTAAGTGGCAGCATGACTAATATCGTAAAGGCGAATATCTTGTCCCAAATATGCGTATAACGAACCTCCTCTTACTTTGATGCGGCGCACATTGCTGTACGAGTTCATCAAGTGCAACGCAAATTTGCTTTCTCCTTCATTGAGTAGCTCGGCGGCAATCGTACTGTTACGGTCGTAGGTCTTTATTACTTTGCCTGTGGCATCTTGTAATTCCACCATCAAATATTTAAATATATCCTCTTCGATTTGGTCGGTAAGGAATTTGCTATTCTCAAAGCTAAGGATTAAGGTTATTTCATTTCCGAAAGGAACATCTTTGGCAAAAGAATAAACCGCTTCGCCGTAGCCACCTATATAAGAAGGACTTACATTAAAAGTACAGACATTTATTGCTTTGCTGTCCCAAGCATAATTCGGAGTAACCATGCTGCAACCCACACAAGTAGGCACGCCAGAAACACCATAACTTACAGTAGCATTGGGGCGTGTTTGCGACAAACCAACAAAAGATATTTGCAAACAAAAAAGGAGAGTGATTATTAGAGTTCTCATGATAGTATATTTGTGTTTGAATGTTTGATATGACGATATATTTGAAACATCGATAGTAGTTAAGTTGCAAAAACCTTGCTAAGAAAATGGGGACATTGACATTTTGAGGAATAACAGCAAGATAACAGCCCCTTGGCGGGTTGGCCTGAGGGGAAAGGAAATGAGTAAAACTCAATATTTATCTAAAAGTGTTCGGTGTTATAACTGTCATTTGTAGGGGCAGATGTAACACGGTATTGCAACGGGGCGCAAATGTACAACTCTTTTTAAAAGACAAAAGGATTGTTATCACAATAACAACCCTTTTATTCTAAAATTCACTATATTTTATTATTGTTATGCGCAAATCTTTACTCAGAAGAAACTACGTGTAACAAAATGCCAATTTTTTCAGCATCAAAAAAAACTTATTTGCCGCTGGCTATCGCTTTCTCGATGGTAGCTTTTTCCACAAATCCGATATTTTTCCAGATTATGGAATTGTTTTGGTAAAGTAATAGCGTCGGCAACGCCTCAATACCCAAACTTTTGGCCAAATCGGCGTTTTGGTCGGCATCTATTTTCCAAAGTTCTACCTTATCAGCTTTTTCTTTGCTGATTTCTTCTAAGAATGGAGCCATTTTTTTGCACGGACCACACCATACAGCATTGAAATCCACTAACACCATTTTAGACGAGTTTTTGATTTTGTGATTGAATTGCTCCAACGTAATCCCCGACGGTGCGGCAGCTTTGCCCGATACTACGTTTTTGTTAGCAGCACGCCACGCCATCATACCGCCCTGCATGTCATATACTTCTTTGTAGCCCATCTCGCGTAACTTGCTGGCTGCGCGTGCACTGCGTCCACCAGACAAGCAATATACAAATACGGGTTCATTGGTTTTTACCTGCGCTTTTACTTGCTTTTCAAAATCATCGCCGTTCCAATCTATATTCGTGGCATTGGCCAAATGCCCGCCCGTAAACTCTTCCGTAGAACGAACGTCAAGCACTTGTGCTTTGCCTGCTGCTTTTATTTTTTTGTCAAAATCGTCTGCCGAAACCGCTTGCCCATTGCTGGCACTTTGACACGCCCACATAAAACCCAACATCAACAACAAATACTTTAATTTCATACAATTAGTTTTTAGTTTTAGTTAATACAAAAAATTAGGATAGCATTTGCCTCCACGCTATCCTAACACATTCAAAATAAAATATGTTGCAAAAATACTATCTAAGGCAATGTTTTTTTGCAATTAATTTGGATTTAGCAAATAACGCACTGAAAATGAGAGCGTATTATTGAAAGCATTAGAACGAATATTGGCGTTTGGATTGCTAGGAAAAATGTACAACCAATTTTTATTCATGTTTTTGAGGGAATAACTGTGGCGAATATGCAACCCCCAGCGGCTCGCGATGCGGTATTCCAAACCCAACTGCCCACACAAATCCAATTTATGGAAACTGTCTTGCACATCCACAAACCCTAAATTCGTGCCGTTGTCCACGCTGGCCGAAAGCAAGTAGTTAAACGAAAGGCCGCCTTGCAAATGCAATTCGGGGGCATCCGAAATCTGGTAATTAACCAATACAGGCAGTTCTAAATAACTGGTTCTGAATATGATATATGGATAACCTTTATCCAACTCATCATTAGAGGATTTGCTACCTTTTTGCGAAAAAAGTAATTGTGGTTCTACGGAAAACTTGTCGTTGAACGGAAAAGCCGCCGCCACCCCCAATTGCGCACCAGGTTTATTAAATCCGCTCAAACCGTCGCCGTCTATCTGCGAGGCGTTGAGCCCCACAATTACTTTTCCTTCAAAATGTTGTGCTTGCGCAGCTACCACAGCCATTAGCAAACTGGCAGCAGCCAAAACAAGTACACGACTAATTTTATATAAGTAACTATTTATCATGAAGATACGTGTATTTTTCTGTAAAACTACTTGCCCCATTCCGCTGGGTTTTCGCGCCACGCCTTGAGCGTTTGCAACGAATCAGGCGCGATATAGGCTTCATCGGAGGCTACTTTTATCAAAGCCTCATAATCCGACAAGCAATACAACGGCAATTTAGCTGCTGCAAAATTGTCTTTGGCCGCCTGCAACTGATACGTGAATACGGCCACCATGCCCAACACTTGCGCACCCGCTTCGGCTTGTAAGGCCTGCGCGGCCTTCAGTGAGCTGCCACCCGTCGAAACCAAATCTTCAATCACGACAACTTTTTGCCCTGCTTCTACTTTGCCTTCAATCATATTTTTCATGCCATGTTCTTTGGCCGAACTGCGCACATACACAAACGGCAAACCCAAACGGTCGGCAATGAGTGCGCCCTGCGGGATACCTGCCGTTGCTACGCCCGCGATTACTTCCACATCTGGGAACTGCTTGCATACGACATCTACCAGCGCATCACAAATTTGGCTACGCAATGCAGGAAACGAAAGCGTAAGACGATTGTCGCAATAAATCGGTGAAAGCCAGCCCGAACTCCATCGGAAAGGTTGAGAAGGACTAAGTTTGACGGCTTGCACGCGCAAAAGCTCGGAGGCAATTTCTTCGGCTACTGATTTCATGGTGAAATGTGATTAAGAGTTAAATTATGCTGCGAAGATAAAACAAATCGCTCCAAAACATGACTTTTATCCAATCTTAAACCCAAAAACTTGGCCTATATTTGCCCCGTATCCCAAACTTTTTTGAATATGACAATCATTATTGGTGCAGGTATTTCGGGGCTTTCGCTAGCCTATTACTTGCAAAAAGCAGGCAAACCCTATTTGTTGTTTGAGGCCGCCAACCGCGCAGGCGGCTATATCAAAAGCGTAAGAGAAGAAGGTTTTTTGCTGGATACAGGCCCCAATTCCATTTTGTGCGATGCGGCCACCGAACAATTATTCAAGGATTTAGATATTGAAAATCAGGCTATTGAAGCCAACGACGTAAGCAAAGACCGTTTTATTTTCAAAAATGGCGATTATAGAGCGTTGCCATCTTCACCAAAAACATTGCTTACCAGTTCTTTTTTTAGTTGGAAAACAAAATTCAAAATATTAGGCGAGTTCGGCAACAAAACCAAAGCCGCCCCCAACGAAACTTTGGCCGAATTTGTGGCGCGTCGCTTCGGAGACGAGGCCGTAGATTATGCCTTACAACCTTTTGTCAATGGCGTGTACGCTGGCGATTGCCGCCAACTGCTCACAGACAAAACATTTCCCATTTTGTTGGAATATGAAGAAAAATACGGCTCTGTGCTCAAAGGTTTTGCGAAAAATGCAGGCGCAGGCCGCCGCAAATCCATGAACTTCCGCAACGGAATGCAAACACTTACCGACGCGCTTTTTGCCCAACTCGATTATGTGCATTTGGAACACAGCGTGCAATCTATTGAGCATCTCAAAGACGGGCGTTGGCACATAAGTATCAGTACACCAGACGGAAGCACGCGCCAAGAATACACCGACAATCTCGTTATCACGACACCCGCACCCGTAGCTGCAACGCTTTTGGCTAATGCATTTCCACAATTGGCGCAAGCACTTTTGGCCATCGATTACCCGCCAATGGCCATGATTCATACGGCTTACCCCAAAGATGCAGTAGGCTTTTCGCTCAATGGTTTTGGAGGTTTGCATCCGCCCAAAGAAGGTTTGTTTACGGCGGGCAGCATCTGGACAAGTTCGGTGTTTGAAGGCCGCAGCCCCGCCGACAAAGTTTTGTTTACCTCGTTTGTAGGCGGCGTGTTGGCCAGAGAACAAACTTTTTTGTCGGACAAAGAGATTTTGGAAAAAGTAGATGCCGAGCTGCGCAAGCTGTACAGAATTAGTGCACAAAAACCAGCTTATCAGCGCATTACGCGTTGGCAAAAAGCCATTCCGCAATACGACAAAAATCTGAATGCGGTGTACGAATACGCGACCGAAGCCGAAAAAAATCATTTGTATTTGGCCGCCAACTGGTACAAAGGCGTTGCGCTGGCCGATTGTATCCGAAAAGGCCGCGAGTTGGCCGCGAGTTTCTAAACCTTATAGGTTTTAACTCCAGCAAAAAAAACTCCGCAACACTTCATCAGAAAGTTGCGGAGTTTTTTGTTTTATCGAAAAAAGGTTATTTCAACGATTAGTTATTGATTTCAGCAATAATGCGCAATTGATCTTTCAAAGAGTCGATTTCGCGTTGCGCGGCAGCCACTTTGCGTTCTACTTCGCTACGAAGCGCGTCAATGTTACGAGACGATGCAAAGAAACCTAAATTATTGCGCCACAAGTGAATATCATTTTCCAGTTGTGTCATACGGCGGCGAATGTTTTGTTCTTGGCCTTTCACATTTTGGATAACTTCTTGGTTGCGACCGCCTTTGCGTACTTGCGCGGTTAGGCGCAATTTCGCTCTGTCAGCCTCATCAATTTGCTCCGATTGCAAAATATAGTTGTCGGTAGCTTTTAGGTAACGTTGTTGGATTTTGTCTTTTTCTTTACGAGGCACAAAACCAGCCGTTTCAAATTCTTTTTGAAGGGCTTGCAACTCTTCCCAAGTACCTGTTTTGGCGGCGGCGGCAGCTTCCATTTTTTCGCAAGCAGCCACTTTCACAGCCAAATTCTTGATATATTCAGCATCTTGCTCATTCAAGAAAGCACGTTTGCGGTCAAAGAATGTATCAATTGCCTTTTTGAAACGCTCATACGAACTGTTGCGGAATTTATTTGGCACAGCACCGATAAGTTTCCATTGGTTTTGTAATTCTTTGAGCTGGTCGGCAGCCGTATCCCATTCTTCGCTTAGGCTCAAGGCTTCGGCTTGCTCGCAAAGTGCGTTTTTACGCGCCAAGTTATTTTGTTTGGTTTCTTCTAATTTCTTGAAGAACTGGCTCTTATTGGCAAAGAAAATTTTGAAGTTGCCCCAGAATTTCTTCACGATTTCCGCGCCTTTGTTGCGAGGCAAACCGCCCACTTCGTTCCATTCTTTTTGCAAAGTCATCAACTCTTCCGTTTTGGCGTTCCAGTCGTCTATGCGGTCGGAATTGAAAGTAGCCAAAGCCTCTGAGCGTTCGCACAAGATTGTTTTTGCTTGCAAATTGCTGTCTTGTTCTTTGCGGATAGTCTCCACGTACTCGCGGCGGCTTGTATAAATTTTGTCCGAAACCTCTTTGAAGCGATTCCAAAGCGTTTCTTGTTCTGCTTTCGGCACAGGGCCAATATTTTTAAACTCTTCGTGCAAATCGTTGAGTTCTTTTACCGCTTTGTTAAGAGAAGGCTCATTTAGTAGCTTTTCGGCACGCTCGCAAATCTCTAATTTAGCCTCAAAGTTTTTCTTGCGGTCTAACTCTTTGAGCTCGCGATAAATGCTCATGTTGCTGTAAAACTTATCAAGCAAAACGCCATACGTAGCCGACAAGTTGGCCGCTTCGGCAGCAGGCACAGCCCCAATGCTTTTCCATTCTTCTTGTACCTTTTTCACTTGCGCCATGCTTTCGTTGTTTTCGTTTTCAACGATGCCACGCAAACGCTCCAACAATTCTTTTTTGGCTGTAAGGTGCTGAAGTTTAGTTTTTTCCGAATCTTCGATTTGTTTTTTTCTTTTCTCGCGTACACTACGGAATGCGGCATCAAAACGCGAAGCTAAGTTGTCGCCTTTGAAACGAAAATCGCCTTCTTCACCACCATCGGCAATGAATTTGCTTAGTGCTTCGTTGCGTTCGGCTTCTCGCTTGTCGTCGAAAAGGGGTTTAATTTTACGCAAAACAGCGTCAGCGCGTTGCGCATCGGTGTCGTGGCTGAGTTTTTCGGCAAGTTCCACCAATTGCGTTTTGTCGTAGCTACTATAATCTACCTCGGCATCTTCGTGATGCTCGTCTTCGTGTAGCTCGTCCATTACTTCTGGGCTGCTGCTACTAACCTGATTTTCTGTAAGTTCACTGGCGATTTGCTCAGTTTTTTGGTTTTCAGAACCCAATTCGTCGTGTTGCGTTTCCATAATTTAAAAACAAATAAGATAAGTCAATACATTGAACATTTACAAGACGGCACACAGATTTTAACCCTCTGCATACGGTGCTTCGCAGAAGCAAATTTATGTTAAAAATAACGGAAATATCAAAAGAAAGTTTTAGTAAAACAAAAAGTATTAGGCGTGTACAGGTTTTTATATCTTTGCCAATAGGCTCAACCGAAACAACAAATTAGCTTGGAAGCCGAAACATTGTCTTAAAACTCAACTTTTATTTGCACGCAGCATTATGTTCAAACAAAAAATTCAACAAAAATTCTTATTTTTTATTTTGTCGTTGGCCGCTCCCCTATCGGCTTTTGCTCAAAATCAACTGACCGACGAGCATAAAAAACAATTGGGAATCAGCTATCCCGTACAATATACACACGAATACACCGACCGCGCAGGCGCACATTTGCTCGTACTCACTGCCCAACCCAAAGCCGATACAGCGCACAGCAATCTAAAAGCCCTTTGCCTGCAAAACAAGGCGGGAAAATGGGTGAAAGAATGGGAAGCAAACGATTTGCTCATGGGCGAAGAAGAATCTATTTTTTATAGAAATGGGCTAGTGCGTGTGCAAGATTTGGACAAAGACGGACTGGCAGAACCTATTTTGGTATATGCCACTACGGGGCCAAATGGCACAGACGATGGCCGCCTAAAAGTCATTGTATATTATAAGGGTGCAAAATCGGCGATTCGTCATCAAAACGGCGTGTTGGACTTTGAGCGAAACACCCAAATCGACAATACATTTTACAAACTACCCACCAGCGTACAGAAAGGTGTGCAATACGTGATGGTGCAAGCCGGAAAGCAAGACCTAACTATTTTCCCGAGCAATTGGCAAGAATCCATGAGCAAAAAGGCAATCAAAATAAAAAACTAACAAAATGCTGATCGAACTTATTCGCACCAATTCCACTAAACCATCTTTTCAGGAGTTAGTGAAACTCTTGGACAAAGATTTGGCCATCCGCGACGGCGCAGAACACGACTATTACGCCCAATTCAACAAAACAACAGATATTCAACACGTAATCATTGCTTACGAAAATGGCCAACACATCGGTTGCGGGGCATTCAAACCCTTTGGCGAAAACGGCGACACCGTCGAGATTAAGCGTATGTATGTGCTTCCCGAACATCGAGGACAAAAAGTCGCGGCACATATTTTAAATTGTCTGGAAAAGTGGGCGAAAGAGTTGGGCTATAAGGCTTGTGTGTTAGAAACAGGCAAAAAACAACCCGAAGCCATTCGCCTCTACGAACGCGAAGGCTACGCATTCATTCCCAACTACGGGCAATATATCGGCATGGACAATAGCGTTTGTATGCGCAAGGAATTGTAAGTCAGGCCACTGCTTTTTATAATACTTTGGCCTCCCCCAAAAGGAGGCTTTTTTGTTGCTTTTACCTTTCCCCCAACCAATCACTTGATTTCATTGTCAAGGTTCATAATTTCCTACATCGCCCTTCGCATCTGTCAAGAATTCTGCTACATTTGTAAGAGTTGAGGCCGCAAGGCAGCAGCTTTTATACACCAATATACACCAAAAAAATTATCTTATCGTGCCTACACAAGTAATCAACCGAACATCTGTTGAGGTGATGCTTCGTGCCTTCCGACTCATGCACACGGCCAAATGTATGGCCGAACTCTACGACCGAGAGCGTGCCATTTGTGGGAAATACGTGCATAGCACCTCGCGAGGCCACGAAGCCATACAATTGGCAACGGCCTTGCAACTGAAGCCCTCCGATTACCTTGCGCCCTATTACCGCGACGACTCCATGTTGTTGGGCATTGGCCTGCGACCCTCCGAAATGATGATGCAACTCATGGCCAAAGGCAGCGACCCTTTTTCGGGCGGACGTACCTATTACTGCCACCCGTCTTTGCGCCGCGACGGAATGCCCACCATTACGCACCAAAGCTCCGCGACGGGTATGCAAACCATTCCTGCCACAGGCATCGCACAGGCTATCAATTATTTACAACAACAAAGACTCAGACCTGCCAAAGACCAAAGTATTGTAGTTTGCTCCATTGGCGATGGTGCCATGACCGAAGGCGAAGTAGCCGAAGCCCTGCAAATGGCTTGCCTAAAACAGTTGCCTATTTTGTATTTGGTACAAGACAACGACTGGGCGATTTCGGCCACTGGCAAAGAAACTCGCCGCATGGACGCTTACGACTACGCGCAAGGTTTCAAAGGACTTAAACGCAAGCGTATCAACGGCAGCGATTTTTCGGAAGCCTACGCCATTATGACCGATGCTATTGAATATGTGCGACATACGCGAAGCCCGATGCTGGTTTGCGCTAAAGTGCCACTACTAGGCCATCATACGTCGGGCGTGCGCCGCGAATGGTACAGAAGTCCCGAAAACCTCGCACATCATGCCATCAACGACCCGATTATTGTACTGCACGAACAGCTACTTTCCGACGGGATTAGCTCCCACGAGTTGGAGGAAATAGCGCAACAAGCGGCCCTTTACGTGGAACAAGAATACAGCATTGCATTACAAGCCCCAAACCCTGACCCAAGTACAGCCACCAATCATATTTTTGCCCCAACTCCCATCCAAGTCGAAACAGGCGAACGCTTGCCGCCCAATGCCGAAAAAGTATTGATGGTGGACGCGGCTTTGCACGCCATAGACGACATTTTGGCACAATATCCAGAGGCTATTTTTTATGGACAAGACGTAGGTGGACAGCTCGGCGGAGTGTTTCGGGAGGCGGCTTTATTGGCCAAAAAATACGGCGACCACCGCGTTTTTAATACCCCAATTCAAGAAGCCTACATCGTGGGTTCGACCGTCGGGATGTCGGCGGCGGGTGCCAAACCCATCGTAGAAATTCAGTTTGCCGACTACATTTGGCCGAGTCTGAACCAGTTGGTAGAAGAGGTTTCCAAGTCTTGTTATTTATCGGAAGGAAAATTCCCTGTACAAACACTTATCCGTGTACCGATTGGAGCATATGGTAGCGGCGGCCCTTATCATTCGGGCAGTGTGGAATCTACTTTGCTCACTATCAAGGGAATAAAAGTAGTGTATCCGTCCAACGCCGCCGACATGAAAGGACTCATGAAAGCCGCCTTTTTAGACCCCAATCCCGTGATTATGCTTGAGCATAAGGGTTTGTATTGGTCGAAAGTACAAGACACGGAAGAAGCCAAAACCTTTGAGCCTGACGAAAACTATATTGTGCCGCTTGGCCTTGCCAATTGCGTGCTGTCGGCCAGTGCGGAGGCTTTAGCCAAAGGCCAAACCGCTGCCGTGATTACCTACGGAATGGGGGTTTATTGGGCAAAAGCTGCCGCCAAAAACTTTGCGGGACAAATTGAAATTTTGGATTTGCGGACACTGCACCCCCTCGACTGGGAAAGTGTAGAAAAAACGGTTCGGACACATGGCAAAGTACTGATTCTGACAGAAGAACCTTTAGAAAATTCTTTTGCCGAATCGTTGGCGGGACGCATTGCAAAGCATTGTTTTGAGCGTTTGGACGCACCAGTTTTTACGCTTGGTGCCGAAAACGTACCAGCCATTCCGCTCAATTCGACTTTAGAGAAAGCCATATTGCCCAATGTCGAAAAAGTAACAGCTCAATTGCAGGAGCTTTTAGCGTATTAGTAAATATTTAGTTTGTGATTGAATTTGTATAAAAGCAAAAAACACTTTCGTTCCAGTTGTAAGGATTAACGAAAGTGTTTTTTTATTTTACTGATAATCAGTTGTTTATTTTTCTAACAAAGCAATTGCATTTTTGTATTTGAGGATATTGCTTACTGGCCAAACCGTGCCAGCACCGACTAGCAATCCTAAAATCGCGACACGAATCATCAGTTTCGTCGTCAGCGCATCAAAGCCCATTCTTTTCAATAAAATCTTAAAAATAAGCCAAACACAGAATGCAAACAAAGCGGCAATTATTACGAGCAAGGCCAAATCCAGCACCTGTAAGCTTATGGCATCGCTTTCTAACTTGCCAATACGCTGTACTCGAATCAGTTGGGCGGCTGCGTCTTGCCCTGCTGCGAGCAGCAAGAAATAGATCGAAATAGCCGAAAGAGATAGTAAAAAAGTAAATTTTTGCATGAATCAAATATTCTTAGAGTGGAATTTTAGTGCGAATTTACAATGAATATTTATTTAGTTCAAAAAAAATTACATACTTTTTTTCTCCCACATAGCTAATTTTTGCAATAAAACTTCATTTTCTGCCTGCGTTCCTACCGAAATTCTCAAACAATCAGAACATAATATAACATTAGCTCTATTTCTTACTATTACCTGATTATCAATCAAATAATCAAATATCTGTTTGGCATTAAGCATCTGCACTAATAAGAAATTCGCATCCGAAACGTGGATTTTCTGTACAAAGGAAAAAGTTTCTAAAGCTGCGGCCAAACTTACACGCTGATGCAAAATCTCGGCTACCATTGCGTCTTTTTCTGATTCGTGCAGAAGAGACTCCAATACGATTTGCTGCGTAACCAAACTAATATTGTATGGTGGTTTGATTTTGTTCAGAACGGCAATAGGGCCCGCTTGGGCAAAAGCCATCCCCACGCGCAACCCCGCCAATCCCCATGCCTTAGAAAAGGTCTGGATAATCACCAAATTGGGGTAGCTGTCCAGCTTACTGAGCCACGAAGTTTCGGGACAAAAATCTATGTACGCCTCATCGAGTATCACGATGCCCTCGAACGTGTCCAGTAGCGTCTGGATATGTTGCGGGTTCAGAGCATTGCCTGTCGGGTTGTTGGGCGAACAGATAAACAATATTTTGGTTTGGGGTGTAATGGCAGCTTGCACAGCCGCCACATCTATCTGATAATCAGCAGTAAGTGGCACGCGCACAATACCAACATTATTGATATTGGCACTTACTTCGTACATGCCGTAAGTGGGCGGCATGATCAGGATTTGGTCGTGCGAGGGCTTGCAAAACGCCCGAATGAGCAAGTCGATGGCCTCATCGCTGCCATTGCCCAAGAAAATTTGGTTGGGATTTACGCCCTTAATCCGAGCCAATTCGGTTTTGATGGCGTGCTGGTATGGGTCAGGGTAGCGATTATAATTTTGCGAACTACCCACCGAACCCAATGGGTTTTCGTTGGCATCCAAAAAAACGCCCTCCGAACCCGTGTACTCATCGCGTGCCGACGAATACGGGGCTAAGGCCAAAATATGAGGCTGTAATAATTCCGTAAAAGGTTTCACTTTTTCATGTTTTTATTTCCTAAAAAATATATTTTTGCCAGAGGCTCACCCCAAACCTAAATATCTATTTCGGATTTTGAAAATAAAACACCGCACATCATGCAAACACCTACCCAAACAACCAACTGGAACAGTTGGAGGCGCATCTTTCTGATTTCATTCTTTGTGTTGTGCACGGCCTATTGGACGGGCTATTACATCGGCAAAAACCGCTACGACGCCGAAAAAATGGAACTGCGGGCAGAAGTAAATCAACTCCACGAACAGTTAGACTCTTTGCAGCAAACGCATCAGCAACTTTTGGACAAATACGAGGCAAAGAAATAGCTTCTTTTTATTTAAACCTTCCCTACTATTCCCATGAAAAATATATACAAAACCATAGGCGTTTTTTTCAGTATTAGTATTCTAACAAGAATACTAATTATCTATATTCCGAGTATAGAAATTTGGGTGCCTTATTTTTTCTTTTTAGTAAGAATCTGTTTTATTTTTTATACTATTTATCTAATCAATTATTTCAAAATAAACCTCAAAAATCTATTTGAAAATAAAATACTTGTGACTATTATTTCCGCTGTATTTATTTATTATAGCATTGACTGGGTAAATGAGGCCATCACAGAAAAACACGCTATTATAAGCATACCAGCGCATGTTTTCTTTTTTGTCAGACAAATGAATGTTGGCATTTTTGAAGAATTGTTTTTTAGGGTTTTGGTGTTCACTATTATTTTAAGAAAACAAGACAACAATCCAGAATATTCCCATAAATTATTGCAAAAACCCATTGCAAAAGCAACTTTATGGAGCAGCCTTTTATTTGGATTAGTACATCTTATAAATATCGGTTTTGAATCCGTACCCGTTGTCTTATCTGTATGCAATCAGGTTATATCTGCAATTGGAATCGGGATTTTATTCCAAGCAATATTGCTCAGAACCAAAAATATAGCATTCGTGGCATTGATACACGGATTAGTTGATTATTTGGGAGGCTACAATAGCAAAATGTTACAAATAACAACAGATGTAAGTCAATACGGATACAAAGAAGCATTGATTACATTTTTAGTTATTTCTTTGGCAAATTTCATTATTTTAATTCCTTTATCTATGATAATTGCTACACCAATTCTGCAAAAACAAGACTGGAAATGGGAATAATCTAATCCGTATCTCTATTCGAGAATCGCGACAAAAGCTCGGACAAATGTGCTATTTCCGCTTCTCTATCAGCGAGCATTTTCTCGTAATTACTTTTTAATTCCTCCATATTTTTTTCTAAAGATTCAGTATCCGAATGCGGCAATAACGACGGTGGTAATATCTCTGCTAAAGAAACATTCAGTACTTGTGTTATTTGTACCAATTGCTTCACAGACAATACGGTTCTGTCATTTTCGAGGGCAGAATAGGCCGCCTGCGAAATGCCAATTTGACTGGCCACGTATTCTTGGGTAAAGTTTCGGGAGGCTCTCAAGGCGCGGAGTTTACGGCCTAATTGCATGGGAGTTTGGAGATTAGATTTGTTTAAAATGACTATCACAAACATAACACACAACGACCAATTGCACAAATTTTTTCTACATTATTTGTAACACTGATAAATTATAAGATTTTCAAATAAGCTCGTATTACTTTTATACAGACCTTTGTGAAAACCAAAGGAATAAAACCAAAATCCTTAGCCTAAACAACAGGTGGCGCACGCTGAAAAGCCTTAAGAGTAAGCAATCTTAAAACTTTTTTTTATTATGAAAAAATTATTGTTAGCAGCACTAAGCCTACTTGTAGGGACTGTGATTGTAGTATCTTGTAGTCAAGAAAATATTGAACCTAAACAAGCTATTCCCCAAAAAACAATTGAGAGTAAAAATTTCAAAGTAAATAGTAATAGTATTTATTTTAAAATTTTCAACAATAGTATACAATCACATATTGATACTAAACGGTTTGGTTCTTTTAACTTAGACCAGATGTTTGTTGTAAATCAAAATATTAATGGAAAGGAAGGATTCATATTAAATATTCCATTAAAAAATAATACAAATACAAGTAAAGTGTCGGGCGAAAATTTGGAGTCACTAACAGCTACAAACTTGGTTATTTTGATGGATACATTATATACAGATAAGGTGATAACTCTAATAGAACAATCTAACATATTGGAAATGAAAGATGGCCTGCCATCCCATATGCAAAGATTTCTGTATACATACGATTCTAAAATTATAGGTGGAGGTGAAACTTTAGGTAAAGACAGTACCATATATTACGAAACAGATAGCACTATTGTTTACTATAATGAAGATGGTACAACATTTCGTCCAACAGGTTTTAACAAATGCTATAAACAACAGGTTGATGAATGTGCCGAAATAGCAGTATGTGATGTTTATTGTACTTTTAATATACTATGCAAACCTACATTCGTAATGGTTTGTGCATTACAAAGTTTTTGGTCATCAATAGGATTTACAAGCTAAAACATACTACAAAACATGAATGCTACATCTAAAATTTTAATATCTATCGGTTTAAATATTGTTAGTATATTTTGCTGGGAGTATAGTTGTATTGCTCATACACAGGAGTTATCCTCGCTTATTATTTCAAGTATAGGTATTCTCTGTTTTATCTCAAGTACTATATTAGTATATAATGTATGCAGAGAAAGTAGTAAAAATATAATTAATGCCTTACTTGTATTTCTTACTATTGCCTTACCTACACATAGTATATTAAAGTTAAATAAATATTATCCAATAATTTCATCGTTGTTATTTATTATTCTAATTGCAATGACAATACTTGCATACCAACAAATATATCTTTTCATAAAAAGAAAAGTAACACATAAATAACCAAAAAGACCAAGTAATTGTACTTTTACTTGGTCTTTTTTTATATCTATCCCAACCGATATTCTACGCCTTCCAAACCTCGCAACTGATACAATAATTCGTTACTGGGGTTTACTTTGTAGGCTTTGGAAAACATCGAGATACGCAAAGAACCATCTTCAGAAACCAGTTCCGTGTTGAGTTGTACTGTTCCCTGATGCGACTTGGCCAACTGCTCCAGCGTGTCGATGTGCAACAAGGAAAGCGTATCCAAATTCATTTTGATATTCAGGGCTTTACAATATTTTCCGCGCAACTCATTGAGCAATTCCATTTCCATTACTTTTAGTTCGTGTTGGTCGGTAGAGCCATAACGCGGCTGCATTTTGCCCCGAATACTCACAAAACGATTTAGCTCAATGTAATTTCCAAATTTCACGTAGTCTTGCCCGAACAAAGCCAACTCCAGCGTAGCGTTGTGGTCTTCTATCGAAAACAGTACAAACGGATTGCCTGTCTTGGTTTGCTTAATGACTTTTTTGGTAACAATGCCGCCCACGCGCAATTCTTTCACATCCTTGAACTTGTCCACTTCATCAAGGCCGCAAGTACAAAACGCCTGAATGTCGGGCAAAAATTGGTCTAACGGGTGGCCAGAAATATAAAAACCGACTACTTCTTTTTCGTTTTTGAGTTTTTCCAAATCGCCCCAAACTTCGCAATCGGGCGGATTGGGCGGCGCAAAACCCGTGTTACTGCTGCCTGCTCCACCGCCAAACAACGACACTTGCGCGGCGGCTTTTTCGGCGGCGGCTTGGTTGGCATACCGAATTATTTTTTCGATAAAAGTAACCGTATCGCCTTGCGCTGTGGCAAAATACTGCGCACGATGCAAACCGAAACAGTCGAAAGCTCCCGCATACGCCAAACTTTCAAACGTCTTTTTGTTTACGGTACGCAAGTTTACGCGCGTGGCAAAATCAAAAATATCCTTGTACGCGCCGTTGGCGTTGCGCTCCTCGATGATGCTTTCTACGGCGGCTTCGCCCGTGCCTTTGATTGCCCCCAAACCAAAACGAATTTGGCGTTGCTTGTTCACCCCGAAAGTAGTCAAACTCTCGTTGATGTCTGGCCCCAACACCAGCAAGTTCATGCGCCTACATTCTTCCAAGAAAAACGTAATTTTCTCGATATTGCCCAGCGAGTTGGTAAGCACGGCGGCCATGTATTCTTCGGGGTAATGGGCTTTGAGGTAAGCCGTTTGGAACGCCACAAACGCATAACACGTGGAGTGCGATTTGTTGAAGGCATACGAAGCGAAGGCCTCCCAGTCCGTCCAGATTTTCTCCAAAACCTTCGGGTCGTGGCCTTTGGTGGTGGCGTTGTCGATGAACTGCGGCTTTAGTTTGTCGAGTGTTTTGCGGTCTTTTTTACCCATCGCCTTACGCAACACATCGGCATCGCCTTTGGTAAAGCCCGCCAACTTCTGCGACAAAAGCATTACTTGTTCCTGATAAACCGTAATTCCGTAGGTTTCTTTCAGGTATTCCTCCATGTCGGCCAAATCGTAGGCAATCGCCTCGCGGCCATGCTTACGCGCGATAAAGTTGGGGATATATTCCAAAGGACCTGGCCGATACAAGGCGTTCATGGCGATAAGGTCATCAAACTTATCGGGCTTGAGGTCTTTCAGGTATTTTTGCATCCCCGCACTTTCAAACTGGAACGTTGCGTTGGTTTCGCCGCGTTGGTAAAGCAAATAGGTTTTGGCATCGTCGAGCGGAATCCCGTCTATATCTATCTCAACATCATAGTTTTGTTTAATCAAATTGAGCGCGTCGCGAATAATAGACAAGGTTTTTAGCCCCAAAAAGTCCATTTTGATTACGCCCGCATCTTCGATTACCTTTCCTTCGTATTGCGTAACGAGCAAGTCCGAATCTTTGGCCGTAGCCACTGGAATAATTTCGGTGAGGTCTTTGGGGGCAATAATGATGCCCGCCGCGTGTATGCCCGTGCCGCGCACCGAACCTTCCAACACCAAGGCTTCTTTGATTACTTGGGCGGCGGTGTCCGTGCCTTGCGCGATTTCGCGAAGTTTGCGGCAATTTTCTATATCATCAGGATTGAGTTTTTCTTTTTGTTCGAGGCTGTCGTCGGTTTGCGTAAGTGGTGCTTGCATTACCCTACCCAACTTAATACCAGGTTTGTCGGGGACGAGTTTGGCCAATGCGTTGGCTTCAGCCAAAGGCAAATCCAGCACACGCGCCACGTCTTTGATACTCATTTTGGCGGCCATCGTGCCGTAAGTGGCGATTTGGGCTACTTGGTTGCGGCCATATTTTTGTACTACATAGTCAATTACCCTTTGGCGGCCTTCGTCGTCGAAGTCCGTATCAATATCGGGCATCGACTTACGGTCGGGGTTCAAGAAACGTTCGAACAGCAAATTGTATTTGATGGGGTCAATGTTGGTAATCCCGACGCAGTAGGCTACCGCCGAACCTGCCGCCGAGCCGCGCCCCGGCCCCACGAAAACACCCAAATCGCGCCCCGCTTTGATGAAGTCGGCCACGATAAGGAAGTAACCCGCAAAACCCATTGTTCGAATCGTAAACAACTCGAATTTGAGACGGTCTTCGACCTCTGGCGTAATTTCTTTGTAACGCTCGCGTGCACCCTCAAAAGTCATGTGCTCCAAATAATCGTCCTGCGTGGCGAAGCCTTCAGGGATTTGGTAGTTGGGCAACAAAATATCTTGTTTGAGCTTGAGCGTTTCTACTTTGTCCGCGATTTCGTTGGTGTTGTCGATGGCTTGCGGCACATCAGCAAACAACGTGGACATTTCGTTGGTATTTTTAAAATAAAATTGGTCGTTGAAAAACCCGAAACGGTGGCCTTTGGGCTTTTTCTCGTCTTCGTCGCCTTTCCAAACGGGTGTTTTTTGCAACTCGCCTGTGTTCACACAAAGCAAAATATCGTGGGCGTTAAAGTCCTGTTGGTTAATGTAATGTGAGTCGTTGGTGGCGATAATTTTCACATTATATTTTTTAGCAAAACGCAAAAGCACTTCGTTTACTTTCTCTTGTTCGCCCATACCGTGCCGCTGCAATTCCACGTAGTAATCTTCTCCAAAAATATCAAGCCACCATTTAAAGAGTTTTTCGGCTTCGGCTTCGCCCTGCGACAAAATCGCCTGCGGCACTTCAGCCCCAATGCAACAAGTGGTCGCAATCAGGCCTTTGTGGTATTTAAGAATCAACTCTTTGTCGATGCGCGGATATTTGCCGTACAACCCTTCGATGTAGCCCAACGAGCAGAGTTTGACTAAGTTGCGGTAACCTTCGGCATTTTTGGCCAAAAAAAGCTGGTGGTAACGGCGGTCTCTTTCTTCTTTGGTAAACTGGCGTTTGTGGCGGTCTTTTACCAAATAAAACTCACAACCCACAATGGGCTTAATGCCTTGTTTGGCGGCTTCGGCCACAAACTCAAACACCCCAAACATATTGCCGTGGTCGGTAATGGCGACGGCGGGCATGTTGTCGGCATGGGCTTTTTTGATCATGTTTTTGATGGAGGCCGCCCCGTCGAGCAACGAAAATTGCGTATGACAGTGCAAATGGCTGAAAGTGGGCATATATTCAGAATGTTTTATTTCAATTAACAAAAAGCAGTGCAGGAAATTCCCTTTAATCTGAAACAAAAATAACCATTGCCCACGACAAAACGTGTCGGACAATGGTTAAATTATTTTTGTTCATATACAAAAACACCTCTAAGTAACGTGCTTAGAGGATATTTTGTAAACAATAAAAAAATTAAAAGAGGAAACTAAAAATCAATATCATTCACTTAAATCATCACTACAATAGAAAAGACGAAAGCGTCCCGACTACCTCCCGAAACGAGAGCGGCGAAGTAGGCACTTCGGCACGGCGGCGCAAACGTACATCACCCGTTACAAACCAAACAGCAATGCATTCAGCCTTAGAACGTACATAAATCATGTTGTTGTACACGTCCGAAATTACTTTAGCGGCATCAAATTCTTGGTTCGGAACAAGGCTGTCGAGCAAATGGCTCTGTGTTTCTGCCAGAAAATAAGTACCAGCGACAAACAAATCGTCTATGATATGTACTTGCATCGTAACAGATTGGCCAGCGAAGTGTTCGGTGTACCAAAAAATTTCGTAAATGGTACGTCCTTCGCGTTGGTGCGTGATATGTTCGGGCACACCCAACGTCTCGATTACATCATGAACCGAAGCACCCAAAATCAAACCTTTAAATCTTACACTTTCACGTACTTTGATAGCCGTGTTCGGCGTTGCTAATATCGCAGCTAATTCAGACAAGGTTGGCGTTGGTTGTGCTTCATACTTTTTGTTCGTAATTGCAGTTTGCCCCCTTGAGATATTATGTAAAGTAGGCAGCGATAAAATTTCACGAAAAAGCATAAGAGCAAAGGTAATTTTGGTTATCAACTAAAATAATATATATAATTTTACTGTGTTAAGGTTTTTGTGTGTTTTATTTGGAACTGATCGAAACAAAAATAATATGAATAATCATAGGTCTTTTGCTTTTTTAGATAAAAACTTGTTATTTCACGATGAAATTAGCTATTAGTCCGACGAATCATTTTGTCCCTAAACTGTTGTAAACTTGAAAACAAACAAAACATATTCTTGTGTACTAATTGATGACGATGCAGGTTCGAGACTTATCTTAGAACACTACATTAAGCTCAATCCACAGTTAGACCTTCGTGCCTCTTTGGGCGATGGTGCAGAGGGGCTTCGTTATCTTCTTGAACATCAAGATACTGACATATTATTTTTAGATATTCAGATGCCGCAAATGACTGGGATAGAATTGTTGAAAGTGTTACCCAAAATGCCTGAAACCATTCTGATTACCTCTCAAACGGATTTTGCCATAGACGCTTATGCCCTCAACGTAACAGACTATTTGGTAAAACCACCAGAATATGCCCGTTTTTGTAAAGCAGTCGAGAAAATATTGGACAAACTCGCCTACAATGCCCAAAAAAATGCAGCGCAAAATCCTACCAATAACGAAGAGAATAGCAAAGATATTTTCGTGAAGGTGAGTAACAAGATGATTAAAATTGATTTGGAGACGGTACTTTACGTGGAGGCATTGTCCGATTACGTGCTTATTGCTACAGAAAATGCCAAACACGTGGTATATTCTACGCTCAAAGCCGTAAGCGATCGCCTACCCAGCAGTTCTTTTATGCGAATTCATCGCTCCTATATCGTTAATCTAAAGAAAATAAGAGCCGTAGAAGACAATTCTGTACTCATTGAAAACAAACTCATTCCGATAAGTAAATCTTATCAGACAGAATTTTACAACCACCTCAATACGCTTTAAGGTACTGCCATTTATATTACACACTAAAACAAAGGTCTATGAATAAAATTCGATACAGTTTAGAGGATATTAGAGGCTTGGTTAATCGTTTCGAAAACGTAAAACAAGCAGGTATCTTAATGATTACAGAACTAAAAGAGCTTATCAACGAAAATCCTCAACTCATTGAGTTGATTGATTCTGATTACCAGTTTCTGTATTTCAGATATTTTGACCTTAATTTTTTGGTACAAATCGAAGTGATTTCGACAAAAATTGAAAATGCAACAGGGGTTATCAAAACCTACATGATGACCGAACAAAACAGTGCATTAGCTTTAGAAAATGTAGAATTTACCTTCGACGATTCGGGCAACATTCAGCTCAAAGATGATTTGTATATCCTCACGACAGAGGTTTTCCCTTACTTCTTTGTGAGCAAGCTCACAGAATTTGTACTAAAAGAAAAACTCATTATCCGTCCGCAAGCCGAATTGGCCAAATATATGCGCTAATCAAAAATTACCCTTATAAATAAAAAGGCCCTCTTTCTCAGAGGGCTTTTTTATTTTGGTATCAATGAAAAATCAGGGCGAAAGGCGTTCTATTTTCCAGTTTTCGGCGGGCTGCAACGTGTAGGCGATGCGGTCGTGTAGGCGGCTGGGGCGGCCTTGCCAAAACTCCAAGCGGTCGGCCATCAGGCGATACCCGCCCCACCCTTCTGGGCGCGGCAATGGCTCTTCTTCGCCATATTGGGCAAGCAGTTCGCTAATGCGGCGTTCGATGACCGAACGGTCTTCGATGGGTTGGCTCTGCGAGGAAGCCCAAGCCCCCAAACGGCTCATGCGCGGGCGGCTATGAAAATATTCGTCCGACTCCTGCGCCGACACACGTTCCATAAAACCCTCTACCCTCACCTGCCGTTCGAGTTCTGGCCAAAAAAACGTCATGGCGGCGGCGGCGTTTTGGTTCAAATCGTGTCCTTTGCGGCTGTTGTAATTCGTAAAAAACACAAAGCCTCTGTCCACGCCTTTGAGCAACAAAATACGCCCTGATGGGCGACCTTCCACCGAAACCGTTGCCAAGTTCATGGCCGTTGGTTCGTGTACTTCGGATTTGATGGCTTCGTCCAACCAATGTTGGAACTGTAAAATAGGATTAGGGTTTACGTCGTTAATGTCCAACGAGCGCAAACTATAATCTTTGCGGATAGCCGCAATTTCTTTATAGTGATGTGTTGTCATGGCAGTAAGGTTTGTCCAAAAACAAGCAATAATTATGGCCGCAAACATAAAACTTTTTGCGCCTGCAACCACTCCAAAGAAGTATTTGTTAGGCTAAAAAGGTACACATGCGCCTTTTTTTAGCAAAAAACAGAAGGAATTTTGAAAAAAGGTTGTGTATATTTCAATCTTTTCTAATCATTGCAAAGAATAAAATCAGGAATCAATGCTCATAACAAAAGGAACGATACTTATTTCCGAACCATTTTTGCAAGATGCAAACTTTATACGCACCGTAATTCTGCTATGCGAACATAGCGAAACGGGTTCGTTTGGTTTTGTGTTGAACAAGCCTACCAATTTCATGTTGCAGGAAGTGTCGGAAGAAGTCATACAAAACGATATGCCCTTGTTTGTGGGAGGCCCTGTGGAACAAAACACGTTACACTACATACACAACGTACCGCATCTAATCGAAGAAAGCATCAATGTAGCCGACGGCGTGCAGTGGGGCGGCCATTACGAACAAGTAAAAGAGCTTATCAATAGTTTTCAGATAAATGCCGAACAAATACGCTTCTTTTTGGGCTATTCGGGTTGGGGCGAAGGACAGTTGGAGGCCGAAATCAAAGACAAAGTTTGGATTACGAGCAACGTAGGCCACGACCTTATTTTTACGACACCTCCCGAACACCTTTGGCGCGAAATACTCAAACGTATGGGCGGCGAATACCGCGCAATGGCCAATTATCCCATAGACCCGCGCCTGAATTAGCGGCTGTCGCAGACTTTTTTCACCAAAATACCGTTAATTTTTACTTACATTTGTGGGCTAAGGCCGCCGCAAGATGACGCGCCGCCGTCCGAATGTTTCAATCATAAACCGCAAACGAATGACATTCTCCAATGAAGTAGAAGCCGCTAACGCCATGAAGGCTTCTTTCAAAGCCTTACAAGCCGAAATCGGTAAAGTAATCGTCGGGCAAGACGAAGTAGTAAAACAAGTACTGACGGCCATTTTCTGTCAAGGTCACTGCCTACTCGTAGGCGTGCCAGGATTGGCCAAAACATTACTTATCCAAACCATTTCCTCCGCATTGGATTTGAATTTTAACAGGATACAATTTACGCCCGACCTTATGCCTTCAGACATTTTGGGTTCGGAAACATTGGACACAAACCGCAATTTCAAATTCGTAAAAGGGCCGATTTTCTCCAATATCATTTTGGCCGACGAGATAAACCGTACGCCACCCAAGACGCAAGCCGCGTTGTTGGAGTCTATGCAAGAATATTCCGTTACGATTGCTGGCCAACGCTACGCCCTCGAACGTCCGTTTTTTGTATTGGCCACCCAAAATCCCATTGAGCAGGAAGGAACGTATCCGTTGCCAGAAGCACAACTTGACCGCTTCATGTTCAATATTTTGTTGGATTATCCGAGCTACGAAGCCGAAGTGCAAATCGTGAAAGCGACCACCACGCACTCGCGCCCAACGGCCAACAAAATTATTTCGGCAGAAGAAATAAAAGCGTTTCAGGATTTGGTGCGCAAAGTGCCCGTGCCCGACAACGTGATAGAATACGCCGTGCGTTTGGTACACAAAACCCGTCCGCGTACAAGTGGTGCCGTAGCTGACACCAACCAGTATTTGGAATGGGGCGCAGGGCCTCGCGCTTCGCAATATTTGGTGTTGGGGGCAAAATGTAACGCTTTGCTTGCGGGAAAATATTCGCCCGACATCGAAGACGTGCAAGCCGTAGCCACGCCGATTTTGCGTCACCGCATCGTGCGCAACTTCAAGGCCGAAGCCGAAGAAGTAAGCGTGGACGAGATTATCAAAAAACTTTTATAACCAATACAAAATCAAGCAGATACCTGCACTACAATGCAAGATTCACAGCAAAAGTCCCAAGACTTTTACAAATATTATTTAGTTAGTTTGTTGGTCATTGGCATAGACCAAGCCGTAAAACTGGGCGTTCATTTCAATATGGAATACGGCGCAGCGGGCGAAATCAAAATTTTTGGCGACTGGTTCAAACTCTATTACATCCGCAATCCTGGCATGGCCTTCGGCATGGAACTTGGCCACCAATACGGCAAACTGATGCTGAGTGTTTTTAGGCTTTTTGCCATGTTTGCCATTGCCTATTATTTGCGCTATTTGGCGATTCGCCACACGCACAAAGGCTTTTTGTATTGCTTGGCTTTGATTCTGGGCGGTGCAGTCGGCAATTTGGTGGACAGTATTTTTTATGGCGTTTGGCTGGATATTCCTGCGCCTAATGCCAGCACGCCTTGGTTTCATGGGCAAGTGGTGGATATGCTGTACGTGGATTTGTGGCAAGGCATTTTGCCCGACTGGGTGCCGATTTGGGGCGGGGAGTTTTTCTCGTTTTGGCCGATTTTCAACATCGCCGATTCCGCGATTTTTGTGGGCGTAGTTGCGATTCTGATTTTCCAGAATACGTTTTTCCCGCAACCCAAAGACGCTGAAAGCAACGCGCCAGCCGAAAAAAAAGAAACGGAGTAATTGACTTATAAATAAAAAAAATTAGTTTTGCAGCCTCAAAAAAAACGGGGTGTAGCGCAGCTCGGTAGCGCGCTTGCATGGGGTGCAAGAGGTCGTGGGTTCAAATCCCGCCACCCCGACCAACAAAAAGCCAGTGGTACTTTATGGTGCTACTGGCTTTTTTTGTGTTTCAGGCAAATTAGGTCTTATAAAAATACCAAAACACTTGTAAATGTCTCGCGACTTATTGAAAATAAAGTATTTAGACGAACAACGAAATGTGCATTTTACTATCGTTGAATTTAATAACGGGGAAATTACAAACAAGGTTGGATAAAAATACCTGCCTGCAACATTATGTTTGCGAAAAAGCGGACGCTAAGGTATGTAATTTAGGCTTTTGCACTTTCCACAAACATTGTGCATATAATAAGAGAAGTACTATTTAATCCCGCCTTTCGCAATTTTTTTCCGTTGTAGTAAATTCAATTCAAACATACAGATTTTAAATATTAGATATAAATCATTATTTTTGCAACTTTCTAATGTTTAACACCGTTATAAAATTGCAAAATAATAACCATTACGACATAGAAGTAACTTTAAATGAAGAAAGATTACAATATCTTTTTGCAAGTATTGGTAACTCTACTATAATTAAAGCTATTGAATACAGTCCAATAACACTTTTGGGCAATAGGGTTGTATATAATTTAGGTTTTGGGGATTATGATGAAGAAAGTAAAACAATAATAGACAACATAAACAGTAATAATGGAGATATGTACACTGTGTTTAATACAGTTTTGCATACAGTTCCATTATTTTTTGAATCAAAACCAGATTGTGTATTATATGTATGCGGTAGTGATTCAACTGAAAATTTTAAGGAGAGCTGTTTACCATTTTGTGAAAAGAAATGTAATGAGTTTTGCAAAAAAGAAAATCAACGAATTAAAACATACAGATATTTTGTAGATAAAAATTTTGAAAACCTAAGTAACAATTATATTTTTTTCGGGAAAAATCGAACAGCAAATAACACTTTTGTCCAATATGTACCAGGCCATGAATATCATGATATTTTGGTATATAAAAAAAATAATTAATTTTCCGCTCTCGAATGAATATTAATTTATAGATTTGAGCAAGCTTACTTATAAAGTTAGGAGTTATGAAAAAAATAGTAGAAACAAAAAGAATAATTGATATTCCTAAAGACGCTAAAGTTAAATTTAGTTCTGTAGCAGCGAATATCAAGGATAAAAAGTTGTTTCAAACCAAAATTGAAGCAGCTAAAAAATCATTGGAAGGCTTTAAAACTTTGCCTATTTAAAAAAACGTCAAACATTATAGAATAGAATCTGGATTAAAAAATCCAGATTTTTTAATTTATAATACAAACCCCTACAACAGCCGTTTTGCAAAAGCGGGTTCCTCCATATTCCCCTCCCCACACACCACCCAAACGAACTGATTTGCACAATCATTTTGCATAGCATTACAAAGGCCTGTGTCTTCACAGGCCTTTGTTTAAAAGATATTTTTAGCTCGTTATTTCGTTTGCTATCATTTCGGCTTGTTTCAAAACCGTCTCGGTTGCTAACAGTTGCATATCTGGCGGATAGCCGTATTTTCTCAATATTCTTTTCACCGCTACTTTCAATTTGGCTTTTACGCTCTCCTTGATGGTCCAGTCGATAGAGGCGTTTTGCCTGATGGTTTCGGTCAGCACGACGGCAAGTTCTTTTAGTCTGTCCTGTTGCATGAGTTCTTTTGCGCTGTCGTTGTTGGCTACTGCCGTATAAAAAGCATATTCAAAGTCGGTCAAGCCCATGTGCTTAGCTTCATTGTCCGTTTCCACAATTTCCTTACTCAGCTTGATGAGTTCGTCCATTACTTCGGCTGCCGTCAGAATTTTGTTATGGTATTTCCTAATAGAATTTTCAAGCATTTCTAAAAACGACCTGCTTTTCACTAAGTTCTGTTTGGCTCTGGATTTTATTTCATCATTCAAAAGTTTTTTCAACACTTCTAAAGCTACATTTTTATGCTCCATTCCTTTTAGTTCTTTCAAAAACTCTTCGGATAAAATGGAAATATCGGGCTTCTTAATGCCTGCCGCATCAAAAACATCTATTACTTTTTCAGAAACCAATGCCCTGTCGATTACTTGGCGGATTGTCGTTTCGATTTCTTCGTCTGTTCTGCCAGTGCCAGTTACGTCAAACTTTGCTAACCTTGCTTTTACTGCCTGAAAAAAAGAAACTTCGTCTTTTACGTCCATGGCTTGCTCATGCGGCGTGGCAATGGCAAAGGCTTTTGACAAGGCGGTTACTTCGTTGATGTAACGTTTCTTTCCATCGTCCAAACCTAAAATGTGTTCTTCGGCGGCAAGTATCAACGACAATTTTTGGGAAGTGTCGGCCTCAAAAAAAGTTTCGTAAGGGAAACCATGATACATCTGAGAAACAACTTCTAATTTCTCCAACATCAACCCTACGGCTTGCTCTTGCAAATTGGTGGGGTCGCCTTTGCCGCCTGCATCCGAATAAAATGCCAATGCTTTTTTCAGGTCTGCCGCAATGCCCAAATAATCTACCACCAAACCACCTGGTTTGTCTTTGTACACGCGGTTTACCCTTGCGATGGCCTGCATCAAATTATGCCCTTTCATGGGTTTGTCAATGTAAAGTGTGTGCATACTTGGCGCGTCAAAACCCGTAAGCCACATATCCCGCACGATGACCAACTGTAACTCGTCGTCAGGATTTTTCATTCGTTCGGCCAATATTCTCCGTTGTTCTTTGGTGGTATGATGTTTGGAAATGGTCGGGCCATCCGAAGAAACCGAAGTCATTACTACTTTTATCACGCCTTTCGTCAAATCTTCCGAATGCCATTCGGGTTTCAGGTTGATAATTGCCTGATACAAATCTGCCGCGATTCGGCGGCTCATGCTCACAATCATGCCTTTGCCTTCAAACACTTCCTGACGTTGGCCGAAGTGTGTTACTATATCTTTGGCAATAGCCGCCACGCGATTTTCACTACCCACCAAGGCTTCTAACTGCGTCCATTTGGCTTTGGCTTTTTGGGTATCGGTCAAATCTTCTTGTGCCAGTTCCTCGTCCAACTCCTCAGCTAATCGTTTGCCTTCTTCGCTCAGATTCACTTTTGCCAAGCGACTTTCGTAAAAAATACGAACCGTTGCGCCATCTTCAACGGCTTGGGCTATATCGTAAATGTCCACGTAGTTGCCAAAAACCGCTGGGGTGTTTACGTCTGAGCTTTCGATGGGCGTTCCCGTAAAGCCGACATAAGTCGCATTCGGCAGCGCATCTCGCATATATTTTGCAAAACCATAGACGATTTTCTTGCCAATTACATTGCCCTTTTCGTCTTTTTCATCAATGGTTTTTGCTCTAAAACCATATTGCGTTCGGTGTGCTTCGTCGGCGACAACAACAATGTTTTTTCGGTCAGAAAGTTGTTCGTACACATTGCCTTCTTCTGGTTGAAACTTTTGCACGGTGGCAAACACCACACCACCCGACGAGACCTTTAATAATTCCTTTAGATGATTTCTATTTTCTGCCTGAACGGGTTCTTGTCTCAACAATTGTTTGGAGGCGGCGAAAGTATCAAAAAGTTGGTCGTCCAAATCGTTGCGGTCTGTAATGACCAAAATAGTTGGGTTTTCCAGCGTCAGGACGATTTTCCCCGTATAAAAAACCATTGACAACGATTTTCCGCTGCCTTGTGTGTGCCAAATCACGCCGCCTTTTCTATCGCCGATGGGTTGATTCTGTACGCTGGGCACTCGGTCGTTTCCTGCAAATTCCGTATGCAAAGAGGTATCAAACCCCGACGCCCGCAACGTTGATTCTACGGCTTTGTTTACGGCATAGTATTGATGATAATTGGCTAATTTCTTTACCGTCGAAATGGTGGTAATGCCTGTGGCGGCATCTTGTTTTTTCGATTTCTCAAAAACAATAAAATGCCTGATTAAATCTATCAAGGTTTTTTTATTGAGCATTCCTTGAATCAGTGTTTCTAACTGGCTCACCAAATGCGAGGCTTCGGCTTTTCCGTCTGCCGATTTCCAAGCCATAAAACGACTTAAACCCGCCGAAATAGAACCTACTTTCGCTTCCAAGCCGTCGGAAATAATCACAAAAGCATTGTAAGTAAAAAGACTTGGGATAATGGCTTTGTAGGTTTCTACTTGCTTGAAAGCCGAATGAATGGTGGTGTTTTCGTCGGCGGCGTTTTTCAACTCCATCACCACCAACGGAATACCATTGACAAACAGCATCACATCAGGCCGTTTGTTGTGGCCGTTTTCTATAATCGTAAACTGATTGACTACCACAAATTCGTTGTTGTGCGGATTTTTAAAATCGATGAGCCAAACGCTGTCGCCTCTGTCGTCGCCGTCTATGCGTTTGGAAACGGGAACGCCTTCGGTGAGCAGCCGATGAAATGTTTCGTTGTTGGTCAGCAGTTCGGGCGAAGCGATGCGCTGAATCGTTTTGACGGCCTCCGCCTGTGCGTCGGCTGGAATGCTGGGATTGAGCCTTTTTATGGCGTTTTGCAGCCTGCCCAACAACAGCACTTGTTCAAAACTTTCTCTTTCTGTACTTTCTGCGTTGGCGGCAAAGGGCGCAATGTCGGAGCCGTACAGATAAGTATAGCCGAGTTTTTCGAGTAATTCAATGGCGAAGGTTTCAATAAGATTTTCGGTGATTCGTGTCATGACATATAAAATTTATCTTCCGACCATTTCACGGGATTCTGAATGATGTATTCCGAAATGTTGTGATAGGCTCGTTCGTCGCGTATGATGTGGTCGTGGTAACGTGGTTGCCATGCAAAATTGGCATGCAAAAGGCGCGCATTTTTGGTTACCCCAATTTTAAATCCACGAATAATGGAGGCCAAATTTTGGGATTGTGGCCCAAATTTGTTTTGGGTTTGGGTTTCGGTGGGTGATGGTGGTGCAAATTTTTGCGTCTGTTCCCGAACCACCGCAATATTTTGCGCCTCTACATTCAAATCGGTTTCCGTTTTATCAATAATAACAATCCCGTGCACATGATTGGGCATGACAACAAACGCCCCCAATTTTACAAACGGAAAATGTTGGGGGATTTCCGCCCAACATTTATGCGCAATTTCGCCAATGTCCGATAACACCATTTTCCCGTCCAACACCTTGCCAAACCAGTTGATTCGGTCTTGGGTGCAAATGGTAACAAAATAGGCGGCGTTCCAACCATAATCCCAAAAATAGGCACGGGCGGAAGCAATACGATATTTGTTGTTGAATTTATCCATTTGTAATTGGTGGTTGTAAATATTGTTTGTGGACGGGTAAATGTGGTAATGTGGTAGAGACGCAAAATTTTGCGTCTCTACGGCCATCCAAACCGTCGTTGGGATGGCCACCCGCGTTGCGAACATCCCCACACCACAACGACCACAACGTATAAAAACGCCCGACACACATCCCCTGCCCCTACACGACCCGAACCTCCCCACTCATCAACTTCGGCAACAACGTATCCCGTAAGGACGTAAGCGTGCGGATTTGGGTTTGATTCGCATATTTCTTTTTCCAATAACTATAAACTATGGTTGTAAAAATTTCAACAAGGTCTTTTGGCGGCAATTTAAATTCAGGTCTTTGTAAGCCATCAATCGCAAGCATATTAACAGTAGAACCATTTGTCGCAGCTATTATTTGTTCCCGAACAGATGATGTCATCAATAAATAGTAAAGAAATTCATTTGATAGATAAGAATCTTCTATAGGAATAAGCTTATATATGTGCTGGCTGAAGAGTCCTTTTAATCCATAGTAATCAGGAACAATTGCAGGGAAACCAATTAATCTAAATTCATGCCCTTGCTCTGTATTTGTTACAATTATGTCACCTGTATTTACCAAATGTCTTTCCTTGTACTCACCTTTATAAAATTTAATTCCTTCATATTTGTATCCACCCCCCTCGTAAACAGAATTTAAATTATGCATTGGCAATCCAACACCAATTTCAGAAAGACCACTTCCTTTATAACTCAAGCCGCGAAAAACTTCAGTATGATTTTCTAATGTGGTTTCCTCCCACTCCTCCTTTGCTTCCTCCACAAACCACTGCCTAAAAAGCGTTTCGGCCATTTGTTCTAAGGTGGCGTTTTGGCGGTGCAGCAGGTCTATTTTGTCGTCCAAACTGCTAAGCACCGAGGCAATGGCCGTTTGTTCTGGGTATTCAACCCAAGGAATTTCTGTTTTTAAAATTAATTCAGGGCTTAGATTGGGTTGCCCACTTCCAGCCCCTGTATTAAAAAGATAGTCTTGATATTTATTTGTTGTTAATATGTAATAAAGATAATCCTTATTTACGTTAACTTCATCACATAAAAACTTCCCAACTCGTTGATTAAGAAAGGCTTTGTCTCCGTTTCTTAATTTTAATTTTCCTACTCTTCCTACACTACCCTGACCAGTCATTGCAATAAGGACATCATTATTACTCAGTAGAAACCTTTTTGTTCTATCGTTAATCAATTCTTCGGATATACGGTCTCCATTTGAGTCAACTGTGACAACACGATTTTGTATGTTACCTATTTTAATTAAAGGGATACCTTTATTTGAATAATCTGAGCTTTTAAATGCAAAACCAGATAAAAAACTACAACCAATCTCATTGAGTGGTTTTTCTATAATCTCACTCATTGATTTTAATTTTTAAAAGGTTGGCAGCAATAATTTCGTTGAGTTGGGCTTCCTCTTTGAGTTGTGCTTCAAGTGTTGTTTTTAGCTCCGCGAAACGTTCCGCAAAATTAAAATCGTCCTCTTCGTCGGGCAGCCCCACATATCGGCCTGGGGTCAGTACAAAGTCCAATTCGGCTACTTTGGCCAAGGGCGCCGCCGCACAAAAACCTGCAATATCTTGGTAGTCAGCGTCTGGGTTTCGCCACGCGTGGTAAGTCCCCGCGATTTTATCAATGTCTTCTTTGGAAAGTTCGCGGGTGCGGCGGTTGATTAAGTGCCCCAAGTTGCGGGCATCAATAAACAAAATCTCTTTGCTGCGGTCTCTATCACCACCCCGCTCTTTGGGCACCTCTCCGTTAGAAGGGATTTTTTTCGTGCGGGTGCGGCTCATAAACCACAGAGCCGCAGGGATTTGCGTGTTCAGAAACAGTTTGGCGGGCAGGTTCACGATGCAATCAATCAGGCCATTTTCGACCAATGCTTTTCGGATGTCGCCTTCGCCAGAGGTTTTGGAGGTCAAAGCCCCTTTCGCCAACACAACCCCCGCTCGCCCGTTGGGTGATAGGTGATAAATGAAATGCTGAAGCCATGCAAAATTGGCGTTGCCTGTGGGCGGTGTGCCGTATTGCCAGCGTCCGTCGGTTCGCATCAGCTCGCCGCCCCAATCGCTGACGTTAAACGGCGGATTGGCAATGATATAATCGGCTTTCAGGTCTTTGTGTGCGTCGTTCAAAAAAGAACCTTCGTTGTTCCATTTCACCTGCGAGCTGTCGATGCCCCGAATGGCCAAGTTCATTTTGGCCAATCGCCACGTGGTTTGGTTGCTTTCTTGCCCGTAAATGGAAATGTCGTTTAGTTGTCCTTGGTGGTCGGCCACGAATTTTTCGGATTGTACAAACATCCCCCCAGAGCCGCAGCACGGGTCAAATACGCGTCCTTTGTAAGGCTCTAACATTTCCACCAACAATTCTACTACGCTTCTTGGCGTGTAAAACTGTCCGCCTTTTTTGCCTTCGGCCAAGGCAAACTCGCCCAAAAAATACTCAAATACGTGTCCGAGCACATCGGCACTTCTGGCTTTGGCATCTCCCAACGCAATCGTCCCGACAAGGTCGATGAGTTCGCCCAAGCTGGTGGGGTCGAGGTTTTGGCGTGCAAACACTTTCGGCAAAACGCCTTTCAGCGAAGCATTTTCTTTTTCGATGGCGTCCATGGCATCGTCCACCAATTTCCCGATTTCGGGTTGTTTGGCGTTGGCCTGCAAGTAGTTCCAGCGGGCATCCTGCGGCACAAAAAATACATTTTCGGCTTTGTATTCGTCTTTGTCTTCGGGGTCTGCGCCGTTTGCTTCCTCCGCTTTGAGCCGTGCATGCAACTCTTCGAAAGCATCAGAAATGTATTTGAGGAAAATCAACCCCAACACAATGTGCTTGTATTCGGCAGCATCTATGTTTTTGCGGAGTTTGTCCGCTGTTTTCCAAAGTTGTTTTTCGAGCGGTTCTTCGGTTGTCGCTTTTTGTTTTGCCATGCTGTTTTCTTAAAAATTTAATTGTTTTTAGCCCGCTAATGTATGTTTTTAATGCCAATTATCGGTATTGGGCACGGCGAAAAAATAGTCTGTGTTCTCGCAGGCTATGATACTTTCTGATACGATATGATACGATTTAATATAAATTGATCCGATTTACTCAATCTTACCCCATAACTGTATTTTAAAAACTTATAGCTTTTTTCTGTTAAATTGTGCCATTAACACACTCCCCGACCCTATGGCAAATTCAGCACTTTTCCGCAGCCTTAGCGCAAGCACGCAAGCGCAATGCACCGCGCACGGCCTGCAACTCCACACGGCAGAAGCCACCGTAAACATTAGCGTTTACACGCCCGAAATTATCCGTGTTTGCATCGAGCAAAACACCGAAACGGACTTTTCATATTCCGTCATTATTCCGCCACAAAATCCTGATTTTGAAATAATTGAACAAGAAAACCATTGGCAAATTAGTACCGCCAAACTGCGTTTGGAAGTGGGCAAATCGCCTGTGCGTTTTCGTTTTTTTGATAAAAATAATGCGTTGCTCAACGAAGATGATGCCGCTTTCGGGACGGGTTGGCTCGGCGAAGAAGTGGTTACTTACAAAAAATTGCAGCCTTATGAGCGTTTTTTGGGTTTGGGAGAAAAAACAGGCAACCAAGACAAACGCGGACGCGCGTACACCAACTGGAACACCGATAGTTTCGCCTACGGCGCAGAAAGCGACCCACTTTACCAAACGTTGCCGTTTTATATTGGCGTGCACAGTGGCTTGTCCTACGGGATTTTTATGGATAGCACTTATCGTTCTTGGTACAATTTCGGGGCTTCTAATAATCGTTTTGCTTCGTTTGCCGCGCAAGCGGGTCGCATGAATTATTATTTCATCCACGACACGACGATTAAAGGAATTATTGCGGCTTATACGCAACTGACAGGCCGCGCCGAATTGCCGCCGCGCTGGAGTTTGGGGCTGCAACAATGCCGATACAGCTATTATCCCGACGTGGAGGTACAGCGCATCGCCGACACGTTCCGACAAAAGCAAATTCCAGCCGATGCCCTGTACTTGGACATTCACTATATGCAAGATTATAAGGTGTTTACGTGGCACGGCGAGCGTTTTTCTTCTCCCCAAAAACTCACGCAACATTTAGCAGAACAAGGCTTTGAAGTGGTCGTGATTACTGACCCAGGCATCAAGATAGAAGACGGCTACACGCCGTACGAAGAAGGCAAAGCGCAAGGGCTTTTCTTACAATACCCCGACGGCGAAAACTACGCGGCTTGCGTATGGCCAGGTTGGTGTCATTTTCCTGATTTCACGAATCCTGCGGCGCGTGCGTGGTGGGCAAATTCTATGCAAACACTTACAGAACAAGGCGTTACGGGATTCTGGACGGACATGAACGAGCCAGCCTCTTGGGGACAAGCTACGCCCGATTTGGTGGAGTTTGACTACGAAGGCCAGCGCACCAGCCACAAACAAGGCCACAACGCCTACGGCCTACAAATGACACGCGCCACTTACGAAGGCGCACGCCAACATTTGCCTGAAAAACGCCCTTTTGTACTCACGCGGGCAGGTTATGCGGGCGTGCAACGCTACGCAGCTGTTTGGACAGGCGATAACATTGCTTCCGACGAACATTTGTTGGTTGGCGTGCGCCTGCTGATGAGCATGGGACTTGCGGGCGTGTCGTTCACGGGGACGGACATCGGCGGTTTTGTGGGCGAGGCTTCCAAAAATTTGTTTGCGCGGTGGATTTCGGTGGCAGCTTTTACGGCTTATTTCCGCATCCATACCATGATAGACAACCGCCAAACCGATGCGTGGTCTTTCGGGGAACGCACCGAAGCCATTGCCCGCAACTACATTAACCTTCGCTATAAATTGTTGCCGTATCTGTACGCGATGTTTTGGGAAAATAGCCAAACGGGTTTGCCTGTGGTGCGGAGTTTGGCCATTGAGCACAGCCACGACGAAAAAATATATCTATTTGATTATCAGAACCAATTCATGTGCGGCGAAAGCCTTTTGATTTGTCCAACGGAAAGTTACCAGCGGTTTTGTAAAGTGTATTTGCCCGCCAATGCAGGCGGTTGGTACGACTTTTATAACGGCAAACATTGGGCAGCCGAACAAGAAATTATCATAGAATGTCCAGTAGAGCGGCTACCCGTTTTTGTGAAAGCGGGCGGTATGTTGCTTGCCCAAAACGCAACACAACACACCAAACAAAAGCCCCAGCCCGTTTTGCATTTGCATTTGTACAGAGGTGCGGCCACGCAAGAGTTGGTTTGGTACGAGGACGACGGCACAAGTTACGGCTACGCCAACGGCGATTTTTACAAGCGTGTTATTCGCTTTTCCCCAACCGAAAGAAAACTAAAAATCGAGGCCGTAGAAGGGAATTATATTTCTGATTATCAGGAAATTAAAATACATCTGCACGATTTCGGGAAAGTGGATGGCGTGCGCCACACCACAGGCCAAACGCCTACGCACCGCGAGCATTTCGGATGGATGGACACTTTGCCCAACTTTGACCCCTTCGTAGGTGCGCCACCAGCCGCCGAAACCAGTATTTGCCACACGGCCACCATCGCCAACACTGCGGAAATGATAACGCTGGAGTGGTAACATTGTATACAAGCCGAAACAGTTAATAGTCTATCACAATAAAATTTGATAGCACTACGCCGTTTCGCAAAATGCTGTAATCCTGCGTTTCCTGTCCGTTTTCAAAGATTTTGCAATAATTATAATCGCCCATATCTACATTAATGGCGCGACTGGCTTTATAATTTTTTTGGAGATATTCGGCCAACTCATACAACGAAAGTTGCATTTCAAACGAGTCAAAAATATGCGTATTTCCGTCTTTGGTCTGAAAAATAACCCTGCGGCGCGTTTGCGTTTGTTGCGCTTGTTTTTCTACACAAATACTGTCGTTGTACAAAATCAAATGCGACTGAACCGCCGAAGCATTTTCGTGTTTGAGCAGTTCCACAAATTTCAGATAATCCGAAATATTATCTTTGATATTTAGCGTATTAAAACCATAATTTAGGTCTCTGATATTGAAAATATGAAGCCTATTTTCTTTGTCTATGAGCAAAAGCCCATCCCATTTCTGAATACACGGATTTACAATATCGCCTTTGTCCACTGCCAAGCCCGCAGGCAAATCGTAAGGCGAAGTATAAGTACCCGAAATTACAATGCGTTTGCTGGCTGGCGGCAGCGTTTCCAGCAAAGTTTTAGAAGATTCTTTTTCTTGATTAAAAAGCAATTCTGCATTGCTAATGGTATCCGATTTGGTCGAAAAAATAATATTTTTATCTTTAAATACGGCAGTACGATAAGGCAAATTTTCCAAATAATTTGGCAAACATTCTTTTAGAAAATATTGGTAATCTTCGGGAATAGTTTGGCCATTAATTAAGTGCAAATATTGTTCTTTGGTGGGTAAAGAATTAGGATTTTGTGCTTTTACAAATTCAAAAAAATGGATTTGAGATTGATATACGTTTTCGCTACTATTCAAATCCTGCAAAAAGGCATTCAGATTTTCCGCAAAATTACCTGATATTTTGCCCAATGTATGCGGCATTGGCGCAGGTGTATTGCTTATTTCTTTTTTTATATTCGATTGATTTTGATAAATAATAATTCCAACCGAAAAGAGCAAGCAAGCCCCCAACAAAATAACGATATATTGTTTTTTATTTTTGGCCATTTTTAGTTTTTATTTGTAATAAACTATCAAATTGGTAGCCGCCGAAATATCCACTGGGCCACGTACAGCAGGCCACAAATTACCGCGTTCGTTAAACACATTCAGAATGTCATAAGACCCTGTATCAAGGTTCATAATTCCCAATACTTTAAACTCACGTTTGGCAATAATATTAAAAATTTCTTGCGTAATAGAGGCCAAATCGTAAGAGGCCGTAATATTAAAAATGGCGTGTACTTTATTGCCTTTTTTGTCTTCAAACAACGCCAACAAACGTCTTTCACGCTGCGCATTCGAGGATTTGGACGGATTAATCAGAATGGAATCATTACTGGCCAACAAATGCGTTTGGAACACGGTTGCGTTATGGTCTTTGCACCATTTCAGTAGCTGCGAATAAGCCGCCAAACTCTCGAAAGGAGTATCCAAAATATCGCCGTTTGGCAATTTTATTTTATTGGCTTTCAGGTTAATGGCCTGCACGCTATTTCCCGAAAAAACGGCCAACCCGTGCCTATCGTGCAGCAATACAGCATTAATTAATTTGCCATTTTCGAGCGTAAAACCGTCGGGCTTTTTGCTGCCGCCAAAATTGGTGGTATAACCGCCCGTAGTGGCCAACACTACGCGGTGTTGATTTTTGAAGCTACGGAACTGATTTACAGCAGATGACGCAAAATATTGTACTTTGATTCGGGGCGCACGCATCCAAATAGAATGGCCAATGGAATGGTTGGAAGACTTATCTTTCAGGTTAAAAATCTCGACCAAATGCTCTGATTTATAGCCTGTTGGGTAAAAACTTTTCGACCAAATTTGTTTGAAATTAGGCCGCGCCTCCGACGAAACAGGGCTTGGATTACAGTCTGTCGTAAATTTTAAAATAACTAAAATAATAGCCGCTAATACGCTTATTTTTTTAAAAAAAGTAGGGATATTAACAAAAATAATTCCCAGCAATACGGCTACAATTCCCCAAACAAATATGCCCAAGCCACAAACAAAAGATTTGATACTTTGTTGGAAACGGTCTATCACATAATTAAATTTTCCTTGCTTAATATTGGCAATTATTTTTTTACTGCTGCTTTCTTCAAACGAAACTAAAACTTTATTCTTTTTGAGTCGCTTTAAATACGTTACGTTAATAGAATCTGTGGGGTTAAATTTACTTTTTCGGTGATTTTGTTCTATTACTTCGGCTACTTTACTCAAAATATAATAACCAACTATTTGATAAGCCTCATTAGTATTTAATTTGAAATAGTAGTTATTATCCAAACTTGGCTGGCTCGGATTGCTTAGTTTTTTAGACGTGCTTAAATACGCTTCTCCTATCGAAATTTTTTTGTCGAGTTGCGCGAGCGTTACGGGATATTGTTTCAGAAATTCGTCGGCCAAATGATACAAAAATATATCACCGTCTTGTTTGCCGTTGGCATCTCTTAGCGATTTCCAAACAATATACCTATCTTCTTGTATGCGAGGAAAATCCGTAAAAGCAACCGTTTCTAAATATTGATTATACGGAAAATTGGCTAAAAAAACTTGTAGATTTTGGTCTCGGTGCTGGCTCACATAAGCCTGCATATCAAAGCCAAAAACACTAAAATCAAGGAAAATAAACAAAAAAAGTAGCAGTTTTTTCATACGCAATCTATTATTCAGTTATGGCAATCATTGCCCCAAAATCTTGTACAGTTTGTGGTCTTTTCAAATCCAATAAATACATTTCAGAAATGGCACCGTCCAGATAAAGTGCGTTATCACATTTCAATATTTCTTTAAACAAACTGGCAAAATCATAGAAATTTACCACCTCATTAGAAATCGCAAAAACAACTTCGCCATTTTTATTGATTCCCACGCCACTGCGCACAAAAACATTGGTTGAGCTTTTGGTAAAATGGGAGTTTATTTGACCATTTGTTACCAACATTGGCCCCGATTGTGTGGCATATAGCACGCCTTTTTTATGTTTTTCAAATTCGGTAGAAGGCACAACTTTTGCCTGCTTTTTGGTGATTAGAAAAACGCCATTGGGCTGCATATAAAAATTTCCGTAGCCTTTTGCGGCAAGGTCGATGGGCACTAATTCTTTTTTGTTTTCGATGTACAAACCTTGCGGCGAATTGTCGGGCATATACATTCCCGCATTGGTGGAAAACACTAATTTTTTGCCCTTCACTTCCACATATTTTTTCAGCGTTTCGATGTTTTTTAGCTTCTCGCCTTGCGCATTTTTCCAATACATTTTTATCGTTTGTTTGGAAAAATCTACCGTATAAGTATCAAAAGTATGTTGGTTAAATGAAACGTGATTCGCTTTTTTGTTAGCAACGGCTGTCTTTGTTTTTTGCGTTTTGGCACTTTGCCCCATTACACAAAAAGCCACCGTGATAGGCAAGCTCAAAAGCAAAACAATTGCCGTTATTTTTTGGAGTTTTTTCATTCGTTTCAATAGTTTTAATTCAGAAAGCCCCAATAACACTATTCACCCTTACTCATGGCACTAAGGCAACGGTTGATGCGGGCGGCCAGTTCGTAGTCGGACGCTTCCAAGATAAACTCATCAGAAACAGGACAATAGCGCATAAATTCCGTGAGGTCGTCGCCCGAAAGTCCCGTTTGTTCGGCCACTACCTCGCGGTTGTAACGCGCTGTAATATAGCGTTCTATCGCTCGGCGTGCCACCAAATCTTTGAGTTTGCGTTGTTGGCGCGGGCGGCTGCCAAACTGCTCGTACAAAAAAGACAATGGGCTGGAAATAGTCGGCGCAATGCGCACATCACCGCGCTCAATCATTTCCCTTCGCCAATCTTGCTCGGCGGCATATTCGGGGCGCACGGTCAGTGGCCTGTATCGCTTGCGCAATTTGGGTGCGGAAACCGTAACAGGCGCAAGTTCATAGCTTTTGGGTGTGAGGCGCAAATCTATATAATAATTGCCATGTTTTTCGGGGTCTTTTTGGTAAAGAAAATCCACGTAACCGATGGCCGTAATGCGCAACGTATCTTTGGCACTAATTACAGTAGTGTAATAACCTGCTGTATCTGAGGCTATTACTTTTTTGGTGCGCGAGTTGGTCAGGTACGCATAGGCAATAGGTTTGCCGCTGGTTGCATCTAAGATTTTGCCCGCGATACGCACATAAAATTCATGATTGGGAGGCGTTTTGAACACTTGCGCCATAGCCGACGAGGCCAAGCCCGCCAACAGCCCAACGACTACAAAACAAAACAGGTAATTTTTACGATTCATTTACCAAATAATTTCGGGTGTGTTTGGTTCTTCTAACGCTTGAATATGGTTAAAATTTTTATTCAAAAGAAAAGCCAAAATACAAGCCACAAGTAATCAGTATTTTACAAAATCACTTTTAACAAAGATTAACAATTTAGGGCAAAAAAGAAACGGCAACACACCACGAAAGTATGTTGCCGCTCGCGTGCCCTACGCAAAGCCTTCTTAATCATAGGTTTGGCTTTGGCGCGAAGAAACATCCAACATATTTTGGTATTCTTTCGGCGAAATATCGTTGTAGTAAAAGTTTACGGGATTAATTTTTTGCCCGCCTTTAATCACTTCATAGTGCAAGTGCGGCCCTGTGGACTTGCCCGTACTGCCCACCAAACCAATCACGTCGCCGCGATTAATTCGCTGGCCTACACGCACTTTTACTTTGCTCATGTGGCCGTAAAGCGTTTGATAACCGTAGCCGTGATTAATCACCACACATTGCCCGTAGCCCGCCAAATGCTTGCCATAGCCCGCCACCGAAACTACGCCTTTGCCTGTGGCATAAATTTTAGAACCTGTTTTTGCGCCAAAGTCCATGCCCGAATGGAATTTGGGGGTTTTGTAAACGGGGTCGATGCGGCCACCAAAACCCGCCAACATATTAATATCGCTATTGCGCACGGGCTGAATGGCAGGCAAACAAGCCAACATTTTTTGTTTGTTTTTGACCAAACCCGTGATTTCGTCATAGGATTTGGCTTGTACATAAAGCTGTTTTTTGAGTTTATCGGCACGCGCAAACGTATTGATAATCAACTCTTGTTGTTCCAAACCTTTATCCAAAAGGTCTTTGTAGTGATTCGCTCCCCCAATGCCCGCACCGCGCACGGCGGCAGGAATTGGGTCTGCTTCAAAAATGACTCTATAAATATTGTCGTCGCGGGTTTGGAGCGATGCCAACACTTCCTGCGACTTATTCAATTCTTTGCCCAGCAACTCATAATAAAATTTGAGTTCTTCGTTTTCTTTGCGCAAAGCAGCTTCCCTACCCGATTCAAAAAAACGACTACCAAACCAGTACGCGCCAGCTCCCGCCAATGCCGCCAAGATGATAAAAGCACTGATATTGAACAATATATCCCACGCGCTCGTGCGAACTTTTTCGTAAGTACAGGTATGTGTATTATAATAGTATTTAATTTTGGCCATTTGTCTATTAGAAATAATATTACAAAAAGATATAGGTTTCTAAGAGTGTGCTTTCATGGATAACTCATTGATAATGAGCTTCAAAAATGAGCCTGCAATTTAAAGAAATAATCTAAGCCTGCCAACAAATTGTAACTTTTTCGTGTTTTTGTGGCGTTTTTTATTCTAATACTCTTTTCTTATTAAACAGCGCAACACCCAAGCCAAATTCTGCACCATCTGCTTTGGCAAAGTGCGTGCGCAAGTTGCAACTCAAATAAAAGTTGGGCGTAGCGTAATACTTCAGGCCCAGACGCTGATAGGCAAACGGATTCAAAGGCAATTTTTTATAGACATACACACAGAATTGGGTCATGAGCGAAACACGGCCAAAATACAGTTCGTGCCCAGCCAACAGGCTCACGCGCGTAATGTCCACGTTTTTGTACGTGGAATCGTAAAGCAAGCGTTTTTCTTCTTCAAGGGTTTTGTTATAAATAACGTCTGCGCCCACTTGCCAAGCCGAACGCCTGCTGTGCCGATACGAGGCGTAGGCTTCGAGCGTATAGAAAAAGAATTTTTTGCCCGTCACGGGATAGGTTTCTTTGCGGCCAAAATGAGTGGACAACTGCCCTTCCCAACCATAATGCACAGGCATCAGGGTCAGAGAGTCTGGCGGCAAAAAATGCGTTGGTTTGGCTCTTTCGCCTTTGCGCAGCCCGACACTGAGCGTCGGAATATTAACGCCGCTGTTTGGCATTTTGCTTGAACCGTTGGAATAGTGCGTAAACATAAAACCATATTGCAAAAACCAGTCTGCCGCAAGGCGATGCTTATACATGATGCCCAGTTGCACGGCTGCCGTATGAAAAGAGCCAATCGCTTGGTTGGTGTGATTGGTTTCTTTGTTAAAATGCGTAGAATGGAATCCCGTCCCAATGGCAAGTCGGTAGGTGAAATGGCGTTTTTTGTCTAGATGCCTATCTATAAAAGTAAGCACCGAATAGGCACGCCCCAACACTTTGGGTTGGCGCATGTCCACGTATAGTGCCGTAAAACCTACATCAGGAAAACGGTATATTTTGTGCCAAGATTTTTTGCCCGAAAGCGGCAGCATATAATCGGCCTGAATAGCAAACGGATGACTCACAGACAAATGTTTTACGGGCGGATTTTGGGCGAAAATCATGCCATAATGGCCATATACACGCCACGACGAAGCTACGCCTTGCGCCTGTATATGAGATACAAAGCCAAGACATAAAAAACTGATAAGCAGACAAAAACGTACAAAAGATAAATGTTTCATCAATGCGCAATGAGTTTAGTAATCAAAACAAAACGCGCAAATATACGGCAGATAAGCAAAAAGAAATCTTATTGTTTGTCGTTTTTCTGAGCAAATATTTTGTAGAAAACCCAGCCCATGCCCAACAACAAATGGAGCATGACGATACAGAAAATAATTACTTCTATGGACATGACGAGTTAGTTTAAGATTGTGCGTAAAAACATAGCGGCAAAGCTATTGTAGCCTTGCCGCTAAAGAAATGACATAAATCAGCGATTCTTTGAATCAAAAGGAAGTGCTATGGTGAAGGCACAAACTACGGAAAAGATATTCGCAAGAATTTGGTTTTATAGCCGAATATTTTTTCTAATTCTGCTTAACGACGACTGCGTAATACCCAAATATGAGGCCAAATATGAAAGAGGAATACGATTCGCAAGCTTAGGAAACTTCTCGAAAAACGAAAGATAACGTTCTTTCGCATCTTCCACCATCATCGGACTTATTTTATTCACTTTTTCGGCCAACGCTTTCGCTGTAATTTTCGCAATAATATTATCCCATTCAATAATAGTCATTGACAGTTCGGTCATGGCGTCTTTTGAAAATGAGATATATTTACAGTCTATAATCGCTTGAATATATTCGGTAGCAGGCGTATTTTGGTTATAGTTATTGATATCGGCAATAAAGTTATTTTCATCAAAAAAATATTTGGTTACTTCATCGCCTTTGTTGTTAAAATAACAAATTCTCATAATTCCGTCTGTCAGAAAAATGATTTCACGTGGGATTTTTCCTGCTTCAAGAACATAGTCGTCTTTCTTCGTTTCCTTGTATATCGCTTTGGCTTTGATTAAGTCAATTTGCTGATGATTCAAGTTGCTAAATTGTAACAAATAATTGATGAGTGCTTCCATATTTTTACTTCATTTGACTTAATATCATTTTATCAAACATTTTATCTGATAAAATTCTTCTCATAAACAATATTGGTCTGACCATATCACCGCCAACATATCTTGCTTTAGGTTGCTTCGCCTCAATGCCTTTTTTGATAAGTTTTGCAATTACAATTGGTTCGACGGCGTTCATGGACGAATATGTTTTGGCTATGCTTTTTGCTAAGTTTTGGTAGGGCGTATTTCCAGAAACACGCATTAAATCAGCAGCTCCTATTTCAATCATTTCTGATTTTGTGGCACCAGGTTCAATTACGATTACATCAATACCAAATTGTTTTACTTCTACACGAAGGCAGTCGCTCAGGCCTTCAATAGCATGTTTACTTGCATGATACCAACTTCCCATTGGAAAATATACTTTACCACCAACAGAGGATAGATTTACTATTTTCCCAAATTTATTTTCACGCATTTGGGGCAGTACTAATTGAATAAGACGAGCCGTACCAAACAAATTAATATCTATCAGGTTTCTAGCCTCCTGCATTGGCACATCTTCCAAAGCACCATAAGAACCTAAACCTGCACTGTTGACCAAAATATCAATACAACCCACCTCGCTGATGATTTGGCTGACGCAAGCCTTCAGACTTTCCTCATTGGTAACATCTAAACTCATCGGTTTAATACCATAAGGTATCAAATCTTGCATTTTTTCTAATCTGCGTGCTGCTCCATAAACATAGTAGCCATTTTGCGCCAAATAGATTGCCGTAGCCTTTCCTATGCCTGCCGAAGCTCCTGTTACTAACGCTGTCTTTTTCATTTTTTTATAATTTAGAAGTGAAATAATAAGACAAAGGTGACGCAACAAAAACTATAATCTTTTGCCATTTGGCAAAAAGTGGCGCAAAGCACGTACAATCAATTACATACTGAATACAGCGTACTATTTTCCATCAAAAACAGGAACAGATATTCATAAAATAATAGCTGTCCCTGTTCATTTTTTTCAAGAAAAACGCTCTTCCGTCAGTTCTTTATTGACAGCCATACCTGTTGCGGTACCCGTCGCTACGGCATTGGCAACTGTCCGCATACGAGTAGTATTGTCGCCACAGGCAAACACACTTTTTATACTTGTTTTCTGAAAAGCATCAACTTTGAGATAACCATCTTCGGTCAGTTCACAGCCCAACTGCATAGGAATTGGGCAATGTTGCTCAAAAGGAAGTCGCGTATAAAGTGCATTTATTTTTTGTTCTGCACCGTCCTTAAATACAATTGCTTGCAGTTGCCCATTGGTGTGCGCTAATGCTACAATTTCCGTTTCCACAACTCGGATGCGATGGCTGGCCAGTTGTGCGGCTTGCTGGGTGCTTAGCGTTGATTTTCCGTTGGTGAACAATGTCAAATCATTAGTCCAATTAGCAATGAGTTTGGAAAATTCAAAGCCAGATTCGCCATTGCCCAAAATTCCAGTGACAGCGTTTCGTACTTCATATCCATGGCAATACGGACAATGTAACACCGAAATTCCCCAACATTCTGCCAAGCCTTTGATATTGGGCATCATATCTCGGATGCCAGTGGCGAAAATCAATTTTGTAGCCGAAAACACTTCGCCCGATGAAATTTGTATTTCAAAACCCTTGTTAGTTTTACGGCCAGCAGTAGCCAATCCGTCCCAAAAAGCAATGGTGTTGTAGGCGGCTACTTGTTGTCTTACAATATTTGCTATCTGTTTGGGTGTTTGCCCGTCTTGGGTCAAGAAATTATGCGAATGTGGCGTTTGTCGGTTGCAAGGCTGGCCGCTGTCAATAATGAGCACCGTTTTTAACGCTCTACCCAATGCCATTGCGGCAGCCAGTCCCGAATAACTCCCCCCAACAATGATTGTATCAAAATGTTTATTGCCGTTCATAAAGTTATTTTTTGAGTGCTGAATTGATTTGAAAGGCAAAGCAAAAAATGCAATGGCAATTCCGCTTTGCTTTATAAATATTCATCTTGATAACGATCTGCTATTTTTCTGTTCGTGTCCCATCATCACTTGTATTTTGTGTTGGTGAAGTTGAGAGTCCCAATTGCCCCATCACCCAGTCCACCAACGGAACGCCAACCAATACCGTCCAAGGCACCAGTACCAAGGTGAGTATCAAGGTTCTGACATACAGCGGAAACGCAGATAACATTTCTCCAAACAAATAGTGAAATAAGGTAATAGACGGATAAATAACTACCCATATTTTTAGCGATGCCATTACTCTTGCTTTTAGCTTCATCATGTTTTTGTGGAGTTTAAAACTTAAATTAATGAAGTGTTATAATTTGCCCCGTGTTGGCACCAAATACACTTTTGCGAAAGCCATACTCAAGTTGTTTCATCGTCGTGGGCATTTCGCCAGGGAAATACGGAAAATATTGTGGAGAATTTTCGATAACCGTCGGACTTACAGCATTAATGCGAACTCCATTTTCTAACTCAATGGCGGCGGCTCTTACAAATGCTTCTACTGCTCCGTTGGCGGCGGATGCGTTGGCAAAATTGCGTTGCGGTTCGTGCGTTAAAGCCCCCGTAATCAAGGTAAAAGAGCCTTTGGGTTTGATATAATGCTGCCCGATAAGCACCAAATTAATTTGTCCCATCAACTTGCCTTCAAGGCCTTTGCGGAATGTTTCGCTCGACAAACTTTTCCATGCCCCCACATACGTTGGGCCAGCAGTACAAATCAGCGCATCAAACGCCCCCACTTGTTGAAACAGGTTTTCGATAGACTCTGGGTCGGTAATATCTACCTGAATATCACCCGAATGCGCACTTGCTTTAATGATTTCGTGTTCTTGCTCCCAAGCGTTTACTAAGTAAGTTCCCATAGTGCCCGACGCACCTACAATAATGATTTTCATTTTGCTTAACTTTTATTTTTTGATAAATTAGAAGATATGCAAAAGTATCGGGGCAAGGCGGCTTGCTTGTAAGACAAAAATGAAGTTGGATAGGACTTATTTAAAGTTCTGCCTAAAGGTTTCGGGGGAATAGCCCGTATGCTTTTTAAAAAAACGAATGAAGTAAGATACGTCTTCGTAACCTAACTCATAGGCAATCTGGTTTACTTGATTTGAGGTGGCGAGCAGATGCCTTTTGGCTTCCAGAATAATATGTTCATTAATGAGGTCCGAACAGGTTTTATTCAGCGTTTCTTTGGTAATCGAATTGAGTTGGTAGGCCGTAAGATGCAACATATCAGCATATTGCGTCACTTTCTTTGTGGTCGTAATATGCTGCTGCAACAATTGTAACAACGCTTCTAATCGCTCTTGGGCATATGGATGACTTTGCGTGTGAATGCGGTTTGGTTCTTGGCTCTGCCTTACCAGTTCAATAAAAAGAAGCTCCAAATTCGCTTTGATTGCATCCTGATACCTTTCTTGCTTGTGGGTATATTCCCGAAAAATACAAGTCAAAAAAGAAAAAATCTTTCTAAACTTCTCAGCATTAAGTGGGCAATAATTCTTATTACTCACTTTAAGAAAAATCTGGTGGGCTGTTTTTTCGCGAGGCGCATAAAAATCAGTCTTAAACTGCATCAAATAACCCTTGCTAGCGTTTTTTAATGTTAGTTGATGCACTTGGCCGGGACGAATAAAAAAAACTGTGTAATTATTGATGGCGTAGGGTATAAAATCAATGATATGTTCGCCCTCGCCCTTTTCCAATGCCAAAATCAAAAAGAAGTCGTGTCGGTGAAGTTCCTGCACCAAATCCTTCCCCGAAAGCAGCGAATCCATATCCCGAATAGTAAAACTATCCGAAAAATCAGGTTCTGCCATTTGTCTTACGGGAATTTTTTCCATCTGCTTTTCTTTTTTGTTACGGGAATGGTCATACTAATGAGATGGGTTAGAAGGTGGCCTATGTCTTCACAGGCCATGGTCAGGTAACTTCTATTTTTGTACAAAAACCTTCTTGGTGATGCTACTATTGCCTGAAGACATCACCACCAAATATGTACCCGAATACAAGGTTTGAATATCAAAATAACCAAGCGTTTGGCCTTTGTTCAGTTTCGATTCTTGTATTAATTTTCCTTGCAGGTCATACAATTTGATTGCTAAATCTTGTTTGTTGAGGCCGCCGATTTGCACCACGATTAGGTCAGAGGCAGGATTGGGGAAAATTTGTATTTCGTTGTCGGTGCTTGGCGCACTAACAGACACTGTACTGTTGTAAACGGTGGTTGTTTCAGTAATGGACGTAACCTTTGAACCAGATTTCACGCCATAGTATGTCGGCCCGACGAGATACGGATAAACCGAGTTGTAATTCGTATCTACCGTTGCAAAATACGCATACGTTCCGTTCGGGTATTCGGGTGTAATACAAAACCTACCGTTGTGCGCGTCCAAATAACTTTCGTCTCCCGTATGGGCTGCCCATTCGTAATCTTCTCTGAAAGTTCCAAGCGGATATGTGGTGCTCACGGCTGGGCCATCGGCAACGTCAGTGCCATCCGCCCAATGCGTGCGTGTCGTGATATTTCTTAACTGATAACCCGATTTAATTCTTGTGATTCCGCCTGTACCATTGCTATTTTTATAGCCAAATGCACCATATACGGGGAAGCCATCAAACGCAAACCCGATGAGAGGCGAGTGCTCAGAAGCCGAAATCGTATATAACCCATCGCCGTCATACAAATTACAGATAGTAGAGATAACGTTTAAATCCATATTAAAGGCACTGGGACTTTGATGATGATGATAGTTTGTGCCCGCAGGATGACCTTTAGAACAGTCAAAACCAGGTTTTTCAAACAATACGGCATCGCGCATCCAAGGTTGCGTAACATTCGGCCCACCCGCACAAGGCGGATTGCCCGGCCCTCCACAATACGCATTGGCCGTAGTGTTCCACGCTACTCCATCTCTAAAATCAAACATCGAAACGCCATTCACAAACACGCCAATCGTTCCGCCAGCGGTGGCAGTAGGCGTGCCTGTATTCTGCACTGGATTGAGGGGAAATGCGTAAATGACATTTTGATTTCCCGCTTGATTCGGGTTTCCGTCAAGATAAGGCCCGACGTTATAAGCAGGCATACCCGTAGTCCGAACATATACACTGTTTGCGGAGTATTCTACTTTCTGACAATTCACCAATATTCCGTGTGAGATTGGCGTAGAATTGCCTGACATATAATAATAACCCGTTGTAGTGGTATTTTGTAGCCATTCTGTAATAGCAGGATTGGTTTGGGCGATTAGCTCCGAAAAACCAGCCAACATCAGCATTAGTAGTAAAGAAGATTTACGCATAATTAATATTTGTTTATTTGTTGTTTTTAAATTGATGTTTGGGCGCAAAAACAAATTCTTTGTCGTTGAGCGTTAATAAAAAAGCGATTAAATCAACTTTTTCGTTTGACGTGAGTGTAATGGATTTTGTTAATTGCGGTGAAAGTGTTGCAGACGTTTCTATTCCCGATGCGTAATGGTTAATAACTTCTTTCAATGTACTAAATCGGCCATCGTGCATATAAGGATACGTGTAAGACAAATTACGAAGGCTTGGTACTTTAAATTTCCTTTTATCCTTTGGCTTTTGCGTAATTACAAATCTACCAAAATCTTTGAGAATAGTATCCAGAGGCAAGCCATTATTTTCAAAATGATAGGTAGAAAATAACGGTTCTGCATGACAATTTGCGCAATTTTTTTGAAATAAATAATAACCTTTTTTTTCTTGTTCCGAAAAAATATCTTTCCCTAATTTAACTTTATCATATTTTGAATTGGCAGACACAAGCGTTAATTGAAATTGCGCGATTGATTTTAAAATTTTACTGCTTGTTATCAAAGAATCTTGGTATGCCCTGAAAAACAATTTTTTATAATCAGCAGACGCAGACAATTTTTTGATAACTTCCACAATATCACTTCCCATTTCTTTGGGGTGCGAAATGGGAGCTAAAGCCTGCACGTCCAAATGATTGATTGCCCCGTCCCACATGAAAGAACTTTGCCAAGCCAAATTAAACAAAGCTGGCGCATTTCTGTTGCCAACTGAATCGAATATTCCGTGACTCAAATCGTGGTCGGTGTGCGCAAAAGCGTTGTAAGGGGAATGACAAGAAGCACAAGAAACAGCATTGTTTTTTGAAAGAATGGGGTCATAAAACAAAATTCTACCCAATTCAATTTTATTGCTATCCAAAGGATTTTGGGAGAAATTGTAAACTGGTTTTGGAAAATAGGCAGGTTGTCCGAACCAATGATGTTGGGGCAACAAAACAAAAGACATTAAAATCAAGCCAATCGCCAAAACGCAAATTATTGTTTTATTCATTCTTGGGTCATTTTAAAAATTTCGGGGAATTGATTGGCAATTTGGACGGATTTTTCGCTCGGCGACATCACTTGATAAATTTTAGAAACATCAATTAACGTAAATAATTGATCTATTTGTATGAAAATTTCTGCCGAATTACGTGCATTGCAGTTTAATTCTATTTCGCGCATCGCATAAAAAGGCTCTAAATATCCGCCAATATGCCAATAAAATTTATGATTTCTGGCAGGGCAATTATCGGCAATTCCTTCTAATTTAAAATTGATATAGCCACTTTGCCAAGTCCAATACATTCCATGAATTGGGTCTAAATTTCCATCCAAAACGCCCGCTACATTCGTGAGACTGTCAATGCCCAACTTAAATTTTATTTTATTAAAATCAAATAATTTACTTTCAATAATTTCTTGAGAAATGGTTTCGAACGCATCAATCAAATAGGCTTTTTTGCTTGAGCTACCGACCAAAGAATCATTTTTAAAATACTGCAAATCAGTGATATAAAACTTTAAATTTGTAATCGTTAAAGAGTCTTTTCCAATGCAATACGTTTTATGAAGAACTAATTTATCTGTTTTAAATTTGGGGATTATTTTCAATTTCGTAACGTCTTGAGCATTAGCCAAAAAGACAATTAACAAACCTAAAGACGAAAAGAAAAACCTCATTTTGATGGTATTTTGTAGCAATTTTTATGGTGATAAACAAATTTGATTGCCTTTGTTCCTACCGCTTAAGACATTATCCTCACAAAATAAGCAACAGAACAGAGTCTTACAACTATTTTCAAATAAAACACAAGAATATCTCTTGCTATAAACCAAAACGGGACACGCTAAGTAATATTTAGCGCGTCCCGTTTTTTATAATCTATCACTAATTTTAAGCCTTCAGCGAATCCATGTCTATCACGAAGCGATATTTCACATCGCCTTTTTCCAAACGCTCAAAAGCTGTGTTTACATCCTGAATATTAATAATTTCGCTCTCCGCCACAATGTTGTGTTTATAGCAGAAATCCAACATTTCTTGCGTTTCGGCAATGCCGCCAATGTTCGAACCTGCAAAACTTCTTCTGCCCATCACCACATTAAACGCATGAATTTCGAGCGGCTCAGGCGGCAAACCCACCAACACTACGGTTCCGTCGTGGCGCAACAGATTCAAATAAGTATTCACGTCGTGTTTGGCGGATACCGTGTCTATGATGAAATGTAATTTGCGGTTGTATTTGGCCATTGCCTCCGCATCCGACGACAACACCGCCTCATCAGCACCCAAACGTTTGGCATCTTCCACTTTGGCGGGCGAAGTCGTGAAAACCACCACTTCCGCGCCCATCGCTTTCGCGATTTTGATGGCCACGTGTCCCAAACCACCGATGCCCAACACACCTACTTTTTTGCCTGCGCTTGCGCCCCAGTGTTTCAGTGGCGAATACACCGTAATACCCGCACAAAGCAACGGTGCTGCCGCTGCCAAATCTTTAAACGGTGGCATTTTGAGCACATATCTTTCATTACACACATATTTTTTGGAAAAACCGCCAAACGTATGACCGCCCGAAATTTTGTCGGGGCTATTGAAAGAATACGTTACACCTTCGTCGCAAAACTGCTCAAGGCCGTCGTGACAGTGGTCGCAATGGTCGCAACTGTCCACGATACAACCGACCGCAGCCAAATCGCCTACTTTGAAATTTTTCACGTGGTTGCCGACAGCCGTTACACGACCTACAATCTCGTGGCCGGGAACGATTGGCGCGAAAAATCCGCCAAAATCGCCTTTCACTTGGTGCAAATCAGAGTGACAAATGCCACAATACAAAACCTCAAATTCTACATCGTGCGCCTGCACCGCGCGGCGACTAATCATAATTTCGTGCAACGGCTCTGTGGTGGCCGTAGTGCCATACGCTTTTACTTGTTGTGTTTCCATTTTTTCTATAAAAATCTATTAGTTAAATAGTTAATAACTATCACTTAGCATTTTATCACCTTAAAATATTCGAAATTTCGCGCCTATGGCGTTGGCATTTCAGCGAACAATTTTGTGCGGCAAAGCATTCAAACCTGACGGATTAAAGACTATAATCCCAAAAGCCTTTAGGCTTGGTATCTTGGTAGTAATCGCCTAATTGATGAATTACGCAAGCACCGTAGGTGTGAAATCTTCTTTTTCAGCTCATGCTAAATGGCTTAAAAAGTTAGGTTGAGTAATAAAAATTATTTGGCGGGCAAAACTTCGTTCAGGCAATTGATGGCGTTGAGCGTACGCGGATAACCCACATACGGCAACAGTTGCGTGAGCAGATTAATAATCGTTTGTCGGTCGTTACCCACATTCGCATTGCCCTGAATGTGTCCTTTGATTTGGCCTTCTGCACCGCCCAACGCCACTAAAAAGGCAAGTGTTACCAGTTCGCGCGTTGGAATATCCAAGCCGCTGCGCGTAACATAGTCGCCGAAACAGTTAGCCGACAAATACTGCTGAATATGTAGCAAATCTTTAGGCGAATTTTTATACATATCGTCTATGCGACTACCAAAGATTTGTTTTTGCAAAGCCAACCCTTTTTCCTGTCGGTTTTCGGGCGTAGTGGTAGCATGGCTTTCCAGCGGTAAGGCAATATTTCTTTCTTTGAAAATGTCGTTGGTGGCGGCGATAAAATCTATCACTTTCGCAACGCCCACATAAGGCACGGCCTGATACACCACTTCTTTAATTTCCGTTGGTCGAACACCTACATTCAGCGCAGCGTTCACAAACATTCTATATTCTGTAAGAGCCTGACTGCCAATCGTAGAAGCCATAATCAGCAAAGTACGACGCTTCACGTCCGTTGTATCGTGGCTGATTACTTCATCAAATGCAAAATTGTCGAACACCGCCACCAAATCGGGGTCTGTTTGTTGTACTTTTGAAATATAATCTGGCCACAATTGGCGATGATTAGCCAAAGCCTTTGCGTTCGGTTGCGTGCCGTTATTGCTTTGCGCCTGATTGTAGTCTGTGTCGCTTACGGGTTCGAACCATTCGGTTTTGTCTTTGTCCACGTCCGTAATCATGGCAATATGTCGCATACTGTTTTGGTGAGAAGCTCCGTGCCAATGCACTACATTTTTAGGGATTTTCACCACATCGCCTTCCCGAATTACGCGCATAGGCTGGCCTTTTTCCTGATAGTACCCGATTCCTTCAATCACAAAAAGAAGCTGGCCGCTTCGATGACTATGCCAATTGGTGCGGGCTTGCCGCTCGAAGGTTACCGTTGCGATGTTGGCATTATAACCTTCGTCGGGCGTTACGTTCATGTTTACCCACACCGTACCCGTAAACCATTCTTTCGGGGCGGCATTTCCTTTGTTGATAAAAGATGCCATTTGATTTTTTTTGTTTATTTGTTTGGTCTGGGCAAAAGCAACACCACCGTACAGCATTGTTACCAATCCCCAAAATGCTACTATTTGTTTCATCGTGTTTATTTAACTAACAGAAAATCAAGGCTTACTAATGCCCAGATTTTGATTAAGATGCAAAGCTGGATTCTGCACGATAGTGGCCACGAAAGCAGCAATACTTCCACTTGCCCCGATAATGAGCACTTTTGTCATGTAAACTTTGGCTTATTTGCCTACCCTTGCTTGCAAATGTTGTGGGTATCTTTCCCCAAACACCTGAATTTGAGCGGCGGCGTTCTGAATATTTTCTAAATCTTCTGCGGAAAGTTGCACGGAGGCAGCTCCCACATTTTCTTCCAAACGGTGTATTTTGGTCGTGCCCGGAATGGGTACAATCCAAGGTTTTTGCGCCAACAACCACGCCAAAGCCACTTGTGCGGGTGTTGCGTTTTTGGCGGCAGCAATATTTTTTACCAAATCCACAATTCCTTGATTGGCTTTGCGATTTTCCTCCGAAAAGCGCGGCACTACGTTGCGGAAATCTGTGCTATCAAATTGCGTTTGTTCGTTGATGGCTCCTGTCAGATAGCCTTTGCCCAGCGGACTAAAAGGCACAAAACCAATTCCTAATTCTTCTAGGGTTGGTAAAATTTCTTTTTCGGGTTCGCGCCACCACAACGAATATTCGCTTTGCAGGGCGGCCACAGGCTGAACAGCGTGTGCCTTGCGAATGCTTTGTACGCCTGCTTCGCTCATGCCGAAATGTTTTACTTTGCCTTCTTTGATGAGTTGTTGCACAGTGCCAGCCACGTCTTCCATTGGTACAGCCGTGTCCACGCGATGCTGATAAAACAAATCAATGGCATCAGTATTCAGGTTGCGCAAAGAGGCTTCCGCAACAGCTTTTATCCGTTCAGGGCGGCTGTCCACACCATTCATAGCATTGCCATCTTTGAACCCAAACTTTGTAGCAATCACCACTTTGTCGCGGAATGGCTGCACGGCTTTTCCCAAAAGCACTTCATTGGCTCCCAAACTGTAGGCTTCGGCAGTGTCGAAAAACGTAATACCCAACTCGTATGCTTTGCGGATAAGTGCTATTGCGTCGGCTTCGTTGGTGGCAGGGCCGTACCCGAAACTCAAGCCCATGCAACCCAAGCCCAATTCGGATACTTCCAAACCACTTTTTCCTAAAAATCTTGTTTTCATTTTCTTTGATGATTTTGTTAGAACTTTTGACTTCACAAAAGTCTTCAGTCTGGCGCAAAAAAGCCTTATACAGATTACTGCTTTATTTACCATTATTACGGATTCGCTCCAAAAGCAAGGGCTTGTGGATGGTAGCCTATACGCGAGCAATAAGGTGTTTTTGAAGTGAGAATGGAGTGATTGAAATGCTGTTGTCGGAAATAATAAATGGAGCTTTCTGTAAAAAAAGTTTGTACATTAGCATTTATACGGTTTTGTTGTATTATTGCATAAACAAAGCGATAATAACCTTAAAAATTATATCCAATGTCTGTTCACCGTTCAGAACCCAAGCGCATCACCACGCATACACTTTTGGAGATGAAGCAAAAGGGCGAAAAAATAAGTATGCTCACAGCCTACGATTATTCGATGGCTCGAATTTTTGACAGTGCAGGAATAGACGTGTTGCTCGTCGGCGACTCGGCTTCTAACGTAATGGCTGGCCACGAAACTACTTTGCCCATTACACTCGACCAAATGATTTATCATGCCTCCTCGGTGGTCAGGGCTGTAAAGCGTTGCTTGGTGGTGGTGGACTTACCGTTTGGTTCGTATCAGGGCAACTCTTCGGAGGCTCTGCGTTCGGCTATCCGCATCATGAAAGAATCTGGCGGCCATGCTATTAAAGTAGAAGGCGGCAGTGAAATAAAAGAATCGGTGTTGCGTGTGTTGAGTGCTGGTGTGCCTGTGATGGGACATTTGGGACTTACGCCGCAGTCTATCTACAAATTCGGAACTTATACGGTACGCGCCAAAGAAGAAGCCGAAGCCCAAAAGTTGATAGAAGATGCCAAAATGCTCGAAGAATGTGGCTGTTTTGCGTTGGTTTTAGAAAAAATCCCTTCTAAGTTGGCCAAACGCGTAGCCGAAGAAATTAATATTCCTGTCATTGGAATTGGTGCAGGGCCGCACGTGGATGGTCAAGTGCTTGTTTCGCATGATTTGCTGGGTATTACCAACGAATTTAAGCCGCGTTTCTTGCGTAAATATGCTGACTTACACAGTATTATGATCGAAGCTGTAGCCAATTATATAACGGACGTGAAAGAAAATACATTCCCGAACGAAAAAGAATGTTATTAATTATTGAGCGTAAAAATCTGTTTTTGAAGTAGAAAATTTAGCTTCAAAGAATTTTTACCTTATCTTGCGTAGGCCAAACTTCTGCAAATTTTGTACAGATTTGAGCCTGTTTTTTTATTTACTCACTTAAAAACAAATCCTTACGACGATGGCCAAAAGCACAGATATGCGCAAAGAAAAGAAAAAAGAGCCAACAAAGTCTCTAAAAGAAAAGCGCGACGCGAAAAAACAAAAAAAGAATGACCGTTCTAGCGACTAATTTTTTTGTTTCAATTTTTTCTTGAAAGCCAATAAAAAGGCTTAGTAATGAATAAACTTACTCATTACTAAGCCTTTAGCTTTTATAAATCTATTGCTTATTTCGTTTTGGGAGCTTTGCTCACTTGCCAAATGGCTAAGGCTGTTTCGGCACTGCACCAACTCAGCGGCGAAGCTGGGCTACAATCCGAGCCATCAGGATAAATACGTTCGGGCATGAGGCCGTACACATTGCTATTGTCTATCATCCAACCCAAAAGCTGTTTGGCATCTGCCCATTCTTGGTGCAGTACGCGGTATTGCACCAGTGCCGCCGACGTAAAGAAAAATGCCGCGTGTCCGTAAGTGGCTAAGCCATGTTCGGGCGTGTCGAAATACTGCAAACCTCCACCCAAAATCATAGCGTTAGTTTTGTACCATTCGGCTGTTTTTTGCATGGTTTCGTTGTCGGGGTAGCCCCACAAAATCCCGAAAAGCGATGAAGTATCGTACAAATACGTTGGCGTGTTGCCTTCGATAGATGTACCGTCGTCGGCCTTGCGGTCTATCGTGCGCAAATCCATGTAAGTACCTGTTTTGGGGTCAATCATGCGATTGATGTTGGCCGCCATCAGGTCGGCAGCTTTTTCGTAGCTGTTGGCTTTTTCGGTATTGTTCCATTTGCGGGCAATGTGCGAAGCCGTGCGCAATGCCGCTGCGCAAGTTAGGTTGGTAGAAGGCAAATAACCTGTCCATTCCACGATGCCACCTTCGTACAACAAGCCGTTTTTATCTAATTTATTTACCAGAAAATCAGCCGTTTGATAGAAAAATTCGGGTGTGGTAAGCCACTGGCCTGTTTGCTCGTGGTATTCGTTGATTAGCCAAATGAAATAGCCGTTTGCGTCCCATTCGGGTTCGTCGTAGCGTGCGCCGTCGCCTGCATTTACGCCTTTGCCGAAAGCGTTGTAACGGGCATACCATTCGCCAACCGATTTTTTATCTACAAAAGTTTTTTGCCAATATTCAATTACTTGTTTGGCTTCTTCGCGGTGGCCTGTGAGCAACATCACGCGGGCGGTTTTCATGGCATCGCGCGGGTAGAGTTGGGGCATTCCTTGCGTGCGGAACTGGCCCGTAATGTCGGCAGGGATTTGACCGCCTAAGTTGGCCGAACGCGCCGCGATAAGATTGCGCTGGAAATAGGTGCGCAATTCTTGTTGGGTTTTGTCGGGCTGCTTGCCAGAGGCCAACCATTTGTCCCAATAAGCCGCCGCCGTAGCCATCGGCGTTTTGTCGGCTTTCAATACCGCAATGTTTTGCTCTAAGGCTTTGAGCGAATGCGCCGCCGTAATGGCAATGGTTAATTTTTTTGTTCCTTTAAAAGAAATGCTCGAATCGGCTACGCTGATTTGGTCGGTTGCTTTGCCTGAAAGAATAACAAAACCCACATACACGCCATTGCTCCAACGGCCATACGCCCAATTTTTGTTGGCTTTCAATTCGGTAAGTTCCGTGATGCGGTTGGTGGAAATGTATTTGCGCAAACCCACCAAATACCCTACGGATTGTGCCGCTTGCGTTTCCACAATAATGGCATTTTTGGGGTGACTTGTCAGCGAAATAGATTCTTTATCTGTCTGAGAATGAATAACATAAGGTGCGGAAAGTGTCGTTTCTTTCAGTTCGGTGATGGGTTGCCATTGCCCTGCTGCCGTGCGCGTAAGCAACTGCGTAGAACGCAAATAATCGGTGGTATAATCCTCGAAATAAAGATGTTGAATCCCCATTTGGTTGGTTTGCTTCACGATGCGGGCATCATCGGAATACGCAAAATTAAGCGTGCCATTGCCCAGCACCGAAAAGCCTTTCCATTTGCCCGCAGAGGCAGGAAGTGCCACCAACCAAGCGGCAGCCAGTAGTAAAATAGTTTTCTTCATAGTAACTTATCATTTTTTGGTTAAATGAGCCCAAAAATACAGATTTCGCCGTGCGGCCAATACTTCTGCTCTATTTTTATTTAAGATCTACGAAAGCATTGTAAATGGATAATGGAGTTTAGTTGATACAGCAAGATTTTATAAATCCAAAACTACATTTTGTAAACTGAAAAGCGTCTTTCGTGAGGTGAAATGGCTTATTGGTGTATAAATTGAAATTATTTAAAAATATCTTAATTGTTTTACAAAATATTACCACTCTTACGATATACAGTAGTTAGAATGATTAAGTAAATTATTACATTGGTTAGCTTTACGTTTTCAGTAAAAAGCCTGTCTGCACACATTGCAAACAGGCTTTTTTATTAAGAAATAATTTCTGGATTTCGATTAAAGCAGTTGGCCAATTCCAAACGTAATAACAAATAACAATGTCGTCAAAGCCATTTGTTTAAGATACGGGTCAAGCTCTGCTGGTTGGGTTTTGCGTTGTACATTCAGGCCATTCACAAGCACCAAAGGCACTGCCAACAAGAAAAGCCATTGATACACCGACGCAGGGCGCAACAACACATAAGCCACCGCGCAAGCCAAGCCAGCCACCAACAAAAACCAGTGATAAACGCGGGCTTTGGCCGCGCCCAAGCGCACCGGAATCGACATTTTGCCAGCCTGTACGTCAGATTTCATGTCGCGGATATTATTGACATTCAGCACTGCCGTCGCAAAGAAGCCACAAGCCGCCGCAGGCAAAAACACAGGCGGTTCGAGTGTGTGCGTGTGCAAATAATATGTTCCCAACACGCCCGTTAGCCCAAAAAATAGCATCACGGAAATATCGCCCAAGCCCGCGTAACCATACGGACGGCTGCCGTTCGTGTAAGTGATGGCCGCAATAATACATACGATGCCAAGCCCGAAAAACGTCAAGAATATTTGCCAAGAAGCTCCCAAACTCACCCATAACAAAGCCACACCAGACACTACCGAAAGTCCCGAAAACACATAAATCGCGCGTTTCATGGCTTGCGGCGTAATCGAGCCAGCTTGCACGGCACGTTTAGGCCCTTCGCGCTCGATGCTGTCCGCACCGTGCACCGAGTCGCCGTAGTCGTTGGCCAAATTGGAAAGGATTTGCAAAAAAATGGTAGTCAGGCAGGCCAACGCCAACACCCAACCATTGAAAAGCTGCTCACGCGCAGCCAAAAAACTCCCCATCAGGATACTGGCCAAAGCCAAAGGTAAGGTACGCGGACGAGCCGCCGAAATCCATGCCGAAGCGGGTGTACTCATAAAAAAGCTGAATTTGTTTTTGAGGCAAAGGTGCTAAATATTTCGTTCAAATGCGAAAATCATATTTTTGGTACAGATTCAATACAAAAAATATATTTATTTCCCTGAAAACGTTTTCGTTTTGGGGGCTTGTGTGTTACCTTCGCCCTGAACAATTCAATTCAACACCCCTTACACCTGAAATTTATGACAACCTCAACACCCACATCCCTTTTTTCGGAATTTTCCGCCCAAAGTAAAGCGCAATGGGAAGCGCAAGTAGCCAAAGACCTCAAAAATCCAGAAGCCGTACAAGGTTTGGTTTGGAACAGCCCCGACGGCTTGGTCGTGCCTTCGTTCGCTACGCCCGAAGACCGTCCGCAAGGTGGCGTTTTCGTTCCCAAATCCTCGAAAGGCTGGCAGTTCCGCGAATGTATTTTGGCCGACAATCAGGCGCAAGCCAACACGGAAGCATTGGCCGCCATCGAAAAAGGAGCACAAGAAATTACGTTTGTTTTGTCGGGCAAAAATGCAGATTATCAGACACTTTTTAAGAAAATTAATCTAAAAGAAACGCCCGTAACGGTGGCTTTGTCGGAAGATTTTGGCGCATTGTTATCTTTCTTAGAAAAAAATAATGCTACGCTTACACCCCTGAAAGGTGGTTTTGCTTTCGACCCCATCAAAGAATATTTGACCAAAGGCACGCCGCTTGCCGCTTGCTTCGAGCAACTGGCCGCCGCTTTCACGCTGATGAAAGATTCGGCACATTGGTCGGGTTTGCAAGTAAGCAGCAGTTATTTTCAGGCTGCGGGCGCGTCTGTGCCTCAGCAAGTTGGCCTGACGTTGGCCGCAGTAGTAGAGTATTGGAATAAACTTTCGGATAAAGGCTTGGACATCAAAACTTTGTCGGCCAAAACGGAATTGGAAGTAGGCGTAGGAACGCATTATTTCATGGAAATTGCCAAGTTACGTGCTTTGCGGTTGCTTTTGAGCAAAGTAAATGCCGCTTTCGGTAACGAAGCCGCCGCGCCATCGGCCATTCACGCCACCACGGCCAGCTACACGCTTGCCACTACCGACCCCGACACGAATATGTTGCGCCACACCACCGAAGCCATGTCGGCTACGATTGGCGGAGCTGATAGCCTGAGCATTGCGCCGCACACCAGCGACTATTCGCCGTTTACGAGCCGCATCGCACGCAATATTTCTACACTTTTGCGCGAAGAAAGCTACTTGGACCGTGTAACAGATGCCTCATCAGGTAGCTATTACATCGAAAATCTCACGGACGAAGTAGCCAAAGCAGGTTGGGAATTTTTCCAAGCCATTGAAGCCAAAGGCGGTTTGTTGGCAGCTTTTGAAACGGGTTTTGTGCAAGAATCCGTAGCTGAAAATCACGCCAAACACGTGGCTCTTTGGAAAGAGAAAAAATGGGTTTTAGTTGGGGTTAATAAATATTTGAACCCGAAAGAGGCCGCACCAGAAGCCCACGAAGCAGCCGCCCAAACTACTGCTTCAGGCGTGCGTTTGCTTACGCCAGTGCCTTTGTACGAAGCGGCTCAAAGCTAAAAAATACTGAAAAAATAAGTAAGATCGGGGGCGTTTGGCTAAAGCCAAACGCCCCCGATCTTACTTATAAACTTCTTGCAATGGTTTAAACGCAAATTTTTGGCCATCGAAAAGACCTAAATCGCTCATTTTGAGGGCTGGAATTACGAGCAATGCCATAAACGAAAGGCTCATGTAAGGCGCGTGCAAAGGGCTGCCCATGCGTTTGGCTTGCGCGTCGAGTGCGGCGTATTGGTGGCCTACGGTCGTGCCGTCTGTGTCGGTCATGATGCCCGCAATCGGCAACGGCAACACATTTTCTTCCGAAGCACTCACCGCCGAAATGCCGCCTTTGGCCTCAATGAGTAGGTTGGTGGCTCGGCTCAAATATTCGTCTGAAGTTCCTACCACAATAATATTGTGCGAGTCGTGCGCCACCGACGAGGCAATCGCACCTTCTTTTATCCCAAAACCATGAATAAACCCAACGGCAATAGGCGCATTGTTATAGCGATTGACAACCGCCACTTTGAGTATGTCGCGCGTAGTGTCAGCCTGCAAAAAACCGTTTTGGCTTTGCATTTCTCGTTCCAAATGATTTGTAATCAATTGCCCATCAAGCACTTGTATTACATTCACTTTCACGGTTTCCGCAGCAGCTTTGATTGCAAACTCCGAAGACTGTTTCGGGGACGTGTTGAAATGATTAAGGTGTTCGGCGCGGCTGCTGGCAATAAACGACTGGCCATTTTCGGCTACTTTTTGGCCATCAATGTAAGTGGCCAACACCCCAAAAGTTTCCAGCGAATCCACCACGATAAAGTCGGCAGCATCGCCTTCGCGCAGCAACCCGACAGGCAAATTATAATGCTCAACAGGATTCAGGCAGGCCGCACGCAAGACTTTAAAAAGTTCTACTTTTTTATTCAAAGCCCTTACAACCAATTGGTTAATATGCCCTTCGATGAGGTTGTCGGGGTGTTTGTCATCAGAACAAAACATCATATTTTCGCTGTGCTCGTGTAGCAGCGGCGCGAGTGCCTCAAAATTTTTGGCGGCACTTCCTTCCCGAATCAAAATTTTCATGCCGTAGCTCAACTTTTCGGCGGCTTCGTCGTAAGTAAAACACTCGTGGTCGGTGCTAATGCCCGCCGCAATGTATTGGCGTGCCTGCTCGCCGCGCAACCCAGGTGCGTGTCCGTCGATGGGGTAGCCGTAGCGTTTGGCCAACTCGATTTTCTCGTGTACGATGGCATCGCCATACAAAACCCCAGGGAAATTCATCATTTCGGCCAAGTAATACACGCTTTTTTGTTGGAATAAAATTTCAATGTCTGCGGCGGTAAGTGTTGCGCCAGCCGTCTCGAAGGAAGTGGCAGGAACGCAAGAAGGCGCACCAAAACAAAACTTAAACGGCACCGTTTTGCCGTTTTCTATCATAAACTCAACGCCTTTCAGCCCCAACACGTTGGCAATTTCGTGCGGGTCGGAAACGGTGGCAACAGAGCCATGCAAAACCGCCAATTGCGCGAAGTTGGCAGGCGTAAGCATCGAACTTTCGATGTGTACGTGCGAGTCCACGAAGCCACAACAAATATAATTATTGTATTGATTATCAGTTTTTTCTATCTTAGAAATACGTCCGTCCGTAACGCTCACGCGGGCAGGATAGATGCTTTGTGTATGTAGGTCTATGAGGTTGCCCTCAACGAAGAAAGATGCCATTATTTTTGTTTGAAAAAGTGAAATTTTGGAAAATTACTGTGTGCAAAACCCAACGGCTTACCAGTCAGGTTTGTCTTTGTTACGGCGGTTGCTCGATTCTGTTTTATGCTTGCGTTGTTGCAGATACTGCACTTCACTACTGCGCATACTTTCCAAAATCATGTTGGCTTTTTCTGCCGAAATTTTCATTTTTTTGAGTTGTTCGGGGTCGGCGGCCACATCGTTGCCGTCGCCATTTTGCGGATTGCCGTCTGCTAACTTTTGGGCATTGGCTTTGGGCTGTGCAGTAGCATCTTTGCTGGCCTTGCCATCTTTCGGGCTGCCTGTCGCACCTTTGGCATCGGCCTTATCGGTTTTATTTTGGCCTTGTTTGTCTTTGCCGCCCTTGCCGTCTTTATTTTGGGCTTGGTCTTGTGGCTGATTTTTGCCGTTTTGTTTGTCTGTTTGCTGCTGCTGATTCTGACCTTTTCCGTCTTGCTGCTGGCCTTGCGACTTCTCTTTTCCTTGTTGGGCTTTATTATCTTGTTGGTTTTGCTGCTGGTTCTGGCCGTTGTCTTGTTGGTTTTGGCCTTTACCTTTATTGTCTTTCTGCTTGTCTTCTTGTTTTTGGTCTTTATCTTTATTTTGTGGCTGCTGCTGTGCGTTTTGATTTTGCAATTTCTTGATTTTGATGTAGTTATGCCTTGCAAAGTTATTAGTCGGGTCGGCTTTGAGTGCGGCTTTGAGATAAGTTGCTGCCGTTTCGATGTCTTGCCGTTGGGCAGCCATGAGGCCTAATTGTTGATTGGCTACCGAGCGAATGGCCAAATCAGACGCACCTAACAAGTGATGATAATAGTCTGAGGCGTGCGCCGTGTCGGAAGACTGATAGTAACAATGAGCCAAATTGAGTACGGCGCGTTCGCCGCCGCTATGAAGCGTGTCCACCAAAATGCTATAATGCTTGGTTGCTGCCGCAAAATCGCCATGTTTATAAGAGTATTCCGCTTTTTTGATAAGTTCGTTGGCCTGCGCGATGTGCGAAATACCGCCACCACCAAACCACGACATGAATATGATAGAATATAAATACAATAACATTTGATACGAATTTACTACAATAAAATCCTTTTACTTATTGTTTAAAAGAAAACAAAGGTAATTCTATACAGGCAATTATAGAAAATATTTTTAGTAACTACCGAGTCTATTTTTTTCTGTTGAGATTTGGAGTCTTTGCGCAAGTTTTTGGCTAAATTGTTTACAAAGCTATTTTAACATTCGCAAAATGATATTATGGCAAACGCCCTTTCGTACTACTGGTTGATTTCTTATTAAAATATTACACAACCTCGCAAGCAAATTATCAAAAATTATGCTTTATTTGGAGATTGGTAGGCAAAAAATAAATATAGATGGCTTGTAATCAGGCGTATAGATGCCTGAAAGGTACATACTTATAAGGCTTGGTGGTTGTGATATATTATTGAATAATTCTAATGCCACGGTTCATGTAGAAAGTCAAATATTTATAAATAGTCAATTGCCTTTTTAATTGAATAGAAAAATAAAAAATGCAAATAGCCATTGTGTTTGGGGCGAAAATTGTAATTTTGTTAAAAATGCTTACAGTCAGCACTTTGAGGGGTAATGTAAGTTTCTCCATAGAAAAAAGTAAATGATTGTATAAAAAAGTGGTTACATTCTTAAAATTTGTTGTATAAAGGAGGGTAAACCCCTCAGAAATAAATGGAAGACGGGGAAATACTGCAACGAATAAAACGCGGAGATGAGTCAGCTTTAGACTACTTGTATCGGAAACATTACAAGATGATGGCTAAAATGATTCTTCGCAATTCTGGGACAGAAGATGAAGCGAAAGACATTTTTCAAGATGCCTTAATTGTGTTTTGGGAAAAAGTAATTTCGGATAAGCTGGTGCTTACCTCAAAAATAAGCACGTTTCTGTACAGCATCTGCCAAAATTTGTGGCGAAAAGAATTAGATAGAAAGTCTAAGTTGTCGGCCGAACAGACCGACAATATAGATGACACAGACCCTGACCTGCAAGAACGAATAGCTATTGTAAATCAATGTATTGCAATGCTGGGCGATACCTGCAAGCGATTGCTGACACATTACTATTTCGACAAGTTGTCTATGAGCGATATTGCCGAAAAAATGGGCTTTGCCAATGCCGATACGGCCAAAACCAAAAAGTATAAGTGCAAGCAAGAACTCGACAAGAAAATCAAATCGCTTTATAAAGCCAGCGATTTCTTAGACTAAAAAACTTAAACGGATATTATGCAAAATTCCGAAATGCTAAATGAGAAAATAGAAGCCTACCTAAACGACGCGCTCTCTACGACCGAACGAAAGGCTTTTGAACAAAACATGACTACCGACTCGTCTTTGCGCGAGGAAGTGTCGTTGCAACAAGACATTATTGAGGGACTAAAACGCGAACGCCGCGCCATGCTCAAAGCTCGCCTGAGCAATGTGGAACTTCCGCCATTGGAAGCCGCCGACATTGCCGCTACTGGTGCGCTTGCGTATTGGGCTAAATGGCTGGGCGGTGCTGCTCTTTTGGGCGGTGCGATTTTTGCTGCTTACTATTGGTCTAACAACGAGCCTGAAACTTCGGGCGTGGCTAACCAACAACCAGCCACTACCATTGTTGTAGAAAAACCTACGGCAGCCGTTGCGCCTGTTATTTCGCAAGAAACAGCCGTAACAGATGCCGACCAAGTACAGCACAGCAATCCACAAACACCTGTTGCTCAGAGTGTAAACAAACAAGCAATCCCTTCAAAAAATGCTGATAAAGCTAAAACGACAACAAGTTTGAGCGCGAAAGCTGGGCAAGTTGCTGCACCTGTCATAGACGGCAACGACTCAGACAATGGCTTTGAGAAAACAGATAACGGAGCAAATACGCCAACTGGAAATATTGCCAATGAAAGCGTGAAGGCTTCGCCTCGCCCAGAAGTGATTGTAGAAAAGTCTAAAGATTTGAGCTATCAATACTTTAATAATAAGCTTTATTTGTACGGCGATTTTAACAGTACACCTTATGAACTTTTGGAGCTTAATTCTCCTAGTGGCCGTAAAATGTATATTTACTTCGGAAATAGCTTCTACGCGTTAGAAGAAAGCCAAAACACTACGCCACTGCACGCAGTGAAAGACGCAGATTTAATTAATAATCTGAATGTTTTGCGGAAAAAACGTGCTGAATAATAATTGATTAGCATTTTCTATAAATAAAAACGGGTTTGCTCTCCAAACATAAAGGAAGCAAGCCCGTTTTACTTTTTGGGTGAAATCAAAACATTAGCCTAATACTTCGATTCTGAAAATATAGCCCGTGTAAGGCTCGGCTACCAACGGAATCCCTGCCGTTTTTTCGCTGGGGTCTATGGTATGCCAAATTTTTACTTCCACTTCGGGGTGATTGTCGAGCAGAGCCGTTAGCCGCACGCGCGAACTGGCACTAATACCCATTTGTTGCCAAATCTCTATCGGTACTTTGACCACTGGTTTCATTAATAGTTTTTGTTCAAAGTTTGCCAAAATAAGCAGGCGTTCGGTTTGCGTATAGCGAATGTAACTATACAGTCGCGTGTCGTTGTAGTCAAAACTTACACCTTTGTTAAACTCTTGTAGCGAGATAGTTGCGCCACTTCGAATAGCGGGACTGTGAGCCGTTACACCCAAAAGTTTTTGATAAAAAGTATGTAATTGTTTTTGTCGGATGCTCAAGTCTGCGCCATCAAAAAGCCCGTTGTTGAGTAGCTTTGTCCATTCGGGCATGGAGAAATAATCGAAAATTGTAGTGCGGCCATCGTCGCCACTAAAGCCGCTGTCGCCTTGCGCGGGTTCGCCCACTTCTTGGCCATTGTAAATCATTACGGGGCTTGTACTGAGGGTGGCGGTCAGTACCATGCCTGCTTGTGCGCGGAAAGGGTCGGCGGCAAACTGCTGCGAAGCGATGCGGTGTTCATCGTGGTTTTCCATGAACCGCAATAGTTTGTTGTTGTAGTCTTTAAATTTTGCCCAGCATTCCGTCAGGTCGTTGGCATTGCCATAGCCGCAAGTAAGCACGCGCACCATGTCGTAAAGCCCCACTTTATCGTACAAATAATCAAAGCCGCCGTGCTGCACATAGTCGTAATACAACGAGGGGTTATATACTTCTGCAATAAAAATAGTGTTCGGATACGGTGCTTTAATTTCGCTGATAAGCCATTGCCAAAAAGCAACGGGCACCATTTCGGCCATATCGCACCGAAAACCGTCCACACCCTTTCCGCACCAAAATAGCACGATGTCGCGCATTTTCAGCCAAGTATCAGGCATGGGCTCAAAGTGTTGTTCTTTATCGTTTTGATAATCAACACCGTAGTTAAGTTTTATGGTTTCATACCAGTCTTCTATGCTCGGAGTAGGCGAAAAACAATCGTTACCTGTGGCGCGTGCTGGCTGCTCTTTGTACGGTTTTTTGACCTGCAAATCGGGTGGTAAATACTGGCCTTTAGGAACTAAAAATTCACTTTTTCCTAAATAATAAAAATTGTTTCGGGCTGAAAAATTGAGGTTTTTGTCATCATTTTGTCCCAAATCTTGTATGCCTTCGGGCTTGCTGTCCGAATAGTATTGGCGGGCTACGTGGTTAGGTACAAAATCAATAATCACTTTCAGGTCTGCCGCGTGTGTGCGTGCCACCAACTGCTCGAACTCCTGCATTCGGTCAGGGACGGATACGGCCAAATCTGGCGCAACATCATAATAATCGATGATGGCATAAGGCGAACCCGCACGACCTTTCACGATTTGCGGACTATTTTTGGCAATGCCATGAGCCGAATAATCCGTAAGGGTTGCGTGTTCGATTACGCCCGTGTACCACACGTGCGAGACGTTCATTTCTTTAAGGTATTGCAAAGCCGTTTCCGTGATGTCTGCAAACTTGCCACAACCATTTTCTGCTATGCTGCCGTACCACTGATTGCGGGTGTTAGCGTTACCAAAAAGTCTAACAAGTAGTTGATATACAACAAGTTTGTTGTCTGAAATGTGTTCTATGAGTTGGGAAAATGGCATAGTTTTAGTAGAATAGATGAATTGTTGTAGAGAAAAGTAAATGTACTATTTTGTTTCAAAAAATACAAAAACAATGACTTTTCTATCCAAACGAATCGCTAACAGATTATTGTTATTTTTTCAAAAAAAAGAAACCTTGCTTGTGTTTCTGGTGGCGGATATGGCACAAATCTGCCTCATTTTCCGAAGTTTTGATACCTTTGCAAGGTTTAATCTTTCAATTTGTACAAACTAAATCTGCTCAAAAATGGAAAATACAGAACTTTTAGACGCGTTCCGACAACTGCGCAGCCAATGGGGAATTTGGGGAAGTACGGCTATTGTGGCGGCCAGTGTCGTACTGGTTTATGTGTTCTTTTATATGCTGTTCAGGCTGTTGCGTGCATGGATTTTGCGCGAAAATAAAGCCTTGTATCCTTTACTTATCAAATACGCGTATCGTCCGAGCCGTTCGGTGGCGGTGGTTATTGGCATCATGACGGCCTTGCCTTTGCTGGAGTTGCCGCCACGCTTTGAAAAAATAATCAATCATGGCATAGAACTGATTTTGATTACGGTGATAGCGCATTGGCTCATTCGCCTTATCACGGGCACTAAGTTTGTGATGCTCATGCGCTACGACAACGACCTGACAGACAATCTCAAAGCCCGCAAGGTTTATACGCAATTCCGAATTATCGAACGCATTTTGATTATTGCCATTATTATTTTGGCGGTTGGCGTTGGGCTAATGACCTTCGAGAAAATACGACAAGTTGGCGTGAGTTTATTGGCTTCGGCGGGTGTGATAGGTGTGATTATGGGTTTGGCCGCGCAGCGCAGTATCGGAATGATGTTTGCTGGTATCCAAATCGCTATTGCCCAACCGATTCGTATAGAAGATGTAGTCGTGGTAGAAGGCGAATGGGGGAATGTGGAAGAAATTACGCTAACTTACGTGTCCATACGTCTTTGGGACGAACGCCGTCTGATTGTGCCTATCAATTATTTTATCGAAAAACCGTTCCAAAACTGGACGCGTTCTTCTACCAACATCATGGGAACGGTAATGATTTATGCCGATTATACCATTCCTATCAGCGACTTACGCGAGGCATTTACGCGATTTTTGCGCGAAAGTTCGCTTTGGGACGGTCGCGTCGGGACGTTGGTGGTTACTGATGCCACTTCTGAAACCATCCAAATTCGTGCCTTGATGAGTTCGTCTAATGCCGATTATTTGTTTGAATTGCGCACGTTTATTCGCGAAAAACTCATTACTTATATTCGCGAAAATTACCCGAATGCCTTGCCGCGCCGCCGTGTAGAATCTTTTGTGCAACAAGTAAAAACGGCGGACGAACAGCCCGAAGAAGATCCGCAAAACAACTCGCACGAAGATAATCCGATGAATTTGCATTAAAATATTTAGTTTTGGGTATGAGCCAAAAAAATACGTTACCGTCATTTACGCCGATTTTGATTGTGGGGGCTGGGCCTGCTGGCGCAACGGCTTCGCTTACTTTGTCGCATTTGGGCATGGAGCATTTGATTATTGACAAAGCAACGTTCCCACGAGACAAAATCTGCGGTGATGGTCTCGACCTCAAAATTCCGCGTATTTTTAAGCACCTGAACCGCCCCGAATGGACAGAAGAACTGCTCAATACGCCCGATATTTTTTTGCCTGCGTGGGGTGTGCGAATGGTTGCGCCCAATGGCCGCGCCACCGACAATATTTACACACCTCCCGCCGACACTAAAGCTTATCCGCCATTCGTAACAGCCAAGCGGCAGGATTTTGATAATTTTTTGGTGAATAAAATTGCCTCGCCGTATGCCGACTTGCGCACGGACGCATCATTGGAAGCATTACGCCGCACGCCGCAGGGCTGGGAAGCGGATATTTTGTATCAAAATCAGTTGCAAACTGTTGCTTGCCAGTTGCTTATGGCAGCCGATGGCGACCATTCCACCATACTCAGGCACTTACAACAACGCAAGATAGACCGCGTACATTATGCCTCGTCGGTGCGTGTTTATTACAAAAATGTGGCTGGCCTGCATCCGCAAAATCTCATCGAATTTCATTTTCGGAAAGAATTGCCAATGGGTTATTTCTGGATTTTCCCGTTGCCCAATGGCTGCGCTAATGTGGGGCTGGGCATTCAGAGCCGCATTGCCGCCGAGCGTGATGTAAATCTTCGGGCGGTGTTGGATAAATTGCTGTATCATACGCCTGACATTAGCCCACGTTTTGAGCAAGCGCAAGCCCTCGAACCCGTGAAAGGCTGGGGTATTCCGTTGGCTTCGCGCCGCCGCAATTGTGTCGGAGACAATTATATGTTGTTGGGCGATGCGGCTTCGTTGGTCAATCCCCTGAACGGCGAAGGCATCGGAACGGCGATGTTGTCGGGCTACATCGCGGCGCACTATGCCCAAAAAGCCATACAACGCAACAATTTTACGGCTCAAACGCTTGCGGGCTACGAACAAGACATGAGCTTGCGCCTCCAAGACGAAGTAAAAGCCTATAACATGGCTTTACGCTTCGACCATAAACGCTGGTATTTCCCGACGCTGAACACGCTTTTTGCGTTAAATATACCAAACCGTTGGATGAAAAAATCTATGCACCAATGGCATAACACAGCCTTTGAACAAGAAATTAAACTTCGATTTTTGAATCAATAAAAAATATTAATACATTCATTTCCAGTATTTAATAAAAAGGATGAAAACACTTTTGTACATGGCTTTGCTCGCAAGCGTTGTGGCTTGTAGCCCTCCAAGTGGCGAAAACGATAATATGCGTTCGGTGGCTAAAGAAATGAAATCCCGCAAAATTAGGCGTGTTACGCAGGCGCAAATTTTGGAACAGGCGCAAATGCTCGGCGACCGCGTAGCCAAGCAAGCCAGTGATTTACTCGACAAAAACATGGCGGATACACTCGGCTCGTGTGTGTCTTTGAATAAAAACATTACCGATACGCTGTTGCCGAGTTTTAAATTTACGGAAATAAAACGCTTTGCATTGCGTGCGCATACGCTTACTCGCGCCACAGATGCCACCGAACAGCAACTTTTGGACGCGTATCGCTACAACGACCGCAACCATATCAGCATGAGCAGTAATTTGCAGGCCATCGGCGATACTACGATTTTGTATAACGCACCTATTATCTTGACAAACAGTTGTTTGCGTTGTCATGGCCAAGCGGGAAAAGACGTAACAGCATTGCAACAAAAATTCCCAAAAGATACGCTCACGGGCTACGCAGCAGGCCAAACCATTGGTATTTGGAGCATTAAGCTGCATAAACCTTCGGTCGTGCTTTCTGTCGAATAAGTAGCGTTACTAAAGATTAAAAGAAGAAACCTATAATGATTGAGAAATTAATAGAATTTGACCACCAACTTTTTTTGTTGCTCAACGGGGCACATACCGCGTGGCTGGACGCGCCGATGCAGCTTTTTAGTCATCGTTTGGCTTGGCTGGGTTTGTACGCATGGCTGATTTATTGGCTTTGGAAAAACGCGCTTAGTAAATCTGTATTTGCGTGGCAATTGGCAGGCATTGGGCTTACGCTACTATTGGCCGACCGCGTTTCTTCGGGTTTACTCAAGCCGTTTTTTGCGCGTCTGCGTCCGTGTCATAACCCCGAATTTGAAGGAATTATACATTTGTTGGAAGGTTGCGCAGGGCAGTTTGGTTTTGTCTCGTCGCACGCGGCCAACACGTTTGGGGCGGCTATGTTTTTTTGGCTTTTGTGGCACAAAAAATGGCCTTCGGTGCGTTGGTTGTTTGCGTGGGCGGCTTTGGTTTCGTATAGCCGCATTTATGTAGGCAAGCATTACCCTGCCGATGTGGTGGCGGGTGCGTGTGTAGGTTTGGCTTGCGGTTGGGCTGCTTATTGGGTTTATGAGCAACTCAAACAACGATATGCCATTTCTGTTTAAAAAATTTTAACTAATCAAATGATTGATTATCAATTTATTTGTAAAAAACATCGCAAACGTTTGCAGATTTTTTTAAAAAATATTTGACAATATTGAAATAAGTATGATATTTGTGCCGTGCAAACGTTAGCATTAGAACTAACCAGTACACAGCCTAAGACTTTGTTTTCTTTTTTTATAAATAAGAAAGTTTGCATAGTAGTTTTCATTATTTGTTTCATAGTGGTTTATTGTTGTAAGAAAGGCCAGATGCAAAGTTACATCTGGCTTTTTTATTGCCTTTTGAGTCGTAGTTTTGTGAGCGAGCTTAAATAACTGTTTAATTGCTGATAGCAAACAACATCATTCACTCCTAATATGATTTTTTTGACCACATATTTACTAAATGAAGGATTGACCACCGCCGATGTGTCACAAATTTGTGCTTGCTTCGAGTTGCGAACAATTCGTAAAGGTGAATTTTTTGTGAAAGAAAATCAAAAGGCGGACTACTTGGGTTTTGTGGAAACAGGCTTGTTGCAATACTTTGTACTACTGCCCGATGGCCAAGAAAAAACAACGTATATGGCTCTTTCGCATACGTTCATGGCATCATTGTTGGCTTTGCTGAGTGCTTCGCCTGCCGCCGAAAATATCAGAGCTGTAACGGACGCGACGGTTTGGGTGATTACCAAAACCAATTTGGAAAAATTACGTTTTGAAATTCAGGGATTTAATGCTTTTTATACGCATCTGCTCGAATGGCAAATTTGTTGTATAGAAAAAAGTAGACTTGATTTTCTGTTGCTGACAGCCGAGCAACGCTACGCGAAAATACTTGAACAAGAGCCGCATTTACTGCAACAAATTCCGCTGCAATATTTGGCTTCGATGTTGGGTGTTACGCCGCGCCATTTGAGCCGTATCCGCAAAAATATTCGCTGATACTACACTTTTGGACATTTGTCTAATATTTTCATCAAAGTAAGTCTGACTTTTGTATTGTTAATCAATCAAAAGAATATGACTTTTATGAAAAAAATAATTTTTATTGGATTTCTTTTTTGTACAAAAATATCTTTTGCACAGAGTACGCTTTCTGAGCAGGAAATCAGTTTTAATTTCTTTAGAAATCCGTCTGTTGGTCTGGAATATCGTTACAAAAAAGTATCGGTACATGCAGGCTATTATCTGACTAATTTTAAAGCCAATACTACTTGGGAATTTGTAAAAACAGGGCTTTCTTTTTGGTTTTTACCCATAGGAAAAAGAGAAAAACCGTCGTCTTTTTATGCACAAATGAGCTATCTACGTGGTCAGAATAGAGATTATAAAAATAAAAATGCTGTTTCTTTGGACTTGGGTTTCAGGCTAATGATATGGAATGGCTTACAAGCGCGTTTGGGTATAATTGGTTTGTATGCCAAAGATAAAAATCTCAAAATTAATCCAACGCCAAGTCTAAATTATTCTCTGTTTTTTTAGTACACAATCATTTATTGGCATAAGACAAACATATAAATACTAATCATAATGAAAATAATAATTGTTAATACCAATAAAACAATTGGTTATTTATTAATTTGTGCTAGTTTTTTGCTTTTTATTCCTTATATAATTTTGAGTATTATATTTGAATATCCAGTTATTTTAAGACAAGAAACTGGTATTATTCTGACTAAATTTTACCAAGGTAATACGAATTTAATATTGGTTTGGTGGGCTTTTGCTATGGTTGGTTTACCCATTTTGGAGGCCTGTATTTTGTTGGGGCAGCGTCTCGAAAAAGACTTTTACTTTATGCGTTGGGCTACGGTGCTGGGTATTGTGGGGTTGGTCGTGCAAATGCTGGGGCTTTTGCGCTGGGTGTTTGTAGTACCTCTATTGGCCAAAATGTATGTGAAGGGTGATGTTATAACTCAAAAAGCCTGTGTGGTGGCTTTTCAGGTGGTGCATCAGTATGGCGGGGTGGTTTTGGGTGAATATGTTGGCCAACTTTTTACAATTGCTTGGACGATTATGCTTTCTTCTGCGCTGCAACAGTCGCGCCTTGTACCTATGTGGTTGGCTTACTTTGGCTATGTAGCCTCAGGGATTTATTTATTAGCTCAAACTGAATTGGTGGCCACTGTTATCGAAAGTTTTTTGGTAATTGGCTGGGCGGGATTAGTGGGTAGTACCTTGTGGCTGCTGTGGTTGCTGCTGCTGGGTGTTTGGTTACTCAGAATAAAATAGAAAAAACCTTATAGGTTTTTTAAGCCTATAAGGTTTAAAATCAATATGTTATTGCAATTTGGCTAAAGCGGCTTTGATGCGTGAAACGGCTTCGCGTAGTTTTTCGTCGGCGGCAGCAAACGAAATACGAATACAGTTTTCGTCGCCGAATGCCTCACCCGTCACCAAAGAAACGTGTGCTTCGTTGAGCAAATACATTGACAAATCCGCCGCGTTAGTGATGGTTTGTTCGCCGTTCTTTTTGCCAAAATAATGGCTAATATCTGGGAACAAATAAAATGCACCTTTCGGGATACTAATCTTAAAGCCCTCTATTTCAGACAATAAACCAACCATCATATCACGACGGCGCAAGAAAGCGGCAGTCATTTCTTTGGTTGGCGTCATGTCGCCTTTTAGTGCGCCTAACGCAGCTTTTTGAGCGATAGAACAAGTGCCTGACGTGAATTGGCCTTGCATTTTGTCGCAAGCGTCGGCGATTGGCTTGGCCGCAGCGATGTAGCCCACGCGCCAGCCTGTCATGGCAAAGCCTTTAGAAAAACCGTTTACCGTAACGACGCGGTCTTTGATTTTCTCAAAACTGGCCAAACTTTCGTGTTTTCCTTCAAAATTGATGTACTCGTAAATCTCGTCGGCGATAACCAAAACGTGCGGATGGCGTTCCAAAACGTCGGCGATAGCAGCCAATTCTTCACGCGAAAACATAGCTCCCGTTGGGTTGCTTGGCGAAGAATACATCAACAATTTTGTTTTGGGCGTAATGGCTGCCTCGATTTGGGCGGCTGTGGGTTTGAAGTCGTTTTCGAGTGTTCCCGAAACGATAACAGGTTCGCCTTCAGCGAGTTTTACAATTTCCAAATAACTTACCCAATACGGCGCAATGATAACCACTTCGTCCGATGGGTTTACCAAACACATCACGGCATTGGCAATGGATTGCTTGGCACCAGTAGAAACTACAATGTTTTCGGGTTTGTACGAAAGGCCGTTGTCGCGAAGCAATTTTTCGGCAATGGCTTGGCGCAAGTCCAAGTAACCAGGAACGGGCGTATAAAACGAAAATCCGTCGTCGATTGCCTTTTTGGCGGCAGCCTTGATGTAGTCAGGCGTTTGGAAATCAGGCTCTCCAAAACTCAAATTGATTACGTCGAAGCCTTGTGCGGCCAGTTCACGTGCTTTTTTCGCCATCGCAATTGTCTGAGATTCAGACATTGCATTGATGCGCTCAGATAAGAAATGGGTCATGGGAAGAAAAGTATAAGTGCAATTTTTTGCGAAAGTACAAAAAGCCTTCAAACTGAAAAACAAAAAAACGCTTTTCGTTGCGGCTACATTCTAAAGCCAATAATCATAATATCATCGGTTTGGGTAAAACTGCCTTTCCATGCAAAGAAGGCTTCCTCTAATTTTTTGCCTTGATCAGGCATGGGCATAGCATGAATTTGCAAAAGCAATTGTTTGAGGTTTTTGGCCATAAATTTCCGCTCAGATTTGCCGCCAAACTGGTCGGCGTAGCCGTCCGAACCAATGTAAAAACAATCGCCATTTTGCCACTGCATTACATGGTTTTCAAATATTTTATCCGTGAGTGCTTTCATGCCGCCAACCGAAAATTTGCTGCCTTTTATTTCTGTAAATCCTTGATTACGAATGTGATATAATGGGCGATTAGCTCCCGAAAAGGTTAATGTTTGGGTTTGGAAATCAATGCGGCAAACGGCCAAGTCCATGCCATCTGGGTTTTGTTGGTCGTCGGCAGCTCCGTGTCGGTGCAGGTTTTCGCGTATGCCTTTTTCCAAATCACAAATAATTTGTGCGGGTTCTGTGCATTTGTTTCCGTTTACGATTTGATTTAACAGCGTGTTGGCCATCATGGTCATGAGTGCGCCTGGTACGCCATGCCCCGTGCAGTCGGCAGCCACCCAAATATATTCGTTGCCTACTTTGCTAAACCAAAAAAAATCGCCGCTAACCATATCCAGTGGCCTAAAGAAAATAAAGGAATCAGGGAAAACATCCATAATATTTTCCTGCATTGGCAAAATGGATTCCTGAATGCGTTGGGCGTAACGTATGCTGTCCGTGATTTTGTTATGTGCCGTGCGGATAATATCGGACTGCAACATAATTTCAATGCTTTTGCTGCGAATTTCGTCATTTTGTTTGGCTAATTCCTGATTTCGTTGCTTACGGTTGCGGTCGCTGCGGTACAGCATAAAAACCACCACTACCAGCAAAGTCCCAGCCAGCGTATAGACGTATAGAATGTTTTTTTGTTTGTGCAATTCCAAATCCGTAATTTTTTGCTCCTGCATGAGCAGTTCTATTTCCTTACGTTGCTGTTGGCTTTGGTATTGCGCCTCCATATTAGATGTTTCACGGGCTTCGGCTTCGTTGTAGAGTGTATCACGCAAAAGGCTATACTTTCTTTGAAAATCAAAGGCTTGGCTGTATTGCCCCGTGTTTTGGTAGATTTTAGCCAGCGACTCGTAAGCTTCCGAAATTCGTTTTTTATCAGCTATTTCATGCGAAATAAGTAAGGCTTCGTTGCCGTATTTGATGGCTTGGCTGTATTTTTTCTCGTCGCGACAAATGTCTGCCAAATTGACTAAAACAGCCGAAAGACCACTTCGTAAGTTAAGGCGACGTGCCTCATACAAGGCCAAATCATAATACTCGTGCGCTTTTTTGTAGTCTTTTTCTGTATAATACAAATGCCCAATATTGTTATAAGACAAGGTAATACCTTTCTCAAATTTAATTTCTTGACAATATTTGAGCGTTTCCAGATAAAAATGCAAAGCTGTATCATTTTTCCCTACATCCGAATAGGAAATTCCTAAGTTATTGTAGGTAGAGGCAAGGCCGCGTCTGTCATGAATCTGCAATCGCATCGCTTCCGATTTTTTGAGATACTCAATACTTTTCTCGTATTTCTGCAAAGAAATATAAACTGCTCCAATGCTATTGAAGGTATAGCCTACCTCAGAGGAGTCGCCGAGTTGCTGAAAGGTTTTTAGGGCACTAAAATAATAATTTAGCGATTGGGTGTAATTGCTTCTCCCTTTTTCTAGATTTCCTAACTCCCTGAGTGTGTATGCAATAGCTGCTGAATCTGGTGGTGAAGTGCGGGCATAATACTCTAAGGCCTGCACTAAGTAGTTTTCTGATTTGACGTATAAATTTTGATTGATATAAGCCATTCCACAACTGTAAGAGGCTTTGGCTATCAGGTGATTATTTTGCGAGGCACGAGCCAATTTTAAGGCTCTTTCCGAGAGTTTAACGGCTTGTTCGTGATCTTCGTCAAGCGAACTTTTGGCTTGTTGCAGCAGTGCTTCTATTTGCGAATTGACGGGAACGGGGGTAGGGCTGTCTGCACGCGCCGATTCTACCGCCGCCACATATTGAGCATGAGCTCCATAGTAGCAACAGAAAATCACCATTATCCAAAAAACAATAACACGTGTGTAGCAGACCTTCATCAATTAGCAAAGTGCTGTAAATCAAAATATTGTAAGTAGAAAAGGTCTGAATTTTTGACCTCTAAAGCAATTTGTTGGGCATTGAAATATACAAATGACCGATTGGTAGAGGTGCGATAAACATTGTTTTAGAGCCTCCAAATATAGAGAGCTTTTTTGTTATAAGCCCAATAAAAATGGGTTAGACGGCATATAACAATGAAAAACATTACAGTTTATTGCTTTATTACCAAATAAAATGTTTTATGTGGAAATTATTTAAACTTTTTTGTTTGCCTGCTTATTTTGTCGGGTGGTGCGGAAGGTATTAAATCTATGGGCAAAACGTATCGGCAATGAACGGCTTGTCCCTGATGCCGTGCGGGAATCCAGTCGGGCATCGCAAGAATAATTTGTGTAATTTTATTATCATACTCAAACCCAATATTTTGGACAAGATGAACAGACGAGAGCTTGCCTGTTTTTTCTACAATAAACTCCACATACGCCTTTTGGCAAAATTCAGGATTTAGTGTACTGATTTTTTCCCTCAAATAAGTGTTCAGGCAATCCTGACCACCGATAAAACGCGGCGGTTCGTCTGGGCTTATATTGCTGCTCTTTATGCCTTCCTGATATTCGGGAACATAGATGTCCTTTAAGTTTGTTGTGAAAAAAGGGTACTGCTTATTTTTATAATTAAAGTCAAAGTCGTAGGCCGAGACGTAAAAAACAGGGCGAGGACGTGCTACTTTTGGCATTTTCAGTTGTTCCGTTTTAAAATGTATGGGCAAGGTGTATTGCGTGTTTACTACTTTATGCTGAATTTGTGCAGGAATCCATTTGGGCATTAATTTTACGAGGCGTAGTGCTTCTTCCGCGCACTCAAACGAACCATAGGGTACAAAAAAATTGGTGAGTTCGCCTGTTTTTCTTACGACAAATTGTACTAAAATCGTATCGTCTATTGGCTTTTTATACGCCAATTCGGGCATCACCATATTTTTTTTGATAAAAGCTTGAAGGGCAGTATCTCCACCTTTGAAACGTGGCTTTTGCTCTACGGAACAATGAATGCCAGAATCTCCAATGTCGCCGACTAATGCTTTTTTGGCATTTATTTCTTGACAAATAGTTTCCCAGCTTTTTCCAGAGCGGTGCTTGAAATTTGGTGCTGTTAAAGGAAAGTCTATATCTAATACATATTTATAATTGATGGCTTGTCCATTATGCTGCGCAGGAATCCATTTAGGCATTAATTTCACAAGGCGAATAGCTTCTTGGTCGCACCCAAATCCGAGGCGGCCATGTAGTTTAATATTTAATATTTTTCCTGTTTTATGTACCACAAAATCGACCAAAATACCGCCACTTACTTCATTGCAAATCGCGTCATCGGGCATTACCATATTTTTTTTGATAAAAGACGCTAAAGAGTCATAACCGCCAGGGAAACTTGGTTTTATTGTGGCTGAGTTGTAAATATGATTGTCGGTAACTTGGACAATAGAGTCGTTGGGTGCTGCGGTGCTACAATCACAGTCCGACGTTTTATTTTTGACCAAATTTGTTTTGCGTTTTTGCGGCACATGGCTTGCCGCAGATGCAGAAAAGTAAATGGGCAAGGTGTGTCGTGTCCGAACCGCTCGGCCATGATGTTTGGCGGGAATCCAGTTCGGCATTTTCTTGACCAAGTCCAGCGCAGCTAAATCACATTCTTTATCAAAGCCATGAAGAATCTTTATGTCCGTCAGTTTGCCTGTGGCTTGTACCCAAAACTGAATATAACTTGTACCACAGATTTGCGTACAGGCAAGGTATGAAGGAATTTTTAAATTTTGGTGAATAAAGGCCTTGAGCGCATTGTTGCCACCTTTAAAATGAGGTTGCTGCTGTACTACAATAATGGTGTCTTTTATGTTTCTGGTAAGATTATCCGTTATTTCCCAACCACCGCTGCCACAACTCCACAGCTTTTCAGGAAGGTTGTTTACTATTTTTGGTTTTGTGTTCAGATAAATGGTGGTGTGGTTTTGTGCCACAGCCACACCACCAATCAGTAATAAAAGTATAAAGGCAAATAATTTATTCATGGAGTTGAAGAGCAGGATTGCGGTAAATAAATAATGACTTGTTGGCCAAATTTAATTCCAAAACGATAGCGAATAGACTATTATTATTTGGCAAAGATTTCGTGCATAAGATTTTTTATTGGCATAAATCTAAATCCAAAATTTCAACACGTTTTTTTTACCGTTTGGCCTCAAAAAGCGGCTACTTATCGCGAAGGGCTTGTAAAAAGTAGGCTGTTTCCCAAAATTTGTCATGAAGTTTAGAAGAAGGCTGCAACCTTTTTTGTGAAGTGTGCATCTTATAGGCAGCGCACAATACTCCAACATAGAAGGAAGATATTGTTTTCTCATCGGTTACGAATCGTAAGGCGGCCAACTTGCGCCGCCCTTTACGCTTACAGCCGACTAAATTTTACTAAATCATCATTTTTTATCTTTTGTAATTGGTTATGATACAGCTACGCGACATCAACAAGTCGTATCCCGTCGGCAAACAAAATAAGTTGCACGTACTCAAGGGGATAGATATGCACATCGAAGAAGGTGAGCTGGTTTCTATTATGGGTTCGTCGGGTTCGGGCAAGTCCACGCTGCTCAACGTGTTGGGCATTCTGGACAATTACGACACGGGCGAATATTTGTTGGCTGGCCACCGTATCAAAGACCTTTCGGCCACGCAAGCGGCCTATTATCGCAACAAATTGTTGGGCTTTGTTTTTCAGTCGTTCAATTTGTTGAGCTTCAAGACAGCACTCGAAAACGTAGCTTTGCCGCTTTATTATCAGAAAGTTAGCCGCAAAGAACGCAACATAAAAGCCATGGAATATCTCGAAAGAGTAGGCCTCGCCGACCGCGCCGACCATTTGCCTTCCGAACTTTCGGGCGGCCAGAAACAACGCGTAGCTTTGGCGCGTGCGCTGATTACACAACCCAAACTCATTTTGGCCGATGAACCGACGGGCGCACTCGACACGCAGACTTCGCACGAGGTAATGGAAATTTTTAAGGAAGTGAACAGCAGTGGCATGACGGTGGTCATCGTTACACACGAAAACGACATTGCCGAAAAAACAAACCGCGTGATTCGGCTACGCGACGGACTCATCGAAACCGAAAAAGCGGTTTTGGTTGGGTAATTTTTTTAGGTAAAATCTTTTATTAGGCACACATTTCTTCATCAAAAAACACTACTTACACCTTTTTATGTTCGACTTAGACAAATGGCAGGAGATTTATCACACTGTCCGAAAGAATAAGCTAAGAACCGCTCTGACTGCCTTTGGTGTGTTTTGGGGTATTTTTATGCTAATTCTGTTGCTTGGCGCAGGCAAAGGCCTCGAAAATGGCGTAAAACAAGGCTTTGGGGCATATTCTGTCAATAGTATGTACGTCTGGACAGAACGCACCAGCATTCCACACAACGGCATCAAACCGGGCCGAGACATCCAACTTACCAACGACGATATTGCCGCCGTTTCGCGCGAAATAGAGGGCGTGGAAGCCATCGCGCCGCGTATGAATTTGTGGGGCGAGTTTACGGTCAATTACAAAAACAAAAACGGAGCTTTTAACGTAAAAGGCGATTGGCCAGAAATTATGCTCATGCAGCCAATGGAGCTTGCGAAAGGCCGTTTTCTGAACAAAAGCGACGAAAAAGAAGGTCGCAAAGTGGCTGTGTTGGGGGAACGTGTGGTAGAAGTTTTGTTTGGAGAAACTGACCCTATAGGCAAATACATAAGCATTAAAGGCGTGTATTTCAAGGTGATAGGCGTTTTTAAGTCCAAGAAAAAAGGCAATAATGGCCGCGAAGATGCTCAAACGATTTTTATGCCGCTCAGCACCATGCAAAACACTTACAATATGATTAACAAAGTCGGGTATTTTGTGGTGTTGGTGAAAAATGGCGTATTGGCCAAAGACATTAAGGAGCAAATCAAAAAACTACTGGCGCAACGCCAAAACTTTTCGGAAAAAGACGACCAAGCACTTGGTGCATGGGACGCACAAGAGGAGTTCAACAACTTTCAGGGGCTTTTCAATGGCATCAACACGTTTATTTGGGTGGTGAGTTTCTTTACAATTGTGGCGGGTGTTGTGGGCGTGAGTAATATTATGCTCATTGTGGTAAAAGAACGCACCAAAGAAATCGGGATTCGGAAGGCACTGGGCGCAACGCCTTGGTCTATTGTGAGCCTGATTGTACAAGAATCCATTGTTATTACGACGGTGGCGGGTTACAGCGGCCTGATTTTGGGTGTGGCGTTGGTGGAAGGCCTCAATTACGGAATGCAGCAGATGAAAGTAGAAAACGACTTTTTCCATAATCCCGAAATTGATTTCACAACCGCCATGACGGCCACCGCCCTGATGGTTTTTGCAGGAGCGTTGGCGGGTTTTGTACCAGCCACGAAGGCGGCTTCCGTGAGTCCGATTGAAGCGTTACGTTACGAGTAAGTAATTGTATGTTAGTAGTTTAGCTAAATTATCCCATTAAATTTTTATCATCAAAAAAATGAAAAAAGTATTTCTAATTCTGGCTGTAGTTTTGTTTGTGGGGGCTTGCGTGGGGGTTACGTATTATTTGTACCAAAAGCAAAATCAAGACCCAGTCGTTTATAAAACGGAGTCGGCTATCGACACGTTGATTGTGAAAAAAACAGTCGCAACGGGCGTAGTAGAGCCGCGCAAAGAAGTGTTGGTGAAGTCGCAAGTGTCGGGTATCGTGGATAAAGTATTAGTAAAAGCGGGCCAACAAGTGAAAGTTGGAGACTTGCTCGTTAAGATAAGGGTAGTGCCCAACATGGTGAGCCTGAGCAACGCCGAATCTAACCTTAAGACCGCCAAACTCAATGAAGAATTGGCCAAAAAAGAGCTTGACCGCCAACAAAAATTGTTTGACGAACGCATTATCGCCGAAACGGAATATTTGCGTTACAAGCAAGATTTTGAACTCAAACAAGAAGCCGTTCGCGCTGCCGAAGACAATCTGGAACTGATTCGCAAAGGTTCGTCGCGCCGCCATACGAGTACGTCCACGTTGGTAAAAGCGACTGTAAGCGGAATGTTATTAGATGTGCCAGTCAAAGAAGGCAGCTATGTGATAGAAAGTAACACTTTCAACGAAGGCACGACCATTGCCAATATTGCCAATATGCAAGACATGATTTTTAAGGGCAAAGTAGTGGAGTCGGAAGTCGGCAAAATCAAAGTAGGAATGCCGCTTACACTCACGATTGGCGCGATAGAAACCGAGAAATTCGACGCAAATCTGGAATTTATTTCGCCTAAAGGCGTGGAAGATAAAGGCGCGATTCAGTTTGAAGTGAAAGCCGCGCTCAACCTCAAAGACGGTCAGTTTGTGCGGGCGGGCTATAGTGCCAACGCCGATATTATCTTGGATAAAAGAGATAAAGTACTGGCCATCAAAGAGAAAAATATCAAGTTTAGCGGCGACAGCACCTATGTTTTTGTAGAAACGCAGCCGCAAATTTTCCGTAAGCAACTTATCAAAACGGGACTTTCGGACGATATTTATGTGGAAGTGCTCAGCGGTCTTACCAAAAAAGACAAAGTAAAGATTTTATAGGAAGAGGGAAGCACCTTTATGCCAAGAAGTGAGCGACATCGGCATCCGTAATCAAACGGGGGGCAGATAAAGTGTTTTCGTGCACGGCATTGCGTACCGTTTGTATTTGCACAATGCCGTGCACGTTGGCTTCGCGGGTAGTCATGGCTTCATTTGGATTATTTTCGTAAACGCATAAACAATCGCCCATTGCTTTTATATATTATTATCAATAAAACCTAAAAATACTTGCAGATGTGCTAGGTATTTTGGAATTTGCGAGAGACTAATATACTAAAACGAAAAATATAGAATCTCAAAATAACATTCATCAAGCAAATGACACAACAACAATTTTCGTTGCATAACGAAACGGTTAAGAATCATTCCTTTTTAGCAGAAATGTATAGGGACGGTTATTTTCCTAATAAACTTGTAGATAAAGGCACTGCTATTTTAATAGACTTATGCTTTCAAATAGAGGAAAAACAGCCCCAAACTTTAGAGCAATTGTACACATTAACGCATTTGGCAACAGACAAATTCAATGATTTACAAGGGGAATTCGAAGAAAATGATAGTGAAATAGAAACAGTGGCAAGAGATTGTATCGGAATGGATTTCAAATTTATTGCCACTGCTTATGGATTTAAAGATGCTGATGTAGAAAAACTGATCGCAACGAGAGATTGGTAGTTGTTAAGCATTTACAGAATAAACATTAGTACTAAATTTGTACTGTTCAATCCCCAACTAATCTTTATTCAAAAAGCTTTAGTTGGGGATTGTTGTTTTAGAATTTTCCTTCAAATTTCAGGAGAGCCGCCTCACTCACAGGGCTAAAAAGGTTTACCAAATTGCCGTCGGGGTCGCGAAAGAGCAGCGACTTGTTACCCCAAGGCATGATGGTTGGTATTTGGATCACTTGCGAGGCAATGTCCTGTTGAAGTCTGTCGTATTCGACATCTACATCGGGACAGATAAGTTCAATAATGGCACTGCGGTTTTGGGCAGCTTCGGCGATGGTTGTATCCGTAAAAAAGGCCAACGTTTGGATGCTCCCGATGGCCAGCGTAGCGGAAGGCGTTCGGATTTCGGCAAAATCTTCGGTAAACTGGACGGCTTTCAGGTTCGTTACTTTTTGATAAAACGCCACAAGCTGCATTACATTTTCGGTAATAATTCGGATAGAAACGAGATTCATGGTATTAGTGTTGAGGAGTGGTTTGGATACAGAAAAACAAGAAATCCGTAGAAGGCATTTGCGTCAAACCCAATTGGTGCGCCATCGTTACGATTTGCCCGCGATGATACGTGCCATGATTGAAAACGTGTAGCAAATACTCAGCAATGGTCAGGTTGCCTTCAAACCAAGGCGTTTTGACACTTAGCGGCTGCTCGAAAGTTTCGGCGGGCAGTTGGCTAACCATCTCGGCAAGTTTGGCCGACCTGCTCACTATTCCTTCAAACACTTCTGGCGCGTCAAGTTCTTGCAGGCCGTAGCGCATGACTCCGTCCGTGTTGCCAAAAATACGCGTACACCAAGTTTCTTCCGCTGCCCAAATGTGATTGAGGGTTTGCAGGATTCCGCTAAAACTGGAGGCCGTTTCGTGCTGGAGCAGTTCGGGCGTTTGGGTTTGAAGCCAATCAGCAAATTGTCGGTTGGCCTGAAGATTTGAACCAGCATAGCTTGTTATTAAAGTTTTGATACTCATTTTGTTGCAGTATGTTTAAGGGTGATCGATGCTGCAAAACTAAAATGAGCCACTGACAAAGATATGTCAGGGGTGTTAGGAGGGTTTGCAATTTTTTTCAAAAAATTCTTGTAAGCTCATATCATGTGGTTTGAATTTTCTGGACAAAATCTCCATGTTTTGGATTCTGTCGAGCCTAAAAAAGCGAAATTCTTGGCGCAAATGGCAATATGCCAACAACAACCAACTTGCAGTCGTATTGATAAGCGCGAAAGGCTCTACGGTTCGCGTGCTATGATTTTTTTCAGCGTTGATGTAGTCGAACCTGATTAAATAAAAATTGGTCAGTGCTTTTTGCAAAGCCGACAAAATATCGCTGTTTCGCTCAAATTCTTGGATTTTGCCAAACATCGTTCGTTCCGAAAGTAGGTTTGCTTTGTCTTTTTCGGATTGCCGCAACACAGCTTTTACTTTGTCGATGGCTTCAGCATAATCTTTTATCAAAGAACTGTCTTTGTTTTTCAAAACCAATTGTTCGGCCAATATCAGCGCATTGGCTTGTGCTTCCGTAAACATCACGGGCGGCATTTTGTAGCCTTCCATCAGGGTGTAACCTTTGCCTTCTTCCGTAACAATGGGCACACCTGCTTGTTCCAAAGTCCGAATGTCCCGATAAATCGTCCGAACGCTTACGCCGAATTTTTCGGCAAGGGTTGTAGAAGTGATTAGGCGTTTGGTTTGTAGCTGCGTGAGAATGTCCACAAGCCGCGAAAGTCTTTTAGTTTCGTTGTCGTTCATGCTGCAAAGGTCAGCAATTTTGCTGAATTGTAGCTTTGCTCAAACTTATGCACGAGGCCATTTCCATGCGTAACGGATAATCAGACCAAGAAGAATCATCTGTATCGCAGCCCCAACGACCATGTGCAGCCAAGCCTCTCCAGCCAAATTAAATAATAGTAAAGGAATATTGATTGCGGCACTAATAATATTTGCCCAACGATTTATTTTGGCTGGTAGCGCAACTGAAAAGAAAATCATTAGCGCAGGAATTGCAACCATCGTAAGTGCAGCCAAAAGAAAAACTTGCGTAATATCAAATACAAATACCTTACCCAATAACATATTTTTTAGTGAATTGGGCATGTATAAGTGAAAATAATCTAAATAGATGATGAGAAACATTAAACTTGCCCACAGCGTAGCAAGTTTAAGTTTTACATTGACTTTGATGTCTTCCAGTGGATTGGTAGTGTTCATAGGTTGCCGACTAAAAGTTAAACCCAAAATCAAAACCAGGCTGAATAAAATAGTTGTTCCATTTCTTATCCAATGCCCTAAAAGACGCAGGTACATTCTCTCTGATAGGCCAAAAACTGCACCCAATAGCAGGCTCAAAAAAGAAACGATTTTTGAAAAATTTAAACTGATACCCCGCATAAAAGTCCAGATACAAGGTGTATCCGTTGCCAATTTTTTTGTTATTGGTATCCAGATATTTCTCAAAAGCATTCAATGCCTGAACAGAAACATTCACGCCTTTCCACAAAAAACGCTGATAGCCTAAGGTTGGGGCCAGAATACGTGCATGACCAGGGTAGTTTTGGCCTGCCGCATCAAACGAAGGCGAACCGAAAGGAATACCCAGTGGCCACGCATAAACAGAACGTTTGAATCTAAAGGAAATAACATCTTTGGGCGTTATTCGGTATCCCGCATTTAACTGTATATACTCTGGGTTGTTGGTTTTGTCCAAGTTGCCAAATTCGTATAGCGTGCTACCGACAAACCAACGTTTGTAAGTGCTATCTGTTGCGGAAGATTGTGCCTTTGCTTGCGGGCTGCTTGCGATGATGAAGGCCAAAACAAATCCTAAAATTATCTTTTGCATATCTTTATTTGTTTGTTTTAAATGATATGCAAAAGTAGAGAGGTGATAGGCCGCAGCACCTTCACTTAAGTTAAGAAATACGTTTTAGCTCTTTTTTTCAAGAATCCGCGCCCTTAGTCGGCTCAATGATTGCGGCTGAATGCCCAAATAACTTGCCAACTGATGCAGCGGAACGCGTTGTACAAGGTCTGGCCTTTTTTCCAATAAATTCAGGTATCGTTGTTCGGGCGAAGAGGTCTTAAACTCGTCAAAGTCTATTTGTTTTTTGGCTAATAATTCTTCCGAGAGTTTTCTACACATTATCTCAAACTTTGGAAATTTAGTGTTGATTTCGGCTTCCATATCCGAATTGCTAATGGTCAGGATCGTGTCTTCTACGCAACTTACATAATATTCGGATGGTGTTTGGCCAATGACGCAAGGAGGAGTTAAAGCGTCCATTTCAGTATAAAAAGCAGTAGTTTTTTCTTCACCATCTACATCATAATAAGTTCTAATACAACCTTTTAGTACAAAGTAACTGTCTTTAGATTTCTGGCCTTCTTTGAGTAGAATCGTCCCTTTTTTTACAGACTGAAATATATTCAGAGCTGCAATAGCGTTCTTTTCCTCGTCGGTCAGTGTGATGTATTTGGATATAAAGTCAAATAATAAATTTTGCATTGTAGGGTGATTGTGTTTAATGGATTAAGAAAGAATGATATTTTAGCACAAAAGTTTCCGAGAAGTTGCATTATTTCACTTTTTAGCTAATCTTTGGTTTAAGCTGATGGGTATCTATATAAGCGCATCAAATTTATATAGTTATTGCTTACCATTCTTCCACAAAATCCAAAATCAAACGGGATTTTGCAAATATCTTTTATTTGCGTTACAGTACAAATAAAAGATTCTATATGCGTTATTTCACTCATCTGCTGCCACCGTTTATCAAATATCTTTATTGTATGTAAGTGCCACGCGCAACCTATTATATTATCTATTTTTATAGATATTTTTTTATTCTAAACTATATTTGTGCACTTTTCAGATGCATGGTATTTTTACAAAAAATAACTTATAACATTTATGGAAATCCTCTATACCAACAAATTTGTAGAATTTAGCCGCCTACAAGCAGGCGTAATGCAGGTTAAATATTTATCCCAAAGTCCCACAGACCACGATTTTGACGAATACCTGAGCTATTTGGACAAAATTTACGCGCTTGGCGAAAACTTTTTTATGATACTGGATTTGCGGTTGGCAGGCAGCTACATGGCCACGGCGCACCGCGTCAAGTTGGGCAACTGGCTCAAAATCAATCAAGAAAAAATGAAAAAACATAATAAAGGTGCAGCTTTCGTGTCGGGAAGCATCGTGCATCAACTCATTATGAAGGCCGTATTTGCCATACAACACTATCCCGTAGAATACACCATCGTTCGCACAGATTTGGAAGTAGATAGATGGCTTGCCAGCAAAGGCATTATTCGATGAAAAGAGGCTGCATATTTTTTTAAACAATGTTTTTACGAAAAAATAACAATATAGAAATATGATTTAATGCGATTTATCTTGTAGATTTGTTGAGGTTAGTTTCTGAAGATATTTTTTAATTTTAGCTGCTAAATCAGATGGATATTTTATTTAAAAATGCATTTATAGAGGTAAGTCGCCCACAAAAAAATTTGGTACAGGTTCGTTACTTAGAAAAATCACCCACCGACGCAGACATGGACGAATATCTTGTGTTTATGGATAAGTTTTATGCCTCAGGCGAGACGTTTTATATGTTTTCGGATATGCGCCTCGCTCCTGCTTATTTCAGTTCGAGTGTGCGCATCAAGGCGGGAAGTTGGCTCAAAAATAACCGTGAATTAGTTAGGCAACGCAACAAAGGAGCTATTTTTTTATTTCCTAACTTAGTAAATCAGCTCATGGCCAAAGCCGTGTTTGCGGTACAGCCCTACCCTGTCGAGTACAATATCGTACGCACAGAGCAAGAAGTAAACAAATGGTTGGCGGCAAGGGGTATTAAATCATAACACCCCAAACGTTTGCACTAACTGTATTTTAGATTTTGTTTAACAAAGAATAGCTTTGCTTTTCGCTTTTTTGTAGGGAAAACTTAACAATTCCTTTACATTCGGTATGCGAAAGAGTTTCTACCTTTGTGCGTTTGATTTTTTATATCAAACTAAACATCAATTTCTAAATTACAGCAATGAAAAAAGTTTTATTATTAGTTTCAACGTTTGTAGCAGGGATTGCGCTAAATGCTCAAGCGCAGTATCCACTTGTGTCTATTGCACAAGTTCAGACCCCTGTAGGTATGCAAGCTGATACTTGTGCCGACGGATTTAACACAGAATATACAGGCGATACTATCCGCGTACAAGGTGTAGTAATGGTAAAAGGCGGTTTGGCGCAAGTGCAAAACGGTCGCCAAGTTTGGATTCGCGACATCGCAGGCGGTGGTCCTTATTCTACTATCGACATATTTTTTAGAAACTCTCCTTCTTCGCCAAGCCAACCTGTTGACGTGTTGAACCTTGTAGCAGGTGACACCGTAGAGATCACGGGCTTACTTGAAGAATATCAAGGAGAAACAGAACTTGTACCTTTGGTTAATGGTGTAAACCTTATCGGCCCTAAAGATGCAACAGGTGAACCAACTCCACGTTTGCTTACTATCGGCGCATTAAACGATGCCAACCGTATCAACAAACTTACTGTTGGTGAGCAATGGGAAGGTGAATTTGTAGAATTTCAAAACGTAACGGTTACGGCTGTGAGCCCTTTCTCTAATGGCACACGCGTAAGCTTCGACGTTGTAGATGCACAAGGCAACAAAATCAACGTAAGTGACCGTTTTGCTGCTGCTCGTTTGGCCAATGGTTTTGTTCCGCCAGTAGTAGGTGACGTTTATACAAGCCTTAAAGGTATTATTCTTCACTCAAAAAATGGTTGTGCTGGTACAAGCGGTCGTGGTTATGAACTTGATCCATTCGACTTGTCTCACTATCAAAAAGGTGCTGCTGCCCCTTCTATCGGTGGTATCACTCGCAACCCAATTACTCCAACTTCTACACAAACTGTTACGGTACAAGCTACTGTAACTGACGAAGGAACTGTTACTGCCGTAAAACTTTTCTATGCGGTGGGTGCGACTACAACTGCTTACACTTCTGTGGATATGAGCAACGGCGGTAGCGGTAGCGTTTATTCTGCTACTATCCCAGCTCAAGCAGAAGGTGCTTTTGTAAAATACTATATCCGTGCTATCGACAACGATAACAACTCAAACAATATCCCTAATGTACCGACAGGTAACCCTATGTTCTATATCGTGCGTGACGCAGGTCTTTCTATCCGCGACGTACAATACACGCCTTACCAAGACGGTAACTCTGGTTATGTAGGTCTTGACGTAACAGTAACAGGTGTAGTTACAGCTTCAACAGAAACAAGTAACTTAGGTTATGCTTTCGTGCAACAAGAAGGCGCACAAAGCTGGGCTGGTATTTGGGTAAGTGGCAGTGCCATGAACAACAAAGTAGTAGGTGACAAAGTAACTGTTACAGGTTTGGTACAAGAAAACTTCGGTATCACTCGTATCGCTTCTACAACTGCCGACAAAATTGGTACAGGCACGATTGCTCCGCTTACACTTAGCCCTAACGTCTTCACAGCTTATAGCTTTGCAGACAACGAACAATATGAAGGTATGTTGGTGAAAATCGCTAACCCTGTAGCTGGTAAAGGTTTGTTTGTAGTGGATACTAACGCTGATGCTCCTTCTAACTTCGGCGAATACCGCGTAGGTTTGGACAAATACGACCCTGCAACAGGTATGCGCGTATTAGTTGGTCGTCAAACATCTTCTACTTACTCTTCTTTGGCTGTTTCGTATGTAAACAACTTGAAATGGGCTACTACAGACGGTACAATGAGCGTAACACCTACATTGGTTGCTGCTGGCGACTCAATGATGAGTGTAACGGGTATCGCTTACTACGGCTTCAGCAACATGAAATTGTTGCCACGCAACAACGCAGATTTTGAAGGCTACACAGTTACTTCATCTAAAAAATCTTTGGCTAACAGCGATTTCGTATCTTTGTACCCAGTTCCTGCCGCTAACGTTCTTAACGTAAGCCTTACAAAAGCAGGTGCTTATACATTGAGCATTTCGGATCTTGCTGGCCGTCAAGTAATGAGCCAAGTAGTAGAAGGCAATACACAAGTAAATACTTCTGCTATCAACTCAGGTTTGTATTTCGTAACAATGACAGATGCTAAAGGCCAAAAATACAGTGCTGGTCGTTTGGCTATCGTGAAATAACATAAATTTCGCAGCAAAGGCCGTCGGTAAATTCTCACTGACGGCCTTTTTTTTGTAATTTTGCCAAAATTTAACCGAAGAAATTGTTTACCAATATTTTAGAAAAGAAACCGCATAGCCAATCCTTTTAAAAATACTTAAAGTTTCAAGTAAATTATTTTTTAAACACCCCGCAAAGCTGCCCAAAACGATTTGGCTTTGCTTTTAAACTGAATTTTTGATTAACCAAATGAAGAAAAATATACAATGGCTTTCGCGCTGCATGGCGGCTGTAACGTTGGGTTTGGGGCTTTTTGCCTGCGAAAAAGGAAGCGAAAAAGCTAACCTTGCCCCTTCTACCACCATCGCTATAGATAAAATTAATTTGGCGGGTTCGAGCCGCTTGGTCAGTACCGTACAACTCAACTGGACTGGTTTCGACCAAGACGGTTATGTTACTGGTTTTGAAATTTCGAAAGATGGCGGCCAGACGTGGGCAACTACTACCAAATCCGACAGCCTTTTCCGTTTTAGTTTTTCGCCAAATACCGACACTACAGACATTCATTTTTTGGCGCGCGCCATCGACAACGACGGCCAAAAAGACGCAACACCTGCTTCACTGATTATTCCCATCAAAAACACACCGCCAACTGTGCGCGTGGACTCGTCGAGCATTTCGCTTTCCGACACCGTATTCTCGGTGCTAACAATGGGCTGGAATGCCACAGACAGCGACGGCGACAATACATTGCAGTCTGTTTCTATCAAAATCAATGACGGCGACTGGTACAACCTTAGCCCAACCGTAAAACTTGTGTCATTTGTACCCGAAACGCCTATGCAAAACGGTGCGACACAAAGCAAGATTTATCAAGGCTACGGCAATACGTTACTTTCGGCCAAAATCGCGGGTTTGCGCGTAGGAGACACCAACCGCGTTTATATCAAAGCCCAAGATGCAGCCAACACCGAAAGTCTGGTTTACAAATCGAAAGCCTATTACGTGGCACGCCAAAAATCAGATTTGTTGGTCATAGACACACACAACGGCACGACAACACCAACGCCTGAGGCTACTTATTTGCCATTGTTGAGCAGTGTTTACACAGCAGGTTACGATCGCATCAATATGCTTTCCAACAACAAAGCCAACCAACCAAAACTGTGGAATACCACTTTCGCTTTGGTTTTGGGCTTGTACAAAAAAGTATTTTGGTATTCGGACGATTCCAAAGGCTCAGTCGTAGAACCCAACTCAATGCCCTTGGAATCAGCTACGGCTACGCTACAAAACTTTTTAAATAACGGCGGTAAAGTATTCATTACCAGCAAATTCCCTGACGGTTCGTCTCGTCTTTCGCGCGATTCGCAATTGTTGTCGGTTTTGGCAGTGGACAGTATTGCGTGGCAGTCGTCTAACTTGCGTCTGCTCGGTAATCGCACGGTTACAAGCTTAAAAACAGGCTTTCCGAACCTTAGAACGCTAACTTCTGCCGCAGGTGGTACGATTACGGGTCTGGACGTATTTTATACAAAAGCTGATTCGCTTTACGAATGCCCAGTAAGCCCAGCGTCTGGCACTTGGACAGGCGCAAACAATGTTTCTTTGGTCAAAAACTATTCAAACGGACGCACCAACCTTGTTTTCTTCTCCGTAGAATTGCACTTGCTCAACGGTGATGCTGCTGCACTCAATACAACATTTAACAAAGTACTGAACGAAGAATTTAACTGGTAATCAATATTTATTGAGCAAATAAAACACCCAACAAATCGCCGTCATGGTTTTTGTTGGGTGTTTTTATTTTACCAAAAATCTCTCGTATTTCTAATACAACTAGAATATAAAACGTAGTGTTTGGGCAGGATAAAGGAATCTTTACCTTTGTGCAACTTACAAAAGAATCAAAAACATTGCTTTTTTTATATGAAAAAACACAAACAATATCTTCAAAAAATGTTAGCGTCGGAAGATGCACAGATGCAGAAGCTACACGACATCGTACAAGATGCCATTATGGAAGAACAATTGCTTACTTCCAAACTCTCCGACGATGAGGAAAACCCCAGTTTTGGCGACCGTCTGGCCGACAAAGTAGCCGACTTCGGCGGTAGTTGGGCGTTTATCATTACGTTTGGGAGTATTTTGCTTTGCTGGATTATTCTTAATTCATTTATCCTGATTTCCAAACCCTTCGACCCCTACCCTTACATTCTCCTGAATCTTTTGTTGTCGTGTGTGGCGGCCATGCAAGCCCCCGTGATTATGATGAGTCAAAACCGCCAAGAGGCCAAAGACCGCAAACGCAGCGAAAACGACTACATGATTAACCTCAAATCCGAGCTGGAAATCAGGAACTTACACCAAAAAATTGACCTCTCGACCGAAGAGCAGTACAAGCATTTGTGCGAAATCCAGCAACAGCAAATAGAACTGATGCTTGATATTCTCAAGCACGTTAAAAACCCGTCGGCGGCTGGCAAAACAGATAGCAGCAACAAAGCCTAATCATTTTATTGTATAAAAATCAGAAACAATGCAAGAAACGCCAAAACATGATGCTTACGCGGCTTTGCGTAATCCCGAATATCGTTTTTTCCTTTTGGGGCGTGTGGGCATGACCTTAGCCCTCCAGATACAGGCCGTTAGTGTTGGTTGGCAAATTTATAGCCTCACGCACGACCCATTTTCTTTGGGACTTATCGGCCTTACGGAAGCTATTCCTGCGCTAAGTATTTCGCTTTTTGCGGGTTATGTGGCCGACACGCGTAGTCGTAAAAAAATCATTTTTTGGTGTTTGAGCCTTTTGCTATTGGCCTCGTCGCTGTTGCTGGCCGTAAGTTACGATGTTGGGCAAATGCTTACGCTCATGGGTACGGCTCCGATTTATGGACTTATTTTCCTGACGGGTGTGGCGCGTGGCATGATTGGCCCTGCGATTTTCGCGCTGATGCCCCAAATCGTTTCGCGCGACCTCTACGCCAATGCCGTAACTTGGAACAGTACTTCGTGGCAAGCCTCGTCCGTGCTTGGCCCTGCTCTTGGTGGTCTTATTTATGGTTTTGCAGGCATGCACGCAGCCTATGCTTCGCAAGTAGTGCTGTTGGCTGTGGCAATGTTTGCATTTGGCCTGATTAGCCCCAAACCTATTCCGACCTCCGACAAACGTCAGGATTTTTGGGCAAACCTTACCGAAGGTATTCGTTTTGTGTTCGGCAATCAGGTGATACTCAGTGCCATGAGTTTAGATTTGTTTGCGGTGCTTTTTGGTGGTGCGGTTGCGCTGCTGCCCGTTTTTGCCTCTGATATACTCAAAGTTGGGGCGCAAGGTTTGGGGCTTTTGCGTGCTGCGCCTGCGGTGGGTTCGGTACTAATGGCTTTATTTATTGCTCATTATCCCATCAAACGCAATGCAGGCAAAATCATGTTGGCTTGCGTGGCGGCTTTCGGTTTGTGTATGATTGGCTTTGCGCTTTCCGACTCATTTATAATTTCGCTTATCATGTTGGCACTCAGTGGCGTGGTGGACAGCGTAAGTGTAATTGTCCGCTCTACGCTGATACAATTGAATACGCCCGAAAACATGAAAGGCCGCGTTTCGGCAGTCAATAACATGTTTATTGGTTCTTCCAACGAAATCGGGGAATTTGAATCGGGAACGGCGGCGCGGCTGCTGGGCGTAGTACCATCGGTCATTTTTGGTGGCTGTGTAACGCTGGGTGTGGTGAGTTTTACAGCCCTGAAAGCCGACAAATTGCGCAAACTGGATTTATAAACGTACTGTTTTTCTGGCAAACTATTTTCGCCAACAACGTTAACGGCCTTTCAACAGATATTTTATTCCGTTGAGAGGCTATTTTTTTGAAATATCCTCAAAAAAAAAGGCCTTTCTCTTGACTTTTATATAAAAGGTGTAAATTTACACCCCAAAATCAACCCCTTTTTTAAAAATATATCAAAAATGGCAACATTGCGATTTAAAGCCTTAGAATACGCCACTAACCGCCAAGCGGTGCCAGTGAGCCGCCCAGCAGAGAAAATCTCTGATTATTTTGGTGTAAATGTTTTTGGTAAAAAAGCAATGCAGGAATACTTGCCTGCTGATGTTTACAAACAGTTGAGCCATGCTATCGAAACTGGTAGCAAAATAGATGAATCAGTTGCCGAAGCTGTTGCCGCAGGTATGAAAAGCTGGGCAATGGGCAAAGGTGCAACACACTACACGCACTGGTTTCAGCCTTTGACGGGTGCTACTGCCGAAAAACACGACGCTTTCTTTGAGCCAGACGGCGACAAAGCCCTCGAAAAATTCAAAGGTAGCGCGTTGGTACAACAAGAACCAGATGCCTCTTCTTTCCCGAACGGCGGTATCCGCAACACGTTCGAGGCGCGTGGTTATACAGCTTGGGATCCTTCGTCTCCAGCTTTCATTATCGAAACTCACTCGGGCAAAACACTTTGTATCCCGACTATCTTTGTATCTTATACAGGCGAGGCACTCGACCACAAAACACCATTGCTGAAGGCGTTGGCGGCTGTGGACAAAGCTGCCGTAGCGGTATGCGAATATTTTGACCGCGACGTAACACGCGTTTCGGCTACACTTGGCGCAGAACAAGAATATTTCTTGGTGGATAAAGCCTTGTTCTCGGCTCGTCCTGACCTTATTATGAGCGGTCGTACCGTATTCGGTCACTCGCCAGCCAAAGGCCAACAATTGGAAGACCATTATTTTGGTTCAATTCCGCCACGTGTACACAACTTTATGCTTGATTTTGAAACGGAGGTTTTGAAATTGGGTATTCCGATTCGTACGCGCCACAACGAAGTAGCACCAGGTCAGTTTGAATGTGCGCCTTCTTTCTCTGAAATCAACTTGGCCATTGACCACAACCAATTGCTCATGGACGTGATGAACCGCGTAGCCGATCGCCACAACCTTAGAGTATTGTTCCACGAAAAACCATTCGCGGGCATCAACGGTAGCGGTAAGCACAACAACTGGTCTTTGATTACGAACACAGGCAAAAACTTGCTTTCTCCGGGCAAACGTCCGAAAGATAACTTGTTGTTCCTTACGTTCTTCGTGAACACGATTATGGCCGTGTACGAACATGCAGATTTACTTCGCGCAAGTATCGCTTCGGCAGGCAACGACCACCGCTTGGGTGCAAACGAAGCTCCTCCAGCGATTATTTCGGCGTTCTTGGGTTCGCAACTTTCGGCGGTATTGGATTCTTTGGAAAAAGATACTTCCCTTATCGAAAAAGGCGACAACATGTATTTGAAATTGGGTATTGATAAAATCCCAGAAATTTTGTTGGACAACACAGACCGTAACCGTACTTCGCCGTTTGCTTTCACAGGCAACAAATTCGAGTTCCGCGCGGTGGGTTCGTCGGCCAACAGTGCTTTGCCAATGGCCGTATTGAACACGATTGTAGCTGCTCAATTGGAAGCGTTCAAAACGGAAGTTGATGCGCTTATCGAAAAAGGCACGAAAAAAGAAGTAGCGATTATTACCGTTATTAAAGAATACATCAAGGTTTCTAAAAACATTCGTTTTGAAGGCAATGGCTATTCGGACGAATGGGTAGAAGAAGCGGCTAAACGTGGTTTGTCGAACGTGAAAACTACGCCTGTGGCACTTGATGCGTATGTTTCGGAAAAATCGAGAGCGTTGTTCCAAGCACACGGCATTTTCGGAGAGCGTGAATTGGAAGCTCGCCACGAAATTTATTTGGAAGAATACATTAAGAAAGTACAAATCGAGTCGCGCGTAATGGGCGATTTGGCTATGAATCACGTCATTCCGACGGCGGTGGCGTACCAAAACAAACTTATAGTCAATGTGAAAGGCTTGAAAGATTTGGGCTTGGGCGAAGAGCATACACAAAGCACATTGGAAACTATCAAAGAAATCTCGACGCACATCACGGCCATCAAAACGAAAGTGGATGCCATGACGGAAGCACGTAAAGTAGCAAATAACATTGCACATTCGAGAGAACGCGCCATCGCTTATTGCGACGATGTGAAAGCGTATTTCGATGTGATTCGTTACCACGTGGACAAGCTGGAGTTGTTGGTAGATGACGAAGATTGGCCTTTGGTGAAATACCGCGAATTGCTTTTCTTGAAATAAAATCATAACACAATACGCGCCTATTCTCTTACGGGAGGATAGGCGTTTTTTTGTTTGTTTTGGTGTTCTTTTTTGCTTGAGTGAATAAGAAATTTATACTTTTTATTTTGTGTAACAGATTGATATACTGTATTTTGTTTTGTTTATAAGTATTTCTTTTCGTGTTCTTTAAAAAAAATAATACATATAGCTTGTCTTTACTTTTTCGTACCAAAGATATTTTGATAAATTTGCGCTCAGGTAAAATAAATATTCACCTTGAACCGAAATTTAAACACTGCGACTTAATTATGGCACAATTAGAAACAGCTATCTTTCCCGACGAATTGCTCAATGTTTTTGATGACGAGGGCTTCGAGGACGATGAGGATTTCGACGATGAAGACGAAGACATCTTCGAGGAAGAACTTGACTACGACGAAGAGGACGAATTCGGGGATATGGAAGAATTCAGCGAAGACGACCTTGAAGACATTGACGATTTCGATGATTTTGACGACGACGACGATGACGACTTCGACGATAGCGACGAAGACTTCGATGACGATATGTTCTAAGACCCCTAAAAGCCTTTGCAAAAAACTGCAAAGGCTTTTTTGTTTTATTTTTGGCTTTTTGCCTCAAAATCCGTTGCTTTGGATAGTCGTAGCAGCCCACTCGGTGCGCTGCCCCCGAAAACAAGAAAATTTATCTTTAGTTAATAAAATAGCAATTCGCTTATTGCAACATGAGTCAGAAAACCAATATCAAAGCTCTTTTGGCCTCTGATGCCATCGGAAGTACGGTAACTGTGCGCGGTTGGGTGCGCACCAAACGAGAAAGTAAAAATGTAGCCTTCATTGCGCTAAATGATGGCTCTACTATCCATAATTTGCAGGTGGTAGCCGATACCGCCAAATTTGACGAAAATACACTTCGTAATGTTACCACAGGAGCTTGTATCTGTGCGGTGGGGCTTTTGGTGGAGTCGGCGGGTAGCGGACAACGTGTAGAGATTCAGGCCGAAAGCATTGAGATTTATGGCGTTTCTGACCCCGAAAAATATCCATTGCAACCCAAAGAACACTCTTTGGAGTTTTTGCGTGAAATAGCACACTTACGCCCACGCACCAACACGTTTGGCGCGATTTTGCGCATACGTCACGCGCTGGCTTATGCCATTCACAAATATTTTAACGACAACGGATTCTATTATTTGCACTCGCCAATTATTACGGGAGCAGATGCGGAAGGCGCAGGCGAAATGTTCCGCGTAACGACATTAGACGCTAAAAATCCGCCGTTGGATGAGACAGGAAGCGTGGACTTTAAGCAAGATTTCTTTGGCCGCAAAACCAACCTAACCGTTTCAGGACAGTTGCAAGGCGAGTTGGGAGCAATGGCACTTTCCAAAGTTTATACGTTTGGGCCTACGTTCCGTGCGGAAAACTCTAACACGGCTCGCCACTTGGCGGAATTTTGGATGATTGAGCCAGAAGTGGCGTTCAATGATTTGGACGATAACATGGAGCTTGCCGAAGATTTCTTGAAATATTTGATCAACTACGCCCTGACGCATTGCGCCGACGATTTGGCGTTTTTGGATGCGCGTTTCCGCAAAGAAGAAGACAAGAAAAAGAAAGAAGAACGTGCCGAATTGGGCTTGCTCGACCGTCTTAACTTTGTGGTTGCCAATCCGTTTGAGCGTTTGACTTATACGGAAGCGGTAGAAATTTTGATAAAATCGAAACCTGCACAGAAAAAACAATTCCAGTACGAAGTGAATTGGGGAACAGATTTGCAGTCGGAACATGAGCGTTATTTGGTAGAAAAACATTTCAAAAAACCTGTGATTCTGACCAATTACCCGACGCACATCAAGGCGTTTTATATGAAGCAAAACGAAGACGGCAAAACTGTTCGTGCGATGGACGTACTTTTCCCTGGCATCGGCGAGATTATCGGCGGTTCGCAACGTGAAGAGAATTACGAAAAACTCATGGCACGCGTGAAGGAAGTCGGTATCCATGAAGAAGAAATTTGGTGGTATTTGGAAACGCGTAAATATGGTACAGCACCGCACGCGGGTTTTGGCTTAGGCTTTGAACGCTTGGTGTTGTTTGTTACGGGCATGGGCAACATTCGCGACGTGATTCCGTTCCCGCGCACGCCGCAAAATGCTGATTTTTAATACATAATGTAGTAAAAGTATAGAAAGCACACCCAGATACAAAGTTCTGAGTGTGCTTTTTTATGCGTAAAAACAACCCATACAATCTTATCTTTTTCCAAAATACAGTAATAACTATTTGGTTAAATTTTATGCAAAATATCAGACCTCTTTGTAAATTTGGAAAAGTAAAAATTTTGCATCGCTCATGGGACTAATGGACAGCCTTTATACCTTGCTCAAAAGCAAGGAAAAAGAAAAAGAAACACCACCCGAACCCTCGCCCGAACAGCTTTTGGACGAGGCTATCACGCAATTACAATTTTCTTTGCGCAAAAGCGAAGATTCGTTTCGTAGGGCGCAAGCCAACCAACAAGACGTAGGCCGCCAATTGGCGCAATATCAGGACAATGCCAAACGCCTGAACTACGATGCCGTGCAGGCCATGCGACAAGGCAAAGAAGCACAAGCCCGTGATTTGCTGTCGCGCAAAGTGAGTGCCGAGCAGCAAGCCGCCCAAATGGAACAGCTTTACCGACAAGTGTCCGAAACCACCGCCCAACTCGAACAGCAACGCGCCACCATTCAACTGCAATTGCAGGAGTTGCGCGGCAAAAAAGTGATGCTTTCTGTGCAAATGGAAAAAGCCACCCAACAAAAAGAAGTGGCCGCCGTGTTGCAGAATCTGGAAGCCAACAGTTTGCCTGCGCTGGAAACGCAACTGCTTCAGGCACAATTAGAAGCAGGTTATACACCGCTGGACATGGAACTGGCTCAACTGGAAAAACAAGACCAAGACCGCCGTTGGCAAGCCGAGTTGGAGCAGCAACAAAAAGCCTTAGAACAAGCCCAATTAGAGCAGCAAACGCGCAAAATAGATTCGGTTTTTAAGCAACACGAAGACAAAGAAAAGGCAATCGTGAAGCAACAAAAAGCCCAGCAACAAGCCCAACAAAAAGAAGACATCAAACAGTTTTGGGAGCAAGCCGCCCCCGAAACACCCAAAACGAACGACATAGACACGTTTTTTCGGGAGTCGATGGTGCAGCAGCCTCCACAAACTCCAACACCGCCGCCAATTGAGCAGTTTTTTGAAGAAAAAAAAGAGTCTGCTGTTGTGCCTAACACGCCAGCCTTAGACGATTTTTTCAAAGAAAAGCCAAGCCCAACGCCTCCGCAAACGCCTGATTTTGATGCGTTTTTTGGGAAAGAAAAAGAACCGCCAACCGACTCGCAACGAAAAATTGACGATTTTTTTAATGATTAATACAGAAATAAAAAGGACTTCTAACCATTGCGGCGAAGTCCTTTTTGTTTGTGCTTTTGGGGCTAAATTATTTTTGCCATTGCGCCAAAGCATCCGCGATTTTGCGGTCGTTGGCCAAACGCGGCACTTTGTTTTGCCCGCCGAGCTTGCCTTGTGTTTTCATGTACTCGCGGAAAGCGTCGGTTTGTAACGCCGTGATTTCCAAAGGGCGCAGGATATTGCCTGTAATCAAATCGTCGTAATAAATATTGAGCTTGCGCATACGCTCATCAAGGCGACGCGCAAAGGCTGGCAAATTGGCGGGCATTTTTGCAAACTCAATCAACCATTCGTGGTGCGGCAAACCTTCTTCGGGCGTTACTTGCGGTGCCACCGTAAATTCCACGATTTCGGCTTCTGGATGGTATTGCATGGCGTATTGCATGGCTTTTTCCACTTCTTCAGCGATTACGTGTTCGCCAAAAGCCGAAATAAAATGCTTAATGCGACCCGTTACCACGATTCTGTACGGATTTTTGGAAACAAACTTGACAGTGTCGCCAATCGAATAGCCCCACAAACCCGCGTTGTTGTTGATAACCAGCGCGTAATTTTTGTCCAGCTCCACTTCGCCAATGCTCAAACGTGTTGGGTTTTCGTTGAAATATTCTTCTGTCGGAATAAATTCGTAGAACATACCGCCATCCAACAAAAGCAACATTCCTTTTTCTTTTTGGGAATCTTGGTAAGCGATAAAACCTTCCGACGCTGGATAAAGCTCAATCGAATCTATTTGTTTACCGATAGACTCGAACAGTTTTTTGCGATACGGCTCAAAGTTTACGCCGCCATAAATGAACACCGAAAATTCAGGAAATACATCTTTGATTTTTTTGCCTGTACGTGCCTCAATACGGTCAAAATACATTTGCACCCAAGGCGGAATCCCCGAAATCAGGGACATAGGCTGCGAAAGCGTTTCATCTATGATTTTATCCAATTTTTCTTCCCAATCTTCAATGCAATTGGTTTCGTAGCTTGGCATTTGATTGGTGCGCAAATAGCCGGGTACGTGATGGTTGGAGATGCCCGACAAACGCCCCACAAAAATCCCGTTTTTGGTTTGAAGCGCAGGGCTACCCGACAAGAAAATAAGTTTTTTGTCCAGAAAAGCACTGTTGCCAGTTTCGTGCACATAGTTCAAGATGGCATTACGCGCCGCGTTGATGTGGTACGGCACCGACTCGCGCGAAAGCGGAATATATTTTACGCCCGACGTAGTGCCCGACGTTTTGGCCAAATACATGGGTTTGCCTGGCCAAAGAATATTTTCTTTGCCATCTACGACCTGTTGTATATAATCTTTGAGTTGCTCGTAATCGCGAACGGGTACGCGCTTTTTGAAATCTTCGTAATTGCGAATATTGTCAAAGTCATGGTCTTTGCCGAAAACAGTCTTTTTTCCGTTTTCGATAAGATTCATAAACACAGCTTCTTGCGTTTGTTTGGGCGTTCTGGCCCATTTGCGTTGTTTGCTCACCACGTAGGCGGCCAACGGTTTGCTTAAAAATGCTCTTATTCCCATGTGGGCAAAATTAAAATAAAAACTAAAACATGAAACGTGCGGGCTGTATTCGTGGCACTTTCTTTTCAGAAAAGCCCATTACTTTCGGGTTAATAGCCACTTTTGTTTCCCAATCATTTCCCGAAATGTATGGTAAATAGTTTTTTTGTATAGCTGACGGCCTTTTTTTAACATATTTTAACATATTTTAAGAAGTGTTTAACATTCTCGCATTGAATGGCCGCCTACCTTTGTATCAGTTAGTTCGTTTCATTAACCATACTAAAACATCAAAAACTATGAGAGTCTTATCATCATTTTTCCGCACAAAAAAGATGTTGGCCGTGGCGATACTTGCGCTTTTCGCGCTTGGAGCAAAGGCGCAAAGTTCGCAGGTCTCTAAAACAAAAATCAAAGTGGTGACTATTGAAAATGGTCAGAAACAAACCAAAGAAATTATCATAGACGGCGAAACAGATCCCGCCGCTATCCAAAAAGTTTTAAAAGAAAACGGAGTAAATGATGTGGAATTGCCTCCGTTGCCGCCGCCACCTCCACAAGGTGCAGAACTTCCACCGCCACCACAAGGCGCAGAAGGACAAGAGCTACCACCTCCGCCGCCGCATCATTTCAAAAAAATAATAATAACCAAAACGGCTGATGGCGACTCGACCGTAAAAGTGGAAGAAGGCTTTTGGCCTGAGCACCATGGCGGCAAACGTGGCGGCCATCATCGCCACCACCCACACCATGCAGCCGATAGCGCACATACTGGCAAACATGGTGGGCACGGTCATCACCACCGCCATCACCATCACGGCGATAGCACCGTAAACCAAAAGAGAGTAGTGATTATACAACAAACCTCTACTTCTTCCAATAACAGTGCGGCAGCGCGTAAAGCAGCCAAAAACAAGGAAATTTCGTTGTATCCGAATCCTTCAACAGGTTTGTTTTCAGTGTCTTATAGCAATCCGAAAGCAACTGCCGACCTGACGCTAACCATTACCGATGCCAAAGGCAAAGAGGTGCGCCGCGAAACAATCAAAGGCAGCGCGGGTTTGTACGAAGCCAATGTCAATCTGACAGAACAAGCCAAAGGAACGTATATTATCGTTCTGACGGGCGATGGCTCGAAGAAAACCAAGAAAGTGGTTATCGAGTAAATTTAAAGTAAGCATACCAGTAAACTATCTTATAAATCTGTTTGCCAAAAGCCCCGATACCTTGTGTTGGGGCTTTTCTTTTGGGGAAAAGCATCAGGACAAACCGAAAGAATTTGTATGTTTGCCGAGTTAAAAAAGAGCAAAGGCTTTATTGAATATTAAATTTTGCCCCGTTTATATGCGTGTAATTAACTTAGTGGATTTTGTAGCTCCCATCAACACAGGGATTTGGAAGGCGGCAGTGAGTACGGCAGATATTTTGCAAAAACAATATGGCGTAACTTCTGAAATTTGGTTTCCCGAAACACAATATAAAAAACAAGATTTTGGTGGAGCAACACCTGTTGTTTTGGCGGGTATTAGTTCGGCTGAATTGCAAAAACAAATCGAGGCACGCGGCCTTAATCCAGCTGAAGACATTATTGTTTCGCATGGAGCTTGGCAATATCCATCGCATTGGGCACATCAGCTCAAGCGCAAGGGGTTCCGTTGGATTTATACGCCACACGGAATGTTAGAGCCTTGGAGTATGAGCCAAAAATGGTTTAAAAAATGGCTTTATTTCAAAATATACGAAGGTCGTTTTGCGCGTAAAGCCGATGCCGTGCGTGCGGTGGGCAGGCCAGAACTCGAAAATCTTCGTAAGGAGTTTTCCAAAAGTTTGTTGATTCCGAACGGCGTGCCGATTTCGGAAATAATGGATTACAAAAAAGCCGACAAACCGCGTAAAATGCTGTTTATGGGGCGTTTGCATCACAAGAAAGGCGTAATTCCATTGGCTGAGGCATGGAGCAAATCTGTTTTGGCCAAAAATCATGACTTTGAATTGATTTTTGCAGGGCCAGACGAAGGCGAACTGGAACAATTAAAAGTCATCATCAGCACCCAAACCAACATTTCTTACATCGGTGCTGTATTTGGTGAGGCCAAAACGCAACTACTCTCCAAATGCCATTATTTTGCGTTGCCTTCGTTTAGCGAAGGTTTCCCGACCAGTGTGGTGGAGGCCATGCAGTTCGGAATGTTACCGCTCATTAGCGATGGTTGCAACTTCCCCGAAGCCATCGAAGCCGATGTAGCGATTCGCGTTTCGCCAAATGTGGACGATATTGTAACGGCTCTCAATGATTTGCCAGCCATTACGCCAGATTTGCATTTTGCCATTACCCAGAAATGCCAAAAACTTATATTAGAACATTATTCACTTTCGCGCATTGCACAGCAGCAATTTGAGCTGTATAGTAAATTACTAGGAAAGTAATGTTATTTTTATAAAAATAACAATTTTGGATACGTTCTTTTTGTCAAACCTTAATCTTTAACTTGACTTTATCGGTATTATTTTTCAATTTGATACAAAACTTATGTAAACTAACTTAAATATTTTACTGATATGTCATTACAAATTTTTATAGAGTATTGCAGCCAAAAACCCGCTGCCGAACAAACCAAAATTGGGCATTCGATTTATTTTAAAATAAAAGATAAGGTATTTGCGATTCTGGATGACCAACTTGATTTGGAAAAACTAACTGTCAAATGTGATATGCAAGAGGCCGTTTCGCTGCGCCTGGAGTATTCGTACATTCACCCTGGTTTTCATATCAACAAAGAGCATTGGAATACTATTTTTATTAAAGATATGACCGACTTAGCTTTGGTGCGCGACTGGATAGACAATTCCTATGAGCTTGTAAAAGCCACTTTGAGCAAAAAACAATTGGCTGCATTGGGGCTGAGCTAAGGCACAATGCCGTATGAATTTATGCGGAATTGCTCCTAATTTTTTTATATTTGCGAAAGCAATTCAATACTTTTTTTTCAATTAAAGACTTGCGCTATATGTTTGCCAAATGTTTGGTCTGGAAAGCGGAATTTTCTCTTTTCAAAAAAAACAGCAACATTTAGTGTAAGTCTTTTTTGTTTCAAACTATTTTATTCAGTACACAAAATGAGCAAAACCATCATTAACAGCAGCAAAGCCCCTGCTCCAATCGGGCCGTATAGCCAAGCCGTAGCCGCCGCAGGTATGTTATTTATTTCGGGGCAAATCGCTATCAATCAGGCCACTGGCCAACTCGTAAGCGAAAGCATCGAGGCCGAAACAGAACAAGTAATGCAAAACCTACAACACATTTTGCAAGAGGCAGGCATAGACTTTAGTAAAGTGCTGAAGTGTTCTATTTTCGTGAAAGACTTAGGCAATTTTGCACGCATCAACGAAGTATATGGCCGCTATTTTCAGGCCGAAGCCGCGCCCGCACGCGAAACCGTAGAGGTAAGCCGTTTACCTAAAGATGTGAATGTTGAAATTTCGTGTATAGCTTTGTTATGAGTGATATAATCGAACTGGAAGGGTTAGAGTTTTTTGCCTATCACGGTTTTTATGACGAGGAGCAAAAGCTCGGTAACCGATACAGTATAGATATTCGGGTAGAAGTGAATTTGCAAAAAGCCGCTAAATCGGACGCGCTGGCCGACACAGTGAGTTACGAACAACTTTACAAAATTGCGGCCTCCGCCATGCGTGAGCCTGCCCGCCTGCTCGAAACGGTAGCCCAACGCATTATTGAGGCCATTTATGCGCAATATCCGCATATTGTGGCTTGTGCCGTAAGTGTGAGCAAACACAATCCGCCGCTGGGTGGTGTGTGCGCTAAGGCACGCGTTACGCTATGCCGTTAGGTATCTTTTAAGCCAAACCTTATAGCGTTCCGAAAACCAATAAGGTTTGGTTTATACAAATTCAATATTTTGTAAACCAGCTCTTTAGCGTTTTATTTGTTTTATGAAAAAAATTCTTTTGGCCGAAGATGACCCCAACTTGGGGCAGATTTTACAAGAATATCTCACCGTCAAAGGCTTTGAGGCCGTATTGTGCAGAGATGGTGAAATTGCTTTGCAGGCTTTTGCCAAACAGCAGCCTTTCGACTTGTGTATTTTGGATGTGATGATGCCCAAAAAAGATGGATTCACGCTGTGCGCCGACATTCGCAAAATCAATGCAACGATTCCCGTTATTTTCCTGACGGCGCGTTCGCAAAGTAAAGATGCGATTGAGGGTTTTCAGGCTGGCGCAGACGATTATGTAGCCAAGCCTTTCAGTATGGAAGAATTACTTTTGCGTATCAATGCCATTTTGCGGCGCAGTACGTCGGCAGTAGGCAACGGACAAGAAAACAAAACTACTAATGAAAATCAGTTTATTATAGGAAGTATGGCCTTTGATTATCAGACACAAACGCTCAAAAGCCAAACGCAAACCCATAAACTCACGTCTAAGGAAGCCGAGTTGCTCAAATTGCTTTGTCAAAACCAGAATCAGACCTTAGAACGCGGCACGGCACTCAAGCACATTTGGCACGACGACAGCTACTACAATGCCCGCAGCATGGATGTTTATATTACCAAACTCCGCAAATATCTGCGCGACGACACGAATGTAGAAATTGTAAACGTACATGGCACTGGATTTAAACTGCTCGTTACCAATACAATATAATTTTATTGAATAAAAAATGATTTCTTTTTGCAATAATGTTGCAAAAATCAAATGCAGGGTTTTATATTTGCAACATTATTGCAAATATAAAACCCTAACAAAGATGCGTACTTATTCTAAATGGATGTTGTTGGCTGTAGTGGCTGGCAGTTTGGCGGCTTGTAACAAAGATGACGAAGACGACCACCAAGACGAAAACGAATTGATTACGACCGTAAAAATCACCCTCAAAAACAACCAAAATGCCGCCGATAGTAGTGTTGCTATCTGGAAAGATTTGGACGGAGAAGGTGGCCAAAATCCTGTAATTGACACCCTCAAACTCAAGGCCAATACAGTGTATGTAGGTAAAATTCAGCTATTGGACGAGTCAAAAAATCCAGTAGATAACATCACGGAAGAAGTGGCGGAAGAAGCCGTAGAGCATTTGTTTGTGTACAAACCTTCGGCTGGTTTGGGGCTTAGCATTGAGCGCACGGACAAAGACAAAAATAATTTGCCTATCGGTATTGCTACGAAATTCACAAGCACTGCGGCGGCAACAGGCAATTTAGAAATTATCCTCCGACATCAACCTGGCACAAAAGACGGTACAGAAACGCCTGGCTCTTCGGACGTGGACGTATTTTTCCCTACCAAGGTTCAATAAAAAAACAAAACAAAATCGGCACATTTTCAGGCGTTTATAGCTCAAAAATGTGCCGATTTTTGCTTTTAAATATTTTCGTCAGAACTTATGGCAACGCGTTGCGCAACTTTGTGAAGTTGTCGGAAGATGCCGTTCTGTTTATGCAACCTTGTTTGTCGGCTGCGGTATTGATGGCCGAAACGCGGTTGTCGGGGTTAGGGTGCGTGCTCAAAAAGGCTGGAGTAGAACCTGATTGGCCACTAGCAATCAATTTTTCAAAAAAGCCCGCAGCACCGTTGCAAGGATATTGCGTAGCCGAAAGGTAAGTAACCGAATAAGCGTCGGCTTCTGTTTCATGTGCGCGGCTGTTTTGCAGGCTTTTGAGGTTAAGAGCCATTTGGGTAATAAGGCTTGAGTCTTTGCCCAAAATCGCCTGAACTACAAAGTTATAGCCGTATTGTTGGGTCATGGAGCGCGAGGTATGACGGCGATCTGCATGCGCGATTTCGTGGCCAAGTACGCCAGCAAGTTGCGCCTCTGTATCCAAATATTTAATCAACCCTGTATAAACATAGATGTAACCTCCAGGCGTACAGAAGGCATTTAGTGTATTGTCGTCCTGAATGATTTTTACTTGCCATGCAAACTCATCGCGGTAGGTAAGTTTGCCAGAGTTTAGTACTCTGTCGATAATGGCACGTAAGTTAGTGTAAGCCACCGTATTCGATTCTGGCAATAATGGATATTGTGTTGGGTTGGCAGCGATTTCGGCACTTACTTGTACGCCCAACTGCTTGTCTTCATCTACAGAAAGCAAATTAAGGTTACCATTTTTATCACAAGACGCTAATGATAAAGAAAAAGCCATAGCAAGCCCAAAAGCGAGTTGGAAAACTGTTTTTTTCATGCTGATATGTGGTTAATAAAAAATTAAAAACATTTAAATAATAGCGCAAGGTAGGTTAAAAACCTCTAAATAAGCAAATATCTATCCATCAAACAATACCAAAGAGCTATGTAAGTTTTTGGGGTATAGCTATTCAAAAAGGTTGGGGTATGTATGCAATTTAAGCACTATGTAAACGTTTGAACTTATAATAAATATTACATTTCGCTGCAAAAAGGCAGTTGCACAAAATATAATTATTGATATTGGCTAAAAATATTTATCAAATTTTGTTTGGTATATCAGAATACTATCTCTATTTTTAAGCCACAATTGCCATTTATCTCTATTTTATATGGTTAATACAAAATAATAACGTATAAAATATGGATTACTGTATTTCTGCAAAAGAAACATAGCCACTTAAATACCATTGCTTATCATAGAGCCCCATAAATTATTATTGTATAAAAATTATTCCTACAAAAAAATATCGTAAGCAAAGACAATGAGCACTCCTTTCAAGTTCGACCAGATAGACCGCAAAATCTTGGACATTCTTCAAGCGAACGCCAAAATTACCAATGCACAACTTTCTAAAGAAATTGGCCTTTCACCAGCCCCTACGCTGGAGCGCGTGAAAAAATTGGAACAAGCTGGTGTTATCAAAAGCTATCACGCCGTACTAAATCCGCAAGAAATAGGCTTGGGCGTAAGCACTTTTATTCAAGTTACATTGCTTGGTCATCGCAAAGAGTATATCAATTCTTTTGTGGGACGTATCAACGAAATCCCAGAAGTGGTTGAGTGCCACCACGTTACGGGACAAGGTGATTTCTTACTTAAAGTAGTAGCCGCAGACATCACTAGTTACCAAAATTTGATTTTGGACGTGATTAGCGAAATTCCCGAAATTGACAATTTACAGTCTATCGTGATTCTTTCTACGTTCAAGGATAGTAAAGTAATGCCTATTCCTTAATCCAAAGATTTAGGATTATACTGATATTTACGCCCAATGTAACTAAAGTTACGGTATCGTGCCATAGAATTAAGCATCTTTGCATAAGCATTCTATACACCAGATACTAACTTATGGCTACATTGGGTTTATTTTTGGCCGTTTTGGTCGGCATTTCTTTAGGACTAATTGGGAGCGGCGGCTCTATTCTTACCGTCCCGATTTTGGTTTATATAGTGGGCATCGAACCCGTAGTAGCTACTGCATATTCGCTTTTTATTGTGGGCTCTACGGCACTGGTCGGCGGCTTGCAAAACGCCCGACAAGGCAAAGTAGATTTCAAGACAGCCATTATTTTTGGCATTCCGTCTATCGTATCTATCTATTTCATAAGGCTTTATGTAATGCCTCTTATTCCGCAAGAGCTGTTGCACATTGGGCATTTCGCCCTGAGCAAAAACATGGGCTTGATGGTCTTTTTTGCCTTTTTTATGATGCTTGCTTCTACTTTTATGATTCGCCCCAGCAAGCAAACGCCCGACGAAAATAGCCAAGTAAACATTACGCCTAAAGATTATCCATTCATTTTGTTGCGTGGCTTAGGCGTAGGCACGTTGGCGGGTTTGGTGGGTGCAGGTGGTGGCTTTCTCATTATTCCAGCCCTCGTACTTTTGGCCAAAATGCCCATGAAACGCGCCATAGGCACTTCACTTTTTATTATTGCGGCACAATCACTTTTAGGATTTTTGGGAGATTTGCAGCGCAACCCCGACATTCAGTGGCCTTTGCTGTTGGGCTTTTCGGCGGCATCGGTGAGCGGTATTTTTGTAGGAAATTATTTGGGCAAATTCATTTCGGGCGCAAAACTCAAAACAAGTTTTGGCTGGTTCGTGCTGGTGATGGGTTTGTACATTGTTTCGCGCGAAATTATCGGGCAACTGTAAGCGTTTGGCGGAAGGTTTCTTTGTGTCCCGTTTGGTCTGTGATGTCCATGCGCAACACATACACGCCTGCGGTTACATCTGTACCGTTGCTGGTGCCGTCCCATGCGTCGCGGAAATTATCAGCCCTGAAAACAAGCTGTCCCCATTGATTAAAAATCTGTAAATCAACTTTTTCTGCAAAATAACCATAGACCCGAAACGCATCATTTGTACCGTCTTGGTTGGGCGAAAATGCTTCAGGAATCCAAATTTTAAGACGTTGTTTGAGCGTTCCGATATTGGAATAAACAGGCGTACTGTCTGGCAACAACACGCGTACGCGGTAGCGCAAAAGTTGGTGCAATGTGTCCAGTGTATTGTCTTGAAACGAATTTGTACTTGGGTTAAAATCTTGCAAACTAACAACTTGCCCATTTTCGTCGAGCCATTCGAGGCGGTAGCCAGTGGCGGCAGGCGTGCCAGCATAAGCCGACCATTGCAACATTTTTTGGCCTTTTTGCTCAAAAGCACTCAAATAAACGGGGCAAATACTGGCCGATTCGTCCGAGACATTGCCGCAAGAATCTGTGTAACTGATGGTGTAGCAATATTTTTTATCCGCAGCAATTACATTTGGCATTTGTTTGCTCGTATCGTTAGCTGCAACCAAAAAGGTTGTACTGTTGTCTCCGTCGTGCTGCACAATGTTGTATTGGGCAATAGAAATACTTGGTTTTTGCCAAGAAACTAAAATCTTGTTATCCTCCGAAACACTGGCCGTTACGTGCGTAAGGGCTGCGGGTTTGGTATTAAAAAAGGCTGTTACACATTTGTTACCTTCGGTAGAAATAGTAATGTTATCGTTGTTAAGGCCGTTTTTGTGGGTGAGCGTGGTGCGTAGGCTGTAGCAATATTGCTTGCCGCATTTGATGTTGGTGTCGGTGTATTGGTTGGTGAGTGCGCTGTTAAAAGTGCCGACATTTTGGCCGTCGCGGAAAAGTTCGTAGCTCTGCAAGGCTGCGTTAGGCGTGTAAGTTGGCCACTCAATGATATTTTGACCACTCAAAGACTGTACATCCAGCGGCGAGTTACACATTTCGGTACTGTTCAGGATGTTGCCGCACACATCAAAGGCCTGAACCATAAGGCAATACGGTACGGTGGTGGCATCCGAAGTATTCGGAACATTGGCCGTAATAATGCCCGATGCGCTGCTAATGGTATCGGCAAAAGTATAAACCGACGCATTTTGTTTTTTGACCAAAAAACGATATTGCAGAAACGGACGCGCATCAAAACGAACCGTAAGCCCTGCAGCTTTGGTGGCGGTCATGCTCATTACTTCTGGCTTGATAAGCGACTGGAAAACAGTCATTTGTTGCTGAATTTCTACCCCGCAATCCGAGGGCGGAATCATGCCGCGCACGGCTACCGTATAAGTGTTGGGCGAAGCGTAAGTATAAAGTATGGTCGTGTCTGCTCCTTTAAAATTAATAATTTTGGGTGCGGAAGCGTCGCCAAAATTCAGGTAATAACGCTTATAACGTTGGCCGTCCAGATGCACCGACAAAACATTGTTATTGCAGCCTTGTAACGTGTATTCGGGAGCTGGCGGCAGAATAACAACTACTATTTTTTTGCGTTGTTGTGCTGTGCCTTTGTTGATGTCTTGCACGACCGTGTACGTGCCCGCCGTGCTGTACGAAAACGTGTAAGGGTTGCGCCTGTCCACACTCACGAAGTCGGTGGGTTGGAGATTGTAATGAATGTTATAGGAAATATTGATGTCTGTTACTTGGGTCGTATCAAAGCAATCGTCGAGGCTGAGGCTTTGCCCGATGCACACGGTTACTGTGTCCATATTCTGACTTGCACCTTTAAAATAAAAGCAAGCCAAGTTTTGGGCAGCAAGACCATTGATTAAAAATAAAAATACGACTACGCCTAATAATAACTTTGTTTTTAACATCATATATAAAATTCAAAAAACACCCCCAAACGATGGTGTTTCATTACCAAACCAGTAAAGATTGATTCAAACATACAAAGTTTTAGAAACACACGGAGCAAAAGTTAATGTTTCTGCCCAAAAATATCAAATAAGTCCAAGAGCCTCCCTCCTATTTGCCAAAACACACACATACGCGCCTACATTTGGGAAAATATCAGCGTAATTATATATTTGTTTAACGTTAATAACTCTTTTTTATTCTCAAAATAGCGCATTAATGATAAAACTTGCGATTCATGGAGGAGCTGGCACTATCCTCAAATCCCAAATGACTGCCGAAAAAGAACAAGCCTATCGCGAGGCTTTGGCCGCATCATTGCAAGCGGGATATGCCGTCCTGAAAAGTGGAGGCACAAGCCTTCAGGCCGTAGAAGCGGCAGTGGTAAGTCTAGAAGATTCGCCACTGTTCAACGCAGGAAAAGGGGCTGTTTTCACCCACGACAAAACCCATGAGTTAGATGCGGCTATTATGGAAGGGCTTACGCATCGTGCGGGAGCTGTGGCAGGTGTTTCCAATATCAAAAACCCAATTGTGGCGGCACATCGCGTCATGACGCATTCCGAACACGTACTTTTGATGGGAAAAGGTGCAGAAGCATTTGCCCAAATCCAAAATTTGGATATTGTAGAACCATCGTATTTTGATACGGATTTTCGTTTGCAGCAGCTCATGGCCATTATTGACAGCGAAAAAGCCATTTTAGACCACGACGGTGCGCAAGAAAACCAGAATAGCGCACAAGAAAACGGAGAGAAGAAATTCGGAACAGTTGGGGCGGTGGCTTTGGACCAATACGGCAATTTGGTGGCAGCTACTTCTACAGGCGGTATGACTAATAAACGTTATGGACGTGTAGGCGATACGCCCATCATTGGGGCTGGCACTTACGCCGACAACGCGACTTGCGCCGTTTCGGCCACTGGGCACGGAGAATTTTTTATACGCTATGCCGTTGCGTACGACATTGTGGCACTGATGCGTTATCAAAATTTGTCGGTGCAGGAGGCGGCCACACAAGTAATTCAGAAGCTGGCTACCATTGAGCCAGACACAGGCGGCGTGATTGCCATCGACCGGCACGGAAACGTAGCTTTTCCATTCAATACCGAAGGAATGTACCGCGGTTACATCGGCGAAGACGGCGTGGCGCATACAGGTATTTATGGTGAATAGAAATAAAAAGTAAATACACACATTTTGTAGTAGATACGCACAGTTATGCGTATCTACTCATAATTGATTAATTTTTCTTTTTGTCGAAACGGTGGTCGGTCAGGGCACGCAAGAAATTTTCCAAATCAACTTTTTCTTGTTCGTTGAGACCAATCGGACGAATTAGCGTGTCGCGGTTGATAGCGTGCGCCATCGTGGCCATCGGATTGTCGTAATAATCAATTACTTGGCGCAATGTTTTAAAACTTCCATCGTGCATATAAGGCGCAGTTACGGCAATATTGCGCAAACCTGGTACTTTGAATTTACCCAAATCGGCACTGTCGCGCGTGATGTCAAAACGGCCTGCATCAGTGAGTTTTTTCCCATCGTACAAACCAATGTTACGGAACTCATCGCCTGTAAAATCTGGGCTGAAATGGCAGTCAAAACACTTGGTGCGGCTGCTCATAAACAGTTCGCGGCCACGAATTGCGGACTTACTCATGCCCTTGCCTGTCTCGGACATATATTCATCAAAAGGCGTGTTAGAAGTTTCGAGTGTGGACTCGTAAGCGGCGATAGCGTCCGAAATATTGTCGGCAGTTGGTTTTTGATGATAAATTTTTTCAAACCAACGCACATACTCGCGGCGTTTGTTGAGACGCACCACCACTTCCGACATTGGCACATTCATTTCCAAGCCGTCTTCTATCGGAAAATGTACTTGGTCGGCGAGTGTTTTGGCTCGGCCATCGTAGAAAAAAGCACTACGCGCCGCCATATTCATCACCGAAGGGGCATTGCGTTTGCCGCGTTTGCCCGCTACGCCAAGGCTCAATGCCGCAGTATCAGCAAAAGCAAATTCGGGAATGTGGCAAGAGGCGCAATTTTGCGTATTATCTAAAGATAGTGCTTTTTCAAAAAAAAGTTTTTCGCCCAATTCGGCAGCCGTTTTGGGGTCTTTGGAGTTGCTATCAAAATTAAAAAACAAGGTCGAAGCCGCCACTAAAGCCGCTCCCATCAAAATTTTTTTATGAAACATTCGTAATTGTTAAGTTTTGTTATTGGGATTTTACAGATAATGTAGGTTATACTAAATGATTATATTCTGATGATTGCAACGCGCAAATATACTGATTTAGAATTAATTATTTAGCTCCCATCGGGATTACGATCGTATCGCCAAGCAGCAATTTGGGTTTGTGCTTGCCGTTGGCGCGCATCACGAGACTGCGATCTATCGAATACAACTTTTCAATGGTATCCATGATTTGCCCCGATTCGATGACATGAATGGCGCGTACAGGAACGTTTATTTTCGTTTTGGCAGGAATGGAATCAAAATAAACATGGTTGTTGAACCTGACTATCAAATCTTTGGCCACATTGTAGCGATGCGCCAAACCTTCCAAGCTGTCGTTTGCGTTGGCCGTATGTTTGAAAAACAAATATTGCTCACCCACAACGCTGGTTTGGGTGTCGGGTTGCAGTACCACAGGCGGCACTTCGGTTTGTATAATCTCGGCGTTGCTAATGGTGGTTTCTTGCGGCAAACGTTCGGCGGGGAGGTCTGTTTTGTCTGTCATATTTTGCAAATAACCCAACACGGCCATAAGCGTAGCTAAAACGCCTAACAACAACAAAGACCAAAGCCATTTTCGCGGACGTGTACGGACGATTGCCGTACCCTCTTCAGTAGCGTAAGACCATTGCCAGCCAATGAGTTGTACAGAAATATTGTCTGTCCCTCCTGCTTTGTTTGCTTCGCTAATCAGTTGCTTGGCTTTGCTTGAAAGTGATTCGGGTTTTTGTAATAATAGCGAAATTTGTGCATCCGAAAGCATTCCCGTAAGGCCATCAGAACACAACAAAAGCACATCCAAATCCTCGAATGCAAGCGGCTGATAACATACATCCGCCGTAAACTCTTTGATACCCAGAGCTTTGGTTATTTCGTTGTTGCGCGGGTGATAATCGGCTTCTACCTGCGTGAGTACGCCCATGTCGGCGAGTGTCTGCACCAACGAATGGTCTTTGGTAACGCGTTCCAACTGTCCGTTGCGAAAATGATACAAACGGCTGTCGCCTACGTGTGCATAATACACTTCTTGGCCTTTGAGCAAAGCTACTACGCACGTTGTACCCATATTTTGCAGGGAAGTATCTTGTGCGGCTTTGTCCAAAATGGCCTGATTGGCTTGTTCTAAGGCTTCTTTGAGCCACGAGTACGGCGTTCCTGCCTCTAAAGTTTCCGTAAAAAAATGCCCCACTGCTTCCACCGCCAAGCGTGCGGCCAATGCGCCTCCTGCGTGACCGCCCATACCGTCGCATAAGACAAATACAACCCCGTTGGGTGTGTCGAAACAACCCAAAAAGTCTTCGTTGTATTGTCGTACCCGACCCGTATCAGTAGCAAATCCGTAGGAGAATGACATAATGAATACAATTGTTCTAACAAATATATAAAATCAGATTACACACACAAACGCTGCATTTGCTGTATTTGATATATACGTCTTAGAAACCTTAAATCTCAAATCCAACTCACTGTCTTTATTATCCCAATTAAGCGATTTTTGTACCTATAATTTAACTTTTTTTAACATTTAAAGGAAAAATATAGCGTGATATTAGTCGTTTGTAAGTCAGTTATTTAACAACTAACTGTTTTTACTTTTTTCAATCTAAAACACAAATAATAATAACATGAAAGACCGCAGAAACTTCCTCCGCACCACAGGCCTTTTGAGCTTTGCCTCGCTTGTGCCTTTTGGCAAAACGTTTGCTTCGGACAAAAACACCGACGAAACAGAAGTAAATACTTGTGTGCTGATTCCGACCGAAACAGCAGGCCCTTTTCCGCTGGATTTGACCGCTAACACTACTTATTTCCGCCAAAGCATCAACGAAACCAAAACAGGCGTTCCGCTGAATGTCAAAATAAAAATATTGGGCTTAAATAATTGTGCGCCAATGCAAAACGTGCGCGTCAATATTTGGCATTGCGACAAAGACGGTTTGTATTCGGGCTATAGCCAAACCAATAACCCTGGGCAGGCTGGCCTGACGTATTGCAGAGGCTACCAGATGACGGACGCAAACGGTGTGGTTGAGTTTCAGACGATTTTCCCAGGTTGGTATAGTGGTCGCATCTGCCATATTCATTTTCAGGTGTATGTGAGTTCGTCGTATGCGGCTATTTCGCAAATGACTTTCGATGTGGCCACCAAAAACGCCATTTATGCGGCTAATTCCGCACTTTACACCAAAGGCGCAGACCCCATGACGCTGGCTTCCGACAATATTTTTTCCGATGGCTACGCTTACCAAATGGCAACACTTACGGCCAACAGCAGCACTGGCGGCTACGATGCTTATATCGAAGCAACTGTACAAGGCACTGGCACGGTTACGGGCAATTTGGAAAAAGAAAATGCCAAACAATTTAGTTTGGGGCAAAATTACCCTAATCCTTATACCGAACAGACCATTATTCCACTGACACTCCGATACGATTCGGACGTGCGCGTAGATTTGTGGGATTTGTCGGGCAGAAAAGTAGCCAGTCTTTCGCGCGAAGGTTTGGCCGCAGGCGACCAATCTATTACACTTAATATGAGTGAATTAGGTGTTGCGCCTGCTACTTATGCGTATCAGATAGAAGTCAAAAATGCAAATGGAGTTTATAAAGATTGCAAACTAATGACAGCGGCTCGCTAATTTAATTTTACATTTATTGCCACTCTGAAGAGACCTTTGGGTCTCTTTTTTTGTTAGTGGCCTGTAGCGTAATAAAAGATTTGGGACAAAACCCCTAACTTTGCAGTTCTAATCAATTGACAATCTCATTTTCTTGATGGAAAACATTATTAAAGACCTCGACATCATCAGCCCAGAGCAAGATGCTTCTTGCGAGGCCGCCCCGCGCATTAGTGTGGAGAGCAACACAGGCAAAGCCCGCAAATTATATATAGAAAGTTATGGCTGTCAGATGAATTTCTCTGATAGCGAAATAGTTACGTCTATTCTTCACGAAAATGGCTTCGATACGACTGCCGACTTGGAGAGTGCCGACCTGATTTTGCTGAACACTTGCGCCATTCGCGAAAATGCCGAACAAAAAGTAAGACATCGTCTCAAACATTTGGTAGGCCAGAAAAAACGCAAACCAGCCCTAATGATTGGCGTGTTGGGTTGTATGGCTGAGCGTCTGAAAACCAAATTGTTAGAAGAAGAAAAAATCGTGGATATGGTCGTGGGGCCAGATGCTTACCGCGATTTGCCAAAACTTATCAGCGAAGCCGACGAAGGGCAAAAAGCCGTAAACGTGTTTTTGTCCAGAGAAGAAACCTATGCCGACATTACGCCTGTGCGCCTGAACAGCAACGGTGTTTCGGCTTTTATTTCGATTATGCGCGGTTGCGACAATATGTGTAGCTTCTGCGTTGTGCCGTTTACACGTGGCCGCGAACGCAGCCGCGACGCGCACTCTATCGTAGCTGAAGCCCAAGATCTTTTTGATAAAGGCTATCGCGAAGTAACGCTTTTGGGACAAAACGTGGACAGCTACAAATGGGAAAGTGAAGATAAATCTGAAAAAGTAAATTTTGCTCAATTGCTTGAACGCGTAGCACTTGTACACCCAGATTTGCGCGTTCGCTTTAGTACTTCGCACCCCAAAGACATTACCGACGAGGTACTTTACACCATGAAAAAGTACGAAAATATTTGCAATTACATTCACTTGCCAGCGCAAAGCGGCAACTCGCGTGTGTTGGAAATAATGAATCGTACTTACGACCGCGAATGGTACATGGACAAAATTCGTTCGATTCGTAACATTTTGGGCGAAGATTGTGGCATTTCGAGCGATATGATTGCGGGTTTTTGTACTGAAACAGAAGAGGAGCACCGCGATACGTTGTCGTTGATGGAATTTGTGAAATATGACTACGCGTATATGTTCGCCTATTCGGAACGCCCAGCCACGCCAGCCGCCAAAAAATACACCGACGACATTCCTGAAGACGTGAAAAAACGCCGCCTCAACGAAATCATCGAATTGCAAAATCTTCATTCGCGCGAGCGCAACAAACGTCACGTAGGCAAAGTACATCGCATTTTGATAGAAGGCACTTCGCGCCGCTCAGAAAATGACCTTTGTGGCCGCAACTCCGAAAACGTAATGGCGGTGTTTCCGCGTGGCAACTACCAAAAAGGCCAATACGTGAACGTGATGGTAACCGACTCTACGGGCGGGACGCTTATCGGTCATATTGTAGAATAATTTAACTTCCCAAAAGGCAGGCAAGTGGCTCATTACGTGCCAGTTGCTTGCCTTTTATTTTTTTGTTTAAATAAATTTTAAAAGATAAAACACTGCTATTATTATGTTTGATATGATGAAAATGATGGGTAAATTGAAAGAAGCCCAAGAAAAAATGCGCGTGGTGCAAGAAGAATTGGCCAAACTTACGCACACCGCCGAAGCGGGTGCAGGCATGGTAAAAGCCACCGTAAACGGCAAACGCCAAGTGCTCAAAATCGAGATTGACGAGGATTTGTGTAAGCCCGAAGACCGCCAAACGATTCAGGATTTGACCGTTGCGGCCATCAACAAAGCCCTTGCCGACATGGACGAGAAAATTAAACAAGAAATGATGAAAAGTACAGAAGGTTTGTTGCCTAACATTCCAGGGTTTGACCTTTCTAATATGTAGTTTTATCAATAAAAATCTGACCACCTATTCCCCCCAAAAAACACCTTGGATTCTGCACACATACACGCCATTCTGAAACAATATTGGGGCTACAATCAATTTCGTAGCCTTCAGGAAGATATTATTTTGTCGGTGCTGAGTGGCCACGATACGTTGGCACTGTTGCCGACGGGTGGCGGCAAATCCATTTGTTTTCAAGTGCCTGCGATGGCTCTGGAGGGGATTTGTATTGTTATTTCGCCGCTCATCGCCCTGATGAAAGACCAAGTGGAGCAGTTGCGCAAACGCGGTATTTCGGCTATTGCGGTGGATTCGGGCATGAATCGCCGCGAAATTGATGTGGCTCTGGACAATTGCGTGTACGGAAATATCAAGTTTTTGTACCTCTCGCCCGAACGCCTCCAAACGGATTTGTTGTTGGCGCGTGTTCCCAAAATGAAAGTTGGATTGTTGGCCATCGATGAGGCGCATTGTATTTCGCAATGGGGCTACGATTTTAGACCACCATATTTGCAAATCGCTGAATTTCGGACACTTATCCCCAATGTACCCATTATTGCGCTGACGGCTACGGCCACGCCGCAAGTAAAACAAGATATTCAGGACAAACTAAATTTTAAGCCACAGGCACAAGTTTTTCAGAAAAGTTTTTCGCGAGCTAATTTATCTTATTCTGCTTTTTTGGAAGAAGATAAAAACAAAAGGCTGTTACAAATCCTGCGAAGTGTGCAAGGAACGGCAGTGGTGTATGTCCGAAATCGCAAAAAAACACAAGAATTAGCCACGTTTTTGTACAGAAATGGCATTAGTGCGGACTTTTATCATGCAGGTTTGGACACGGCCACGCGCAACCGCAAGCAAGACGATTGGATTGCCAACCGTATCCGTGTGATAGTGGCTACCAACGCTTTTGGTATGGGCATAGACAAGCCCGACGTGCGCGTAGTGGTGCATACGGATTTGCCCGACAGCTTGGAAGCCTATTATCAGGAAGCAGGCCGCGCGGGGCGTGATGAGCAAAAAGCCTACGCCGTTGCGCTGTATCAGCAAGCCGACATCGACGAACTTTTTCGCAAAATTGAACTGGCCTATCCGCCTGCCGAACTGCTGCGCCGTGTGTATCAGTCTTTGGCCAACTATTACAAAATAGCAGTTGGGAGCAATGTTGGCGTAAGCTATGATTTTGATTTAGAAGATTTTATAAAAACATTTCAATTGCCGCCGCTGACCACATACAACGCCCTGAAGCGTTTGGAGGCTGTCGGGTATTTGCAACTCAGCGAGGCGTATTACTCACCTTCGCGCCTAATGGTGATTCTGGACAACTCGGAACTTTACCAATTTCAGGTAAGCAATCCGCGTTCGGATATGCTCATCAAAGCGATTTTGCGAATGTATGGCGGGGAAGTTTTTATGAATTATGTGCGCGTGAATGAGTTGCAAATCGCCAAAGTGTTGGCCGTGCAGCCCACGCAAATCGTGCAACAATTGGAGTATTTGCAAAAAATGGGTGTGCTGTACTATGAGCAACAGCGCGACAAACCACAAATTACTTTTTTGGCCGAACGCTTCGACGCTGCTACGCTTCCTTTGCCGATGCAGCAAATGGCCGAACGCAAAAATCAGGATTTACAAAAAGCGCAATCTGTAGCCGATTACGTGCGACATCCCACGCGCTGCCGCACGGCTATTTTGTTAGAATATTTTGGGGAAATTGCCGAAAAAGATTGCGGGGTTTGTGATAATTGCCTGAAAAAGAAAAAGTTGGAAAAGGAAAATGATTTGCCCGAACAACTCACACAATTACTTACACAAATGCAGCCTTGCACGCCCGAAAAGCTCACCGAAAAGCTGCCAAGCAATCGCCAGCCACAAGCTATTACGCTGTTGCGCCAATGGCTCGACGAAGGTAAAGTAACGCGCCAACCCGACGGGCTTTTAATATTGAATCAGTAGATACGCACAGCAGTGCGTATCTACAATTAAAATTCATGTTATCCCAAAAGTTCGGCTCGGCGACGTTGGTAACCGTCCCAAAGTTCGCGAACGAGTTGGGCGGCTGGCTTGATGTCCTGAATCATGGCCGAAACTTGCCCAATTTCCAACTCGCCTTCGTTCATTTCTCCTTCAAAAATACCGCGTTTGGCGCGGCGCGAACCCAGTAATGCGGCCAATTCCTCCGCATTTGCGCCATTATTTTCGGCTACGCGCACGGCATCGGCAAACTCATTTTTGAGCAACCGTACAGGCGTTAATTTTTTGAGCATCAGGGAAGTATCACCTTCTTTGGCTGCTATAATTGCTTGTTTGAAATGCTCGTGTGCGGAAGATTCGGCACTGGCTGCAAACAAACTGCCTACTTGCACACCGTCTGCGCCTAAAGCCATTGCCGCGAGCATGGCTCTGCCATCGCCAATACCGCCAGCGGCAATAAGTGGCAATGTTACGGCATCGCGTATCATTGGGATAAGACAAAGTGTGGTGGTTTCTTCGCGTCCGTTGTGGCCGCCTGCCTCAAAACCTTCGGCAACAATAGCATTTACGCCCGCTTGTTGGGCTTTGAGTGCAAATTTGGTGTTGGCAATTACGTGCACGACCGTAATGCCTTTGTCTTGCAAAAAACTCGTCCAAGTGGCGGGGTTGCCTGCCGACGTAAACACGATTTTCACGCCTTCTTCCACAATGATTTGCATGAGTTTTTCGATGTCGGGGTAGAGTAAGGGCACGTTTACACCGAAAGGCTTTTGAGTGGCTGCTTTGCATTGGCGAATGTGCTCGCGCAGCACTTCAGGGTACATAGAGCCAGCCCCAATCAGGCCTAAGCCACCCGCCTCACTTACGGCAGCGGCAAGCCGCCAACCGCTACACCAAATCATGCCACCTTGTACGATAGGATACTCAATATCAAAGAGTTTACTAATTACGTTTTGGTTTTCCATAGTTTAGAAAATGTATATTAATTATTGGGCAAAGTAGTGTAAAGTTTATAAAATATCCCAAAGCATTTTGAAAACAATTCATACTTTTTGTATCGCAAAAACGTTACTTTAAGATTTTTTCTGAATAATTATTTAACTTCGCAACCTGATAGTTTTAATAATTTTTAGGAAAAGCAACGCATGGCTAAATTTGTTTCGGGAGAAGAACAACTCAAATGGCTCTACGATATTCTATGGAATGCCAAGAAAACGTTGCTCATTGTTACTCCACATCTGAAACTTGACGAATACTATAAACGCCTATTAAACAAGCATTTATACAACCCTAATATCCATATTATCGTTGTATTTGGTAAAGGTGATACCGACAAAGCAAACCTTATTCGCAACGACATTGAATTTTTTAAGAAATTCCCGAACGTGAGTTTGGTGTATTGCCAAGAGCTGCGTTCGCGCTACTATGCCAACGAACTCAAAGGTTTGGTTACGTCTTTGAATCTGTATGAAAATCTGTATAAGATCAACTTAGATTTTGGGGTAGCCGACGAAACGCCCGACAGCAACCGCATCGTTCGCAATGAATACGATACGCAAGCGTGGGATTTTTGTTCGCAATTGGCGCAAGCCAACGATGCTGTTTTTGTGAAACGTCCCAGCTACGAACGTAAATTATATGCTTCGCTTTTTGGTAAAAATTATGTGCGTTCGGAGGTGCTTTTGGACTTGACCACTGGCGCAGTGGAGAATATTGTACAAATCAAGAATGAAAAACGCCGTTTAAGCGATTTCCCCGAAACTATCGAGTTGAGTCCGCGCGTGGTAACATATCAGGGCAAAAATGAAAATAGTTTGCTGGAAGGCGACAACATCAAGCAAGGTTATTGTATTCGCACGGGCAAACATATTCCTTTTAATCCCAAACGCCCCATGACCGACGACTCCTACGACACGTGGGCATTTTTTATGGATTATGATTATCCCGAAAAATATTGTCATCGCACGGGCAAGCCTTCTTACGGCAAAACCTCTATGCGAAATCCTATCTTGTATTGATTTTTAACGAAAATATTTCTTATTTTATAGAAATTTTTCAAACATAAAATCTCAGCGCAAAGACCAAACCTATGATAGGCAGCCAAATAGCACATTACCGCATCGACAAACTACTCGGAGAAGGTGGTATGGGTGGCGTGTATTTGGCCGAAGACCTCAAGCACAAACGCAAAGTTGCTATAAAGGCCTTATTTTCGCATTTGGCTATGCAACAGACTGTACGAGAGCGTTTTAGATACGAGGCCAGCACGATGGCGCAACTCTATCATCCCAACATCGTGCAGTTGCTGGATTTTATTGATGAAAATGGTTTGTATTTGGTGATGGAATATGTGGAAGGCATTGAGCTGGATCGCTACATCATTACCCAAAACAAACATTTGCCTTGGCCCGAAGCCGTCGAAATGCTCATGCAAATACTTGACGCACTGAGCTACGCGCATAGACGCGGCGTAATTCATCGCGACCTAAAGCCTTCCAATCTGATGATAGACAAAACGGGACGGGTCAAAGTATTGGATTTTGGCGTAGCCAAAATTTTAGATCAAACCAACTCGCCTTCGCTCACGCGCACGGGCACTAAAATTGGCACTATTTTGTACATGAGTCCCGAACAGGTGAAAGGCCTGCCCGTGGACGCACGCGCCGACATTTATTCGCTGGGTGTTACGCTGTTTCAGATGCTGACGGGGCGTTGCCCGTATGATTTGGCGTTGGAAAACGAATTTGATATTTCCCTGAAAATCGTCAATGAACCGTTACCACGTCTGAGCGCGTATTACACGGACATTCCGTCTGAATTACAGCGAATTATAGACAAAGCAACAGCCAAAAGCCCGCAAAATCGTTACCAAGATTGTTATGAATTTGCCGAAGCCTTGCACGGCTTGCAGCAGCTTTACAAAGAAGTGGAATGGCAACCCGTAACTATCGAGCCGCCCGCCGACAACGTTGAAGATAAGCCGTTTGATTGGAATGTTTTTTGGGAAGAAAAGAAATATTATTTAGTTTCAGTCTTTATTTTGTTGCTGGCCGTTACGTTTGTTTGGTTGGAAAATACCACGATTCACAAACAAATTTTTAGAAAACACCACACCGAAACCGAGCTTAAAGCCCGTGTGTACGACTATTACAAAAATCTGGAAACACATGATTTTGATAAAGTGAAGACTTTTTATGCTCCTCAAATAGAGCAGTATTTTAACAGTAACAATCAAAATCAACAACAAATTAAAGACCTTTCGGAACGTTATTGGGAGAAAACGCCCAAAGAAGACCACGCCATCGCATGGGAAACTTTTAAAGCGAAAGAAGACGAAAACGGCAATTATACGGTACGTTTTACGTTGTCGTACCACTACAGGCGCAACGGCCAAAAGAAATGGCAAGTCGTAACGGCCAAAACACAAATAAAACTCAACAACGACCTGAAAATTTACGCCATTACAGGTTCTAACTAATTTTATAAAAAACTGATGCATTGGCTCTTAACAAAAATTATTTGGCAAAATAAAAGCAAATGGCAACTGTTTTTGGCGGCTGCGGGCTTTGTCGCAGGGCTGGTGATTATGCTGGTAGCCGTACAAATTTACTGGGACATAGAAGCTGCTTTGCAACCTCAAAAAAACAAATCTGGGCGCGATTTTTTGATTTTGAATAAAGAAATTGGGCTGGCCAATACGCTCAAACTTGCCAGTAGCCAATTTACTCAAAATGAAATAGATAGCCTTAAAAACCAGCCGTTTGTAACCAAAATCGGACTTTTTACTTCCAATCAATTTGAGTCGTATTTGGAGGCCAGTTCCCTGATTCCGTTCAAAACCAATTTGTTTTTCGAGGCCGTCCCCGACGATTTTCTGGACGTAGTGCCCTCGCAGTGGGTATGGGACGAACACAGCGATTTTGTCCCGATTATGATGTCGCAGGATTTTATTAATCTCTATAATTTTGGTTACGCGCCCTCGCAAGGCTTGCCGCAAATCCCCAAAGAATCTGTAACATTGCTGCCACTTACCTTGCGCATTGCGGGCAAAGGCGGAGAGCGTGTCTATGATGCGCAAATTGTGGGTTTTAGCGACCGTATCTCGTCAGTGCTTGTGCCTGAGCGTTTTATGGTGTGGGCAAACGAACATATTGGCCAAAGTACAGGCCAACAACCTTCGCGCCTGATCGTGGAAACGCCCAATGCTTCGGATGCGGCGGTAGCTGATTACCTGAAAAAACATGGCTATGTAACCAACCAAGACAAACTCCGCGCCAGCCAAACCAACGGCGTTTTGCGTGTAATTATGAGTCTTGTTGGGCTGTTGGGCGCATTTTTTATCGCGCTTTCGGTGGTTATTTTCCTGATGAATTTTAGGCTAATTATCGCCGAAGCCAAAGAAGAAATTCGGTTGCTGTTGCAACTGGGCTATAAGGTAAAAACATTATCTTTTAATATGTTGTTGTATTTTTCAGTAGGTTTGCTGGTGGCTTCGGGTTCAGCTATGGTTATTTTTACGAAGCTCATTGCAAGCCTACACGCCTTTGTGAGTGCCAACGGCTTGCCTATTACGACGGACATTAACAGCACCGTTTGGACGTTGGCCGCCGTGTTGGTAGCTGGCTGCTGGGCGGTAAGTAGTTTGTCTGTGTGGCGGTTGTTGCGTGTGGCAGCCCAGTAATTTTTATTTTTTATCTTTCAACTTTTGATACGCTGGAGTATATGAATTGCATGATTATAGACGATGAGCAGATGTCGCGGCTTGCCCTAAAAATGCTTATCGAACAAACTAATTTTTTGCATTTACATTATGAATTCGAAAGTCCCGTGCAAGCTATTGCGCATTTGGGCGAAGTGGATTTGATTTTTTTAGATGTAGAAATGCCACAGATGACAGGTTTGCAATTCCTTGAAAATGTGGATATTGCCCCACAAATTATCCTGACGACTTCCAAACCAGAATATGCCGTCAATGCGTTTGAACACAGTGTTACGGATTATTTGGTGAAACCTTTGGAGTATCCACGTTTTTTGAAGGCCGTACTCAAAGCCCAACAAAATTATAAGGCTTCGATGGCTGGTGCCATTCCTTACAACACGACTTCCGATTCTATTTTTATCCGCACGGATGCGCGTATTGTCAAGATTTCGTTGAGTCAGATTACCTACATCGAGGCGTTGGCCGACTATGTAACCTTGCACGTGGGCGACGAACGTTATATCATTCACGCCACCATGAAGGCACTGGAAAAGAAATTGCCTGCCTCTGAATTTGTGCGAGTGCATCGGTCTTTTATCGTCAATATCAACAAAATAACGGCTATTGAGGATTTTAACATTGCCATTGGTAAGCGAGTTATACCGATTGGTGCGTCGTATAAAGATGCTTTTTTGAAGAAAATTAATTTTTTATAGCAATAACATCAGTGCTTTTGCGGAAAAATAGCCATTGGCTGCCGTTTATCCGCACGCCCAACCGTTTGCCTACTCTGGCAGGCTGTCCACTTGCAATATTATCAGGAATAACTACATTTGTAAAGGAGTGATGCTCAAAATCACTCCTTTTGTACGTTTTTTGTAGTATTTTATAAAACAAAAATTATGCTCGACTGGATTTTAATCATATCGTTGCTGGGCATTGGCTTGCTGCTTTTGCTGGTCGAATTGTTTTTTATCCCTGGAACTACGGTGGTTGGTTTCGCGGGGTTTGGTTGTATCACGGCGGGGTTGTACTTTGCTTTTCGCGATTTTGGCACCCAAACGGGCGGTTGGTTGCTGCTTTTTACGACGGTGCTCGGCGGCCTCATCACGTTTTGGGGGCTTCGTAGCGATGCTTGGAAACGGTTTGCCCTCCGCAAGCAACTCACCGAAAAAGTAAATACGCACGCCGAACGCACTTTGTACATTGGTGCGGTGGGCAAGGCTATTTCGATGTTGCGCCCTGCGGGGAATGCCGAATTTGATGGCGAAATATTTGAAGTACACACCATTGGCGAAATGCTTCAGGTGGGTTCTTTGGTCAAGGTCATCAAAATTGAACATTATAAAATAATTGTAGAACCATCTAATTAACCCAATTTACACATGGAATTTTTAGTTTTCTTTTTCGGAGGAATTATCCTCTTCTTCATTTTTTTGTATTTTATCCCTGTAAATCTTTGGATTACGGCAATGTTTTCGGGCGTAAGTGTTGGCTTGTTCGACTTGGTTTTTATGCGCATTCGTAAAGTGCCGCCAAGTCTGATTGTGCAGTCGCTCATTACGTCCACCAAAGCAGGTCTTAATATTTCGGCTGCCGAACTGGAAACGCACTATTTGGCAGGCGGCCACGTGCAATCGGTTATCAAGGCCCTTATTTCTGCCGACAAAGCCAATATCAATTTGTCGTTTAAGCAAGCGGCAGCCATTGACTTGGCGGGTCGTGACGTGTTCGAGGCCGTGCAAATCTCTGTAAATCCGCGTGTTATCAATACGCCAAACGTGGCAGCTGTGGCGCAAGACGGTATTCAGTTAGTAACCAAAGCACGCGTAACGGTTCGCGTAAACATTGCGCAGTTGGTGGGCGGTGCTGGTGAAGAAACCATTTTGGCGCGTGTGGGCGAAGGTATCGTTACGTCGATTGGCTCGTCGCAATCGCACAAAGAAGTGTTAGAAAATCCTGACAAAATATCTAAACTCGTGTTACACAAGGGTTTGGACGCTGGTACGGCTTATGAAATTCTTTCTATTGACATTGCCGATATCGACGTAGGGGCAAACATTGGGGCAAAATTGCAAATCGACCAAGCCAACGCCGATTTGAAAGTAGCCGAAGCCAAAGCCGAAGAACGCCGCGCGATGGCCGTAGCCATGGAACAAGAAATGAAAGCCAAAACGCAAGAAGCTCGTTCGCGCGTGATAGAAGCCGAAGCCGAAGTTCCTAAAGCGTTGGCCGAAGCCTTCCGCAGTGGCAATTTGGGCATTATGGATTATTATCGTATGCAAAATATGCAAGCAGATACGCAAATGCGTGAGTCTATCGCCAACGGTGGTTCAGATTCGCCTTCGCCTTCTCCAAAACAATAATTGTTCGCGCAGCCACAACCAAAACGCCGTAAAGTTTAAATGCTTTACGGCGTTTTGCTTTTCAGTGATTTAATTTGTTTTTGATAAAATAAAAGAACCATGAATCAATACGACGAAACATTCCAGACTTGGAACAAAATAGCCAAACTCTACGAATCCAAATTTATGCACATGGACTTGTACAATCAGACGTATGATTTTTTCTGCGAAAATATCCCAAACAACAATGCCCATATTTTGGAATTGGGTTGTGGGCCAGGCAATATCACGCGCTATTTGCTTTCTCAAAAACCCAATTGGCAGATATTGGGTACGGACATTGCCCCAAACATGGTGGCTTTGGCGCAGGCCAATAATCCTACGGCGCGGTTTGAGGTGCGAGATTGTCGCCAAATCAGTGATTTGCCGCAGCCGTTTGATGGCATTGTGGCGGGATTTTGCTTGCCGTATTTGTCCGAAACGGAAGCCGAAAAGTTTGTAGCTGATGCTTGCAAACTGCTAAAGCCGCAAGGTGTTTTGTACGTGAGTTTTGTGGGTGGCAAGGCCGAACTTTCGGGGTTTAAGACCAACGGCGAAGGTGACCGCGTATATTTTTATTACCACGACACGCAGCAAATCAGCCTGTTTTTGGAAAAATATGGTTTTGAAATGCTACAACGTTTTGCCATCAATTATCCACTAAAAGACCAAAACACAGAAATTCACGACGTTTGGGTTTGCCGATTGAAAAAATAGTACTCGAACCGATTTATTTTAGCAAAAAATAAAGCCTTTAGGCTTGGCATCTTTGTAGTAAATAACATTTTAGCATTTCCTACAAACGCCGTCGGCGTGTCATCTTTGAATAGTAGATACGCACAGCAGTGCGTATCTACCAAATGCGCGTATCTACTTGTGATACAAAATTAGCTGTGTTTTAATATCGCGGGCACTTGCTTGGCCGATTCGGGCACTTCGCCCGTAAGCGAATGCAAAAATTCTACAATTGACTTGGCTTTTTCGTCGCTCAACTCTTTGTTAAGCTGCAATTTGGCCATAATTTTTACGGCTTCTTCCAAGTTGCGCACGCTGCCATCATGGAAATACGGATAAGTTTTGCCGACATTGCGCAACGATGGCACTTTGAACATATCTTTGTCGGCCTCGGCTTTGGTTACTTCTTTGCGGCCTTCGTCTTTGGTTTTGAAGTTGGCAATGCTGTGATAATCAGCAAAAACACCGAATTTTTGCAACATCGTTCCGCCCAAATTCGCCCCACTGTGGCAACTCGTACAACCTGTTTCCATGAAAGCGCGTAGGCCTTCGCGTTCGGGCGTGCTGAGGGCGTACATTTCGCCTCCCAAATAGCGGTCAAAAGCCGTCGGCGTTACGAGTGTGCGCTCAAATGCCCCAATTGCTTTTTGTATGTTTGCGTAACTAACAGGATTTTTGTCTTCGGGGAACGCCTGCGAAAAAAGCGGCTGATATTCTTTGATGCCTTTTAGTTTTTTAACCAAAAAATCTTGGTTGGGAATGGCCATTTCTACGGGATTGAGAATCGGCATACCTGCTTGCTCTTCTACATCTTTGGCTCTGCCGTCCCAAAACTGAATCGAATGAAAGGCCGCATTCAGGACGGTTGGCGAGTTGCGCGTCCCGAATTTGCCCGCATCGCCTTTGGAAGTTGGCAGCGTGTCCACGCCAAAAGTGGCCAGATTGTGGCACGAATTGCAACTATTATTGCCCGTTTTGCTTAGGCGCGTGTCGTAGTAAAGCACTTGTCCCAACTCGACTTTTGCGGGCGTAATGGGGTTTTCGGGATTGTCGGCGGTGGCGGCCAACGGCTGAAAATTACTTTGTGCATCTTTGAGAAGCTGTTTGTCTGCTTCCAAGCTGCTGGGTTGTGCGGCGGCTTGGCCAGACTTTTTGGAGTCGGGCATACAAGAGGCCATAACTACCACTAATACAATAAATTGTAGTGTTATTTTTTTCATAAAACTGGGTTGAAGTTTGTGAATGATAAAGAATACGCTATTTTAACTTTTTTTAGTTTTTGTTCAAAATAGTAAAAACAAAATGTGTGCTTTTTTGAACAAAATATTTGGGGTAAAAGCCTTTAAATGAACTTCAAATGCCGTCGGCGTGACCTTTAATTTATAATTGACTATAAATCAATGAATTTTAGAACTACTTTTAATATTCCGCCTGCCGATTTTCCGATTCAATACGCGGGCTCGTTGGTAAGTTTGGGTTCGTGTTTTGCCGACCTGATGGGGCAGCGACTCTCCAACGCCAAATTTGATATGTTGGCCAACCCGTTCGGGACGATTTTCAATCCTATTTCTTTGTTCGGGTTGCTGCAAGCCGACGCACATTTTTTTGAGCCGTATTTTGTCGAGCATCAAGGCATTTGGTACAACTATCAGGCACATTCGCAATGCGCCGCCACCAGCCGCGAAGCGTTGGCGCAAGACCTTGGGGCGCGTACCGAAATGCTCCAGCGTTATTTGCAAAAGTCTAATTATCTGATTATTACACTCGGTACGGCTTGGGTGTACGAACTGACGGCACAAGCCCAAACCGTTGCGAATTGCCACAAACAACCTACCAAAACATTCGGAAAACGGCTGCTGGGTGTGGAAGAAATCGAAGGGGCTTTTGTGCAGTGTTATGATTTTTTGCAAAAAATAAATCCTTCTTTGAATATCATCCTGACAGTGAGTCCCGTCCGACATCTGAAAGATACGTTGCCGCTCAATGCCGTGAGCAAATCGGTGTTGCGGCTGGCCAGTCATTATATTTCCGAAAAACATAAAAAAGTAAGTTATTTTCCTGTCTATGAGTTACTTACGGATGATTTGCGGGACTATCGTTTTTACGCGCCCGACATGATACACCCTTCCGAAGTGGCCGAAAATTATATTTGGGAACAATTTACGCAAACCTATTGCCGCCCCGAAACCATGACGCTTATGCAGCAATGGCACGAAATTCGGCGCGATTTGGCGCATCGGCCATTTTTGCCTGAGTCGGCAGCGCATCAGGCTTTTTTGCAAAAACTTTTACAGAAATTAGAGCGAATAGCAGCGCATTTGCCCGTAAAAGAAGAAATGGAGCAAGTGCGCCGCCAATTGATTTAACCAAAAAATATTGTATTTTTCAGGCAACTTCTTCGTGTTTTTATGAAACGTACTTACTGGACTGATACCATTTTTTGCACGCTTTTTGTATTCGTATTTTTGGGAATAACCTATTGGTTTACAGGGATTTTTGACGTACTAAAGCCGCTTTCGCAAGCCCTGAAAGACTTCGAAATGACCGACCTGATTTACGCGCGACGTGTGGCGGCAGACGGCAGCACTTACAATCTGCAAGACGACCACGCCGCCGCCGATACCAACATTGTGTTGGTCAATATCGGCACGCTCAACCGCGAAGGCATCGCCGCAGAAGTGGAAGTAATCAATGCTCAAAAGCCGCGCCTTATCGCCATAGATACCGTGTTCGAGCAAGCAACTACGCCGCAAGCCGACAGCCTTTTGGCTGCTTCGTTGGCGCAAGTGGAGCATTTGGTTTTGGGCGTAAATGTCTATCAATCGCGCCTTACCGAAAAAGATTCGTTGGGTAGTTATTACGCGCCACTGTACGCCAACGCCAAAAAAGCCGCGCTGGGTTTTGCCTCTGGTGCTCGCAATAAAGTAACACGCGACTTTTATCCAGCCCGACACGTTGGCGACAGCCTGATTCCGTCTTTTGCGGCGCAAATGGCCAAAATCGCCTATCCGCACGCTTACGAGCATTTGCAGGAGCGCAACAACACCAAAGAGCGCATCAATTACAGACGAACGGATTTGCAGTACATCACGCTTGACGTACAAGATATTTTTAATCCAGAACTGGCCGTTAATCTGAAAGATAAAGTCGTGATTTTGGGCTACATGGGGCAGCAACTCGGCACGCAGTCGTGGGAAGTGAAATACTACACACCGCTCAACGAAAAGTACATCGGCAAAACTGCTCCCGATATGTTTGAGGCGGCCATACACGCCAATACGTTGTCTATGATTAAAGACAGCGATTATCTTAATCAAATGCCGCAGTGGTTGTGTGTGCTACTGGGAATTGCACTTTGTTTGCTCAATGTTAGGCTGTTTCTGTGGGTCAATCAATGGTTCTCGAGGTGGTACGATGCCATAACAAAGCTGTTACAGTTTGTTGAAATAGCTCTATTACTATACATTGTGCTGTTAGTTTTTTCGCATTTTCATTACAAAATAGACCTAACTTTAGGACTTACAGCCCTCCTCTTTGCAGGAGACTTACTGGAAGTATATACTTCTGTTGTAAAAAATTTAGCTTTGTTATTAAAAACAAAAATACCAAGAATCTAAAATTATATTTTATTTTTTTTCAATAATACGATATAGTATTTGTAAATAACATTGTAAAAATTTCATTTGAGATATAATATATAACAATGATTTCGCACGCGAGAATACCGCGTACGCAACGATTTTTTTTAACTCTACCATACTAAAACACTCAATACGCACGGGTGTAATATTTTGACTTGATATAGATTTTTTGGTATTCGTTGCTCTGCGATATTTGGACTTAACAAATTTCGTATAGAAATGTAAACGTTTGCGGCGTTTTTTTTAACCTGCCACATATCTTAATAATTAGCATTTTTTCTTTTTTGTCTCAATCAGTTATCACCCGCTGGCAAAGCTAATTTTGATAGTTTTTCTAGCATAAAATCACACATTAAATCTTATGATTCCCACTGCTACTTACGAACAAGAGCCCGTTGCGGCTAATGGTCAAAACCCTTCGATGAAACAAAAAAGTTTGGAAGATCGTCTTTGGATGGACTCGACACTGAGCCGCTTCGATGAGGTTTTGCGTATCAATTATGATAAAACAATCGAGGTTTTTACGGATTTGGTGGTAGCGGAAACCTGCGAAATCGTGGGAGCTATTTCGGGGTCATTTTTTGTAGTGGACGAACAACGTAACATTATTTTGGCGACGGCTGGATTTGGTTGTACGCCCGAAACGATGGCCAAAACGCAATTCAAAATTGGAGAAGGTATTGTAGGACAGGTAGTTAAATCGAAAGCTACGCGCTATATCGAAAATGTCCCCGCGCAATCGGTGTTGGTGGCCAGTTCGTTAGGAAGCATCAGCGCGGCCTCGTTGATTTGTTTGCCGCTGATTTTTAATGAAAAAGTATATGGCGTAATTGAGTTGATTAGCCTGCGACCATTAGAAAATAAATTCCAAGATTTTTTGGAGCGTTTGTGCAAAAACATTGCTTCTACGCTGCAAAGTATCCAAAACAATATGCGCACACGCGAATTGCTTATTCAGCTACAAGAAGAAGCTTCGCAGCGTGCCGCACAAGAAGAAGAATTGCGCCAAAACTTAGAAGAACTGGAAGCGACGCAAGAGCAAATGCAACGCCAACAATCAGAACTTCAGCTACTTAAAGAAAATCTAGAAAGAGAAGTTGCCGACCAAACCGCCGAGCTTAAAAACTTGATGCAACGCTTTGATTTGGCGGCCAGCACCACCACCGAAGGCCTTTGGGACATTATGATTCCCAGCAACATGGAGGTAGATGGCACTACGCCGTTTTGGTGTTCGGATACGATGCGCAAAATGTTGGGCTATGCCAACGAACAAGAATTTCCAGGATTGTTACAAAATTGGATAGACCTTTATCACCCAGAAGATACGGCTGCGGTAGAAAAGGCATTTTTAGACCATTTGTTTGACGTAACGGGCAAATACAAATATGATATTGAATGCCGTTTACGCCTAAAAGATGGTAGTTATCAATGGTTTAGAGCGGTAGGAAATACGTTGCGCGACCCGCAAGGCCGCCCGATTCGCGTGGCTGGTTCTTTGATTAATGTTCAAGCACAAAAAGATATTGACAAACTTCACCATGAGCTGGTAGCCGAAAAACAACGCATCGAGCTGATGGCGCAGACGCTGGAAAAAGTATTGGTATCGTTGCCAGACGGTTTGTTTACTTCGGACATGGACGGCAACATCGATCGTTTCAATGACGCGACACTTCATCTAATCGCAGCAAATCCTGACCACAAACCCGAAAACGCGAAAGATTTTCTTAAAATGATGCGTTTGGAGAGGCTTAACAACCACCAACGCTACCGCCAAAAATTATTCTGCTTGGATGGTTCAACCAAATTGGTAGAACTCGTGACCAACTCTTTCGAGATTGGCGACAAAAAACAAAGAGTGTTTTATATGCGCGACATCACCGACGCGGTGCGCAAAGAACAAGACCTTATCAATACGTTGGAGCAGTTGGAAGAAGCCAAATCGAATTTGGAGCAAGCCAGCACCAGCAATCGTAAATTAAAAAACTAATTGTATCACAGACACACCGTTAAAGCTATGGTAGAAATACAAGGCAAATTTTTTACGCTCATCGGAATGCTAATGAGCAACAAACCAGAGCATTTGGAAAAAGCGAATGCTTATTTGGAAAGTGAAATAGGGCTTACACACTTGGAACTTGACCCCGAAGATTTTTATGATATTACGGTATGGGTTCGTTATCTGGAAATTTATCAGGAGTCGTTGGGTGGCAATAAAGCAGAGGTAGCCAAATCCGTAGGAAAACGCATTTATCCGACGGTAAAAAGAACTTCAGGTTTTCCTCCACACCTCAAAACACCTTTAGATTTTATTCTTTTTGAAGCAGAAGGCTTTAAAGGCGCACATTTAGGCGATAATATCAAGCAGCGTACTTTCCTCAAAAAAGAAGAAGGCTTGGTGGAAGTAGTGGCGACACCGCCTTGTGTTGGTTATCCTGAAGGCTTAATAGAAGGCGTTTATTTGGGGATTATGGAACTATGCGGCATCAAAAACGGTAAAGTTTCGCTTATTGGAGCAGATACTTTCCGAGTGGAATGGTAAGCCTCCCTTTCTTTTTTCATCTTTCAGCAATTATTTTTTTGACCAAAAGACATTGGCTTTATTTCTCAATAAAGCCAATGTCTTTTGAAAATCTTTCCTCCAGCGTATGATACAAGAATTACCCAAACACGAAGAATTGCAAGTATTTCTAAATCAGCAAAATAAGGCTGTTCAAAATACTCATCAAACAACAAATCATTGGCAAACCAAATTGCTGCACGCCCTCAAAGGCGAAGGCGATACGGATTTGCATCAATGGGCTGAGCCTATTTTGGAACTTTTGGCGCAAAAACTGAGTGCTTTGCAGGCTACCTTGTATTTTTTTGATGAAGAAGAACAAAAACTAAAATTAGCGGCTTGGTACAGCCCAATTTATCCCGATAACATTCCGCAAACCGTAGAACTTGGACACGGAACAGTTGGCCGCGCCGCCAAAACACACAAAACAGTTCGCACCAACCTGAAAGGCTTTTCTTCTTTTTCGGCTACGACCGAATTTCAGCCCGATTGGTTGCTTACCGTGCCGCTCATGAACAATTACAAATTGGCGGGTGTGTTTGAATGTACGGCTTTCGACCACGAAGCAAACCATATTGCACAACAAGAATTTGATGGGGCTTTGCCTTTTGTGGCTTCTGCGTTGCATTCTATTCTGAAAGAAAAACAGTTGCTCCGAAGTCTTGCACAGCTCCGCGACGAACGCGAACATTTGCAAACATTGGCTTCGGTAGGCACGGAAGGCGTGGCATTTATTGATAATTTCCGCGTCATTGACCACAATTACGCTTTTAGCCAAATGTTTGGTTTTGAAAATGACGAGTTGGAAGGAATGCACTTGGCCGAGTTGCTAAAAGACAATATTTTTTCGCAAGTAAATTTTTCGGAAGAAGCCTTTGCCGAAACGGAAGCACGCCGCCAAGACGGAAGCATTTTTGTGGTAGAAATGCAATTGCGTAAAGTGTTGCGCCAACGCCGCCAAATGATGGTGCTTACCTTGCGCGACATTAGCAAACGCAAAGCTGCCGAAATACAATTGGCTGATAGCCAGCAAAAATTACAGGCTGCCGAGCAAGTAATTACGCTTACCAAAGAAGTAGAAGAGAAAAATAAAAAGATTACGGCCAGTATCAATTATGCCAAAAATATACAAGATGCGCTGTTGCCGAAGCAATCCGAAATGGCGCAACAGTTAGCCGAATATTTTATTTTTTATCAATGTAAAGACGTGGTGAGCGGCGATTTTTATTGGCATCACGCCGCAGGCAATAACACTTGCTATTTGGCGGCTGTGGACTGCACTGGGCACGGCGTACCAGGCGCGTTTATGTCTTTCGTGGGTTATACGCATCTCAATTCAGTGGTAAAACATCAGGGTTTTAACCAACCCGAAGCCATTTTAAAACAACTTGACCAAGAAGTTGTAAAAACATTGCGCCAAAACGAAAACAAAAACTCACGCGATGGCATGGACGTTGGTTTGATAAAATTGCAACTCGATACGCGCGAATGGTCTTTTGCGGGAGCGCATCGCCCAATGGTGATGTACAGCAATGGCCGAATCACAGAAACCAAAGGAAGCAAATGCGCCATTGGCGGCTGCCAAGGCACAAAACATACCAAAGAAATTGGGGCAACGGCTGGCCAATGGAAATCAGGCGATATGTGTTATTTGTTCTCGGACGGATACGCCGACCAATTTAACCTGAAAGGGGAAAAATTTATGGCCAAACGCCTCAAGCAATTGTTTCAAGAAATCGGGCATTTGCCTGCCAATGAGCAACATAACATCCTTAAGTCGCAGTTTGAAGAATGGAAATTTGGCTCTTCGCAAATGGATGACGTATTGATTATTGGGGTTCGTTTGCCCTAATTTTAAGGCGATTTGCTATCAGAAGTTGTTTTTTTCGGTTAAAATGCTGTGTGGTTTATACCAAACATTTGTACTTTCGTGCTGAAAGCCTTCGTTAATGCTAAAAGGTTGGTTATTTTTCTGAAAAAACGCCGCTTTTTTTGTATTATTCGGATTACTCTGACAACTTCTGATAGTAAATATCGTATGATTTGGAAATTACGTCCAGTTATTTTTTTCTTGGGTTTGGGGCTGCTGCTGGGAGCTTGCCAAACCTATTCGAGCCTAAATACCGTTAATTTAGAATATCGCTACGATGCCAATATGCCCGTTTCCGTACAGCAGGCCGTACTGGACGCTGGCGCGAACGTTCGCTTGTATTTGGCCATAGATGCCAAGAAAATATTGCCCAATGCACCCGCCCAAAGCCTTTTGGATTATTATGGTTTTACGGGAAATCTTAGCCCCAGTTATAAAAGCAAATACATCATCAGGCACGATACTTTAGTTCCTCAGCAAATTTTTAGAGATAAAAAAGGCATATTTTACGCGGTGTTTAATATTGAAAAAGCACAAAATTTACCTTTTGGAGTCATTGCCTTAGATATTTACGAACGTGGCACAGACCGCAGTTATGTCATGGACATTCCGCTGGATTTTGAACCAGCCAATCCCATTGCCAACAAATATTTGCTTTTCAGAAATGGAAGTACCATTCCTTTGATGCAAAACTATTTTGCTCCCCGCGATACGGTGAGTATCAGAAGTTTATTGGCCAAAAATAAAACACTCTTTATCAAACATTATTCGGAAGAAACCTTTTCAGCTTCGTTGCCGCCGATGAGTGTCAATTCTACCATTACCAACAAAAAATCTTTAAAACTTTTAGGTCGTTTTCAGATAAACACCGACAGGCTACTACAATTCTCCGAATCAGGTCTTTATTTTGTACAAGAAGATACTACTTCTAACGATGGTTTTTCGTTTGTGGTACAAGAAAATAAATTTCCGCGTGTAACAATCCCTCAAGAGTTGGTCAACCCGTTGGTGTACATCACCACCCGCGAGGAACGCAATAAATTGAGCAATTCCCCCAAGCAAAAAGAAACGCTTGACCAATTCTGGTTGGACGTTGGCGGCAACCGCGACCACGCTCGCAACGTAATCCGTAACTTTTATGAGAACGTGGAAGAAGCCAACCGCCTGTTTACCAGCTTCGAACAAGGTTGGAAAACAGACAGAGGCATGGTATATATTATTTTTGGTAAACCCGACCGTTTGTTACGCTTCGACGACCACGAAGAATGGTACTACGACCGCAACCTCAATGACTCAGGCCTGATGTTTGCCTTTTTCAAACGCCCGACCATTTTTACACCTGAAAACTACGAGCTGATGCGTTCGGGCGACTATTCGCACGCATGGTTCGGGACGGTGGAGCAATGGCGCAAAGGCGTGCTCCGACATTAAAATTAGCACACTACACAACTTTCTGATAATTAAGTTTTTATGGCAAAAACAAACAAACAAGAAACAACTCCGCCACCTGTTAGCACAGCAACGGCATTACCCAACAAAGATATTTTTCAGGTAAACAAACTCACGCTGGCATTGCTTACGCTTGCTTCGGGGCTTTTTTACGCCTACTATTCTACGCGTTCCGATGGTTTTTATCAGCAAGACGAGGCGGGGCATTTTATTTCGATGCTGGATTTTTGGCACGTGCCAAGCTCCATTCTTTCCAATTGGGCAAAACCCGGTTACAAACTCATTTACGTTTTGCCTGCGTTGTTGGGCAAAAATGCCGTGATGTTACTTAACTGTTTTTTTGCGGCCATGTCGGGTTGGTTGGCCTACAAAATCGCCGAGAAATTGGGTAGCTGCAAACCGCTTTTAGCCTTCATTCTGTTGGTAACACAGCCGCTTTGGGTGGCTCTTTCTTTCCGAAATTATTCCGAAATTCCGTCGGCGTTTTTGTTGGCATTGGCTGTTTACTTGCACCTTTTGGACAAACGTTGGTTGGCGGCTTTGGTCGCTTCGTATATCTGTACCATTCGCCAAGAATTTATCCCGATTCTGGGGCTTTATGGCTTGTATGCGCTGTATCGCAAAGATTGGTTGGTGGTGGCGATGCTCACGGTGTTTCCGTTGCTGCAAAACCTGTGGGGCGGTATGCTCAACAACGACCCTTTGTATTTGCTGCATCAAATATTGGGAAATTCTGAAGGCATACAAGACGCATACCCGCGTCAGGGTTTCGACCACTATTGGCGCACTTCTATTGTCGTGTTTGGGGCTGGGGCAATTGCTTTGTTGGTGGCCTACATCGGCACGCAAATTTTACAACGCAAACAACCTGTGTATCTGGTGCTTGCGCCTGTGTTATTGTATGTGCTGGTAAACAGTGTTTTTAACTGGCAAGCGGTTCATATTGGCCCTTCTACGGGCGGCAACTTGCGTTATATGTTGTTTATTTCGCCGCTCGTGGCTGTGCTTGGCGCGTTGGCCGTAGATGAATACGAACAAATGCCCGACCGTTGGCGCATTGCGTATTTTTTAGTGCCTTTGGCGATTGTGGTGGCTTTGTACCTGAATCACAAACATAATTATGTGCTTTTGCAGGAAGAAAGCGACCCCAAACCGTTGATGGGCGTGATGTTGGCGGCTGTGGTGTTGTTGTTGCCGATGTCGGCGATGATCAAAACGGCGGTTTTTGGTTTGGTGTTTTTGTTTAATGTGTATATCAATAGCAGCCCCATGAAAATGTCTGACGAAGACCGCACTTGCCGCGAGGTGGCCAACTGGTACAAACAAAATCAAGCACAGTTTAAAAATAAGTTACTGTATGTCAATCACGTGATGTTTTTTTATTTCTTAGAAAAAACCCGTGCCGACCTTACGCCCGAACCCAAAGCCATTAGCAGTGAAGCCGATATGCAGGCCGCGCCGAAAGGAAGTTTTGTGTTTTGGGATTCGCATTACGGTTTCCGACCCAACCTCAAACGCGGTGTAAACATTGATTACTTCCTCAACAAACCCGCCGAATATACGCCGTTGCAGCAGTTTATTACGCCACAGCAAAATTTTGGTTTTGTCATTTTGGAGAAAAAATAAAAAAGTCGGGCGTGTGGCATGTTTTTGCGGCACGCCCGACAACCTTTTTAAGCAAAATTTGGTTTTCAGATACAGAAACTAATATCTTTTTGCTAAAATTAAATTTGGTGGCGATATGGAAATAATGCGCAGCACGAAATATGCCCGCCGCGACCCTTACGTAACAATGCTTTGGATTGGGGTGTTAGGTAGTGCCATTATCTTTGGGATGATTACGTTTATGTATGGAGTGCTCAAGCACAAGCAGCATTGGCAGGCCATTGCGCTGCCGCCGTCGTTTTGGTTGAGTACGTTTGTGATTATGGCCAGTAGCCTGACGCTGCACAAAGCCAATGCCGCCATCAGGCAAGAAAATTATGCACTATACAAAAATCAAATTGGCGCAACATTGGTCTTGGGCATTGTTTTTGTTGTTACGCAGCTTTGGGGCTGGCAACAGCTTGTAGAGCAGGGAATTGTGTTGAGTGGCGCGGTAGCGGGTTCGTTTGTGTATGTGCTTTCGGGGCTGCACATTGCGCACTTGGTGCTGGGTGTTGGCGTGTTGGCGTGGGCGTATTGGGATGCACGCAAAAATGTGGCTTATATTGATGGTTTTATTCAATACCTAAATCCTGTGAAGCGGGCACGCCTGAAATTAGTGTCGATTTATTGGCATTTTGTGGACATTGTTTGGCTGTATTTGTTTGTGTTTTTTTTGTTGCAACGTTTATTATAAAAATCAGAAAACCATGCGTAACATTACGAAACTATTGTATTTTTTAATGCTTACAGCATTGTTGTTAGACCTTTCGGCGTGCCGTTCCAAAAAGCGAGCATTACGCCGAAAAGCCAAACTAAAAACGACGACCACCACCACGAAAACCACCAATCAAAACAGTAGCAGCAACGCGCAATTTTTGACCAAAAAAGAAATTGAAAGTGTGATAAAAGCAGCCAAATCGTATTTGGGAACGCCCTACAAATACGGTGGCACTACGCGGCTGGGAATGGATTGTTCGGGACTGATGCACACGTCTTTTAAGGCCATCAATAAATCTGTGCCGCGCCGTGCACAAGACCAAAGCACGATGGGCAAAGAAGTGAAAATCAAAGAAATAGAAATTGGTGATTGGGTTTTCTTTACCGACACGCGATTGGGTAAAGGCATTACGCACGTAGGCATTGTTACGGAAATTAAAGACATTCGCAGTCAAATCAAATTTATTCATTCGTCCACGAAATTGGGCGTGGTGGAAAATAATTTGTATTCGGAATATTATATAAAAACCTTTGTAAAAGCGGTGCGTCCATGTATCTAAAACGATTTTTTATTTTTTTTATCTTTCTTAAAATCAGCGTTTTAAATGTTTTTGGGCAACATAATTTGACGCAAGAACGCTACGCCGACGGCGCACTCAAGGCGCAAGGCCGCTACACTGCCCAGCACGAACGCGACAGCCTTTGGGCGTTTTTTTATCCAGACGGAAAAACCAGTGCTTTACTTCCGTACAAAAACGGAATGCTGCACGGAACAGCCCGTTTTTATGATTTTGGCGGCCAGTTGCAGGCCGTAGAATTTTGGCAAAACGACATACAACAGGATTCGGCGTGGTATTACGAAAATGGCGTTTTGCACAAATGCGGCAAACTCAAAGATGGCGTGTATGATGGCCAATGGCATTTTTATAATGCTCAAAAACAGTTAGTTAGGCAAGGAAATTATGTAAAAGGCTTGCCCGATGGCCAATGGACTTTTTGGGACGATAACGGCACGCTTTGGCAAAAAGGCCAGTTTCGGGAAGGAAAAGAACAGGGCTGGTGGCAATTTTTTTCGGAAAAAGGATTGCTCCAACACGAGGGCAATTATGAAGACGGAAAAGCCGTAGGAAAATGGAAGTATTATAACAAAAAAGGAAAATTTTGGAAAGAAGACTTGCCGCAGCAGTAGCATTTACGTTTAATTGTTCGTTGATCAATTATATCCAAACATTTGTTTGTTTTTCCCGCCAAGTTTAATATTTTTGATTGAGTTTAAACCTTTTGGGCGATGGCTCATCTAAGAAGAAAAATATATTTTTAACCAACAACAATTTAAAAACGATGAAAAAATTTTTGTTATTGAGCTTTGCTGCTCTCATGTTCGTGTTCAGTGTGAACGCTCAAAACGCTGGCAAAACAAAACGCACTGCTGCAGAACGCGCAGAAGCCCTCACTAAACGTATGACAACCCAGTTAAGCTTGGACGCTGCTCAACAAGAGCGCATAAAAGTGATTAATCAACAAACTGCTCAAAAAATTGATGCAGCACGCGCCGAACTAAAAGGTAAAGAAAATGCTGCTGCTCGCGCTGAAAAAGTAAAATCGGTGGAAGCTGAACGCGAAACGCTTTTCAAACAAGTATTGAAGGAAGAGCAGTTCAACAAATATGTAGAAATGCGCAAAAAAGCGATGAGCAAAATGGGTAAAAAAGGAAAAAAAGCTGCCGTTACAGAAGCTGCTGCCCTTGACGAAGTAGAAGAGTAATTTCTTTATGAGATAAAAAAAAGCCCGATGCATATTGTTGCATCGGGCTTTTTTTTATAAACAATGAGGTATGCCCATAAAAGAAAAAGGCCTGACCAAACTGGCCAAGCATTTTGAACAACCATTAAACCTAAAACTATGAAAACAAAAACCTGCGGCCATGTCATCGTACCGCAGCTTTTTTACAAAAGCCTCCAAACAGCTTAGTGGTGTGCGTTTGAAGGCTTTGTAAAAAATAAAAATCTATTTGAATAACAATTTAATTATTTGGCAATTTCAATGTTAATTTTCTTGCCTTTGATTTGGTTGTTATCCATTACAGAAAGTACCTGTTGCACAGAGGCTTGTGGTATTTCTACAAATGAGAATTTATCGAAAATATCAATGTTGCCGATCGTGTTGCCAGGGATATTTGCTTCGCCTGCAATCGCTCCAACAATATCACCAGGGCGAATGTTCGACTGGCGACCAATATTGATGAACAAACGCACCATATTTTCGCCAGAGTATTGGCTACGTCCGCCGCGCTCGCGACCACCACGGTCACCACCACGCTCGAAACGGCCACCTTCTCTATCGCCACGCTCACGGCCACGGCTTTCGAAACGTCCGCCACGGTCTCCGCGTCTGTCGTCTCTGTCGCCACGCTCGTAACGTGAAGTTCTTTCTTCTGGTTTGAACATGTCATCTGAAATTTCCAACGTGCCCATGTTCATTTTGATAAGCGCACCGATAATGTCGCGTGTTTCAAAACCATCAAATACCAATTGGTCGATGATCGCTTGGTAATCTGCAAAACCGCCAGCGTTTACTTCCGCTTTCACTTTTTCAGTGAAACGACCCTGACGACCCGCCACGATTTCTTGCGCTGTTGGGATAGTGCCTTTTGTAATATCTACTTTCGTAAAGCGTTGAATATCACGCAAACGAGGAATATCTTTGTAAGTTACGAACGTAAAGGCGCGACCTGTTTTGCCTGCACGACCCGTACGGCCAATGCGGTGAACGTAATTTTCGTCGTCCATTGGCAAATCGTAGTTGAATACCGCTTCTACGCTGTCCACGTCAATACCACGAGCCGCTACGTCTGTAGCAACCAATATAGTAGTATGACCGCTACGGAATTTTGTCATTACGGCATTACGGCTTTGTTGGCGCATATCGCCGTGCAAACCTTCTGCCGCAAAACCTTTGGCGTTTAGTTCGTCCACCAACTCATCTACCATTTTCTTAGTATTACAGAAAACAAGCATGAGTTTGATGTCATAAAATTCTACCAAACGAGTAAATGCTTCTACTTTTTGGCGACCTTTTACTTCATAATAAAGTTGCTCAATGTTCGGTGTCGTAAGTTCATTCTTAGCGATTTTCACCAAAACTGGCTCTTTTTGATAACGCTTGGTAAGCGTCATGATTTCTTTAGACATCGTAGCCGAGAAGAAAACAGTTTGACGTTCTTCAGGCATACGGCTCAAAATCATTTCGATGTCTTCACGGAAACCCATGTCAAGCATTTCGTCTGCTTCGTCAAGGATAACCATTTTCACATTTTCCAAACGCAGTGTATGGCGTTCGATGTGGTCAATTACGCGACCTGGCGTACCCACTACAATCTGAACACCGTGTTTCAACGCTTTGATTTGGCGTTCGATAGACTCACCACCATAAATGGCCGCGATGCGAATATCAGAATTGTATTTGGCTAATTTTTTAAATTCTTCAGATACCTGAACAGCCAACTCACGCGTTGGGCAAAGTACTAAAGTTTGTACCGAACGGTCTAACGGGTCGATACTTTCGACGGCAGGAATACCAAAAGCAGCCGTTTTGCCTGTACCTGTTTGGGCTTGGCCGATAAGATCGTGGCCATTAAGCAAGTAAGGAATTGCTTCTGATTGAATAGGTGATGCTTCTGTGAAGCCCATATCGGCTATAGCTTTTTGCACGGAGGCCGAAAGAGGCAACTCTTCAAATTTTAACTTTTGCATTGAATTTTTTGGAATTAATAAAAATCGGGTTAATCTTTTGAAATGAGGCGGCTAAGTTGATGTTCTAAATACGCCTGATTTTCTAAACCCAAACAAAGCCAAAGGCGAGACTTACAATAGCAATAGCACAACATAAACAAGCATTGGCAACAACCATATTCCTCTTTTGCCGTTTGATTGTCCGATACCTTATGGAAGGAAGGACTGCACCGAAATACCCAAAAACGGTTAGGAGGGCGAACCTCAGGCACTTCTCTGTTTCAAGAAGTTTTCTAATTAATACTGGGATTAAAAAATCTGATGCAAACCTACACTTATTTTTTTTCTTAAACAAATAAGATGCAAAATTTTAGTTTATTTCTGTGCGCTACGATATAATTTTTACAGAGAAAATATTTGCAAATACAGTATTTTACCAAATAATATTTTTATTTTATACTATTTTACTTTTTTAAATAAAGTCCAAATATGCTTGCTTATCGTTTGCATAATTTTCCGAAAGATTTTCGTTATTAATTTCTTATTTTTTAATTCCAGTAAATGTTTTTTGTTTTTCAGGAAAAATGCTTGTATTTTTCAGGGTTAAATCAAAAACAATTACAAATCACACGGAGTTTTGCTAACTTTGCGCCTTAAAACCTAATGGCTCGGCCATTTCGTTTCTTAATTTGTAATTACGCATTATTATTCAATAGAAACTTCAATGATTTATCCAATAGTAGCCTACGGAGATACCGTCCTCAAGAAAAAGGCAAGTCCTGTAACCCAAGGAGAACTTGATGTAAAAAAATTGGCCGAAGATATGTTCGAAACCATGTACGAAGCCAATGGCGTAGGCCTTGCCGCTCCCCAAATAGGGAAAAGTATCCGATTTTTTGTGGTGGATGCCGAGCCAATGGACGAAGAAAAGCTCGTAGGTTTCAAAAAAGTATTTATTAACGCCACCATTTTAGAAGAAAGCGGCGAAGAGTGGGCTTACCAAGAAGGCTGCCTCAGCATTCCAGGTGTGCGCGAAGAAGTTACCCGCAAATCGGTTATCAAAATTCATTATTGGGACGAAAATTGGGTGGAACATACCGACGTGTTTGATGGCCTTGCCGCACGCGTAATCCAACACGAATACGACCACATCGAAGGCGTTTTGTTTACGGATTATCTTAGCCCTTTTAAAAAACGAATCCTGAAAGGCAAACTAACAGGCATTAGCCGAGGCGTAGCGCGTGCCGATTATCGTATGCGTTTTCCTGCCAAATAAATTTTATTGAGTACAACTGCTTTGCTTGCTGAAGTGTAAGCAGTTGTTTTTTCGAACGCACGTTCTAACTGATTGATTATGAACAGCACCCTATCTACCAACTATCATCTGACACAAAAAGTAAAAGATGAACAGTTCGACATTGACCGCATTAGCTACTACCACCTGTCTCTACAAGTGGGCACTACTCGTATGCGGTTTTGCATCCACGACTTGCAAAAAAATCGCTGTCTTTGGCTAGAAGACTATACGTTAGCTCCGCAAGAAAGTGCCGAAATGCAACTGCCACAGGTGCAAGCTATTTTTGAAAGTCACCATATTTTACAGGCAGGGTTTTGGAAGGAAATTTCGATTTCGTTTCTTAATCGTAAATTTTCTTTGATTCCTGCTTCGCTGTTTCAGGACGACCATCTTGCCGCCTATTTGCGCCCCATCGCGTCGGTGGACAGCAACACCGAACAAATCTTGCATTTCAAACATATCGGTGCAGATATTACCAATGTATTTCCTGCGCCCTATGCTTATACACAATGGTTTAAAGCCAAATACCCAAACAAAACCTTGCGTTTGGTACACAATACTAGTGCACTCATCGAAGCGGCTTTGCGCAACTCCGAGCCTGCCAGCAACACCAAGAAAATGTTTTTGTGTATCGAAGAGTCGCACGTGAGTATTTTGGTGACGCGTGGTAAAGTGTTGGAATTCTGCAACGTGTTCCCGTACAGCAACGATGCCGACTTTATTTACTTTGTGATGTTTGTGATGGATGAGTTGAAAATGAATCCAGATTCGGACATGGTTATTTTGTGGGGAGAGCTTATGCCCAACTCACCGATATACGAAAAACTATACCGCTACATCCGTAACGTACAGTTTGGCAATCGTCCGAGTATGTTGTCGTTCGGGTATCAGTTTGATGAGCAACTTGACCATCGCTACTACGATTTGTTTTGCGTGCATCTTTGCAAATAATATTCTTTTATTCCCTAATAAAAAAAACCTCTGTAACAATCGCTTACGGAGGTTTTTCTTTTTTCACTAAATCAAAAAGCTATTGGCCGAAGCGGTAACCAATGCCCGATTCGGTATTCAAAAATACAGGTTTGGTGGGGTTGTCTTCTATCTTTTTGCGCAATTGGGCGACGAAAACCCGTAAATATTGCGTCTGGTCGGTGTAATGCAAACCCCAAATTTGTTTGAGAATAAACTGATGTGTCAGGACGCGCCCCGCGTTTTGTGCCAGCAGAGCCAACAAGGAATATTCGGTGGTGGTAAGCTTTATAATTTCGTTGTTTTTGCGGACAGTGTGCGCCTGCAAATCAATACTTAAATTACCGAAAGTAAGTTGCTGCGGTAATACTTGCGGTGTGCTTTGTCGCATGGCCAAGCGCACACGTGCCAACAGCTCGCCCGTGCGGAAAGGTTTGGTTAGGTAGTCGTTTGCCCCCGAATCTAAGGCCTGAATAATTTCGTCTTCCTGCGTGCGTGCCGAAAGAATAATGATAGGTTGTTGGGTAAACTCGCGGAGCTTTTGTAGTACGACTTTTCCGTCGGTATCGGGCAATTGCAAATCCAAAATGATGAGTGCGGGTTGCCATTGTGCGGCCATTTGTAAACCCTGTTTGCCATCGGCGGCTTCGTGGACGATGTAGTCGTTTGCTTCTAAGGTGATTTGTAATAGTCGCCTGATTTGGGGTTCGTCGTCGATGACCAGAATTGCGTTTGATGGTTGCATTTTTAATCAAGTTCTTTTTATAAAGGCAAAGATTAGAAAAATATATTAGCGATAGATACACACACAGCAGGTTAAGGATACGAAACACCGTGCGTATTTACGTGGAGGTTGGATATTCCTGAATCGGGGAACGATATTCCTACATCAGCATACTATATTCCTGAATCGGGGAACAATATTCCTACCAATGCACGTCTTGGGGGTTGAGTGCCTCGCAAGGAATCGTAACCGTAAAGACCGCGCCGCCTTCGGGACGATTGGCAACGGCCACCGTACCGCCTTGCGCTTGGGTTAGGCCTTTTACAATCGACAAGCCCAGTCCCACGCCGCCCGCTTGCGCGGTTTTGCCCCGATAAAAGCTATCAAACAACAAACGCAGTTCTTCTTTGGTAAAACCTTTGCCCGCGTCGGCAACTTTCACCACAAAATTTTGATGCTCATACCCAAAACTCAAGTCAATGGCCGCGCCCTGCGGCGTGTATTGGGTGGCATTGAGCAATAAATTATGGACGATATTTTCCGTTAGGCCAAAATCTATCTTGACCAAAGGCATGGCGGCGGGCAGTATCATTTGAAAATGAAATTGCGCGAGTTGTTTTTGCAAATTGGTAGTCAGGGCATTGGCCAAGTCCTGCACGTCGCACCAGTCGGGGTGTGGGCGCAAATGCCCCGACTCGATGCGCGACATATTGAGCAAGTTTTCTACCAACCGATTGAGACGCAAAGACGCGGTATTGATTTCGTTTTCGAGTTGGGTCTTGTCGTCGGGGGAACAATTTTGCGACAAAAGCAAGTCGGACGCGCCCATAATGGTGGCAATCGGGATACGCAATTCGTGAGAAATGGAATTGAACAAAGTCCTGTACAGTTTGTCGGATTCGGCCAGCAAATAGGTTTGTTTGGCCAAATTGCGGAGGTATTCGCGTTCGTATTTGCCCGAAATGAGGGAAAGAAAAGCCTCCCAAAATTGTTCGTCGGCTTGTGTAAAGTTTTTGTTATGCGCCACGGCCAACACGCCCATATTTTGGGAGTCGCCAGTGAGCGGATAAAACGTGTAGCGTGTGGCGGGCAGCGTATCCGTCCAACGTCCAGCGCGTGCGTTATTCCTAAAGACCCAATCAATGATGCTTTCTTCCTTGTCGGTAAAGAAAAGTTGGGGCTTGAAATAGGTTTGTTTTTCGAGCTTGTCAGCTTCGTTTTTGATAAAAACAGCCACGTCCGCACCAAAATACTGCTTGGTGTTGGAGGCCACTTGTTGGGTAATCTCCTCGATGCTTTGCAGGCTGGCCAATCGGCGCGTAATCTGGTACAAGGCATGGGTTTGCTCCTCGCGTGCGCGGGTTTTCTTTTCCTGTCGGCGAATGCGGGAAGTAAGAATGCCGTTGAGCAAGGCAATGACAAAAAACATGACCAACATGAGAATATCTTCCACCCTGCCAATGTGAAACGTATGAATCGGCGGAATAAAAAAGTAGTCCCAAATCAGAGCGTAAAGCACCGCCGCCAACAAAATGGCCGTTGTTCCGAAAAACAACGAGAAAATAGAAATCACGAACAGGAAAACATAGGAAACGACCTCGTAGCCCAGATAATCGCTAAAGGCGTTGCAAATCACCGCCGAGACCACTACCAAAAACGTAACGAGCAAGTAATCTACCACCGAAGAAGTAAAAACAGGTACGAAACTTTTAGAAGATGGCGGCGTGGCGGTATTTTCTGCTCCAATCACATATACATCTATGTTGCCGCTATGCCTCAACAGTTGGTTGATAAATGTCTTTTGTCGCCAACGTTGTGACAGCGAACCCACCGACGAAGTGCGTACTAATACGTGTGTGATGTTTTCTTTTTGGGCAAAATCCAAGACGGTTTGCCAACGGCTATCGTTGGTAATGGTGCGGCAAGGGATTTCTAATTGCTTGGCCAGTTTGAAGTTGGCGGAAAGTTGTTGTTGCTCTTGGGGTGAAGGTTTGGTAAGGGTTTCGACATAAATGGCCTGTGCAGTTGCGCCAATGGAATAAGCCAGCGTCTTGGCGGAACGCAACAAAAAAGTAGATTGAGGCGTGGCATCAATGACAATCAGAAACCTAAAAGCCGATTTCCACGTCGCCTTGATGCGTTTGTATTGCATGTAGGCGTTGAGCTGCTTGTCCACGCGGTCGGCCACGATGCGCAAGGCCATTTCGCGCAGTGCGGTAATGTTGCCTTGTCGGAAAAAGTTTTCGCGGGCGTGTCTGGCGCGTTCTGTGCCGTAAATTTTTCCTTCGGCCAATCGCTCCAGCAGTTCGGCGGTGGTTAGGTCAATTACTTCGACTTCGTCGGCATTTTCGAAAATGCTATCGGGCAGGGTTTCGCGGACAATAATGCCCGTAATCTGCGCCACCGTCTCGGCGCGACTTTCCAAATGCTGTACGTTGAGGGTCGTGTAAACGTTGATGCCATTGTCCAAAAGCTCCAAAACGTCCTGATAACGTTTGGCGTGTCGGGCTTCTGGGGCGTTGGTATGCGCCAACTCGTCCACCAACACGATTTGGGGTTTTCGCTGAATAATAGCATCCAAGTCCATTTCTTCTACCAAAATATTATTGCGATAATATTTTTTGCGTGCCACAGTGGGCAAGCCCACGGCCATTTGTGCGGTCTGGGTTCTGTTGTGCGTTTCCACATAGCCCACCACCACGTCTGCGCCTTTTTTGAGTTCGGCGTGTGCGGCCTCCAACATGGCGCAGGTTTTGCCTACTCCCGCGCACATTCCAAAAAAAATCTTGAGCTTTCCGCGTTTGCTTTGGGCTTGCTCTTGCTTGAGTGCCTCTAACAACTCATCAGGATTGGGGCGATTTTCGGTCGGGTTATTCATAGCGATTTACGCCTTACAGGTTGTACAATTGGTAAAAAGTTACTGATATTTTTCTCGGAAAATTAGAGACAAACCACACATTAGCCTACAAAGCAAATAAAAAGATGCCACGCCTACGGCGTTAGAAATATAACAAGCGTACATTACAGCTACAAAGATTTTAATCCTAACGGATTTAGCGCATTAGCATCACAAAGACTTTTTAGACTTGGTATCTTTGTAGCAAGAAATTCTTGTAGGATAAAAACGCCTTTAGGCGTGGCATCTTAAATATATCACGGATTTAGCACATCAACATCATAAAGCCTTTTAGGCGTGGTATCTTTGTAGCAAGAAATTCTTGTAGGATAAAAACGCCTTTAGGCGTGGCATCTTAAATATATCACGGATTTAGCGCATCAACATCACAAAGCCTTTTTAGGCTTGGCATCTTTTTTATTCGCCTTACAATTCCTGTCTATTTAATTTTATCGACGGCCAAATTAAGCAAAAGAACATTGACGGTTGGTTCTCCGAAAATACCCAATTGTCGGCCTTTCGTGTTTTCATTCACTGCCTTCAAAAGCTGCTGGCGTTGGGTGGTGGTGAAATGGCGTGCATTGGCCACTTTGTCCACCTGCAACAACGCCGCTTGCGGGCTAATGTGCGGGTCTAAACCGCTGGCCGAAGCAAAAAGCATTTCGGCGGGAACGCTTTGGCGCAAGGTATCAATACCGTTTTGTGCTGCAAAATGTTGCTTGCGTTGCACGAAAGCTTGTTGCAGTTTGGCGTTGGTCAGCCCCCAGTTAGAGCCACCCGAAGGCAAAGGATTGTAGCCAATGGCCGACGGACGCGGCGAAAAATAAATACTCGTGTCCGTTGGTTGCCCCATTAGCTCACTGCCTACCAGTTTGTTATGTTCGTAAATCAGGCTACCGTTGGCTTGTTTGTGAAATACGGTTTGTCCTACCGCCCAAACCAACAAGGGATATACAATGCCTGTGAGCAGCGTAAACACACCCAAAATTTTGAGAGAAACAACAATATTTTTCATAGAAATTGATGATTAGAAATTGATGATAAGGTCTATAATTTTGATACCCACGAAAGGCGTAACCAGTCCACCCAAACCGAAAATCAGCAGGTTGCGCAGCAATGCTTCGGAAGCTGACACAGGCTTGTAAGCCACGCCTTTGAGTGCAATCGGGATAAGCAACACAATGATAATCGCATTGAAAATAATGGCACTGAGAATGGCACTTTCGGGCGAACCCAAGTGCATGATATTGAGCGCGGAAAGCATTCCCACGCCGTTGGCTTTGGCGTACAGGGCAACGGAAATAGCGGGGATAATGGCGAAATATTTGGCCACATCATTGGCGATACTAAACGTAGTGAGTGCGCCTCTGGTCATCAGCAACTGTTTGCCGACTTCTACTACTTCGATGAGCTTGGTGGGGTTGCTGTCCAAATCTATCATGTTGCCAGCTTCGCGGGCGGCTTGCGTACCAGAATTCATGGCGATACCGACATCGGCTTGGGCAAGGGCGGGCGCGTCGTTAGTCCCGTCGCCAATCATGCCGACTAAACGGCCATTGGCTTGCTCGTCGCGGATGCGTTGCAATTTGTCTTCGGGTTTGGCCTCGGCCATAAAATCATCTACACCAGCTTCGGCGGCAATGGCGGCGGCTGTAAGCGGATTGTCGCCCGTAATCATGACGGTACGAATCCCCATTTGGCGCAATTCTGCAAAACGCTGTTTGATACCGCCTTTCACTACGTCTTTGAGATGCACCACGCCCAACACTTTGTTGCCTTGCGCCACTACCAAAGGCGTTGCGCCTTGTTGTGCCAATTGCAGAACGGCGGCGTTCACACTTTCGGGATATTGACCGCCAAGTCCTTGCACGAGTTGGCGAATGGCATCGGCTGCGCCTTTGCGGATAGAAATCGTTTCGTTTTTTTCATTCAAAAAATCCACGCCACTCATGCGCGTTTGCGCCGTGAATGGCACGAAAGTAAGGTTCATTTCTTGCACTTCGCGGCTGCGGATATTGAATTTTTCTTTCGCTAATACCACAATAGAACGGCCTTCGGGCGTTTCGTCGGAAAGTGAGGCAAGTTGCGCGGCGTTGGCCAACTCTTCCACCATAACGCCGTCGGCAGGCACAAAATTAGTGGCCATGCGGTTGCCCAGTGTGATAGTTCCTGTTTTGTCGAGCAAAAGCACGTCCACGTCGCCCGCCGCTTCGATGGCGCGGCCACTGGTAGCAATTACGTTTCTTTGCAAAAGTCTGTCCATGCCACTAATGCCAATGGCACTGAGCAGCCCGCCGATGGTCGTCGGGATTAGGCACACCAACAACGAAATCAGGACAGGAATCGACAAGTTTTGGTCGGCAGCCAAGCCCGACGCTTCGAGACTGTAGCCAAAGAATGCGGGCAACGTGGCCACCGTCAGCAGAAACACCAGCGACAAACCCGCCAACAAAATGGAAAGTGCAATTTCGTTGGGTGTTTTTTGGCGTTGTGCGCCTTCTACAAGCGAAATCATGCGGTCTATAAACGTGTTGCCTTGTTCGGCTGTAATGCGAATAACAATGCGGTCGCTAATTACTTTTGTGCCACCCGTTACCGCCGAGCGGTCGCCGCCACTTTCGCGCACCACTGGCGCAGACTCACCCGTAATGGCCGACTCGTCCACACTGGCAATGCCTTCTATCACCTCGCCATCCGACGGAATCACATCGCCCGTCTGACAAACTACCACATCGCCTTTTTTCAGGTCGGTGGCGGGCACTTCTATACGCGCCGTGCCTACGAGTTTGAAGGCTTTGGCTTGGGTTCGGCCACTGCGCAAGCTGTTGGCTTGTGCTTTGCCGCGCCCTTCGGCGACAGCTTCCGAAAAGTTGGCAAAAAGTACCGTTACCCATAGCCAAAAAGTTATTTGCAAATCAAAAGACGAGAGTTTGCCTTGTGCGATTTGAATAAAAACCAATACCGTCGTGAGCACAGCTCCCACCGCCACCAAAAAAATGACAGGGTTTTTGATGAGCGTTACGGGATTTAATTTGATAAAACTATCTTTAAGGGCTTGGCCAACAAGTTCTTTGTTAAACAAACCTACCTTTGATTTTGTAGCCATTTTCTGGAGAAAAAAGAATTAGAAAAGAATACCGTTGGAAAGAAGAAAGTGCTCGACAATAGCCGAAAGCGACAGGACAGGGAAAAATGTTAGCCCCCCGACGATGAGTATTACCCCGATGAGCAAGGCCACAAACAGACCGTTGTCGGTGCGGAAAGTGCCCGAAGAAAACGGCGTTGCTTTTTTGGCGGCTAAACTTCCCGCCACCGCCAAAAGCGGCACGATAATTCCAAAACGGCCTATGAGCATTCCCAAACCAAGCGTAAGGTTATAAAAAACCGTGTTGGCGTTGAGTCCTGCAAACGCGCTGCCGTTGTTGCCTGCCGCCGAGGTGTAAGCGTACAGAATTTCGGACAAACCGTGTGCGCCTGCATTGTTGAGACTGGACAATCCCATTTGAGACACAGCAGCCCACGCCCCAAAAATCAGAATAACGGTACTGGGTGCGAGAATGGCCACTATCGCCATTTTTACTTCAAAGGCTTCTATTTTTTTGCCTAAATATTCGGGACTTCTGCCCACCATCAGGCCAGCGATAAAAACCGTCAGGATTACGAAAACTAACATTCCGTACAGCCCCGCACCTACGCCACCAAAAATCACTTCGCCCAACATCATGTTTACCATCGCGACCATACCAGCCAACGGCGATAAACTGTCGTGCATGGCGTTTACGCTACCGTTAGAGGCGGCAGTCGTAACGGTTTCCCACAAAATACTGTTGGTAATGCCAAAGCGTGTTTCTTTCCCTTCCATCAATGCCGTATGGCCAAATACAGGATTAGCGGCGTATTCCGCACAAAGCGCGATACTCAAACCCACCACCAAAAGCACCATCATGGCACTGAAAAGCACCCAACCTTGTTTGAGCGAACCCACCATTTTACCATAGGTGTACGTGAGTGCCGCAGGAATGAGCAGAATGGCTAACATTTGTAAAAAATTGCTCAAAGGCGTGGGGTTCTCGAAAGGATGTGCGCCGTTGGCATTGAAAAAGCCGCCGCCGTTGGTGCCCAGTTGCTTAATGGCAATTTGGGACGCAGCCAAACCCATCGGAATTTGTTGGGCTTCTTGTTGTAACGTCGTGGCCGTTTGGTACGGTTGCAAGCTCTGTACAACGCCCTGACTTATCAAAAACAAAGCAAAAACTACGGACAAAGGCAGCAAAATATAAACGGTCGTTTTGGTGAGGTCTGCCCAAAAGTTGCCGATGTGCGGCGTTTGTTTGCGAGCCAAACCGCGCGTAAGAGCCAGCAAGACACTTACACCAGTGGCAGCACTCACAAAATTTTGTACGGTAAGCCCCAAGGCTTGCGTGGCGTAGCTCATGGTGGTTTCGCCTGCGTAGCCTTGCCAGTTGGTGTTGGTTACGAAGCTAATGGCAGTGTTTAGGGCAGAATGCCACGAAACGCCCGCCAAACCTTCGGGATTGAGCGGCAAAAATGCCTGCAACATTTGCAACAAAAACACAACGACCAAACCGACGGCATTAAAAGCCAACAAGCTAAACGTATAAGTTTTCCAGTCTTGTTCGTGCAGCGGCGCACCCGACAGGCGATAAATAAGGCGTTCGAGCCAGCCCAGCGGCTTGGACAACACGTGCGGTTTGCCCATAAAAACATTGGCCATAAAGCCACCCAAAAGCGGCGCGGATGCGGTCAGAATGGCCAGAAACAAAATGATTTGGATAATATCTAATGCGGTCATGGCAAAGAAATGTTTTAGAATTTTTCGGGTTTAATCAAGACATAGACGAGGTACACAAAGGCCATTAAAGCAATCACAGCCCCAATGCCATAGGCCAGCACAGAAGCCGACGCAGACAAAATCAGTAACATTTTCATAAAATTTGCATTGAACTTTCGTTAGATGATGGCGCAAAGGTATAGGCGCGGCCATAAGCAAATTATAAGGATTCGGGAAGGGAGTATAAAGATTTTATAAAGAAAATAAACGACTGAATGACAGACGAATATAGGTAATTTTGGGGAGAATACGGGATTGCCCAAAGCTTTCCCTTATTTTTGTGGTCTTGTTTTGTTATCAATCTAACAATATGCTTGCCGCCTCCACTCCCGCGCGTTATGCGCAACTGATTAAGCAAAAAGCCGCCGAACTGGGTTTTGATTTTTGTGGAATTTCCAAAGCTGAATTTTTGGAAGAAGAAGCCCCGCGCCTCGAAAACTGGCTCAATGCCCAAATGCACGGACAAATGCACTACATGGCGGGGCATTTCGACAAACGCCTTGATCCGCGCCTACTCGTGGACGGCGCAAAGTCGGTCGTGAGCCTGATGCTCAATTATTTTCCCGCCAAAGATTTGGCACAACCCGACAACTACAAAATTTCAAAATACGCCTATGGCACTGATTATCACTTTGTTATAAAAGACAAACTAAATTTGCTGCTCCAGCACTTACAAACCGAAATTGGGGAGGTAAATGGCCGTGCTTTCGTGGATTCGGCTCCCGTGATGGACAAGGCTTGGGCGGCGCGTAGCGGCTTGGGTTGGGTCGGAAAAAACAGTAATCTCATTCACAAAAAAGCGGGTAGTTTCTTTTTCATCGCCGAACTCATCCTTGATTTGGAACTGGAAACCGACGGCCCCGTCAAGGATTATTGCGGCACGTGTACGCGCTGCCTCGACGCGTGCCCCACGCAGGCCATCGTTGCGCCGTATCAGGTGGACGGCAGCCGCTGCATTTCGTATTTTACCATTGAGCTGAAAGAACAAATTCCTGCCAGCATGAAAGGCCAGTTTGAGGATTGGGCGTTTGGTTGCGATGTATGCCAAGACGTGTGCCCTTGGAACCGATTTTCACGACCGCACCGCACGCCAGCGTTTGGCCCTTCGCCCGAACTGGAACATTTCACGCGCCGCGACTGGGAGGAAATTACGCAAGAGACTTTCTCGAAAATCTTTAGCAAATCAGCCGTAAAGCGTACCAAACTCGCGGGTTTGCAACGGAATATCCAATTTCTCAAAAATGACGAATAAAGCCCGACCTTATTCGTGTAGTATTTGGCTTTGGCGTAGCAATGTTTTGGGCGAAAATCGTAGCGTATTGGCTCAAATTCGTAGCCTGAATCGAAAAGCATTGCTTTAGGCAAAGTAATATATTTTTTGCTTTTAAATAGATAGAATTTGAAAAGACAAAAATACATAAAAAACTAATAATCAACGACTTGTTTTTAAGAAAATGACATAAAAAAACTGTTCGATAATAACATTCTGTTAGACGATAAAATAAAAACATTGGTCGAAATTCTGTATTAGGCGGCGAGCCAGTAGGGTATCTTGCATTCAACAAAATCAATATCCAACTCTATACTTAATACAAACATGAAACCACTTAATCACCTCCTTGGGGTATCTATTTTCACCCTATTTTCGGCTACTGTCGCTTTTGGTCAAGGTAATATTGTTGTAGCCTCCTCCCCCGCCGCATCGCCTCTCAACCCCGACGGCAATACGTGGGCAAGTACTTGTAATTGCACGTTCACGACCAACGACGACGGCACGGTTTCCGAAATCCCCTTCAATCGTATTTATCAGTCGGCAGCCGAACCAAGCGGCGACCTTGCGGGCGGCGGCGCGTGCGGTACGACCGACATCGTGGACAATCCGAGCACAGGCCGCGACGCAAGTTATGTCTATTACAGCGACCCAAACGGCGTACCGAACTCAGGCGACGAATACGTGATTTATCGGCTCAGGGTGGCCAAAGACCCTGGCAATGCCAATTTTGGGTTTAGTGTACTGATAGATTCTGATGGCCTTATGGGACGTTTAGACCCTAATTATATTTCAGGCAACCCAGGGTTTGAACGCGAAATAAGGGTCGTAAATGGCGGCGCGAGCAAAGGCGTTTATGTGGACAATGTGGACGGCAGAACCACAGGCCTAAATCTTAAATTTTATACACTTACCAGCCATACGCAGCGCGTAAAAAGCTTATACACGGATGCCGCCTGCAATGTATCCAATGTTATTTTCTATGATTTTTATGTAATGCTTTCTGACTTAGGTCTTGCAGCTACTGCCCCGATTCGTTTGGTAACGGCCACTTCCGTCAACGGCTCTACGGCACTTTCGGCGGGAGCTTCCGACATCGGCGGCGTGAACGATAACCTCATGAACACTTACGGCGGCTCAGCTACGGCCAACATGGATTCGATGTTCACGACATTAGTCAAAACACAACCTGCCGTAACCTTCGGAACATTGCCTGTAAGTTTACTTTATTTCAAAGCCCAAACACAAAAAAATCAGACACAACTCGTTTGGGCGACAGCCTCTGAGCAGAACAACGATTATTTTAGCATAGAAAAAAGCGAAAACGGCAAGGATTTTACGGCCATCGGTACGGTACACGGCGCAGGCAACAGCCAAAAAATGTTGAACTATCAATACACTGACCATACGCCACTGTATCAGAAAACCTATTATCGCCTCAAGCAAGTAGATTTTGATGGTGCATCGAAATATTCGCCAATAGCCGTAATCGCCAACGGAAAAGACCTGACACGCAATCTGAGTGTTACGGTGAACAACAAAAATGTAGCAGATTTTGAGATTTCGGCGCAAGAAGATTTTAGCGAACTGCACATCATGGACATGTTGGGCAAAAACATCAAAGCACAACATTATTACAACAGCGAAAACGAACACTTACAAATCGTGTTGCCTGAAAATCATCGCTACAACCACAGTGTTTATATTATTTCTATTAATACAACACAAGGCATCTATTCGCGCAAAATCCGCCTCAACTAACACGTTATCAACAATATAATAACACCTAACGTCAATCCGTAGCCACTGAAAAGGTTATGGATTTTTTTGTGTTTTAAGAAAACAAAGCACACTACTCTATTTCGGCAAAATCATATTACAGCTTCAAACATTTATAACATAATACTGGCCGAGTGGTAACGGTCATTCGCCGAATATAAATTTAGGGAGTGTACAAAGGCAGTATCTTTGAATCAAATAAAACAACACTATTATAAACGCTAAAATATTACCGAAAATGAAAACCCTATACGCATACACCATCTTAGCTACTGCCCTATTTTTTTCTAACAACACCTTAGCTCTGGCACAAGCAGGAAAAATATTAGTAGCGTCTTCGCCTGCTGCTTCGCCCATGAATCCCAACGGCGACACTTGGGCAACGTCTTGCGCCTGCGCCTACGCAAGCAAAGACGACGGCACAGAATCAGAAATTCCTTTTACCAAAATATTTCAATTGACCGCCGAACCAAGTGGCGACCTTTCGGGCGGCGGCTCTTGTGGCACCACCGACATCATGGACAGCCCAAGCACGGGAGCAGATGCCAGCTACGTGTATTACAAAGACCCGAACGGCGTACCGAACTCAGGCGACGAATACGTAATTTATCGTTTGCGTGTAGGTAAAAACCCTGGTACAGCCAACTTCGGATTTAGCGTATTGATGGATACCGACGGCAAAATCGGGCGTGCTGATGCCAATTATATAGCAGGCAACCCAGGTTTTGAACGCGAAATCAGGGTCGTAAACGGAGGCGGAAGCAAAGGCGTTTATGTGGACAACATCGACGGCAGAACTTCGGGCATTAACCTAAAATCTTATTCGCTCACATCCAACACACAGCGTGTCAGTGCCTTATACACCACTTCGGGCTGCGGCACAACCGACGTAATTTTCTATGATTTTTACGTAATGCTCTCAGACATGGGCGTTTCTTCTACCGCCCCGATTCGTTTGGTAGGTGCAACTTCCGTAAATGGTTCTACGGTACTTTCGGCGGGAGCTTCGGACATTGGCGGCACAAACGACAACCTCATGTCCACGTTTGGCGGCTCGGCGGTAAGCAAACAAGATTCGATGTTCGTGCTCTTGGTAAAAGCCCAACCCGTCGTAACATTCGAAACGCTTCCCGTGAATCTGCTTTATTTCAAAGCTCAAACAAAAAGCAACCAAACACAATTGCTTTGGGCAACGGCTTCCGAGCAGAACAACGATTATTTTAGCATAGAAAAAAGCGAAAACGGCAAAGATTTTACGACTATCGGCACGGTACAAGGCGCAGGCAACAGCCAAAAAACATTGAGCTACGAATACACTGACCGCACGCCGCTGTATCAGAAAACATATTACCGCCTCAAACAAATAGACTTTGATGGCGCATTCAAATATTCGCCAACCGTGGCTGTAGCTGCCGACAAAGACATTATCCGCAACCTGAACGTTTCGGTAAACAACAAAAATGTAACAGATTTTGAGCTTTCGGCGGAAGAAGACTTCAGGGGTTTGCGTGTGTTGGATATGCTCGGCAGAGAAATTAATATTGGCCAAGACTACAACAACACCGACGGGTATTTGCAAATAACATTGCCTAACGACAGCCAACAACACCCGATTTATATTCTTTCGGTGAGCACCACACGCGGCACATATTCCCGCAAGATTCGCCTCAACTAACAAGATATTACCAGCTAAAAAACTACTAATACCTAACTTCAATCCGTAGCCCCTGAAAAGGTTACGGATTTTTTTGTTTTACCAAACCTGATACACAATCAGTCCCGCGTCGGGCGTGTGTAGTTCGATGCTGAAAGTATCGGCGGTGGCCTCGTTGAGGGTAGCTTGCCACCATGACCTAAAGCCTTGATTTTGAATCGCATATTTCAGATTTTGGGAAGAAAGGCGCGTTTGGGACGAAAGTGCGAACAACGATATTTGTTGCCCCACATACGAGCCAAACACCGAGGTTTGGGCGATGGGCGTAAAAACACCAAAGTCCGAAATCATTTGTACGCTTTGCACCAACGGCAAATATTCGAGCAGCAACGAAATGTTGCCGAGTGTGTGGTCTTCGCGCAGCCCCGTAGCTCCCGCAATGAGCAATTTGCGCCAACCTCGCGCCACACAAAACTGTACGGCTTTGGTCAGGTCGTTGGTTTCTTGGTCGGGGTTATGAAAAAGTCGGTCGTGCAAACGGGTTTTGAGCGTGTCGGAGAGGCTGTCTAAATCGCCAACGACCCAATCGGGCATTTTGCCGATGTCCAGCAAATGGCGTGTAGCTCCATCGCAGGCCACCAGCACGGGCGCGGTGTGCAGCAGGTCTTGAATTTGTTTGCGTTGGGGAAAAAGGCCGTCGGCCAAAATTAGCGCGTCAAAAGTTGCCGTAATATTCATTTGCCATTCATTTTGGCGCGAAATTATAAGAAGTTGTTGGGTAAATGAATTATGCAGCTACTAAAATATAGATTTTGGGAGACAAAAGGACAGGTAATTAATTAACCACAGCACCTCCACTTTTATAGAGGTGCTATTATGTTTTCCTACTTTTTTATTTGAATTTATTTAAAACGCTAATAAAATCCTTATCGTACAAATAATGACTCCAATCGGTATCTTTTTCAACAAATTCAACCTTAATTTCATTGTTTGATAGGCTCATAGCCAAGTATTTAAGCGCATTATTTTTATCGCCTCTTAAAGCATACAAACAAGAAAGATTATAAGAGCTTCCTCCATATTCTATCGCCTTTTCATACTCTGCTATGGCCTGACCATACAAATCTTCGGCCTCTTTGTCTGATTTACTTTGACCTAAATACCATAAAGCAGTGCCCAAATTATTAAAGGCATCATGATTGTCAGGTTTTAACGCTATCGCCTTGTCATACTTTGTGATGGACTGGCGATACAAATCTTCTGCCTCTTTGCCTGATTTACTTTGACCTAAATACCCTAAAGCATTGCCCAAATTAATAAAAGCTTCATGATAGTCGGGTTTTAACGCTATCGCCTTTTTATAGTTTGTGATGGCCTGACGATACAAATCTTCAGCCTCTTTGCCTGATTTACTTTTACCTAAATATGCCAAAGCAACGCCCAAATTATTAAAGGCTTCATGAAAATCAGGTTTTAACGCTATAGCATTTTCAATCTTTGCTATGGCCTGACGATACAAATCTTTGGCCTCTTTGCCTGATTTACTTTTACCTAAATCCCCTAAAGCATTGCCCAAATTGTTAAAGGCTTCATGATTGTCAGGTTTTAACGTTATCGCATTTTCATACTTTGCTATGGCCTGACGATACAAGTCTTCGGCCTCTTTACCTGATTTGGTTTTACCTAAATTCCCTAAAGCAGAACCCAAATTGTTAAAAGCTTCATGATAGTCAGGTTTTAACTTTATCGCCTTTTCATACTGTGTGATGGCCTGACCATACAAGCCTTCGGCCTCTTTACCTGATTTACTTTTACCTAAATTTACTAAAGCATTGCCTAAATTATTAAAGGCTTCATGATAGTCTGGTTTTAACTTTATAGCTGATTTATATGCAGAAGAAGCATTTAAATATTCATTAGAAATACTAAATACTATACCTTTTGAGAAATACTTCAACGCTTCTATTTCCAAAAGTCTGTTTTTTTTAACAAGTTCTTCTTTAAGTGAGTGGTTACTTGGTTCAGCAAGTTTTTTTTCAGCTTCGGCAAGTTGTTCTTTGAGTTTTTTTACTTCATCAGTATCTTCTGCTTTAGCTTTTTCTTTTATGCTAATTAGCTCATCAATAATATTATCAATTTCAGAAAACGCTTTAATTTGGATTGGCGTAACAAAATTAAGGTTACTGTCTAATGTTTGATTCGTGATAATAAAATGCTTTTGGTTGTATTCCTTTTGTAAATTTTGCACTTCTTTAAAAATATTATTGATTTGGAAATCGCCCAAGCCAACTCCAATAAAAAGAATGCTTTTATTTAAAATAATATTTTTTAATACTAATAAAGAATGCTCTGCATCTCTTTCTTTATTTTCGTATAAATTTTCATAGTTGGTAGGAAACAAAACCATAGAGTCCGCATCCTCAGAACAACCATGTAATTTGAATAATAAAACAGAATCTTTATCCTTATGAGTTGTTAATTCATAATTTTTCCCTTTATACGCTTTATTTCTTCTTAATTGTGGCACAGCTTCTTCAAATGCCGTATCATAATTTGTCGTGATAATCTTGTTAGATAATTGAAATATTTTTTTATGTATCGCTAAAGTATTTTTATCACCTAATTCAAAAAAAGTCTTAACGAAGCTATATATTTCTTTTTTGGGAAGATTTTTGTCATGCTCAATTAAGTCAAGAACTTTTATTGGTTCATATCTTTTTATTAATGGCAACAAATGCTCTACTTCATATCCCTTAATTTTCAAGTGTTCTAATATACAAGTAACTAAATTAGCCCATCCTTTTAAAGGTTTATTCTTAGTGTTTGTAAGTTCATAAGACAATCCCGCTCCTACAAATATTACTAAGTCATTGTCTAATATAGCTTTTCTTAATTCTACTGGTATATTCATATAGATTGTTTTTTAGTCTGAAATACAATGCCTATACAAACGAATCTTATTGCATTTATTATCGTTTATACATTATTTCTGCAAAATCCAAAACCAAACAGAAAATTACAAACAATTTTATATTTTATTTCTTCGCATTTTCCGCCAATTTCAGGGTTTTACAGCTATAAGACGTTTCTCGAAAGCAAAAAAGGGTAACAAGCCCAGCACAAACACCAATTCACCAGCATTTCAATAACATTATTGTTTGTATATAAAATTTGCTTAGTTTTGATTTGGTTTATTGAAAGAAAAGCAAAAAATAGTTTGGCATGAAACAGCATAGCTTAATGATAGATTGTCCAGACCACAAGGGTTTGGTTCACCATATTACGGGGGTTCTTTTCGATTTGGGACTGAACGTAACCCAAAACGACGAGTTTGTCAGTGAAGATGGCCGCTTTTTCATGCGCACTGAGTTTGAAGGCGAAGTAAACGAAGAAATGCTCACCACCGAAATGCTCAAAGTACTGCCCGAACAAGACTCGCGTTTGCGCCTGAATCCGAAGAAAAACAAAAATATCGTTGTGTTGGCCACCAAAGAACACCATTGTTTGGCAGATTTGTTGGTGCGTTATTCCTTTGACGAACTGAATGCCAATATTTTGGCGGTGATTAGCAACTACAACCAACTACAAAGTTTGGTGAGTCGTTTCGGGATTCCGTTTCATTACATTTCCCACGACGACCAAACCCGCGAGCAACACGAAGAAGCCATTTTTCGCGCCATCGACATTTATCAGCCCGATTATTTGGTATTGGCCAAATATATGCGCGTACTTACGCCTGCTTTCGTGAACCGCTACCAACACCGCATCATCAACATACATCATTCGTTTTTGCCTGCTTTCGTGGGTGCCAATCCGTACAAACAAGCCTACGAACGCGGCGTAAAAATCATTGGTGCAACGGCGCATTTCGTGAACAACGATTTGGACGAAGGGCCGATTATTGCGCAGAGTATCAAGAATATAGACCACCGTTATTCGGCGAAAGACATGGCCGTAGCGGGGCGCGACATCGAAAAAATAGTGCTTTCGCAAGCCCTGCAACTCGTTTTTCAGGACAGGGTTTTTATCAACGGCAACCGCACAATTATTTTTTAAGAAATGGGTTTTGTTATTTTTAGACCATATAGGTTTTAGAAACCTATGTGGTTTGGCTTCAGACAAAAAGCAAAAAGGCCGAAAAAAGTAGCTGATTGTTACTTTCTTCGGCCTTTGTAGCCCGTACGGGAATCGAACCCGTGTTTCATCCGTGAAAGGGATGCGTCCTAACCCCTAGACGAACGGGCCTTTTTGAATTTGCTTTTAATTTTACTACCAAAATAAAAAGGTAATTTTGGTAGCCCGTACGGGAATCGAACCCGTGTTTCATCCGTGAAAGGGATGCGTCCTAACCCCTAGACGAACGGGCCTTTTTGAATTTGCTTTTATTTTACTACCAAAACAAAAAAGTAATTTTTGGTAGCCCGTACGGGAATCGAACCCGTGTTTCATCCGTGAAAGGGATGCGTCCTAACCCCTAGACGAACGGGCCTTGCTTTCAAAAGGCCTGCAAAAGTAGGTATATTATTTTACGATGCAAAAAATCCCGATATTTTTTTTACTTTTTTTTCAAGAAACGAATCTAAATGCCTTGTTTTGAGTATTCTAAAAAATAATAATTGTGTTATTGTAGGGAAGATTGTAAGTTTACAACCGATTCGTAGATTTACGTTTCTTGAAATTTCAACCCCCATTTTAACACAATGTCTAAAACAATTAAAATTGGTATCAACGGCTTTGGCCGTATCGGTCGCTTGGTTTTCCGCGCCGCAGTGAATCGCCCTGACATCGAAATCGTGGGCATTAACGACCTTATTGATGTGGATTACATGGCCTATATGCTTAAATATGACTCTACGCATGGCATATTTAAAGGTGAGGTTGCTATTGAAGACGGTAAGTTGGTGGTAAACGGCAAAGCTATCCGCGTAACTGCTGAAAAAGACCCTGCCAACCTTAAATGGAATGAAATCGGTGCTGACTATGTAGTAGAATCTACTGGTTTGTTCCTTACTCAAGAATCTGCTCAAAAACATATCCAAGCTGGTGCCAAAAAAGTGGTAATGTCTGCTCCTGCAAAAGACGACACCCCTACTTTCGTAATGGGCGTAAACCACAAGAAATTAACGGCTGACATGCACATCGTTTCTAACGCGTCATGTACAACCAACTGCTTGGCTCCTGTGGCTAAAGTATTGAACGACAACTTCGGTATTTTGGAAGGCTTGATGACAACGGTACACGCTGTTACGGCTACTCAAAAAACAGTTGATGGCCCTTCTGCTAAAGATTGGCGCGGTGGCCGTGGTGCTTACCAAAACATCATCCCTTCTTCGACGGGTGCTGCTAAAGCCGTAGGTTTGGTTATTCCTGAATTGAAAGGCAAACTTACTGGTATGTCGTTCCGCGTGCCTACGCCAGACGTATCGGTGGTGGATTTGACTTGCCGTTTGGTGAAGCCTGCTTCTTACGCTCAAATCAAAGAAGTAATGAAAGCTGCTTCTGAAGGCGAATTGAAAGGTATTTTGGGTTACACTGAAGATGCCGTAGTTTCTAACGACTTCTTGGGCGATGCTCGTACTTCTATCTTCGATGCTGACGCTGGTATTTCTTTGAACGAAAACTTCGTGAAAGTAGTAGCTTGGTACGACAACGAATGGGGTTACTCAAACAAATTGGTTGATTTGATTCAACACATCGCTACACTTTAATCCTTAAAGTTCAAGCGATTATTCATAAAAAAAGAGGTTTACCACTACGGCGAACCTCTTTTTTTATGAAGTTATTTTTCAAAAAATTAAACGCTAATAATCAATTTCTGGCCAGGTTTCAACGCCCCGCCTTTCAGGTTGTTTACGCGAATAATATCGCTTACCGAAACGCCTTCATAACGTCCCGCAATATTGGTGAGTGTGTCGCCCTGCTGCACTTTATACACACGCGCCGAGCTATACAAAATGCGTTTTTTGCCTTTCGCACCTTTGGCTTTGGCCAAAAACTGGCGCGATGATTTTGACTTTTTCCAGATAACAAGCATTTGGCCTGTCTTTACTTTTCCGTTGCGAATCACATTCCAACGCTTTATCTCTGAGGATTTTACTCCAAATTTAGAAGCAATTTTCGCTAAATTATCTTTGCGGCAAACTGTATAAAATATCTTGCGTGAATTGGGTGTGTCTTTGCGGGAAACGGGATTAGCCGCTTGCCACGCCAACCATTGTTTGTCGGCATCGGCAGCCAATGAATCACGCAAGGCTTCAAAATGGGTTATTTTTTCGGAAGGAATTTTGAGGGCAAATTCTGCCTGATGCGGTGTGGCATATTTACGCAAAGAAGGATTCAATAACTTAAGATGCTGTACAGAAACTTGCAACTGGTCGGCCAACGAATCTATATGCACAAAATGGCTCAGCTGGACGGTATCGAAAGGAATGTGTACCAACGTACTATCCGCATCGGGGAAAAGACTGTGTTCTTTGGCGTAATTCATGGTATAAACGACTGCCATAAATTGCGGCACATACGAACGCGTTTCGGCGGGCAGCTTGTCGTAAATATCCCAGAAATGATATTTGCCCGAACGTGCTTGCGCCTTGCGAATGTTGCCCGGCCCGCAATTGTAGGCGGCCAAAGCCAAATGCCAGTCGCCAAACTGATTGTACAAATAACGCAAATATTTACAAGCAGCTTCCGTGGACTTGTGAATATCCATGCGTTCATCTACAAAAATGCTTTGTTGTAAACTAAAATCGTAGCCAGTAGCGGGCATAAATTGCCACAAACCCACCGCTCCAGACCGCGACACCGCGCGAGGGTTAAGGCCAGACTCTACAATAGACAAATATTTTAGCTCATCAGGTAAACCATATTTGGCCAAACACGCCTCAAAAATCGGGAAATAATACGGCAAACGCTCCAACATGGTTTGGCTGTAATTGCGTTTGCGAACCGTGAAATAATGAATAAATCCGCCTACGGCCTTGTTGTACATCAGCGGAATTTTGGACTCAATGCAATGCAGGCGGTCGGCCAGCATTTCGCCCGTAGGAAATGGCAACAGCGGCATTTGGGCGGTAAGACTCGGAACAGAAATCGTATCTTTTTCCGTAATCGCCTCTATCACATCACCTTCGGGAACTGCCGAAAAAACAGCAGTGTCTTCTTCAACAGTGGTAGATTGTGCATAAGAAAGACCAACGCCCAAACCCCAACAACAAACAAGCAAAAGTAGATTTCTTTTCACCATAGCAAGCCGAAAATATCTAATCAGAACTAAACAGAAACAAGAGAATGAATGGTAGTAGCCTTAAAATTGTGGATTTATTCTCTAAAAACCAACGAGGTAAACACATTAGTAATCTGATATTTAAGTGCATTTTGATTGATATAAAAAAGAATTTATCCAAAAAAACACCAAATACACTACATTGCGAGTATCCACAATTCATTTTATATATAAAGCAACATACGCCAGGCTAAGCAAAGATAAGCTACTGAAAACCAAAGAAATATTCTCTACAAATTTCTTTTTACTTTCTCAATTTGATTACAAATAGTGCAAAATGCGTGGCCCAAAAACGGATTGAAAACTATGTAAGTATTTTTAGTAAGTAAATAAAAAAAACCGACTGAAAGGAACTAAAAGCCATTCAATCGGTTCATATTTTTATGAAATAAATAACACTATTACGATACAAAGACAGCTATTTACTGAATAGCTACTGTATGTGGATTTGAGTTGAGCAGAAAAAAGTAATGGTATCTTCTATAGGATTTTGATCTAATTGATTAAGAAATAATTTTTCTCCATTCATGATAACGTTCGGTTATTTTGCTCGATATTTTATCGAAATTTTCCCACGAATCCTTTACGTGATAGATCGTTGGGGCTTCGGCATTCACCAAAAGTGTCTCGTAATCCTTACGGAAAATCCCGCCGCCATAGTAATAGTAAGTAAACATATTACCTTCTTCCGTGAAAAGTTCGCTACCCAAGTGGCCGTCCCAAATTTCGCAAAGTACCGTACAAGTCAGTTCGCGGCGTTTGAAACGCATCATTTGTATTTCACATTCCTCCTCAAAAAATTCGCTATACAATTCGTTCTCGATAATCCAACCCATAAACATACCGATGTGCACGTACGCTTGTTCGATGGGTAGCGAATCAGGAAAATTACCTTTGAAGTGATATTTGGCCTTATCGTAAACAACTACTTGTGGTGAGTTTTTTTCTACGCTCATATTCGTAAATGTATTTAGTTGTAAGTCCAGCAGCCTATTGGGTATTGGTTTTGCGCCCATAATATATTGAGAAGAGAAGGGTTTAAAAATTTCTCTAAAGTTAGAGAATAGGCGAATAAATCGCAAATTCTTTACCCAATATTACACTTACAAACATTATCCCAACAAACCAAAGCAGTCCGAAGAAGTGAGATCAAATTGCTTTTGCGTGGCTTAAAATCAGATTTATATTAAATTTTTACTTAGTTTAATAAACAAATACTTACATTAGATTCTTGCTTATGGAATAATTTATACCACCCCAAGCCTTATTTTTTGTGTCAAATAGTTGGTAATATTATTTCTTTATTTGCTATTTAACAAATATTATCGTCATTTTTCTATAAAAATTAAATGTATCAAATTCAGGACATCACTCGTTTCTTGGAAAGCCTCGCCCCTCTTTCGCTGCAAGAATCTTACGACAATGCAGGACTTATCGTCGGGCAACCCAACCAAACCGTCACGGGCATACTCATTTGCTTGGATTGTACCGAAGAAGTCGTGCAAGAAGCCATCAAAACAAACTGTAATCTTATTGTGGCGCACCACCCCATCGTTTTCAAGGGGTTAAAACGCTTTAACGGCAACTCGTATGTAGAACGTACCGTGATGAAAGCCATCAAAAACGACATTGCTATTTACGCTGCACACACCAATCTGGATAATGTTTATAACGGTGTAAATCAACGTATTGCGCAACAACTGGATTTGCAAAATACGCGCATTCTTTCACCCAAAAAACAATTACTTCGCAAACTGACCGTATTTGTGCCAGCAACACACAGCCCTGCCCTACTCGATGCGCTACACGCTGCAGGCGCAGGTAACATCGGCAATTATTCGCATTGCAGTTTTGTAAGCGAAGGAACGGGAACGTTTTTGCCCAACGCGCAAGCCAACCCCAGCATCGGCAAAGTCAATGAACTGGAGCACGTAAGCGAACAAAAAATTGAAGTGATTTTGCCAGCCTTTGCCGAAAGTCGCGTATTGCAGGCCATGCGCACGGCGCACCCTTACGAAGAAGTAGCCTATTATTTACAATCACTTGAAAATCAGTGGCAAGAAGTTGGGTCGGGAATGGTTGGCGAATTGGCCGAACCACTTGCAGAAACAGATTTTTTGGCTTATTTGAAAGAAAAAATGCAGCTGGCCTGCGTGCGTCATACGCCTTTGCGTGGCAAAACGGTGCAGCGTGTGGCCCTGTGTGGCGGTTCGGGGATTTTCTTGCTGGGAGATGCGCTGCGAGCGCAAGCGGATGTTTTTGTAACTGCCGACGTAAAATATCATGAGTTTTTCGATGCCGAAGGCCGATTAATTATCGCCGACATTGGTCATTACGAAAGTGAAATTTTTACAAAAGATTTATTTTTGAAGATGTTGTCGGAAAAATTTAGTAATATCGCGCTCAATTTATCAAAAATTGTTACCAACCCGATAAATTATTATTAGATGGAAAGGACCGTAGCCCAAAAACTGGAATCTTTAATGAAGCTGCAAGCCATTGATTCGCAGTTAGATGAAATAAAAAAAGTACGTGGTGATTTGCCAGAAGAAGTTCGCGACTTAGAAGACGAAATCGCTGGTTATGAGACACGTATTAGCAAATTTACTGGCGAAAATGCGGTGTTCCAAGAGGAAATCTCTAAGAACAAAATAGCCATTAAAGATGCCGAGAAACTTATTAAAAAGTATCAGGAGCAACAGCAAAATGTTCGCAACAACCGCGAATTTGATGCTATCTCCAAAGAAATAGAAGTTACCAGCCTTGACATTCAGCTTTGTGAGAAGCGTATCCGTGAAGCTACCTTCAAAATCGAGCGTAAAAACGAAGACATCGAAGGTATCAAACGTCTTTTAGCCGAACGCAAAAAAGATTTGGATGCGAAAAAAGCAGAATTGGAAGTAATTATCGCAGAAAGCCAAGAAGAAGAAGACAAATTGATGGTTGTGCGCGACGAAGCTGCCACAGAAATCGAAGAACGTTTGTTATATTCTTACAACCGCGTGCGCTCAAACGCTCAAAACGGTTTGGCTGTCGTTGCTGTAAAACGTGATGCCTGCGGTGGTTGTTTCAACCGCGTTCCGCCTCAACGCCAAGCAGATATTCGCGAGAAAAAGAAAATTATCGTTTGCGAACACTGCGGACGTATTTTGGCCGAAGCCGAACAAGTAGCCGAACAAGAACCAGCACCACGTACACGCCGCTCTGCTGCGTCTGCTGAATAACAAGTTCAGGCTTTAACACATATTACCTAAAAGGTCGCTTAGAAGATTTTTCTAAGCGACCTTTTATTTTTTGCATTGTTTTTCTCCATTTTTTCAATTCCACCCCTTTTCTTTTGCCAAAGAATTAAGAAGAAGTTCCGCGTTTTAATTGATTTTTAATTACACCTTAATTCCATTTTAATTCTTAAAAAGCAAATAGAACCCACCTTTGCTATATCAAATAGCATTTAGACAAAATAGGTATTAAGTACGATGAAAACCACTATGAATTTTCCGATAAAAATATTTTCAACCATTGTTGTAAGTTAGTTTAGTTTGCTAATTTATCTAACAATGTTCTTATTATTGGTCAGGCAAATAAACCGCTATCGTCCATCAAATCAGTAGCATTACCTCAACATCTTATTCATAAAAATTATCAACTATGAGAAAATTTATTTTGCTTTTGGGTCTATGTGCAACAGTTGGCTCAACAAGTTGTTCTCATCACCACGAGGAAAAAGAAGCACAAACAAAGTTTTTGGTTACCAGTCCACTTATCAAAGACACTTTGGTAACGAAAGAATATGTATGCCAAATTAAGGCCATTAGCCACATTGAGTTGAGGGCTTTGGAAAGAGGTTATTTGGAAAAAATTTATGTGGACGAAGGCCAGCACCTCAAAAAAGGGCAGCTTATGTTTAAAGTAATGCCGATGCTCTACCAAGCCGAGTTGCAAAAGCAAAAAGCCGAAGTAGAATTTGCAGAAATCGAATACAAAAACACTAAACAACTTGCCGATAACAACGTAGTATCTGCCAATGAGTTGGCTCTTGCAAAAGCCAAACTAGACAAAGCCAGAGCCGAAATGCAATTGGCGCAAGTACACTTAGGTTTTACGGAAATTCGTGCGCCATTCAACGGCATTATGGACCATTTCCAAGTACGATTGGGTAGCCTCGTATCGGAAGGCGATTTGCTCACAACGCTTTCGGACAATAGCAAAATGTGGGTTTACTTCAACGTACCAGAAGCCGAGTATTTGGACTACAAATCACTTATCAAAGACGATAGCCTTTTGCGCGTAAGTTTGGTAATGGCCAACAACAAAATGTTTGATTACAAAGGTGTAGTAGAAACCATCGAAGCGGATTTTAACAACGAAACTGGTAATATTGCTTTCAGAGCAACATTCCCCAATCCGAAAGGTTTGTTGCGTCATGGCGAAACTGGTAATATTCAAGTAGTTACGCCACTTTCAGGCGCAATGATTATTCCACAAAAAGCAACGTTTGAAATACTGGAAAAACGCTATGTTTTTGTGGTGGATAAAGATAACAAAGTACACTCGCGCGAAATCAACATCGCTGCCGAAATGCCCGACTTGTATGTAATCAAAAACGGTTTGAACAATGGAGAAAAAATCTTGCTCGAAGGCTTACGCAAAGTAAGAGACAACGACAAGATTGTATTTGAATACGAAGACCCTAAAAAGGTTATTTCTCACCTCAACGTATATACAGAGTAACTTTAGGGCATTAAACCACACAAGAAATGTTTCAAAAATTCATTCATAGACCAGTGCTTGCGATTGTCATTTCGCTGGTCATCATCTTTATGGGAACTTTGGCTATCAACACGTTGCCAAAATCACAGTTCCCCGAAATTGCCCCGCCAATGGTAATGGTGGCCGCTTCTTACCCTGGTGCCAGTGCCAAAGTACTTACCGAATCGGTACTGATTCCTTTGGAACAAGCCATCAACGGCGTACCAGGCATGAAATACATGGTTTCGACGGGTACGAGTGCGGGCGAAGCCAACATTCAAATTATCTTTAATTTAGGTACAGACCCAGACCAAGCCCTTGTACAAGTAAATACGCGTATCGCGCAGGTATTGAACCGTTTGCCCGTCCTCGTACAACGTGAAGGGGTAATCGTGAACCGCGTAATGAACAGTATGTTGATGTACGTGAACTTGTACAGTACAGACAAAAACTCCGATATGAAGTTCTTGTTCAACTTTGCTGGGGTAAATATTTTGCCTGAATTACAACGTATTAACGGTATCGGTCAGGCGCGTATCTTGGGTAGCCGCCAGTACGCAATGCGTATTTGGTTAAAACCCGACCGCATGAGAGCTTATAACATTTCTCCAGACGAAATCATGGAAGCCCTCGCCGACCAAAGCGTAATCGGTTCACCAGGTCGTATTGGCCGAAGCGACGGTAAACGCGCCGAAGCCCTCGAATATGTACTTACTTACGCAGGTCGTTTCAACGACCCCCAACAATACAATAACGTAATTATCAAAGCCAATCCGAATGGCGAAATTTTGCGCCTCAAAGATGTAGCAAACGTGGAGTTGGGTAGTGAATATTATGACATTTACTCTAACCTAAACGGCAACCCTTCGGCGGCTATCGTGCTGAAACAAACAGACGGCAGTAATGCCAACGACGTAATCAAAGAAGTAAAAGCCAAGTTGGACGAATTGAAACAATCGTCTTTCCCTCCAGGTATGAACTACGAAATTAGCTACGACGTTTCTAACTTCCTTGATGCCTCTACGGAAAGCGTAATTCACACCCTTCGCGATGCCTTTATTTTGGTGGCTTTGGTAGTGTTCTTGTTCTTAGGCGATTGGCGTTCGACGCTTATCCCAACGCTTGCCGTGCCTGTGTCCTTGATTGGTGCGTTTATCTTTATGCAGATGTTCGGCCTGACTATCAACATGATTACATTGTTCGCGTTGGTGTTGGCTATCGGTATTGTGGTAGATGATGCCATTGTGGTGGTGGAAGCCGTCCATGCCAAGATGGAAGAAGAACATCTATCCCCATATAAGGCCGTCCAGAAAGTATTAGGAGAAATTAGCGGCGCGGTTATCGCCATTACTTTGTTGATGACTGCCGTATTTGTGCCTGTGGCCTTCATGACTGGTCCTGTGGGTGTGTTCTATCGTCAGTTTTCTATTACGATGGCCACTTCGATTGTACTTTCGGGTCTTGTGGCTCTTACGCTTACGCCTGTGCTTTGCGCCATGATTTTGAAACACAACCATGGCCAGCCGAAGAAAAAATCGCCAATGGATAAATTTTTCGATGCTTTCAACAGAGGTTTCGAGAAAATTACGGGTAAATACACGGACTTCTTGCGTGTGATTGTAGGCCGCCGCGTGGTTACGTTTGGTATCCTGATAGTGTTCAGTTTTGGGGTGCTGGGTATTGCTAATAAAATTCCGACAGGCTTTATCCCAAGCGAAGACCAAGGCATGATTTATGCCATTATCCAAACACCTCCAGGTTCTACGCTCGAACGTACCAACGACATTACGCGTCAGCTACAAGAAGTGGCAGAGAAAGTAGAAGGCATTCAATCGGTATCTGCTTTGGCTGGTTATGAGGTACTTACGGAAGGTCGTGGTTCTAACTCAGGTACTTGTCTTATCAACTTGAAGCCTTGGGCAGAACGCAAACACACGGTTTCGGAAGTGATTTATGAGCTTGAAGAAAAAGCAAAAGATATACCAGGGGCGACTATCGAATTTTTCGACCCTCCAGCCGTACCGGGTTATGGTGCTGCGGGTGGTTTTGCCCTCCAATTGCTCGACAAAACTAATACGGGCGATTATAACCAACTCGGCAAAGTAACTACAGACTTTATGAACGAGTTGAAAAAACGCAAAGAATTGTCGGGTCTGTTCACGTTTTATAGTGCCAATTATCCGCAATACGAATTGGAAATTGACAACCAATTGGCCATGCAAAAAGGCGTTTCGATTGGTAATGCCATGAACACACTTTCGATTATGGTGGGTAGTACCTACGAATTAGGTTTTATCAAATACCAACGTTTCTTTAAAGTATTCGTGCAGTCTTCGCCAGAATATCGCCGTTTGCCTGAAGATATTTTGAATATGTGGGTAAAAAATGACCGTGGCGAAATGGTGCCGTTCTCGGCATTCATGCGCATCAAAAAGACGCAGGGCGCGAACGAAATCAACCGTTATAATATGTACACGACCGCTTCAATTAGAGGTTCTGCTGCCAAAGGTTACAGTAGTGGTGAGGCCATCAAGGCCGTACAAGAAGTGGCACACAAGACTTTGCCTCGTGGTTTTGACATCGACTGGGCAGGTTTGCAAAAAGACGAAGTATCTCGCGGAAACGAAGCTATCTACATCTTTATCATTGTGTTAGCGTTCGTTTACATGGTACTTGCCGCCCAATACGAAAGTTTCATTTTGCCTTTGGCCGTAATTCTTTCCTTGCCTGTGGGTATTTTCGGTGCATTTGTGTTCATTGACTTTATGGGTGTGGCCAACGACGTGTACGCACAAGTTGGTTTGGTAATGCTCGTCGGCTTGCTGGGTAAAAATGCCGTACTGATTGTGGAGTTCGCCATACAGCGACATCAGGAAGGCCTAAGTGTTTATGAGTCGGCTATTGAGGGCGCAAGAGCACGTTTCCGCCCAATCCTGATGACTTCCTTTGCCTTTATCGCGGGCTTGATTCCGTTGGTAATTGCCACAGGACCTGGAGCTATTGGTAACCATACGATTGGTGCTTCCGCGCTCGGTGGTATGTTGTTCGGTACGATATTCGGCGTAGTGATTGTGCCAGGCTTGTACTATGTATTTGGTACGCTTGCCGATGGCCGCCACCTGATCAGAGACGAACACGAAACACCTCTTACAGAAGAAGTTGAAAATCATCACCCTCACCACCACAACGGACATGACCACACAGCACATGAATAAATATGCGGGAATCGCTTTTTTCTTGTTGGCCTTTACGGCTTGTAAAATGCCCGCTATTATCGAGAAAAAAGAAAATAAAACAGTCTCTGCGAGCTACACCAATGGCTCGCAAGACTCCACCAATACGGCTACACAGAGTTGGAGACAATTTTTCACTGACCCCAATCTGGTTGCCCTTATTGATACGGCTCTAAGAAATAACCAAGAGCTTAATATTACTTTACAAGAAATAGAAATCGCACGCAACGAAGTACGCGCACGCAAAGGGGAATATTTGCCTTTCGTGGGCGTGGGCGTGGGTGCTGGTGTGGACAAATCGGGTCGCTACACAAGCAAAGGTTCGAGCGAAGCAACTACCGAAATTAAACCAGGGAAAGCTACGCCCGACCCGCTACCAAACTTTGTGTTGGGTGGCTACGCTACTTGGGAAGTGGATATTTGGCACAAGTTGCGCAACGCCAAAAAATCGGCGGCCAGCAAGTATTTAGCTTCCGTAGAAGGCAAAAATTTCATGGTAACGAATTTAGTAACAGAAATTTCAGGTTCGTATTATGAGCTATTAGCCCTTGATAATCAACTTGCTATCCTGAATCAAAACATACAGATTCAGAGCAATGCCTTAGCCATCGTAAAACTGGAAAAAGAAGCAACCAAAGTAACAGAGCTGGCGGTTCGCAAGTTTGAAGCCGAAGTTTTCAAGACCAGAAGCCTACAATTTGCCATACAACAACAAATTATTGAAACAGAAAACCGCATCAATTTCTTGGTGGGTCGCTATCCGCAACCTATTACGCGCAATTCGGACAATTTCACGAATATGATTCCGCACACCGTGCAAGTGGGTTTGCCTTCGCAGCTTTTGGCCAATCGCCCAGACATCAGACGCGCCGAGTTTGAACTCGCCGCCGCCAAACTGGACGTAAAAGTAGCTAAAGCCCGATTCTATCCGCAATTTAGCATTACGGCTGGTTTGGGTTATAACGCCTTCAATCCGAGTTATTTACTCAAAACACCTGAATCGTTGATGTACAATTTAGCGGGCGATTTGTTAGCTCCATTGGTCAACAGAAATGGCATTAAAGCTGCTTATATCAGTGCCAACGCCAAGCAGATTCAGGCCGTTTACAACTACGAACGTAGCATTCTGAACGCTTACATTGAGGTAGCCAATCAGGTTTCCAAAATCAGTAATTTGCAAAAAAGCTACGACCTCAAATCGCAACAAGTAACGGCACTGACGCAGTCCATTGACATTTCGACGGGCTTATTCAAATCTGCCAGAGCTGATTACATGGAAGTGCTAATGACGCAACGCGACGCGCTGGAAGCACGTTTTGAGCTTATCGAAATAAAAATGCAGCAACTCAATGCCAGCGTAAACGCTTACAGAGCCGTTGGCGGTGGCTGGAGATAGATGATATTTACCCAACAAGAAAAATGTTTTTCTCATAGGGCATTTTGATTGTCAGTCGTTTAAGCAAAAAGGGCTAACTTTTTAGGTTAGCCCTTTTTATTTGGGTCATAGTATCTTGTTTTTACAAACTTCTTAGCACTTCAATCGAACGTAATTTTCGCCAGTTTTGTAAATTATTTTCATAAAAAAGCAAGATTTGGTCAAGCAAATGTCTGCGTATGTGGTTATTTATTAGCAACTCATCGGTGTATTGCGAGTGAATTAAATGCGCTAAAATAGCCTGTTCTTGTGCGGGAATAATGGTGCGCCACGACTGAAATTCTGCCTTGTAAATAAGATTATAAATATCGTCGGCGGAAGAAGGCGCAAACCCTAAAAATCGGGTTAATTTGAGCAAAAAACGCAAATGAAAATTCTCAATTTCGTGCGTTTGCAAATCAAAAACGCGTAAAGAATTGACCAAAAAATCGAACAACTCTGGGTTGGGGGCTTCTTGCTGTAACACCAAATCCAGCACCTCAGCCAAAAATAATGCAATTGTTGTTTTTAAAAAATTGGTAGAAATATTAGCCCACACCACTGGGCAACGCGCCTCGCTGATTCGCTGAAGGCTGTCTGTTTTTTCGGACTGATATACCACCAAATCCAAGACCGTAAGTGGTTGATACAGTGCTATTTTATTGGTTTTTAACTTGGCCGAACGCACGCCATTTACAATGTAGGCCTGCGTCCCGAACATATCCGTGTAAATCCGCACGACAATGGAGGTTTCGCTATACCGAACGTAGCCCAATACAATGCCGCGCGTTTTTTCTAACTTCATAGCATTAGCCTATAAGCCCCAAACTTTCGGTAGGAAAAGAGGCTTGCCACTGACTTAAATTACTGGTTGTGAGTGGTTTAGTAATAAAACCAGTTACACATGGATTCTTCATCATGCGTTCGATGTCGGCACGGCTGTCGGAGCTGGAAAGAATAACAATACGCGCACGTCTTGACATTTTGTCGGTCAGCTGTTCAAAAGCTGTTACAAAATCAAAACCATCAAGCATGGGCATATTTATATCCAAAAAAATCCAATCGGGCATTGCGGCGGCTTGGTCATTGACCACCACACGCAGCCAATCGATAGCCGCCACGCTCGAATTTTTGACCAGTATATTATTGCTAAATCCTGTTAATTCGAGTATGCGTTTAGAAATAAGATTATCTGTATCGTTATCGTCTATTAGTAATACAAATGGAGTTGTCGGTGCAGGATTCATTAGCAATTTGATTGATCGATTTAGCGTCCTCTTACGAAATATGTCGTTATCATAAAGGTAGTTACCTATATAATATACTATCTACTAATTTTTGAGGCAATTTACTATCATGTAAGTTTTATACTTATTAAGTCTAATTATTTCTTTTTTTATTATTCGATATATTATACAGGATAAGTATAATTCATCTTTAAAATAATTACAACTAAGAGAATAAGGACGCAATATATTCATAGCAGATATTTTAAACAAAATATTTTCAATAAAAACATTATTTCTGCCAAATATTAAATTGTTTACAAATAATAATAAGCTTATTTTATCATAAAAAAAATTTATTACATTCTAAAAAGTTATTTAAAAAGCTGCTTTTACTATCTCAATCGCCTCATAGGTTGTTTTTACTGAAATAATACCTTTTCTTTCAACAACTAAAAGGTTATTTTTGCGTATTATTTTACGATTTTATGGTAAAATCAGCTTTATACTTGCGCTTTGTTTAGATATTCTTTCATAAAAAAAATATTTCTATTCTTGTTCTTGCTCAGTGGCCTGACGCTGCAAGGCAAGGCCACCCCTACCGATTCGCTGGCGTTATGGCTTAGTCAATATATTTCATTGGCTTCCGAAAGTGGCCATGAGAAACCAGCAGGGCGTTTTTTGGCGGATTTATGCCAAAAACAAAACCTACACTTACGCATTTTCACCGATTTAGATTCTTCCTTCAATTTCGCCGCATCGCTTTATCCGTTGAGTGCCGGAAAGCCCAATTTGGTGCTACTCAGCCACATAGACGTAGTTCCCGCCAGTGACAGCAACGAATGGACGCTGCCGCCGTATGCTGGCCAAATCACTGATACTGCCGTTTGGGGACGTGGCGCACTGGATGCTAAAGGAATGGCTATCATGCAGTTAGGTGCGATGCTGGAGCTTCGCCACAAATATCCGAATACCGAATTTCCGTATAATATTACGCTGTTGGCCGTGTCGGGCGAAGAAACGGGCGGTTTTAATGGCGCAAAAATTATTGTCAATGAATTTTTGAAAGAACTAAACGCGGTAGCCGTGTACGGCGAAGGCGGTTCGGGCGTGGACAATGTCGTTCCGTCCAAACCAGAAAAGCACGTTTTCGGGATTTCGGTGGCCGAAAAAAATAACTTGTGGCTCAAGCTTGAACTCAAATTCGTAACCTTTGGGCACGGTGCATCTCCGCCGCGCAGCTACGCCAACAAAGCGATGGTTAAAGCCCTGACCAAACTCAATAACATTGATACGCGCATTGATTTCAACAAAACCAACAAACGTATGTTCAGGGAGTTGGGCAAGCTGGAAGGCGGATTTAAAGGCTTCTTGATCAAGCATATAAACTGGTGGGTGATGCGCCCAGTGCTTAACAAAATCATGGAAAATGAGCCCGTTTTCAGGTCGGTGTTGAGCAATACCAGCACGCTCACCAATATGTACAATCCGCCTGGCCCGCCCAACCAAATTTCTAATAAAGCAACCGCTTATCTGGATTGTAGGCTACTGCCTGGCGCAAATCGCAAAAAATTTATTCGTGATATTAAATACGGTCTCATTGAGCCTCGTTTTAAAATTTCGGTCATCAACGAATCGCCCGAAGCCGAAGAATCTTCGCCAGAAACGCCTTATTACGAAGCACTTGACAAAGCGATACAAGAAGTTTTTCCGCAAGCCGCCGTCATGCCGATTCTGTTTCCTGCCTCTTCCGACAACAATTATTTCCGTGAAAAAGGTGTGCTGGTGTACGGAATTACGCCTATTTTTATGACGCGCGAGCAACTCCAAACGATTCATAATCCAGACGAACGCATCAGTTTGCAACAGCTACGCGACGGAAAAAACGTGTATCTTCGTTTTCTGGAAAATATTTCATTGAAGAAAATTAAATAAAAATCTTTTTGCTTTATGGCTAATAATCAGGCTATTGCACAAATTTATGCCGAATTACAAGAAGCAGCCAACGTATTGGCGGCATTTATGGCCAACGAAAATAACATTGCACAAATCGAAGCGGCGGCTCAGCTCATGGCTGATTCTATCAACGCTGGCGGCAAAATTCTTTCGTGCGGAAATGGCGGTTCGCATTGCGATGCGATGCACTTTGCCGAAGAGTTAAGCGGCCGCTACCGCGAAAATCGTCGTGCCTTGCCTGCCATAGCCATTTCGGACGTAAGTCACATTACTTGCACGGCCAACGACTTTGGTTTTGAATATATTTTCTCGCGCTACGTGGAAGGACTTGGCCGCGAAGGTGACGTATTGCTCGGCCTAAGCACCAGCGGCAACTCGGCCAACGTGCTACGCGCCGTGGAAGCTGCCCGACAAAAAAACATGAAAGTAGTATTGCTTACGGGCAAAGATGGCGGTAAAATGGCGGGGCTTGCCGATGTAGAAATTCGCGTGCCGCATTTTGGCTACGCCGACCGAATCCAAGAGGTTCACATCAAAGTAATTCATATCCTGATGCTGCTCATCGAGCAAAAAGTATTGGGATAATTTCACAAAAATTAAAACTCATTATCGTATGAATATCGGCGACCGCGTGCGCCTACTGCACCACAAAGAAGAAGGCGTAATTACCAAAATAATTGACCCACAGACTGTTGAAGTGGCCATTGATGGCGATTTCCGTATCCCTGTGCTGCGTCGCGAAGTGTCTATTATTTCTCAATCCGAAGCCGTTGCTTTTGGCAAAAGGCCAGAAGAAACCAAAAATGCCGTACCCACGCAACCCGTTTACGCGACGCAAGGCATTTTCTTGGCTTTCGAAGCTTTCAACGACCGCGAATTACTGTTGCACATCATCAACAACACCGATTTTGATTTGCTAATGACGTTTGGCCACGAACAAAGCGGCATTTACAAAGGCGTTTTCACGGGCGTTTTGCGCCAACGCTCTTCGGTCAAAATGCCTGACATCATGTTGGTAAAAGAATTTGACCGCTGGCCGATTATGGTGTTTCAGTTCATGTATCACCGCGAAGGCGTGCACACGTTCCAGCCGCCCATGTTGCGCCGTATGCGTTTCAAAGCGGCTACATTTTTCCGTAGCAAAGAAAACGCGCCGATTTTAGGCAAACCTGCACATTTGTTCCAAATAGACCGCGACGACGTGAGCAATGCGCCAGCCACTTCCGCACCGATTTCTGTTGATGCTAAAAATCTGAAAGAGAATATTTTAAATCCGAAAGACAAATCTAAAACAGTAATTTCGCCTCCTCAAACGGAAATAGATTTGCACATCGAAAAGCTCATAACTGATACGCTGCGCCGCGCACGTATGAATGCTAACGAAATGCTCGTATGCCAACTCAAAGCCTTTGAAGCAGCCATCGATAATGCTGTAGCCAATGGCGTAACGGAAATTACGTTGATTCATGGGGTAGGGTCGGGCACTTTGCGCGACGAAATACACAAGCGTTTGGGCAAAAATATGTTTGTGGAATATTACAAAGATGCCCGCAAAGAAAAATTCGGTTACGGAGCTACAACCGTAAAACTGAAATAAAAGCTTATTCTTTAATTATATCATAAAAAACCTATAAGGCTTTTGAGTTGCTTTTTATTAGAATCGCAAAACTCATTTCCTTATAGGTTTTTAGTTTTAAACACTGAATATCAATTAGTTTACCAATTGTTTCAACGAAATTTCAAAGGCTGTTTGGGTCAAATTTTTACGCGAAGTATTTTGTGCGTGTATATTTTCCAAAGCCTTAAAAATGGTGTTAGAAATATCCGAGAAAATGGCCTCGTCCGTGATATTTCCTCCCTCCTCTCCCATCAGGTACGCGAACACACGCGCCATGCCGCAGTTAGCCACAAAATCAGGAATAAGGGCGATTTGTTCGTCCACCAATTGCGCAATTTTGCCGTAGAAAATTTCTGGGTCGGCAAAAGGCACATTTGCGCCACACGAAACCGCTTCCAATCCGTTCGCTATCAAATCTTTAGCTTGTTGTTCGGTTACCAAACGTGAAGCGGCGGCAGGTATAAAAATTTCTGCGCCCATCGTCCAAACTTGCGCGTTGGCTTGCTCAAAAGCCACCAAATCAGGACTTACCAGCGTGTTGCTGTCGCGGTCTGCAAAAAGTTGTTTTACTTGGTCGAGCGTCAGGCCTTCGGGGTTAAGAATACCGCCCACGCGGTCAATAATGCCCACGACTTTCGCGCCTTCTTTGGCCAAATACAAGGCCGCAGTTGCGCCCACGTTGCCCCAACCTTGTACGATGACGCGTTTACCGCTCAGGCTTCCGCCCCAAAGCGTATAAAAATGTTTAAGTGCCTGAGCCACACCGTATCCCGTAATCATGTCGGCGATTACATATTTGCGTTTGGCTTGGTCTGGAATGTAATTTGCATCTTCGATTACCTTAGAAACACCCTGACGCAATTGACCCACTTTACGGATTTTTTGGGGTTTGGACGGGTTATAATGGCCGTTTACGATGCCTTCTTGCGGATGCCAAAGGCCGTATTGTTCCGTAATGGGAATTACTTCATGGATTTCGTCCACGTTCAGGTCACCACCCGTGCCATAATAATTGCGTAGCAATGGCGAAACGGCTTTGTACCAACGGTTTAGTACTTGTGGTTTGCGTGGGTCTTGTGGGTCAAAATCAATACCCGACTTTGCGCCACCGATGGCAGGGCCAGACACCGTAAATTTAATTTCCATTGTTTTGGCCAATGATTCCACCTCGCGGCGGTCTAGCCCTTTGCGCATACGCGTACCGCCACCAGCCGCACCGCCACGCAAGGAATTAATCACTACCCAGCCTTTGGCTTCAGTTTCGGCATCGTGCCACTCAAACACGATTTCGGGGGCTTTTTCTTCAAATTTCTTTAGTAAATCTTTCATGGAAGGTGTATTATTGGAGGAAAAATGCTGATTTCAGATTAAAGAAAACACCTGAATTTGGGCGCAAAACTACGTTTATTTCCTGCACCTGCAAGTAAATACAAACGATTCCTGCAAATAACTTTCATTAACCCAACACAGGCGCGGGGTTAATGAGTATGGGCAAAGATTCTGGGCGAATATAGATGTCTAAAAAATCAGGTGAATGTTTTTGCGTTTCGCCATCTATCTGAAAATCAGCATTATCCACATTCACAATTCGGGCATGGCTACACGAAATCACGTGCGCATACGAAGAGTCCGTGATTCCATCGTCAAAAAGTTGATACAATATATTTACGCCCGTCGTCTTGGGAAACTCTTCCAAAATGCAAAGTTCGAACAGGCCGTCATTGGGTTTACCGTAAGGATTGATGCGCAAATTGCTGCCAAACGCATTGCCGTTGGCGATAGTTACCATAAACGCACGCAGCCCAAAAGAGGCTTCATTTTCGACCATAATCGTGTAGCGAGCCGCCTCGTAGGTCATGTATTCGCGCAACAAATGCCACGCATAACCCGACGTACCGCGCAGCGTTTCCGACTCATGGAAACGGCTTACAATCAGGGCATTAAATCCCAAATCGGCCAAATGTAAAACGGGCGCATCGTTCACTGATAGCGTATCTACACGCTGTACGTTATACTTGGAAATGATTTCTAAGGCTTCGGCGGGGTCTTGCGGTAAACCCAAATCTTTGGAAAGGCCATTGCCCGAACCAACAGGCACGATGGCCAACGGAATTTTTTTACCAATCAATTGTTTGCCCACCAAATTCACTGTACCATCGCCCCCAACGGCAACAATGGCATCGTAAGTGTTGGACCAAATACGGCGATTGACCTCAAATTTGTCTTGTTCCGTTCCTTCGGTAAAATAAAAATCCGCGTTATAAATTTTTTGCAGGCAAAAAGTACGGATTTTGTCCACAATATCCGCTTTGGCAATGCCTCCAGAAATAGGATTGACTACAAACAATAGACGCATAGAGAAAGGCTTAAAATGTATTGAACAAAGATGTAAAATGTTCGGACACGGCGCAACAGGCAAAAAAAAAGGTCAGACCAAGAGCCTAACCATTTCCACTTCCTTTTCTTAACTAAACCTTTTCAAAATTATGTTATACTCTATTCAAAATACAACACAACTACCTTATGATGAACAATTTACTACCTTCCATTGTAGCTGTCCAAGTTGCTCCGTAATCACGCAAAAGAAGTCTTTTGCGCTTCATATTATTTATAAACTTGAAACAGAATGCAACTTTTGAAGATTGGCCAAACAACATTTTGTTGTTCGACGCTGCAAAGATGCAACCTCTTTTTTAAAAACCAAAATTTATTTTATTTTTTTTTAATTTTATTTAAAGAAAGTTTGTATTTGCGAAAATACTTCTATAATATTTCGTTAATCCAGATTTTACATAGCATTAACCTTGGAGCTTACTGAACTAAATAATATAAAATTTTCAGTTTTAACAGGAAAAAAGAATATTATTTTTTGTACTATTTTTTCAAAAAAATAAACTATCTCAACCCTCCTGTATGTATAATTACTACTTTTTGTCCTTTTCTGATGTATTCTTTCTTAATAAGGTCGTAAATGCCAAATAAAATTTTGCCAGTATAAACAAACTCAATCGGAACATCATGTTTCGCCTGAAACCATACTATAAATTTATCTAAATCCTGATTTCGCTTAGCATAGCCGCCAAAATGATAATCTAGAAATAACTCAAAACGCGCGGCGGCTGCTTGGGGCAAATTGTAATCAATGTTATAAACTTGCTGATAATCCGCTAAGAGCTTGGCAATATCCTGATACAAAAAATCTGCACCTTTCAGTACAGGCACGCCCAAAACATTGGCTTTTTTATTTTGCTGCAAAAGCCCAACCACCAAACCCGCCAATGTGCCACCCGTTCCGCAAGCACACGCAACATAATCAAATTCTTGTTCTAACTCGCTGATTATCTGTTCACAACCTCGCACCGCAAACGCATTACTTCCGCCTTCAGGAACAAGATAAAAATCCCCAAATTCGTGCCGTAATTTTTCGATAAACTCTGCCTCCGTTTTGTGCCGATACGCCTCGCGCGAGGCGTAATGCAATCGCATTCCTGCCGCTTGCGCAAACGCCAACGTTTCGTTGAGTGGCTCGGTAGCTTCGCCCCGAATAACGCCAATCGTCTGAAAACCATGCAAATAACCCGCCGCAGCCGTCGCGTAAATGTGGTTGGAATATGCCCCGCCAAACGTGAGCAATGTTTGTTTGCCCTCCGCGCGTGCCTGATGCAGATTATAAAAAAGTTTACGATACTTGTTGCCCGAAATTTGTTGATGTATGAGGTCTTCGCGCTTGAGATACAACGCTACGCCTGCCGCCGACGTGTACTCATCTTCGAGTCGCACAAGCGGAGAAGGCAACAGAAATTCATCAGAAATAATACTAAAAGGCATTTGGTGTATGAAACTGTCCGCGAATATGCACGTTTTTTTATTGGCAGCAAAAACAATGTTATAAATTCTAACAAATACCACATTTTAGATTAAAAGATAAAGTAATATTTTTAGCTCATGGCACGATTCAACCCCAAAGCCCATATATTTATCTAACTTTAATTTGAATCTCAATAAAAATAATCTATTATTTATCAATTAATTAGTTCAAAAACACTACATTAGCCTATCCATAGAAAAAGACAAATTTTAGTTGTTAGGCTAGCCCCTGACATGATTTTATCCGAAAAAGAACAATTAATTACGCCCAATTCCAATGTATGAAAATTACGAGAAAAGCCCTCTATATATACAATATTTAATATACAACAATATCGAGTAAACAAAAAAAACTCGCACAGTTGGTAAGCCGTGCGAGTTTTCTATTTTTTTCTAAATAAATGCTGCTTAGAAAGTTTGTTGCTCCAAGTAATTAGAGAAAGCCAACAAATCTGTTTCGCGGAAAGCATTTGCCATAATTTGCAAACCGATAGGCAAGTTTTGTTCGTCGTTGCCTGCTGGAATCGAAATGCCCGTAACGCCTGCCACGTTGGCCTGAACCGAATAAATATCCGCCAAAAACATCGCCAATGGGTCTGATTCTGCGGAGTTTTCACCGATTTTGAAAGCCGTAGTCGGAGAAGTTGGCATCAACAAAAAGTCGTACTCTGTAAGCAAACTTTCTGTTTTTTCCTTGATGAGGCGGCGAACGCGTTGCGCTTTCGTAAAATACGCATCGTAGTAGCTGGCACTCAACACGAATGTTCCGAGCATGATGCGGCGTTTTACTTCACGTCCGAAACCTTCGGCGCGTGTGCGTTTGTACATCGTCTCCAAATCTGGCGCGTTTTCGGTGCGGTGGCCGTAGCGTACACCATCGTAGCGCGACAAATTGGCACTGGCTTCGGCCATCGTCAGGATATAATAGGTTGGCAAAATATATTCCAATAACGGAAATTCTACGCCTTCCACCGTGTAGCCTTGTTGTTTCAAAAACTCCACGCGTTTTTTCATGCTTTCGCGGATAGCTGGTGCAATCGCTTCACTTTCAAGGCTTTCGCGCAAATAAGCTATTTTTTTGCCTGCGCCATTCCACGCCAACTGCTGCGAATAAGCAGGCACTGGTTTTTGGGAAACGGTGCTGTCAAAATCGTCTGCTCCTGCCATTACTTCCAACAACAAAGCCGCATCAGGCACGTTGCGCGTGATAGGGCCGATACAGTCGAAAGAAGAAGCATAAGCAATAAGGCCGTAGCGCGAAATGCGCGAGTACGTTGGCTTTAAGCCCACCAAACCGCAAAAAGAAGCTGGTTGGCGCACCGAACCGCCTGTGTCTGAGCCAATAGAAGCCCAACACATATCGGCTTGTACGGCTACTGCCGAGCCACCCGACGAACCACCCGGCACGCGTGTAGTGTCGGCGGCGTTGCGAACTACGCCAAATGCTGAATTTTCGTTGGAAGAACCCATCGCAAATTCGTCACAGTTTTGGCGACCAATGATAATGGCATCTTCGTCGAGCAAACGTTGTATGGCTGTACCCGTAAACTGCGATTTGAATTTGTCCAAAATCTTGCTCGAACCCTGCAACCCAAAATCTTTGAGGCAAAGCACATCTTTGATGCCAATCACCATACCAGCCAAGCGGCCAACAGGCTCGCCCGCCTTGATACGAGCGTCTAAGGCTTGGGCTTGCGCCAAAGCAAAATCTGTATATACCTCAACAAAGGCGTTGAGTGTCTTGTTTTTCTCTTCGATATTGCGCAGGTAATGCCCTACGATTTCTTCACAAGAAACCACACCCGACTGCACGTCGGCTTGTAATTCGCGGAAAGAGTGATATGTCTTCAAAGCCAAGTTGCCTTACTTTTTAGGTTCGTCTTTAATGCCTTCTTCTATTTCGCTTTTGATTTCGCGTGTTGCGTCTTTGAACTCGCGAATGCCTTTACCCAAACCTCTTGCCAGTTCAGGAATTTTTTTAGCACCAAAGAAAATAAGTACCAAAAGCAATACAAGGACGATTTCGCCTGTACCCAAGCCTCCCAAAAAGCCGAATATAAAATTAGTTTGTGTCATCGTTTGGAAATGTTTATGTAAAAAACCGCCGCAAAGATAGGCAGTAAATTGTAATTTTGGGTTTTTATTAAGAATATTTTAACAGCTAAAAGCCGCCTAATCCTAATAGCACGTTGGCGATATGCGCGGCAATAGGTTCTTTATTTTGCTCAAAAACAAAGAAAAAACATTGTTTACGCCAAAGAAAATCCCTTCGCCTGTAAGCCACACGACGAAGGGATTTTATTAAAAAGAAGAATATCAAAGGCTTAATAGTCGCCAAGTGTGCATTCTAACTGCGAAAGTGCGTTAGAAAGTTGCTCGTCGTTTGGTGCAACGCCGTGCCATTTGTGGCTGCCCATCATGAAATCTACGCCGTAGCCCATTTCCGTATGCAACAAAATCATTACGGGTTTGCCTTTGCCGCTCAATTGTTTGGCAGTTTCCAAAGCCGCTACCACGCTGGCCATGTTGTTGCCTTCGGCCACCTCCAACACGTCCCAGCCGAACGCTTCCCATTTGGCAGCCAAATTGCCCAACGAATTTACTTTAGCCACAGGGCCATCAATTTGCTGACCGTTGTAATCCACGATACCGATAAGGTTATCAATCTGGTTGTGCGCCGCGTACATGGCCGCTTCCCACACTTGTCCTTCTTGCAACTCGCCGTCGCCCATCAACACGTACACGTTTTTGTCGTCTTTGTTGAGCTTTTTGGCTTGCGCTGCACCAGATGCCACCGACAAGCCTTGTCCCAACGAACCTGACGCGATGCGTACACCTTCCAAATGTTCGTGTGTGGTTGGGTGGCCTTGTAGGCGCGAGTCGATGCGGCGGAACGTAGCCAATTCACTCACAGGGAAATAACCCGCACGTGCCAACACACTGTAAAACATCGGCGAGGTGTGTCCGTTGGACAAAAAGAAAAGGTCTTCGCCTACGCCGTCCATGCTGAATTGGTTGTTGTGGTGCATTTGACGGAAATAAAGAGCCACCAGCAAATCCGTGCAACCCAAAGAGCCGCCAGGGTGTCCAGATTGGCAAGCGTGTACCATGCGCAAAATATCGCGGCGCACTTGTGAAGCTATACTGCTAAGTTGCTGAATATCTTTCATTTGTGTAATTAATAAGTTGATTTATTTTAAGATTTGGGCGGCGTGTGCCGACGTTTTTACTTTGTCAATAATCTGCGCAATCTGGCCGTTTTCGTCTATAACAAACGTGGTGCGAACCGTGCCCATGTATTTGCGTCCGTACATAGATTTTTCTTTCCAAACCCCGTACAAATTCACGACTTTTTGGTCGGTGTCGGAGATGAGCGGAAAGTTTAGGCTATATTTTTCAATAAATTTCAGGTGCGACTTTTCGTTGTCGATGCTTACGCCGATCGTATGATAACCAGCTTGTTGCAAAGGCTCTTGGTGGTCGCGGAGGTTGCAGGCTTGTGCCGTGCAGCCGCTTGTATCATCTTTTGGATAAAAATAAAGAATTACCTTTTTGCCCAAAAAATCAGAGAGACGAATGGTTTGGCCGTTTTGGTCTTTTGCCTCAAAATCAGGGGCTTTGTCGCCGATTTGTAACATAAAACGAAAGGAAAAAGAATGATGTTGAATTAGATGGCGGCAAAGCTACATAAAATCTGCGTGGAGGGAACTATCTTTTACTAATAAAATGCACCAAAGCCAGCGTATAACTTTCCATACCGAAACCCGAAATCACGCCCACACAATTTTTACTCAACATACTTTTGTGGCGATAGTCTTCGCGCGAATGCACATTGGAAATATGTACTTCTATCACGGGCGTTTTGATGGCCGAAATCGCGTCGGCAATGGCCACAGACGTATGCGTATAGCCGCCAGCGTTCAGGATAATGCCATTGTGCGAAAAGCCCGCCGCGTGCAGTGCGTTAATGATTTCCCCTTCCACATTGGACTGGAAATACTCTAACTGTACGTCCGAAAATTGTTGTTGCAAGTTGGTCAGGTAGTATTCAAAAGACATACTTCCGTAAACGGAAGGTTCGCGCACGCCCAACAAATTGAGGTTAGGGCCATTGATTATCAGTATTCTCATGTACCAAAACGGATTTGAGTCTTGAATAAATTTTGAAGAATTAATAGCGGCAATATATAGTTTTTTGGTAAAAGCGAAAACCTTTAGATACCTTTGTTCTGTAATTTAATGATAGCCTTACCGCTATGAACATCAGTATAAAATCCATACTCAAAGCACACGATTTGCGCCTCACAGAGCCGCGTGAACATATTTTACAATTATTTTTGGACAAAGCCTACGCGCTTTCGCAGCCTTACATCGAAAGTTCCGTGAACGCTGCCATAGACCGCGTAACAGTGTATCGCACGCTCAAAACTTTTGTAGAAAAAGGCATTATCCATAAAGTGCCCGACGATACCGAAACGGCACATTACGCCCTGTGTAGTCCCGCGTGCGAAGGCGGACACGGCCATCACCACCACGACCACGTACATTTCAAATGCGTGTCGTGCAACCTTACGCAATGTATTGACAATGTGCATATTCCGAAAATAACATTACCTACGGGTTATCAGTTTTTGGAAGCAAATTTGCTGGTACAAGGCGTTTGCGACAAATGCCATAGTGCGTAATTAAGTCATTAAAAAGGCGTAAGTCTTGGACTTGCGTGTATATTTGCACCAAATCAAACGATTAAATCAGCTTCCATTTTTCAACAAAAACAAAACAATTAAACTTTGTTATTGCTTTTCAAAGCCATGACCGAACAACAATTATTAATGTTTACCTCTCCGATGATGGCGTTTTTTATTGCGCTGGAAATCGTGCTGAGTTGGTATTTCAATCGCCCGACCTATAACACAAAAGACACGGCCATCAACCTGACTTGTACAGCCCTCAACGGCGGTTTGGACTTGCTTACACGCGGATTTACGTTTGCCATTTTGGTATTTTGTTCGCAGTACAGTTTCTTTCATTTTACAGAAAAAAGTTATTTCTACTGGATAAGTCTTTTTATTATCCATGATTTGCTGTACTACTTGCTGCATTTGACCGACCATTACAGCCGATTTTTTTGGGCAGTTCACGTAACACATCACTCTTCCCAAAAATTCAATTTATCGGTTGCGATTCGTTCGTCGGTGTTTCAGCCGCTGTATCGCTTTGTTTTTTACATTCCGCTGATGTTTTTGGGCTACGACCCACTGGATTTGGCTTTTATTTTTGCGGTAAGTCAGACCTACGGTTTTTTTGTACACACCGAGTCGGTCGGCAAGCTGGGTTTCTTGGAATGGTTCATGGTAACGCCCTCGCACCACCGCGTGCACCATGCTTCTAATGTTCGGTATTTGGACAAAAATATGGGCATGGTACTCATTATTTGGGATAAAATATTTGGTACTTTTGCCGAAGAGACCGAAAAGCCGCGCTACGGCCTGACCAGCAACCAAGAAAGCTACAATCCCATAAACATTGTGTTTTATGAATGGCGCAATATTTGGCACGACCTGAAAGAGAAAAAAGCCACTTTTTGGCAAAAAATGATGTATGTGTTTGGCCCTCCAGGGTGGAGCCACGACGGAAGTACGCTTACCTCCAGTCAGTTGCGGGCGCAAGAAGCCGCCACAGAAAATGCAACTAAACAATAGTTTTCAGTGTTATAGAATCAATAAAATTTCAAATATTTAACTAAAAAAATAATATGTCATTAGTTCTTAAAAAAGCCCCAATTTTCCGCGCTCCTGCGGTCGTAAACGGCAACCAAATCGTAGAAGATTTCTCTTTGGAGCAATTCATCGGCAAAAAAGAGGTTGTATTTTTCTTTTACCCAAAAGATTTCACTTTCGTTTGCCCAACTGAAATTTTGGCTTTCCAAAGCAAATTGGCCGAATTTGAAAAACGCAATGTAGCCGTAGTAGGTTGCTCAACCGATACAGAAGAAACGCACTTAGCGTGGCTTTCTACACCTAAAAAACAAGGCGGTATCGAAGGCGTAACTTATCCGATTGTAGCTGACACAGCAAAAACCATCGCTACAAACTTTGGCGTTTTAGCTGGCGACTACACTTACAACGAAGAAGGCGAAATGGAGTTTGTGGGTGCACCAATCGCACTGCGCGGCACATTTTTGATTGATAAAAAAGGCGTTGTACGTCACTGCGTAATCAATGACTTCCCATTGGGTCGTAACATTGATGATGCTTTGCGTATGGTGGACGCGCTTCAGTTCACGGAAGAGCACGGCGAAGTTTGTCCTGCTAACTGGGAACAAGGCAAAGACGCAATGCAAGCAACACGCGAAGGCGTAGCGTCGTATTTGGCAGCTCACTAAGCCGAGCCGTTCGGATACCAAAATGATTGCGGGGCGCAAACCTTTGGTTTGCGCCCCGCAATCATTTTAAGCTTATAGACAATTAGTTAACTTTAATTTTGCGGGTTTTGATGCCGATTTCTTCGCCCATCGTGCTTTCGCGTATTTCGATGGTTTTGGGTGCGACACTGCGCACTACGTCGGGGTTGTCGGCCAAATGGCTGCAATACACCGAAAACGGCTTGATGAGTTCGCGCCAACGGCCATTGGTCTGAAACGTATAAACGTGGCAAGCTTGCCAACAACTCGTCCACCACGACGGCACTAAAGACAGTTCGTCGCGGCCATCGCCGTTCAAATCGCCTTCGTTCTGGAGCGCGTCCGAGCCGATACACTGCGGCACAATAATGCCTCGTATTTTGGGATTAGAAAAACGAATAATGCACTGACAATCACCGCCGTTGCATTGCCCAAAGTCGTCTTCTGTTTTTTGTTCTTTCATGTTGGACGTAATCCAAGCAAATTCGGGTTTGCCATCGCCGTCAAAATCGCCTTTGAGCGCGTCAGCAGGAATTTTTTGTGCAAAACCCGTTAGATTTATTCCCCAACAAAAAAACAATATAGCACTGATTTTCAGTATTTTCATTTGACTAAACTAAAAGATTATGGCTCAATAAATACGCCACTTTTCGACTCCCAGCGGCCTGTGGCAAACATTACAATTGTGAGCAAAGTCCAAGCCACAATCGCGCCAATTACACTGTAAGTGAACACTTTATATTTGAAAGTTTCGCGTTTGGCTTCCAAATAGTCCACCACGTTGTTAAGCACTTTTTCTAAGCGCACAAAGCGGGCATCGTTAATCACCACATAATCGTAAGCACCGTACTTGACCATCTCAGTAGCTACTTTTGCATTGTCGTGGGTAGAGAAAAATATTACTTCCGTGTGATGTTCGAGTTTTTTTATCTCTTTCAAAATTTTTGCGCCATCGCGCTCGGTTTCGTCCATTGTATTAAGGTCATAATCCACAACAACAGCCATCGGATGTTGGTCTAAAGCAGCCAAACAACTAGCACTATTAGCAAAATACACAAATTCAAAGTCATGGGATTTGGAAAAGCTATCGGCCATAAGTCGTGTGTTCAGCCCGTCATTTTCTATGATAAATACAACTTTTTTTTTAGGTACTTTTTTCATTGTCGTTTTATTTTGAGATGATTGTCTTGCAAATATGTATTTTTATATCATTTAAAATATGATGTTTGTCAGTATCGCACTATACCGTTTTGAAATATCAATTTACCTGACAAGAGGCATTGTTAGTCGAAAAATCATTGCAATACACAATGTTATGTAGTATCATTACTCGCATAAATCACATAAATGTTGTTACCTCCCTGCCTGTTCCAATAATCTACGATGAATTCCGTTTTAAAATAGAAAATTCACTATCTTTCTTCACCAAAATTGGCGACAAACAAAATCTAATCTATGGAACTGGTACATATTCTTCAGGCAACAACAATGTCCTGTTATGATGCGCTGAGCCAATCTGTGATGAACTTGGCAGCCAAACAAGCCAAAGCAGGCCTGCACACCAAAGTTTGGTTTGTTACAGACAATCCGCACCTAGACTATGCCCTTGCCAACTACGAAATAAGCCTTTTTCCGCGACTGCTTAACCCTTGGGCTATTGATACCCAACTCACAGAAGCCATACAATGTACCAAACCCAATACTGTTTTTCATCTTCACGGCGAATTTTCGGCTTTTAATTATGTAGTGGCCAAAACATTACACGCTGCTAACAAACCTTTTATTTTTACGTTTTTTCCGCAGTGCACCTCTTCACAAATTGATAAAGCAAATAAAATATTGCAGAAAACATTATTTCAGAAAAAAATTATAAAATTAGCCTCTGTAATTCATGGTTTTGCGGCAAACCAGATGCCTTCTGCAATCAACAAAAGCAAAATTATTCCGCATGGCTTTGAGGTGAGCCAAACCATGCAATCAATGCGCAGTAATGATAAGTTTATTTGTTCTTATAACCTAACGAACTGTTCCAATCCTCATTTGCTCAATATAATAGCAAAATCCTTTAACTATTTTTTACTCCAAAATCCCAATACAGAATTATGGATACTGGACAAATCCAAACAAATACGCGCCTTTGAAAAGATAATTAAAACACATAACATCCAAAATAATGTCATTTTCTGGAATGAGCAAGCGGCTTCCGAACGGAGTAAATTACTATCTTACAGCCATTTGTATTTAGCATTATCAGAACTGGCATGGCCGAGCATCGCCATAGAAGCTGCCGCTTTGGGCGTGCCTGTCGTTGTCCCCAACAATACCCTTCTGCAACAACCCGTACAAGACTATGAGGCGGGCTGGGTTTTGTCTTCAATCAATGAAGCTAGCTTGTTAGAAGCCCTTAGTATGTTGCACAAACAAATCCAGCGGCAAGGCGTGGCCATCATGGGCGCACAAGCGCAACTTATGGTTCGGGAAGCCTACGATTGGAACAAAATTTTACCACTATACTATCAGATTTATAGCACTATTTAAAAAATACATTACTTCACACCAACTCCTTTATGAAAAAAACATTTTGCTTTTTGATTTTGCTACCCATGCTTTCCGTAGCTCAACCAGCTGATACACTAAAAGTTTACGAGCCATCTACTAATTTTTCTGACAAATTGTCGTCGCTATACCGACACAAACATTTTTGCACATATGTAGTACCGACCTCGCTGATAGGTGCAGGTTTGGCAATGGCAGGCAAAAGCCCTGAATCTGGCAAAAATGAATTGAAAGAAGCTCGCGATAAATTCTTTCCTGCGTTTCATTCTCACATAGACGACCAATTACAATTTGCGCCGATTGCAGTGGCTTACGGGTTGGATGCATTAGGCTTGCACTCCAAAACCGACTTTTTGAACAAAAGTATTATTCTGATGAAAAGCGAATTGGCCATGACCGCCATCGTTACAGGACTAAAATATACGGTCAGGGAAACACGCCCCGACAAAAGTGCTAAAAACTCCTTCCCTTCTGGCCATACGGCGCAGGCCTTTGTCGCAGCTACTTTTCTCGACCAAGAATACGGCCAGCGTTACCCGTGGCTTTCGTGTGTGGGGTATGTATTGGCCTCGTCGGTGGGAGCTATGCGCGTACTGAACAACAAACATTACATGAGCGATGTGCTGGCTGGTGCAGGTATTGGGTATCTGTCTGTAAAACTAGCCTATGCTACTCACCAATACCGATTCCAACACAAACGAAAAAAAGCAATTAAATTTTAATTACAATCCCATTACAAAAGTAATCCTAATTCGGTAATGCGTTTAGGTTTGGCCAAATGAATCGTGTGCAATCCCAAACGCGCTGCCGTGTCTGTATGCAATGAAGTATCATCAATAAAAAGCGTTTCGGTGGGGTTGAGGTTATTTTCGTCCAATACTAATTCAAAAATATTGGCGTTGGGTTTGCGCATTCCCACCAAATGCGAATAATAGGCTTTATCGAAAATTTCGGCTAGTTCCGAGCCGCCAAATGTTTTTCTATACAAGGCATCAAAAGCCTGTTGGTGTAGTAAGTTGGTGTTGCTCAACACGAAAACTTTTTTATCTTGATTGCGCAACTCTCGTATAAGTTTCAGATTGTCTGGCGGATAGTTCAAAATAATAGCATTCCAAGCCGCATCAAAAGCTTCTGGCGTAGCCCTAAAGCCCATTAGGCGTTCGAGCTGTGGCCGAAACTCGGCAGGCATAACCAAACCCATTTCAAAAGCATCAAAAAGCGGGTGTTGTTTATATTGGCTGTATAATTTATCGAAATCAGCGGCCCCCAAATCCGTGAAGGCTTTGGAAAATATGCCGTAATCAATATCCAAAACAACGCCCCCTAAATCGAAAATGATATTTTTGAACGTCCCCATTTGTGTTTGTCTGTCTGTAAATAATTAGAAATAAGGAAAGGTAAATCTGTAGTTTAACCGCGAATATCGCAAAAATTATCAATAATCTAAGTTTTTGTTAGAAAACATAGCACAAAAAAAGCATAATTTCCTTATTTGACTTAAAAATTGAATCTTATTGAGTTTATTTTGTTGTGTTATTTTTTTAATATAATATTTTTTGACACTAATACGTTAATTTTGTTCTGATTGTTGCGGTATTTTATAGCATCTTTTACCTTTGGGTTATGTTTTTTTATGAAAAAATAAAGCGATTTTCTCGTCGTCGTTGGTTACGTTGGATTGCAGGCGTACTCGGCTGCCTGCTTTTGGGGCTCTGGATTGCCGACAAAGTTTGTCCGTTGCCAACTTTGCCGCAATACTCGCCGCTGGTGATGGCACAAGATAGTACGATTTTGCACGCTGCTCTAAGCCCCGACGACAAATGGCGTATGCAAACCGAACTCCACGAAATTACGCCCGATTTGCGCCGTGTGATTTTGCATAAAGAAGACCGCTATTTTTATTATCACTTTGGCATAAATCCATTTGCTATCGGCAAAGCCTTCATTAACAATATAGTACATGGTCGCACGCTTTCGGGAGCTTCTACGATTACGATGCAGGTAGCGCGACTTTTGCAACCCAAATCCCGTACGTATTCGCATAAACTACTGGAAGTGTTGCGTGCACTGCAACTGGAATGGCATTATAGCAAAGACGAAATCCTACAGCTTTACTTAAATCTGGTGTCTTACGGCGGCAATGTGGAAGGCGTAAAAGCGGCTTCTTTGTTGTATTTTGGTCAAAAACCCGACAAATTAAGTTTGGCGCAAGTGGTAGCTTTGTCCATTATTCCGAATCGGCCTACTTCTTTACGGCTGGGTCGCAACAATCAATTGCTTTTAGCGGAGCGAAATAAATGGCTTCAAAAACTTAAAAGTGCGAATCTCTTTGACAGTGCCACCATTGCCGATGCCATCGACGAGCCGCTTACGCCTAAGCGCGTTCCTGCGCCTACGCAAGCCCCACATTTGGCCAGACTTTTACAACAACGCTTTTCCAATCAAGCACTTATCTACACGTCAGTTCGGACGCTGACCCAACAAAAAACGCAACAATTGGCATATAATTATGTGCAAAGGCTGCATTTTCGGAATATTCATAATGCGGCGGTGTTGGTGGTGAACAACCAAACGCATCAGATAGAAGCCTATGTCGGGTCTTCGGATTACACGGACGAAGCCAATGGCGGCCAAGTAAACGGCATTCGTGCCGTGCGTTCGCCAGGTAGTACGCTTAAGCCGCTGGTTTATGGTTTGGCATTTGATAAAGGGCTGATTACGCCAAAAACCAGCCTCAACGACGTACCTACGAATTTCGATGGTTATTCTCCCGACAATTTTGACCACAAATTTAATGGCCGCGTAACGGTGGAAACGGCCTTAGCTTATTCGCTAAATGTGCCAGCCGTCAAGACGTTAGAAATATTGGGCGTGCCTGCGCTTACCGCTTCGCTCAAGCAGGCGGGTTTTGCACAAATTGCCGCCGACCAATACAAATTGGGGCTTTCGGCTGCGCTGGGCGGTTGTGGTGTAACCTTAGAGGAGCTTTGCGGCTTGTACTCGGCTTTTGCCAATGGCGGAAACTGCTACATGCTTTCGGCTGTGCCGCAAGAAAAACCTGTGTTGCGTTCGCGCTTGGTGTCGGGCGAAGCCGCTTTTATGCTTACCGAGATTTTAAGCCAAATTTCCAGACCAGATTTGCCGCATAATTTTGCCAGCAGTGCGCACATCCCGAAAGTAGCTTGGAAAACGGGCACATCGTATGGCCGTCGCGACGCGTGGAGTATTGGTTATAATCATCGCTACACGGTGGGCGTGTGGGTCGGCAATTTTTCGGGCGAAGGCGTGCCCGAACTCACGGGTGCGGACATTGCCACTCCGCTCATGTTCGAGGTGTTCAATAGCATTGATTATAATTCTACAAATAACTGGTTTGCTCGCCCCAACGGCCTGAAAGACAGATTAGTTTGCGCCCAAACGGGACTTTTGCCTAACTTTTTTTGTAAGGAATTAATGACGGATTATTATTTACCTTTGGTTTCGTCGGGGCAACGTTGCCAGCATTTGCGGGAAGTGCTGGTGTCGGCTGACGAAAGTTGCTCGTATTGTAGTGCTTGCGTGCCTGAGTCGGGTTACAAACGTAAAATGTATCCATATTTTGCCCCCGAATTGTTGGCTTTTTATAAAGAAACGCACAGCCATCGCGCCGAACAAATCCCGCCACATTATGCACTTTGCAGGCGTATTTTGGGTAATGAACCGCCGCGCATTGTGTCGCCCGCCAATTTGCACGAATATTTTTGGGAGAAAGGCGAAGAAACAAAACTCATGTTGGCCTGCCAAGCTGCCGCCGACGTACAAACGGTGTATTGGTACATCAATGACCATTTTTTGGCGGAAGCCCAAAGCATGGAGCATTTATTTTTTGAACCCGAACGCGGAAACATCAAAATTTCCTGTACCGACGACAAAGGCCGTACTTCGCACATCGAAATTTTGGTGAAATAAATACAACCTATTTCAAGGCCTCTGCTTCTTTGTTGATGGCCACGTAATAGGCTTGGTCTTTGGAGGCACTGTATAATTTTTTGGCTAAAGTTTTATTGCCTGCTCGCTTAGCGATGCGTGCCAACCCAGCGTAAGCCAATGCCTTGTGAAAATCACTTTGGCGGCGCAATGTTTTGGTAGTGGCCAGTGCTTTATCGTACCAAATTTTGGCTTTGGCATCGTCGCGGTCGTGGCGTTCGGCAATGATTCCTCTAAAGACTTGGGCTGCACCCACGTACACGGGTTTTCCGTTGGCTTCGAGGCGGTCGGCGATGGTTTCGGCTGCCGCAAAATTGTTGTTGGCTAGTTCCACTTCTGCCGTAAGCATTCCAAATACTAAATTTTGTGGGTGTTCGACGTAAAGCGGTCGGGCAAACTGCAAGGCTTTGGCGGGTTGGTTTTCATAGTGCAAATAAATGTGCGACAAAAACGTAAGAGCTTCCGTACGCATAAACACCGATTTCCCTGCCGAAATCTCAATGTCTCGTAGGCCTGCCATTTTATTCCCCGAAACAAAAAAAGCCATAAATGGTTTATACACAGGATTTACTTCGGGATAAAATTCGCGATAGTAGAAATACAGCCCAGTCGAAAAATAAAATTCGTCGTATTTTTCTTTGAGGCCAAAGCCGCGTTTCATGTAGATATAGGCTTTGCGAGCGTGCGAAAGTGCTTTCATGTAATCGCCTGCTTCCGAGTCTTGGCGTGCGAGCATTCCGTAAGCCATCGTCACAAAAAAAGTAGCTTCTAAGTTTTCTGATTCTTGGTCGAGCATCGCATCCGAGTAAGTAACAGCATCGTATAAATGCTTGCGATACGCGGCGTTTTCTTTGGCATCGTAGGGCTGGCCTAGTACTTTCCACCAATACCGATGCAATCCCAAAAACACGTGATAAGCAGGGTGTTGCGCGTACTTCACACTGACTTTACGCACGGTTTGAGCCGAACGCTCAAACTCCAAACTATACATTTGCGTTAAAGCCTGCTCAAACACGAGCATCGCGGGTTTGTCGGCAAGCAGCACTGGTGGCATCGCCGCCAACCCAACCCGCCAACCCACTACGGCCAGCAGCGTCAGTAAAATATATTTCAAATTCATACAAACAGTAAACTCAACAGATATAAAACTTCGATTAAATGTATAACAAATAAATGCTACGATACATTATGAAGCCACTAATATTTTTTTGAAACATATTCTCTATATTTCGAAAAACATGACAAGAATCATACAATAGATTGATATATAACAATTTAAAGCAAATCATAGCTTTTGGGCAAACTAACGCACAAAACACTCATAGTCAACGGATAATTCAAGAAAAAATATTACAAAAAACGTCAGAATAACCCAACTATCATACATCCTCTAACCTATCTTTCACTTCTCCGAAATATTATTTCTCAAAATAATTATTAAACTTTATTTCAAAACTCTACTATTACTTCAGATGAAACGAATAACATTAAACACGCTCATGGTTGGTATATTGGTGCTTGGGTCGCACGTAGGCTGGGCGCAAACCGACACGACGATTAATATTAGCAAACGGGCTTGGCAACTGTATTTTGAAAACAGTTCGCAGCCGAACCACTCCCCCGCCGACGATCATCGCGCCTATCACCAAATGGTAATTGCCACTGACCGTCCCGACCAAACCGAAACCCCGTTTTTAGTCCCTCAAGGCCGCCTACAAATGGAAATGGGAGCTTGGTACGAAAAAGGTCACGAATTAGATACGGATTTGGGCTACGAGGTAAAATATTTACACAATACTTATAACACTACGCTCTGGAAATATGGTATTTCCGAGCACATAGAAGCGCGACTTATTACCGAATATTTGGGCGAAAAGATTTGGAAAAAATCAAACGACAGCCTCATTTCGGATATTAAAGGCTTGAACGGCGTTTCGGTCGGTACAAAGATTTTTGTTTGCGAAGAAAATGGTTTTATTCCCAAAACCTCGTTTATTGGTCATGTGGGGCTACCTTATTTAGGTAGCAAGAAATTTAGGCCTGCGTTTTTGGCATCGCGTTTTCGATTTACCATGCAACACACACTTTCCGACATTTTTACGTTTTCTTATAACTTAGGGTTGGAGTATGGCGGCAAGCAAGAAAATACCGCTTATATATACACCACGACCGTTGGCGCAAATCTATTTACGAATTGTTCGGCTTTTGTAGAACTTTACGGTTTTGTAAGTGAAAAATCCAACCAACAAGACCAATTTGCAGGCAATTTTTTGCACGACCACCGCTTTGATGGTGGTATTTCGTATGTACTCCAAAGTAATTTGCAGGCCGACATTTCGGCTGGTTTCGGCATTTCTAAAGCCTCGCCCGACTACTTTTTGAGTTGTGGCCTCTCCTACCGTTTACCTAAGTAAAATAATACACACATAAATCAATTAAAGCCATGAAAACCATTCAATTATCTATCCGACTTCCTTTTTATGTAGGTATTTCGTGTGCCATAATCGTGAGCATTATTGCATTGTTACAACTCAAAATCACGAATACTTACGACGACAATTTGCCACTAATGGCCATGAGCGACAACCTCAAAAACAAGATTACGAAAGGCCATCTTTGGTTTGAGGAATATGTAGCTGGCGACAAGTCCATTAACCCAGAAAAAGATGTGATAGCACTGTTTTTAAACTCTCAAAAAATATTGCAAATAGCACAGAAAGGCGGTCAATCCGAACTGGGCTATCTTAACAAGATCACAGACCCTAATTTAGAACACCTGATTGCCATTTCTGAAAATCAAATAGAAGAGTTTGTAAACATTACGCGCACACGCCAAACACACACCGACGCGTTGCGTTCGGACGGCGAAGCAGCCAATGCGGGAAGCCAACTCGACCAACAATTTGATGCCAAATACGACGAGATTCAAGAAAGTTTGAGCAAACTCGGTGTGGCCATCAACGAAAAAATTCGCCGCGATGCCATGCACATCGAAACGTGGTTTGTGGTGGCTTTGGGGATGATTGTGGGGATTTTTATGGGTATCGGCTGGCTTATTTTTGTGATTCAGCGCAAAAGCGAAATATCCAAAGATAAACAGGAAAAAAAAATGGCCGAAGATGAGGCTTATATCGAACAAATGACTGCTTTTGCCGATACTATCGGGCAAGGGAATTATGACGCGGATTTTAGCATTTCCGAGCATGATAAGCTGGCCAATTCGCTACACACCATGCGCCAAAAACTCAAAACCGTAGCCGACGAAGACCGCAAACAAAATTGGGCAAATATCGGGCTGGCGCAAATGAATGATTTGTTGCGCCAAGACAGTTCCGATGAAATTGGTTTTTATCGGAGTTTTCTCACTCAATTTGTAAAATATACGAAAGCTAACCAAGCAGGCTTGTTTTTGATACGCGAAGCCGAACATACCGACCCTTATTTAGAATTGGTGGCTTGTGTGGCTTACGACCGCCAAAAATATTTGAAGAAAAAAATGGATTTGCGTGACGGACTTATTGGGCAGGCTATTTTTGAAAAAGAAATGCTTTACATGACCGAAATTCCACAAAACTATATTCGGATTACTTCGGGTCTGGGCGATGCACCACCCTCGCATTTACTCATTATTCCGTTGATTTACAACGATCAGACGTATGGAGCAATCGAAATGGCTTCGTTTTTTGCTTTTGAAAAACATCATCGCGATTTTATACAAAAAATAGCCGAAAATTTAGCTTCGACCGTTGGCATTCTCAACACCAACGTACAAACCAAAAAGCTACTGGAATCCGTACAAGCCCAAACACAAAAAATGCGCGTGCAAGAAGAAGAAATGCGCCAAAATCTGGAAGAGTTGAGTGCCACACAAGAAGAGCTTATTCGCAAAGAAAAGCACTATTTGGAGCAACTCGAACAATACCGAGACCAACGCATCAGCGCGTAAAGTGATCAATAAATGAAAAAGGTCTGCTTTTCGGTTCAGAAAAGCAGGCCTTTTTCATTTATTTTATAATCAAAGGAATCTATCGCCAGCCGCCGCCCAACGTCCTGTAAATATTGACAGTGGCCATTTGTTTACGTTTGGCAATGCCAACCAATTCGAGTTGTGCTTGCAACGAATTTTGTTGGGCAAATAATATTTCCAAATAATTGGCTTTGGCGGTTCGGTACAGCTCCGTAGAAGTTTCCACGGCACTGGCCAAAATATCAGTTTGTTGCTTTTTGAGCCAGTAAACTTGATGTATATTTTCAAGATTAGATACCTGATTGGCCACTTCCACATAAGCATTCAGAATTGTTTTTTGGTACGCGTACATGGCCGCCAATTGGCTGGCTTTGGCCGTGCTGAATTGCGCTTTGAGTGCGTTACGGTTAATCAGTGGCGCGGCCAAACTTCCCAGTGCCGAGTAAGCCAAAGACGCAGGTGTCCAAAACAAATATTTGGGATTAAAAGCCTGAAAACCTAAGCCCGCCGTAATGTTGAGGCTCGGCAAAAAGGCCATTTTGGCGGCTTGCAAATCGAATTTGGTTGCTTGCAGCGCAAAAGTTGCTTCGCGAATGTCGGGGCGATGCGTGAGCAACTGCGAAGGCACTCCCGTCGCAATTTGGGCAGGTGTTTCCCGAAACAAACCCGTTTTGTTGCGTTTGATGGCTTGCGGGTAGCGTCCGAGCAGAAAATTAATAAAATTCTGTGTCTGGATAATCTGTTGTTTGGTTTCGGTTTCCATTGCTTGTGCACTAAGCAATTGTGCTTCAAATTGTTGCACGGCCAACTGATTGGCGCGACCTACATTTTTTTGCGTCTGAATTACGTCCAAAGCCTCTTTTTGTTTTTCAACAAAACGGTTCAAAATATCCAATTCGTTATCCAATGCCACCAGTTCATAATACGCGCTGGCAATGTCGGTTACCAAGCACGATGCCACAAAATTACGTCCTTCGAGACTTGCCAAATAGTTGGCGACAGCGGCCTTGCGTTGGGTATGCAATTTGCCCCAAATATCCACTTCCCACGAAGCCTGCAAACCTACATACATATCGGGCAGATTTTCGGGAATGAGTTTACCTGGTGTAATTTCGGTGGTGGCATTGCCTGCGCCGTCCATTGTATAAAGCCCAAATTTGCGAAGCCCACCGCCTACATTGGCTTCCACTTGTGGCAATATTGCGCCCCAAGTGCCTTGTTTGGTGGCGCGTGCCATTTCGATGCGTTGCAACGCGATTTGCAAATCCAAATTATTGACCAAAGCCGTATCTATCAGCCCGATGAGCAACGAATCGGCAAAATATGTGCGCCAATTCAGGTCGGCAATAGTGGCCGTATCAGCAGAAGCCGCAGGGCTACCAAAATGCTGCGGAATAGGCTTTTGGGAAATGCTAAGATTGGTGTTAAATTTCTGACAACCAACAAAAACAAAGCCTAACACAAGGCTGTATATTGCAAAAAAAACTTTCTGTTTCATGATTAAACGTTTGAGTTGGAAATAGTGGGTTGTGTTGTTTTTTTGCGGGCAAGCGAAGCGAAAACCACATACAAACCCGGTATCACGATTACGCCAAAAACCGTCCCGAAGAGCATTCCGCCCAGTGCCGCCGAGCCTATGGTTCGGTTGCCGACAGCACCCGCCCCCGTAGCCACCACCAACGGCAACAAACCAGCCATAAAAGCAAAAGAAGTCATCAGGATTGGGCGCAAACGCAACGTAGCCCCTTCGATGGCCGCTTGCAAAGGCGTGTGCCCCTCTTCTTGTTTTTGGGCGGCAAACTCCACTATCAGAATGGCATTTTTACCCAACAAACCGATAAGCATGACCATCGCGATTTGGGCATAAATATTATTTTCCAGACCCAAAACACTCAGCAAAAAGAAAGCCCCAAAAATGCCCGTAGGCAGCGACAGAATCACGGACAAAGGCAGCAAAAAACTTTCGTATTGTGCCGCCAAAAGCAAATACACAAAGGCCAGACAGATAATGAAAATAAACACGCCTTCGTTGCCTGCACCCGCTTCGTCTCTGGAAATACCCGCCCAGTCGATGTCATAGCCGCGCGGCAGTTTTTCTCTGGCTGTTTCTTGCACGGCTTTGAGCACGTCGCCACTACTTACGCCTTGTTTGCCTTCGCCGTTTAGCTCCGCCGACGGGAACATATTGTAACGCGTGATTTGGTCGGGGCCATAGGTTTTCTCCAACGTTACAAAAGCCGAAAGCGGCACCATTTCTTCGCGGTCATTCTTGACGTACAGTTTGAGCAAATCTTCAGGTTTGGCGCGATATTCGGGCAAAGCCTGCACCATTACTTTATACATTTGCCCGAAACGAATAAAATTGGTGGCGTATTCGCTGCCCAGCATCGTTTGGAGCGAACCCATTGCATTACTGACGGTTACGCCTTTTTGCGCGGCTTTATCCAAATCCAAAAGCAAGGTATATTGCGGGAAACTCACATCGAAAATGGTAAAAGCACTCGCAATTTCGGGGCGTGCTTTGAGGTCTTGGATAAATTGTTTTACGACTTCTTCCATTTTTTTCAAATCACCATCACCCGTTTTGTTGAGCAATCGCAACTCAAAACCACTGGCATTTCCGTAACCCGGCACGGCGGGCGGCGGGAAAAACTCAATCGCCGCATCTTTGATATGAGCCGTTTTTTCTGTCAGCGTTTCCATTACATCATCTACCGATACGTTGCGTTCATGCCATGTTTTGAGGTTAATCAAAGCGGTGCCATAGGTCGCGCCCGTTCCATCAGAAAGAATATTTGTACCCGAAAGTGTGGACACACTCGCCACGCCTTCGGTTTGTTGGGCAACGCGCTGAATTTCGTTTACCACTTCTTTGGTTCGCTCCAGCGTAGCCCCCGAAGGCGTAGTAATACTGGCGTAAAAAGTGCCTTGGTCTTCGTTGGGAATAAAACCAGACGGCAAGGTTTTGCCCAAAATGCCAGTACCCAAACAGAACAGCAACAAAATCCCGAAAGTAATCGTCCTGCGGTGCAAAATCAGTTCCAAAACCTTGCGGTATCGGCCTTCGATGCGTTCATAACCACGATTAAAACCCGCCAACAAGCGTGTAAAAACATTGTGTTTGCGGTTGGCATCGTGTGCGTGTTTGCGGAGAATAAGGGTAGAAAGTGCAGGTGTAAGCGTAAGTGCCACCACGCCCGAAAGCACAATCGAAATGGCCATCGTAAGCGAAAATTGTCGGTAAAAAATACCTGAAGGGCCGCTCATAAAAGCCACTGGCACGAACACGGCAGACATCACCAACGTAATGGCCATAATCGCGCCGCTAATTTCTTTCATGGCTTGTTCTGTGGCTTCCGTTACGGTCATGTCGGGCGACTGCTCCAGTTTGGCGTGAATGGCTTCCACCACCACAATCGAGTCATCAATTACAACGCCAATGGCCAAAACCATCGCAAACAGCGTAATCATATTCAGCGAAAAGCCTAACAGACTGATAAAGAACATTGTCCCAATCAGAGCCACAGGAACCGTAAATGTCGGGATAAGCGTGGAACGCCAATCTTGCAAGAAAATAAACACCACGAAAGCCACCAGAATAAAGGCTTCTATCAGCGTTTTGATTACCTCGTGTACGGACGCGTCCAGAAACTGGCTAATGTCGTAGTTGAGCGAATAATCCATTCCCTTCAAAAAAGATTTTTGTTTAAGTTCTGCCAATCGGGTTTTTACGTTGGCAATTACCTCGCTGGCATTAGACCCCGGCAACTGCTTGAGCATAATGGCGGCGCAGGGTTTGCCGTTGAGTTTGCTTTCCACATCAAAATAAATCGTTCCGAACTCTACATCAGCCACATCTCGAATCCTAAGGATTTTGCCCGAAGCCTCCGCCCGCAACGGAATGTTTCCGTATTGTTCGGGAGTCGTAAACTTGCCTGTATAACGGACGGTGTATTGTAACGACTGGCTTTTCTTGTCGCTACTTTCACCAATTTTACCGGGGGCGGCTTCTACGTTTTCTTCTTGTAAAGCGTTGGTTACATCTTCCGTAGAAATGTTGTAAGCCAGCATTTTATCAGGTTTTAACCAAACACGCATCGCGTATTCTTTTACCCCCAACATACTACAATAGCCTACGCCTTTGATGCGGCGCAACTCAGGAATAATATTGATGTCGGCGAAATTGAATACAAATTTTTCGTCCATCGTCGTATCCGTGCTAAAAATATTCAGATACATGAGCATGGCGTTTTCTTCTTTGGCAATTTTTACCCCGCTTTTAATTACTTCTTCGGGCAGCTCGCCCATCACGGCATTGACGCGGTTTTGGACATTTACGCCCGCCACGTCGGGGTCTGTGCCTATGTCAAACAATATTTGCACCACACCAACGCCATCGTTGCCCGCATCGCTACTCATGTATTTCATGCCAGGCACGCCATTAATGGCGCGTTCGAGTGGCACAATGGCGGCTTTGGTTACGGTTTCGGCGTTAGCTCCCGTATATTCTACGGTTACGTTTACTTCGGGCGGCGCAATGCTCGGAAAGAGCGTCATGGGAAGTTTGAACAAGGCAATTCCTCCCAGCATACAAATAATAATGGAAATAACGATGGCCAGCACAGGGCGATGTATAAATTTTTCTATCATCTAATTATCAGTGGTTTATAGGTTAATAATTTGAGATAACAGCACCGCTTCAGGCACAATTTTTTCGCCTTCTAAAATCTAAAAAATCAAATTTCCAAAAATCAAAAATCAAATGTCCAAAAAAAAGCGATACAATTACTCGTATCGCTTTAAAATCACAACGCTGATATTCGCCTAACGGCAGCATTGTAGTACTCCTCATCAATCTCAGATCCAACAAATTGCGCACCAATCTCATCGGCGGCAACGGCCACGCCTGACGAGCCTGCGAATGGGTCAAATACAACAGAATTGCTACCAGCTCCTACAAGTGCTAATAATCTTACTAACAATCGTACAGGCTTCTGCGTTGGGTGTATGACTACCGAACCACGCTCGGCAGCTACTTCAATGATACTCTGCTCCTTCATCCCCTCAACAATCGACTTAAGCGTTGTCACTTGCCTGTCTGGAGTAGCTATCGCAGCCCCAATCGTAAGGCTTTCTTTGCCGCGTTTTTGGCTGTAAACGACTGTATTTTTTTCTAAATACGCGATTACATTATCAAGCTTCTTCGTCTTGAGTAAGCCCTTCAGCGATTTCAAATCGCGCAATATACCCGCCTCATCATATCGTTTCATTTCAAGATAAGGCACTTTACACGCCTTAATCTTACCCTTACCCTTAGTACTTATACTAATCGTCTCATGTCGGCGACCCAGTGCCATAAGCGGCGAAGATATGCGCTTCTTGTCCCAGATAATCTCTTCCTTAAAGGCGAATCCAAGTTCCGCAAGTCTTGTATTCCATCGATAGAACGATGCGCCACGTCCAAAAATGACAACAAAACCATCAGGCTTTACTATGCGCTGAATCTCTGAAAAAAAAGTAGCCTCGTCGAATGGCCTATCAAGTTTATGCTTGAGATAAAGGTAAGGAGGGTCTGTAAGAACAACATCTACGCTGTTCTCTGGCATTGTCTTCATCACTGCTATACAATCTGCGTTGTATAGCTTGTGATTTTTGTAATCAAAAAAAAATCATTAAAAAAATAAAAAAGTAAAAAAATATAAAAAAATAGTATTTCACCGACTAATCGGTGAAATACTCAATACCATCAAAGACAACGCGATGCCCTACCGCCCAAGTGACTGGCGAGGTATTTGCCCATTGCACGTCGCCATTCGGCTTAATGATCAACGGTACATTTTCATCCGTTCTTCTATAATCAGAAATATATATGTTAGAAGGCAGTACAATGGTTCTGGATGGCAGAGCATTAGTTGGCAACGTTAATAGTTTGAAATTGCCGTTATCAACAGTCTTGACGGCGACACCACACATAGCTATCTTATTGACCGCCACACGTCGCCAGCCTACTGGATTATCGTATTCGGGATCGTCTGACCAGTCGGTATTAAAGCCGCCACCAGGCATATCTCTGATTAAATTCCAAGCGGTCAATCCATTTAGCTGATCTATCTGCGCTTGCAACGCCGCCACTTGTGCTTGAGTAGCTTTATCCGCGTAATTTATCTTTGCCTGCAATTTTTGCCAAAAATCAACACGACTTATATTCGACAATGCAATCCCTGTGCCTGATGGCTGCACAGAAGCGGTGTAGCTTCGTGTTACAGCACGCTCAATGCCGCTTGGCATATAAGGTTTGACAACCTCAACGACAGCATTGGCAACAATTACTGATGGCATCTCGACGGCTACAACAGCCTCTACAGGCATGATTCGGCCAGCCAGCCACACCAAGCCAGCAGATACGTCAAACATTCCTACAGTGGCTGACGCTGTAACATTACAGCCTGACAGTATGCAATCATCTACATCTCGCAGAACAGCCGTAGCAGCTATACGCGCCTGTTCGTCGATCTCAATGAAATCATCGCCCAAAAAGCCGCGTTTTTCAAATTCTTGTACTTGCTCTATCATGCTAATTAGTAGTAAGTTATTATATATTTTACAGACGCAATTAGATAGCGATTTAATTGCGATTTAATCGCTAATTCATTACCGTTTAATTCAATGGGAACAATGACCTCAAGGCCTGTCGCATTAAGATAATCAGCGTATAAGCCAATATACATAGGCTCAGTATCCTTATCAATATACACAGGCTCACCCGCTAACTCGTTTTTTGGAAAAAAAACAGGCTCAATTTCATTGGCGATGTTATTAAGCGTAATGCGACGTAGCATCGGGTCAAACACGTCGTTAAGAATACTCTCAAGCACAATCGTCTGGCCATTGTACAGTGCTTGCTTTTGCGCATTGGCCAAAAACACAAGCCAAGTCGCATACATTGTCGCTAATGGCGATAACATCACGCCAAGCATTGCCAGTCGCTTAGATTTTCGCAATATCGATGGCAACAAGTCTTGAGCCAGCTTATTGAAGTCTATC